>NZ_JBSKJQ010000006.1:0-261032 GCF_053709655.1 Enterobacter sp. UPMP2060
TTAGGCCTGCCGCCAGCGTTCAATCTGAGCCATGATCAAACTCTTCAATTTAAGTTTGATGCTCGTGAATTAAACTTCGTAATGAATTACGTATGTTCACTCAGAGACTTGGTATTCATTTTTCGTCTTGCGACGTTAAGAATCCATGTCACTTTGAGTGCCCACACAGATTGTCTGATAAATTGTTAAAGAGCAGTGCCGCTTCGCTTTTCTCAGCGGCGCGGGGTGTGCATATTACGCTTTCCCGCTTCAGAGTCAAGTGATTAATTTCGCTATTCTCTGCTGACCCGGCGGCGTGTGTGCCGTTGTTCCGTGTCAGTGGAGGCGCATTATAGGGAGTAATTCCGAAGCTGCAAGGATAAAGTGACATTTATTTACTGACCGCTCACTTTCCAGGCAAATCTTACTCCAGACCTCAATTTTCGCCTGGTTTTTAAACAAAAACGAGCCGCAAGCGGCTCGTTTTTGCGTTTTGTGACTTACTGCACTGCCACAATACGATCGTCGTTGGCTTCCAGACGAATAACTTTGCCCGGAATCAACTCTCCGGAGAGGATCTGCTGCGCCAGCGGGTTTTCGATCTGCTGCTGGATAGCACGTTTCAATGGACGCGCACCGTACACTGGATCGTAACCATTCTCGCTCAGCAGCTTCAGGGCCTCGTCGGAGATGTGAATTTCATATCCACGCTCTTCCAGACGTTTGTACAGACGCTGCAGCTGGATCTGCGCAATCGACGCAATGTGTTTCTCACCCAGAGGATGGAATACTACCACTTCATCAATACGGTTGATGAACTCCGGACGGAAGTTATGGCTCACGACACCGAGCACCAGATCCTTCATATGGCTATAGTCCAGTTCACCGAAACGTTCCTGAATCAAATCGGAACCCAGGTTCGAGGTCATGATGACAACCGTATTACGGAAGTCGACCGTTCTCCCCTGTCCGTCGGTCAGACGGCCATCATCCAGCACCTGAAGCAGGATGTTGAACACATCAGGATGCGCTTTTTCCACCTCATCCAGCAGGATGACGGAATAAGGGCGACGGCGAACGGCTTCCGTCAGATATCCCCCTTCTTCATAACCAACGTATCCCGGAGGCGCGCCGACCAGACGTGAGACGGAGTGTTTCTCCATAAACTCGGACATGTCGATACGTACCATCGCATCGTCGCTGTCGAACATAAAGTTAGCCAGCGCTTTACACAGCTCGGTTTTACCGACGCCCGTCGGCCCCAGGAACAGGAACGAACCAATCGGACGGTTTGGATCGGACAGCCCTGCACGACTACGACGAATAGCGTTCGAAACCGCTTCAACCGCTTCGTTCTGGCCAATCACCCGATTGTGTAGATCTTGCTCCATGCGCAGCAGTTTTTCACGCTCGCCTTCCAGCATGCGCGCCACCGGAATACCGGTCCAGCGAGCAAGCACTTCTGCGATTTCTGCATCCGTCACCTTATTACGTAACAGACGCATCGTTTTCCCTTCTGACTGCGTCGCTATCTCAAGCTGTTTTTCCAGCTCAGGAATTTTGCCGTACTGCAGTTCAGACATCCGCGCCAGATCGCCGACACGGCGAGCCTGCTCAATGGCAATTTTGGCCTGTTCGAGTTCAGCTTTAATGGTCTGAGTGCCGGAAAGGGATGCTTTCTCGGCTTTCCACTCTTCTTCCAGCTCAGAATACTGGCGCTCTTTATCGTCCAGTTCTTCATTGAGCATATCCAGGCGTTTCTTACTGGCTTCATCAGACTCTTTCTTCAGCGCCTGCTGTTCCAGCTTGAGCTGAATGATGCGTCGGTCGAGCCTGTCCAGTTCTTCCGGTTTCGAGTCAATCTGCATACGAATGCTCGAAGCCGCTTCATCAATAAGGTCGATCGCTTTATCCGGTAGCTGACGGTCAGCAATATAACGATGCGAAAGCGTCGCTGCCGCAACGATAGCCGGGTCAGTGATCTGCACGTGGTGGTGCAGTTCATAGCGCTCCTTCAAACCACGCAGGATCGCGATGGTATCTTCAACGCTTGGCTCAGCAACAAACACTTTCTGGAAACGACGTTCCAGAGCAGCATCTTTCTCAATGTACTGACGGTACTCGTCGAGCGTGGTGGCACCGACGCAGTGAAGTTCACCGCGCGCCAGCGCAGGTTTCAGCATGTTCCCGGCATCCATCGCGCCGTCCGCTTTACCCGCACCGACCATAGTGTGCAGTTCGTCGATAAACAGGATAACGTTCCCTTCCTGCTTCGCCAGGTCGTTAAGCACGCCTTTCAGACGCTCCTCAAACTCACCGCGGTATTTCGCACCGGCCACCAGCGCGCCCATATCCAGCGCCAGTACGCGGCGGCCTTTCAGGCCTTCCGGCACTTCGCCGTTGACGATACGCTGCGCCAGCCCTTCAACGATGGCGGTTTTACCGACACCAGGTTCACCAATCAGCACCGGGTTGTTCTTGGTACGACGCTGCAGTACCTGAATCGTACGGCGGATTTCTTCGTCACGGCCGATAACCGGATCAAGTTTGCCCTGTTCAGCACGCTCGGTCAGATCGACCGTAAATTTATTCAAAGCCTGACGTTGGTCTTCGGCTCCCTGATCGTTCACGCTTTCACCTCCGCGCATTTTCTCAATCGCCTGAGTCACATTGGCGGTGGTCGCACCGGCAGATTTCAGCAGGTCGGTCAAGGTACCGCGTGATTCAAGCGCCGCCAGAACAAACAGCTCTGACGAAATAAAGTTGTCCCCACGTTTTTGCGCCAGCTTGTCGCAAAGGTTAAGCACGCGCACCAAATCCTGAGACGGCTGAACGTCGCCGCCGGTACCTTCTACCTGCGGTAAACGGCTCAGCGCCTGATCGATAGCGGTGCGTAACTGGCCAGCATTAATGCCAGCGGACGTTAATAAAGGACGTACCGATCCCCCTTCCTGATTCAGCAAGGCGCTCATTAAATGAAGAGGTTCGATAAACTGGTTGTCGTGCCCCAGTGCGAGGGACTGGGCATCGGCGAGAGCAAGCTGGAATTTATTAGTAAGACGATCCAGACGCATAACTCCTCCCATAACAGGTCAAATTTGCTACTGGAGATTAAATGAGGTCATCCCTCAATTATTCAAGGTTAATGACCTGAATTATGTGAAAAGAAAACGGCACGTACCGGATCGTCTTGATTCTTTAGGTTATATCAGCCAAATGAAACTTGCCATACGCCCCGTGGTCTTGTCGCGACGATAGGAGAAAAAATCACCCTTTTCGGTGAATGTGCAGCGATCGCCGCCGAAGATCTGCATCACGCCAACGTTATTCAGACGCTGACGGGCGAGCTGGTAAATATCGGCCAGATATTTATCCCCCGAAGGCAGGAAGGCTTCAACCGCTTGCGGATCTTTTTCCATAAAGGCTTCGCGAACCTCTGGCCCCACTTCGAAAGCGCGAGGACCAATGGCCGGGCCAAGCCAGGCCATAATATTGGCTGGCTCATCGCTAAAGCAGGCGACAGTTTCTTCGAGCACGCCTTCACACAGACCACGCCAGCCCGCGTGTGCTGCAGCCACCTCGGTACCTGCACGGTTACAGAACAGAACCGGCAGACAATCGGCGGTCATCACGGCACAAACGGTTCCCGGAGTATTACTGTAAGAGGCATCAGCGCGTTTAGAAGCATAGGGTTCTCCCGTCAACTTCAGCACTGCGTTACCATGAACCTGTTCCAGCCAGACCGGTTTCGACGGCAAGTTCCCCGCAGCAAACAGACGTCGGCGGTTCTCTTCAACATGTTCCAGGTTGTCGCCACAGTGCGCACCGAGGTTCAAAGACTCCCACGCGCCCTGGCTAACACCGCCAATACGGGTTGAACTGCAGGCGGCCACGCCTGCAGGCAATGGCCACTCCGGGACAATCAGTTTGGTCATAACCAGTCCACTTGATCCTTATGTTCTTCGAAATCAGCACGCATGGCGTCAATAAGGTCCACCATATCCTGCGGGATAGGCGCATGCCATTCCATCTGAATACCGGTGATAGGGTGGTAAAGACGCAGCATAGTCGCGTGCAGCGCCTGGCGATCGAATTTACGCAATACGCTGATGAACTCATCCGATGCGCCTTTAGGTGGACGCGGACGACCACCGTATACCTGATCCCCGACCAGCGGATGGGTAATGTGGGCCATATGCACGCGGATCTGGTGAGTACGTCCGGTTTCCAGACGCAGACGCAGGCGCGTATGAATACGGAAGTGCTCCATAATGCGATAGTGCGTCACCGCCGGTTTACCCATCGGATGCACCGACATATGGGTACGTTTGGTTGGGTGACGGCTGATTGGCTCTTCCACCGTTCCGCCAGAGGTCATATGCCCAATGGCTACCGCTTCATACTCGCGGGTGATTTCGCGCAGCTGCAGCGATTCCACCAGACGGGTTTGAGCAGGAACGGTCTTCGCTACCACCATCAAACCGGTGGTGTCTTTATCCAGACGGTGCACGATGCCCGCGCGCGGGACATCCGCGATCGGCGGATAATAATGGAGAAGTGCGTTAAGTACCGTACCGTCAGGGTTCCCCGCGCCCGGATGAACAACCAGGTCGCGCGGCTTGTTGATCACCAGAATGTCATCATCTTCATAGACGATGTCCAGTGGGATATCCTGCGGCTCGAAGCGGATTTCCTCTTCGATTTCAGCATTGATGGCGACAGCTTCCCCACCTAACACTTTCTCTTTTGGTTTGTCCCAGATCTTGCCGTTTACCAGCACGCGCTGGTCAAGGATCCATTCTTTTATGCGTGAACGCGAATAATCAGGGAACAATTCGGCCAAAGCCTGATCTAAGCGTTGACCGAGCTGATTTTCGGAGACTGTTGCGGTGAGTTCTACTCGTTGTGCCATAAACTGCTTCTTCGTTTAACGTTGGGTTTTACGGCTTTGCCGTTTAATATAGTGTGCTATTGTAGCTGGTCTTAATCGGGAGCAGGAACAGAGTTTCTCCCGGACAAACATTTGAGGAAAGTCAAAACGTCATGACGCGCATGAAATATCTGGTGGCAGCGGCCACGTTGAGCCTGGCTTTGGTGGGCTGCTCCGGTTCAAATGAACAGGTCCCTGACAATCCGCCGAATGAAATCTATGCGACTGCACAACAAAAGTTGCAGGACGGTAACTGGAAACAGGCGATAACGCAACTGGAAGCGTTGGATAATCGCTATCCATTTGGTCCATATTCGCAGCAGGTACAGTTAGATCTCATCTACGCATACTATAAAAATGCCGACCTGCCGCTGGCTCAGGCAACTATCGATCGTTTCATGCGTCTGAACCCGACTCATCCTAACATCGACTATGTGATGTACATGCGCGGCCTCACCAACATGGCGCTGGACGACAGTGCGCTGCAGGGCTTCTTCGGCGTGGATCGTTCTGACCGTGACCCGCAGCATGCGCGTGATGCCTTCAATGACTTCTCCAAGCTGGTGCGCGGCTATCCGAACAGTCAGTACGTGACCGACGCGACCAAACGTCTGGTGTTCCTGAAAGATCGTCTGGCGAAATATGAATACTCCGTAGCGGAATACTATACCCGTCGTGGCGCATGGGTTGCCGTGGTTAACCGCGTAGAAGGTATGCTGCGTGATTATCCGGATACTCAGGCAACGCGCGACGGCCTGAAGCTGATGGAAAATGCTTACCGTCAGATGCAGATGACCGCTCAGGCTGAAAAAGTGGCGAAAATCATCGCCGCGAACAGCAGCAACACCTGATATTGCCTCAATGCAAAACGGCAGCCCGAAGGCTGCCGTTTTTTTATTCATTTTAGCGCGTCGCTGAAGCGCTTAAGCCTCAACACATCCAGTCAACTATGGCCCCAATTTTTGCCTTCGACAAGGTAAATCTCACCTCTTCCTGCCCTGCCTCACAAAAAAGATTCCCTGACAAAAACCGACAAAATAACGTGATCTAAATCACACATTTTGACATTAGGTCGGGTATGCTGGAATCACCAAGACGGAAAGACAAGAGGTAAAATTTATGACAATGAACATTACCAGTAAACAAATGGAAATTACTCCGGCAATCCGCCAGCACGTCGCAGACCGTCTCGCCAAACTGGATAAATGGCAAACTCATTTGATTAATCCACATATCATCCTGTCCAAGGAGCCGCAGGGTTTCATCGCTGACGCAACTATCAATACTCCAAACGGCCATCTGGTCGCCAGCGCAAAACATGAGGATATGTACACAGCAATTAACGATTTGATCAACAAGCTGGAACGGCAGCTCAATAAAGTGCAACACAAAGGTGAAGCCCGTCGCGCCGCAACATCGGTGAAAGACGCCAGCTTCGCGGAAGAAGTTGAAGAAGAGTAATCCTTTAAATTGAGTGTACCGCCAACGCGCCTTCGGGCGCGTTTTTTGTTTTTTATTGACAGGGTGAAAACAGTACGGGTACTTTAACGGTATCAATCACAGGATGACTTTATGAAACTTACGCCGTTCTTCTTCGCATTCTTTTTTACCTTCCCCTGAACGGGAGGCGTTTCGTCGTGTGATAAAGAATGCGAAGACGAACAACAAGGCCTCCCACACCGGGGGGCCTTTTTTATTGATAACGATAAAATGAGACAGGCAACACTATGACACCGGAAAACCCGTTACTGGATCTGCGAGTAAAAATCAGCGCGCTGGATGAGAAACTGCTGGCGCTGCTGGCCGAACGCCGCGCGCTTGCCGTTGAAGTGGGCAAAGCCAAGCTGGACTCCCATCGCCCGGTCCGTGATATCGACCGCGAGCGCGATCTGCTGGAACGTCTCATTCAGCTCGGCAAAGCGCATCACCTCGATGCCCACTACATTACCCGGTTGTTCCAGCTCATCATCGAAGACTCCGTTCTCACTCAGCAAGCGCTGCTCCAGCAGCATCTGAACAAAACCAATCCACACTCTGCGCGTATCGCCTTCCTCGGTCCGAAGGGATCTTATTCTCACCTGGCCGCACGTCAGTATGCCGCACGCCATTTCGAAGAATTTATTGAGAGCGGCTGCGCGAAGTTTGCCGACATTTTTAATCAGGTTGAGACCGGCCAGGCGGATTACGCCGTCGTACCTATTGAAAACACCAGCTCCGGCGCCATCAACGACGTTTACGATTTGCTGCAACACACCAGCCTGTCGCTGGTTGGCGAGCTGACGATCCCTATCGATCACTGCGTGCTGGTCTCTGGCTCAACCGACCTGAGCAAGATCGAAACGGTTTACAGTCATCCACAGCCGTTCCAGCAGTGCAGCCAGTTCCTGAACCGCTATCCGAGCTGGAAAATTGAGTACACCGAAAGCACCTCGGCGGCGATGGAAAAAGTGGCGCAGGCTAACACCCCAACCGTCGCCGCGCTCGGCAGCGAAGCAGGCGGGGCGCTGTATGGTTTACAGGTGCTGGAACGCAATCTGGCGAACCAGACGCAAAATATCACCCGCTTCGTGGTGCTGGCCCGCAAGGCAATCAATGTGTCAGACCAGGTGCCAGCGAAAACCACGCTGCTGATGGCGACCGGCCAACAGGCCGGGGCGCTGGTTGAAGCCCTGCTGGTGCTGCGTAACCACAACCTGATCATGACCAGGCTGGAATCACGCCCAATCCACGGTAACCCGTGGGAAGAGATGTTCTACCTCGATATCCAGGCCAACCTGGAGTCTGCTTCCATGCAGAAGGCCCTGCGCGAACTGGGCGAGATCACGCGTTCCATGAAAGTGCTGGGCTGCTATCCGAGCGAAAACGTGGTCCCGGTTGACCCGGCTTAACGTTCGATAAAGCGGCTTTTCTTCATCCCTGCCACGTTCACCGGCAGGGTGAAGATAGCGCCGGAGAACGGATACTTCGCCACCTCGTCTGCGTCCATATTTTCCCGCGTGGTGGTAATAAACAGCGTTTTCATGTCATCGCCGCCAAAGCAGACCATCGTCGGGCAACGCACCGGCATGCGATACTCTTCCAGCTGCTCCCCTTGCGGAGAAAAACGCGCAATACGCCAGCCGTCAAACAGCGCGCTCCAGTAGCAGCCTTCCACATCCATGGCAGCGCCGTCCGGTATCCCTTCGCCCTCTTTAAACTGACGAAACACCTCGCGCCTGTCGGGTTCGCCCTTCTCATCAAGCGGCGTACGGTAAATTACGCCGTTTGGCGTGTCTGAGGTAAACATCCACTGCTTATCCGGGCTAAACGCTAAGCCGTTGTGGCCGTGAATATCACACTGGATCACTTTCGGCGTCAGGTCGTTGTCGATGCGCATCAGCAGGGCACCGTTGTAATCTCCCGGCCCCCAAAACGTGCCCGCGTAGAATCGTCCCAGAGAATCGGTGCCGCCGTCGTTAAAGCGTGCGAGCTGTGGGTTAGAGGGGTTATCGCACACCTTGCGGCGCAGCAGGCCGTGTTTATCGGTCAGCCAGATACCCGTTCGCATCGCAACGATAAAACCACCCTGCTCGCGCAGCGCGAAACAGCCCACCTCCTCATGGAAAGAGAGTACGGTGTGTTCTGCCGTCGGCAGATGGTAGCGGTGGATCTCCCCTTCCAGAATATCGGCCCAGTAGAGCGCGCGCTCTTCTGCGCTCCACGTCGGGCACTCAGGCAGATGCCCGGTGTAATTCAACAGCAGCTGCGGTTCGGCCATGACAGTTCCCCAAAATAAAAAAAGCCAGCATTGCTGGCTTTCAGTATATACATCATCGCATTACTGGCGACTGTCATTTGCCTGGCGCAACAGCGTCCGGCTCTCACTCTGGAAACGCTGCGCGTAATCGCCAAACCAGTGCTCAACCTTGCGGAAACTGTCGATAAACGCCTGCTTGTCTCCGTGCTCCAGCAGCGTAATGGCTTCGCCAAAGCGCTGATAGTAGCGCTTGATGAGCGCCAGATTGTTCTCGGAGGACATAATAATGTCCGCGTAAAGCTGCGGATCCTGAGCAAACAGACGCCCGACCATCGCCAGCTCCAGACGATAGATAGGTGAAGAGAGCGCCAGCAGCTGTTCAAGCTGCACGTTCTCTTCCGCCAGATGCAGACCGTAGGCAAACGTCGCAAAGTGGCGCAGCGCCTGAATGAACGCCATGTTCTGATCGTGCTCGACCGCGCTGATGCGGTGCAGTCGCGCGCCCCATACCTGAATCTGTTCCAGGAACCACTGATAGGCTTCCGGCTGACGACCGTCGCAGTAAACCACCACCTGCTTAGCCAGGCTGCCGCTGTCCGGGCCAAACATCGGGTGCAGACCCAGTACCGGGCCCGTATGCGCAGCCAGCATCGCCTGTAGCGGACCATTTTTGACGGAGGCCAGATCCACCAGGATGCAATCTTTCGGTAAAGCAGGAAGCTTTCCGATGGTCTGCTCCGTCACGTGGATCGGCACGCTGACGATAACCATCCCGGCATCTTTCATGAGTTCCGGAGCATGCGCCCAGTCCTCTTTTTCCAGAATGCGCACCTGATAGCCAGAAAGCGTCAGCATTTTTTCAAACAGACGCCCCATCTGTCCTGCCCCGCCGACAATCACCACCGGCCGCAGGGACGGACAGAGGGTTTTGAAGCCCTTGTCGTTTTCGCTGGAATAGGATTCCCGCATCACGCGACGCAGAACATCTTCAATTAAATCCGGCGAAACGCCCAGCGCCTGGGCCTCTTTGCGACGAGAGGCCAGCATTGAGGCTTCACGCTCCGGGACGTAAATCGGCAGGCCGTATTTGCTTTTCACCTCACCGACTTCGGCAACCAGCGCCATGCGGCGCGCCAGCAGGTCCAGCAGCGCCTTATCCACTTCATCAATTTGATCGCGCAGTGCGGTCAATTCAGCAACCATAACTAACCTCTTAAGCCAGACGCGTCGCCAGCTGGCCTTTCAAATCTTTGTGGATCTCACGCAGCAGCGCATCGGTAGTTTCCCAGCTGATGCAGGCATCCGTCACGGAGACGCCGTGCTTCATTGCACTGCGTGGTTGTTCAGATGATTGATTGCCTTCATGAATATTGCTCTCAATCATCAGACCGATAATCGAACGGTTGCCATCTTTGATCTGTGCGACCACGGATTCCGCAACCGCAGGCTGGCGACGGTAATCTTTATTTGAATTACCATGACTGCAATCTACCATCAGTGCCGGGCGCAGTCCCGCCTGCTCCATCTCTTTTTCACACTGCGCCACGTCCGCCGGGCTGTAGTTAGGTGCTTTCCCGCCGCGCAGGATCACATGGCCGTCCGGGTTACCCTGCGTTTGCAGGAGGCAGACCTGACCCGCCTGGTTGATACCGACGAAACGGTGCGGCATCGCAGCAGCGCGCATGGCGTTGATCGCCGTCGCCAGGCTGCCATCGGTACCGTTTTTAAAGCCAACCGGCATTGACAGGCCAGACGCCATCTCGCGGTGGGTTTGCGATTCCGTGGTACGCGCGCCAATCGCCGACCAGCTGAACAGATCGCCCAGGTACTGCGGGCTGTTCGGGTCCAGCGCTTCGGTTGCCAGCGGCAGCCCCATGCTGACCAGCTCCACCAGCAGGCGACGCGCAATCTTCAGGCCTGCTTCCACATCAAACGAGCCATCCATGTGCGGATCGTTAATCAACCCTTTCCAGCCGACGGTCGTACGTGGCTTCTCAAAATAGACGCGCATCACCAGATAGAGGCTATCGCTGACCTCCTCCGCTAACGCTTTAAATCGACGAGCATATTCAATGGCGGTTTCAGGATCGTGAATGGAGCAAGGACCGCATACCACCAGCAGGCGCGGATCGCGGCCGGCGATAATGTCAGAAATGGTCTGGCGAGAGTGCTCGATCTGAGCCTCCTGCGCGACGCTCAGCGGAAATTCCGCTTTCAGTTGATCCGGAGTGATTAACACCTGTTCGTCAGTGATATGTACGTTGTTCAGCGCGTCTTTTTGCATGATGGCGATCCTGTAAAGCTCGTTTGCGATAGTTGTTTTCCTCAATGAGGTGAAACCACGATACCATAAAAAGTAAACATTTCAATCCAAAATACGTACACATTACTTTACAGATGCCAATTTATTGCAAAAATCAGCCGATAAAAACGTAAACTTTAAATTACAGACAGGTTTTCTTTAGCCAGGCTATGCTGAAGAAAAAAGGAGAATGGCTATGCGTTCAATTGCTCTCGCGCTGTTGTCGATGTTTTTAACGGGCTGTCAGATCAATCCTTACACCTTCCAGCCCGACTGGACCAGCCCATCCTGGTTTGATGCAGGTAAAGAAGACGCCATGAATGGCCTGCCGGTTAAAGATAACCAGACCCTGGCCGATAGCTTTAACGACACACACGTTGATCGTAGTGAATATCTTCGCGGCTATGCTGATGGTCAGAAGAAAGTCTGCGAAGAAGGGTTTATTCACGCCTGGGGATTAGCAGGCAAATCTTTCCCTGCCAGTTGCGATACAGCCGAAAACGCGGCAAAACTGCGTGCGTCATGGCAGCAAGGGATGGATGAAAGTATGCGCTCCAGCAGACTGAATTAATCTATTTTTATCCACCGGAAAATAAACAACTGTAGGATTTAGCTTAGGTCGGCCTCATGCTATTTCTGACATAATGACGGCCCTGATAAACAATGGTATTCTGCCCGCAACTCTTAAGGACATCTATTTCCAGAGCGATGTGGCGGATTCTGGTGAGAAATTTATTCTTGATCTCTTTTTTCCGACTCACTCTGGTGATAATGCTGTTCCTTATGGTGGGCCCTGCGGCGGCAGGCACGCTTACGGAAACGGATAAATCGGTACGCTCGATTGTCTCAGGCATCGTGAGCTATACACGATGGCCGTCACTTTCCGGTCAGCCTAAACTCTGCGTCTACGCCACTTCGCACTATACGCACGCCCTCAGCGGCGATGAGGGGCATAGCGAGTTACCTTATACTCCCGTTATTGTACGTAACGATCAGGAAGCCCTGGCCGCGACGTGCGATGCGATCTATTTCGGGTCTGAATCACCGGCAAAACAACTTGAATTAATAAGTCAATATCAGGGCAGAGCGTTGCTATTAATCTCAGAGCAAAATCCGGAATGTGTAATTGGCAGTGCCTTTTGCCTGATAATCGATCGCGGCCAGGTACGGTTCGCCGTCAATCTGGATGCATTGACGCGCAGTGGCGTAAGAGTCAATCCGGATGTATTAATGCTTGCACGGAATAAGCAGCATGGATAAAGATTTCACTTCAACGCCACGTCCGACGTTTAAAAGAACGTTGAGGCGAAACAGCATGATAAGCGTCATCATCACGATGACGTTAATATGGCTGCTGCTCTGTTTTGCTTCCGTCGTGACGTTAAAACAATACGCGCAAAAGAATCTCGAATTAACCGGCGCAACAATGAGCCACAGCCTGGAAGCCTCGCTGGTGTTCAACGACTCGCTGGCGGCCAACGAAACGCTGGCTGCGCTGGGCAAACAGGGGCAGTTTGCCGTGGCCGAGGTTATTAACGCGCATAAAAAGCGGTTTGCCTACTGGTCCTGGAACCCGGAGGACAACAACGACACGCTGGGCGCACTGGTCAGCCGCTGGCTTTTCCCCGTACCGGTTGCGCAGCCCATCATGCATAACGGCGCAACGATCGGCGAAATTCGCCTGACCGCGCGTGACAGCCTGATCGGCCATTTCATCTGGATGTCGTTTGCCGTTCTGACCGGCTGTATTCTCTTTGCAACCGTCGTCGCGCTCACCATTACCCAGTCTTTACACCATGGTATGGTCACGGCCCTGCAAAACATCACTGACGTGGTGCATGACGTTCGTACTAACCGCAACTTCTCCCGCCGGGTGAAAGACGGCCGTATTGAAGAGTTTCACCAGTTTGGTGAGGACTTCAACAGCCTTCTGGATGAGATGGAGGAGTGGCAACTGAAGCTTCAGGCGAAAAATGCCCAGCTGCTGCGTACCGCCATGCACGACCCGCTCACCGGTCTTGCCAACCGCGCTGCGTTTCGTAACAGCATTGCAGCCTTAATGAACGACCCTTCAGCCAAAACAAACTCGGCCCTGCTCTTCCTCGACGGTGATAATTTCAAGTTTATTAACGACACCTGGGGGCACGCGGCAGGTGACTGCGTGCTGATAGAAGTCGCCAGCAGGATGATGGAGTTTGGCGACAAACGTCACCAGGCATACCGCCTTGGCGGTGACGAATTCGCCATGGTGCTGTACGGCGTACACTCTGAGCTCGAGGTTCAACACATTTGTGCTGCGCTATCGCAGCAGTTTATCCGTCCGTTTGATCTTCATAACGGACAAAAAGCATCGATGTCACTCAGCATTGGCTTTGCTCTGGCGTGGGAAAATGCTTCCGTGGAAGCATTACTGGAGAGGGCTGACCGCAACATGTATCAGGTGAAAAACCAGCGTACGAAAACAACAAGTTAGAAAGGATACACTATGTTAAAACGTTACTTCGCGCCGATAGTTCTGGCCTCACTGGTTCTGGCAGGCTGTCAGTCGCCCCCGGAAGGCAAATTCACTCCTGAGCAAATTTCGGCGATGAAGTCTTACGGTTTTAACGAACTGAACGGTGACTGGTCGCTTGGCATGTCGGACACCATCCTGTTTGATAAAAATGACGCCAGACTGCGCCCGGAAAGTGAAACGCAGATCCAGTCCATGGCCTCTCGCCTGGCGGAAACCGGCCTGAACCACGCGCGAATGGACGGTCACACGGATAACTACGGTGAAGAAAGCTACAACGAAGCGCTGTCGTTAAAACGCGCCAATGCCGTGGCCGATGCCTGGGCGAAGGGGGCAAATATCCCGCGCAGCAATCTCACCACGCGGGGGTTAGGTCAAAAATACCCGGTTGCGAGCAACAGCACTCCGCAAGGGCGCGCTGAAAACCGCCGCGTCGCAGTGGTGATCAGCACGCCATAGAGTTATTTAGCGGATGATTCGGCGAGCGTCACCCTGGTTGCCGCTCGCCAGCGCAGCCAGTCCACCACAACAAACAGCGTCAGACTCACGCCCATGACCGGCAAGGCGAGTCCTAGCAGTATGCTGATTACCACCGTAACGCCTCTTCCCCATCCTGACAGCGCCAGCCAGCTCTGGCAAAGCGTCTGCACCGGATCCACGGCCGACCGTGCAGGACGACGCATCCACCACATCCGGTAACCCCAGACGATGAGCACGCACAGGGCGAGGCCGAACGCCACCAGCAGCAGCTGATTCACCAGCCCGAATAAGATCCCCATATGGAAATCCACGCCCCAGCGGGTCAGTTTTGCCATTAACGGGAAATCCTCGAATCGGGTTCTGTCCACGACCTGCATCGTAGAAGGATCAACCGCAACGGCGTCCACCTGGGTCGGCCAGCTACGATCGATTTCCGTCACGGTCCAGGCGCGATCCGCCGTTTTTGCCGGGCGGATCTCCAGCCTGTTGGCATCAATTCCCGCGTTACGGGCCGCGCTTAATACTCCGTCAAACTGCGTCAGATCCATCGCCATTTCCGGCATCATCATTCCGCCGTGATGGCCTCGGTGTTCGGCGTGCTCATCCACGATCTTCTGTTGACCGGAAAGCATCGTGTTCACCTGCGGGGTAAGCCAGTTCATCTCTGCCCGCAGCTTATCA
This sequence comes from Enterobacter sp. UPMP2060, assembly GCF_053709655.1. Taxonomy (NCBI): domain Bacteria; kingdom Pseudomonadati; phylum Pseudomonadota; class Gammaproteobacteria; order Enterobacterales; family Enterobacteriaceae; genus Enterobacter; species Enterobacter sp. UPMP2060. The sequence goes on from NZ_JBSKJQ010000006.1 coordinate 14,621, forward strand.
ACGTTCCCGCCAGCCCACTGGGACCAGGTCAGGCCGGTTGCTGAGAACAACAGCATTCCGCCCAGCAGACTCCAGCCCAGCGTCACGTGCATCCGACGACGATTCTGGAAGCGATTATTGATTCGCCGTTTGGGCCGGGTATAAAACCACAGGGCAGCACCGCCCAGCGCGGCAACCCACATCCAGGAGGCTGCAAGCTCGCTGTAGAGCCGCCCCACGTCGCCCAGCATCAAAGAGGTATGCAGATAATCAATGGTCTGACGCAGCGGTAAAATCCCGCTGGTGCCGTATACCGTCATATCTCCCAGCACCGCCAGGCTTACTGGATCAATAAAGATAGCCCGGTTCTCCGATGGGCCAAGCGTCGGATCGGCAAACATCACGCGGGTGGTTTCGCCTTCAGCCAGCCCCGGACGCACGGCGTGCAAATGCAAATCTGAGCCAACGGTTTTTTCCGCCACGGCGATTTGCTCCGCCAGCGGCTGCAACTCGCCTACGGAATTCGTGTGGAGCGCGTGCCGGTAGAGCGCATTCTCCAGCTGCGGGGTCGCCACATACAGCGTACCGGTCAGCGCGGCAAAGAAGATAAACGGACCAACAAAAAGCCCGACATAGAAATGGAGGCGACGCAGCAGGTTTCCCCATGCCGCGCGCGGAGTGCAGGTAGTCATACTTTTCCTTTTTAAGGCAAAAAGTTATCGATTTAGTTTTAAAGGGAAAAAGCAGACTGCCGCGGCGGCGCGCGGGTATCAGGGTAAAGCCAGGGGAAAAAGTGCCAGTGGCTAACCGCCTGGCGCGGCGGCTTAATGCGAAGCCTCTGTAATACCGCGCTGAGCAGGACGATCAGCGCCAGCATCACGCCAGGGACATGCGCTAACAGCACGCAGTAGCCGCACGCTTCCGCATGGTCGACAGGCATCGTATGCGGCATATCGCCCTGATGCTCGTCCATCGACATCATGCTCATGTCATGATGCATGCCCGGCATCGCGCTCATGGGATCTTTCTGCAAGGAGACGGAGATAAGCGGCGCTACCACGATCAGCAGGATCGCAAACAGCGCGGTCAATGCCGCTGCGCGCTTCCGGTCAGGCTGATGCAGTACGTTATCCACGTCCCCTCCATTCAAGAGGCAAGCATTGTAAATGATTTATGACAAAAGGGTTAACGTGAGAAATGCGCAGGGATAAAAAAAGGGCCAGCCTTTCGGCCAGCCCTTTCTAACAGGATGTCGCTTAAGCGAATCTTAGTTCAGACGCTCTTTAATACGAGCAGACTTACCAGTACGCTCACGCAGGTAGTACAGTTTAGCTTTACGTACAGCACCACGACGTTTAACAGCAATGCTGTCAACTACCGGAGAGTGAGTCTGGAAGACACGCTCAACGCCTTCGCCGTTGGAAATTTTACGAACAGTGAATGCAGAGTGCAGACCGCGGTTACGAATAGCGATAACCACGCCCTCGAATGCCTGCAGACGTTTTTTGGAACCTTCAACAACCCATACTTTCACTTCCACGGTGTCACCTGGACGGAAGGAAGGTACGTCCTGCTTCATCTGCTCTTGTTCAAGTTGCTTAATAATGTTGCTCATAATTTAATCTCTTATCCTGGGTAAACTGATATTCGGGAGCGTATTACGCATTCCCATCATGTTCATGCTGCTGGTGCGCGTGTTCAGTTTTGAACTCGGCCAGCAACTTTGCTTGCTCTTCAGTCAGAGCCAGGTTTTCCAGAAGTTCAGGTCTTCTAAGCCAGGTTCGGCCCAGCGACTGCTTCAAACGCCAGCGACGTATCTCGGCATGGTTTCCAGACAGTAACACTGCCGGTACTTCCATCCCTTCTAACACTTCAGGACGAGTATAGTGTGGACAGTCCAGCAACCCATCGGCAAAGGAATCTTCCGTTGCCGAAGCTTCATGGCCCAGAACTCCCGGAATGAACCGGGCGACGGAGTCAATCAGCGTCATTGCGGGTAACTCACCACCGCTGAGAACGTAATCGCCGATAGACCATTCTTCGTCAATCTCGGTTTGAATTACGCGCTCATCTATTCCTTCGTAGCGCCCACAGACCAGAATCAGCTTTTGATTCGTCGCCAGTTCGCTCACGCCCGCTTGATCAAGCTTGCGTCCCTGAGGTGACAGATAAATCACCTTTGCGCCTTCACCTGCCGCGGCTTTTGCTGTGTGAATGGCGTCCCGTAAGGGTTGCACCATCATTAGCATCCCCGGTCCGCCGCCGTAAGGACGATCGTCCACGGTACGGTGCCGGTCATGAGTAAAGTCACGAGGACTCCAGCTCTGGATGCTCAGCAGGCCATTCTTTACTGCCCGGCCAGTTACCCCGTAATCGGTAATCGCGCGGAACATTTCAGGAAACAGGCTAATTATGCCAATCCACATAGCGCCGTCTTTTACCGTTTATCCGGAGAATTTAAAAACCAGGATCCCAATCTACTTCAATGGTTTGAGTAGTGAGATCGACTTTCTTGATAACCTGTCCATCGAGGAACGGAACCAACCGCTCCTTGATGCCAAATGCATCTTTCAGGTTTGCCTTAATGACGAGAACGTCATTTGACCCGGTTTCCATCATATCGATGACTTTCCCCAGGCTGTAGCCTTCGGTAGTGACTACCTGGCAACCCATAAGGTCTTTCCAGTAGTAGTCGCCCTCTTCCAGCTGTGGCAACTGCGACGAATCCACGACAATTTCACAATTAGTCAGCGCATTCGCGGCATCACGATCGTCAACGCCTTTCAGCTTGATGATGATGTCCTGATTGTGGTGACGCCAGCTTTCCAGCTCGACCTCTTCCCACTTACCGCCTTTCTGGATAAACCAGGGCTGGTAATCAAAAATGCTATCAGCGTCTTCAGTGGAGGAAAACACTCTGAGCCAACCACGGATACCGTAGCAAGAACCCATTTTTCCCAATACGATCGGTTCAACAGGTGCTTTATTGCTCATCATGACCACCGTGACAGATTAAGCTGCTTTGTTTGCTGCTTTGATCAGCGTAGCAACGCGATCGGAAACAGTAGCGCCCTGGCCAACCCAGTGAGCGATACGATCCAGATCCAGACGAGTTTCTTCTTCTGCGCCAGCGGCCAGTGGGTTGAAGAAACCAACGCGCTCGATGAAGCGACCGTTGCGTGCATTACGGCTGTCAGTCACAACAACCTGGTAGAACGGACGCTTTTTAGCGCCGTGACGAGCTAAACGAATAGTTACCATAACATCCTCTTGTGTGAATAAAACAACCGGGCCCCATCGAGGAACGGAGCCCGGGTGTCATATTAAAAGCCCGAAAATTTTACTCATTTTCGGGCAAAAAGCAATCTCAAAAGCGATTAACGCCCTGGAAAACCGGGTGGCATCATGCCTTTCATGCCGCGCATCATCTTCGCCATGCCGCCTTTCTTCATTTTCTTCATCATGCGCTGCATGTCGTCGAACTGTTTAAGAAGACGGTTAACGTCCTGCACCTGCATGCCGCAACCGGCTGCGATACGGCGTTTACGGGAACCTTTGATGATATCCGGGTTAGCGCGCTCTTTGAGGGTCATCGAGTTGATGATCGCCTCCATACGCACCAGCACCTTGTCATCCATCTGCGCTTTCACGTTGTCAGGGATCTGGCCCATGCCCGGCAGTTTGCCCATCAGGCTGGCCATGCCGCCCATGTTTTTCATCTGACGCAGCTGCTCAAGGAAGTCGGTAAGATCGAAACCGTCGCCTTTTTTCAGCTTGCTGGCCAGCTTCTCGGCCTGCGCGCGGTCAACCTTGCTCTCGATATCTTCGATCAGCGACAGCACGTCGCCCATGCCGAGGATACGGGAGGCAATACGATCCGGGTGGAACGGCTCGAGCGCTTCAGTTTTCTCGCCCACGCCGAGGAATTTAATCGGCTTACCGGTGATGTGACGAATCGAGAGCGCCGCACCGCCGCGGGCGTCACCGTCTACTTTGGTCAGCACTACGCCAGTTAACGGCAGCGCTTCGTTAAACGCTTTCGCGGTATTCGCCGCATCCTGACCGGTCATGGCGTCGACAACGAACAGGGTCTCTACCGGGTTGATAGAGGCATGTACCTGCTTGATCTCGTCCATCATCGCTTCGTCAACGTGCAGACGACCGGCGGTATCCACCAGCAGCACGTCGTAGAATTTCAGCTTCGCTTCTTTCAGCGCCGCGTTAACGATGTCGACAGGCTTCTGCGCCACGTCGGACGGGAAGAAATCTACGCCGACCTGCTCGGCCAGGGTTTCCAGCTGTTTGATCGCCGCCGGGCGATAGACGTCCGCAGAGACCACCAGCACTTTCTTCTTGTGCTTTTCACGCAGGAATTTACCCAGCTTACCGACGCTGGTCGTTTTACCCGCACCCTGCAGGCCCGCCATCAGCACCACGGCCGGCGGCTGAGCCGCCAGGTTAAGCACCTGGTTCTCTTCGCCCATCGCCGAAACCAGTTCATTACGAACGATTTTGACGAATTCCTGGCCCGGGGTCAGGCTCTTGTTAACTTCATGACCAACCGCCTTCTCTTTAACGCGGTTGATAAAATCACGAACAACCGGCAACGCGACGTCTGCTTCCAGCAGCGCCATGCGCACTTCGCGCAGCGTTTCCTTGATGTTCTCTTCAGTAAGGCGTCCGCGGCCGCTGATGTTGCGCAGCGTGCGCGACAAACGATCGGTTAAATTATCAAACATTGTCTCTCGCCTGAGTAGAAACGTTGGGCCGCCATGGGCGACACATACACAGAATTTTGCCGGAGTATAACATGAAGGCGCCTTTGTTGTTATGCAACGGTTGGAGCAGGCGTCACGTAACGTTATACTGCTTCTCTTTCTTATTAAGACAACTGTCGATGCCTATATGCCTGTTTTCGCACTGATCGCCCTTGTTGCCTACTCAGTCAGCCTCGCGCTGATCGTTCCCGGACTGCTGCAAAAAAACAGCGGCTGGCGGCGCATGGCTATTCTTTCCGCGGTGATCGCACTGATCAGCCACGCGTTTGCGCTGGAATCACGCATCATTCCCGGCGACGGCAGCGTGCAAAACCTGAGCGTCCTTAACGTCGGCTCGCTGGTCAGCCTGATGATCTGCACGGTAATGACCATCGTCGCGTCTAAAAATCGCGGCTGGCTGCTGCTGCCGATTGTCTATACCTTCGCGCTGATCAATCTGGCCCTCGCCACCTTTATGCCTAATGAATTCATTACGCATCTGGAGGCGACGCCGGGGATGTTGGTGCATATCGGCCTGTCGCTCTTTGCCTACGCGACGCTGATCATTGCCGCGCTTTACGCCATGCAGCTCGCCTGGATTGACTATCAGCTGAAAAACAAAAAGCTGGCGTTTAACCATGAGATGCCGCCGCTGATGGTCATTGAGCGTAAGATGTTCCACATCACCCAGGTGGGCGTTGTGCTGCTGACGCTGACGCTCTGCACGGGCCTGTTTTACATGAAGAACCTGTTCAGCGTGGAGAACATCGATAAAGCGGTGCTCTCCATCATCGCGTGGTTTGTCTATATTGTCCTGTTATGGGGCCATTATCATGAAGGCTGGCGCGGTCGTCGCGTGGTCTGGTTCAACGTCGCGGGTGCGGGCATTCTCACCCTTGCCTATTTTGGCAGCCGCTTCATACAGCAATTTGCTGGCTAAGAAACAAAGGAGTTCCCCCTGGAACACATCTCTACCACCACGCTGATCGTTATCCTGATCGTCATGGTGGTCATCTCCGCCTATTTCTCCGGCTCGGAAACCGGCATGATGACCTTAAACCGCTACCGGTTACGTCATCGTGCTAAACAGGGTAACCGTGCCGCTCGTCGCGTTGAAAAACTGCTTCGCAAGCCGGATCGCCTGATAAGCCTGGTGCTCATCGGCAACAACCTTGTCAACATTCTGGCCTCCGCCCTCGGCACCATCGTTGGGATGCGCCTGTACGGCAACGCCGGGGTGGCGATTGCCACCGGCGTGCTGACGTTTGTGGTACTGGTGTTTGCCGAAGTGCTGCCGAAAACCATTGCCGCGCTTTACCCGGAGAAAGTCGCCTACCCGAGCAGCTTCCTGCTGGCACCGCTGCAGATCCTGATGATGCCCCTGGTCTGGCTGCTGAACATGGTAACGCGCGTACTGATGCGGATGGTGGGAATCAAAGCCGATGTCACCATCAGCAGCGCGCTCAGCAAAGAGGAGCTGCGCACCATCGTGAATGAATCCCGCTCGCAGATCTCCCGGCGCAATCAGGACATGCTCCTGTCAGTGCTGGATCTGGAAAAGGTGAGCGTCAACGACATTATGGTGCCGCGTAACGAAATCGTCGGTATCGACATCAATGACGACTGGAAAGCCATCGTCCGCCAGCTGACGCACTCCCCGCACGGGCGCATTGTGCTCTATCGCGATTCGCTGGATGACGCCATCAGCATGCTGCGCGTGCGCGAAGCCTACCGTCTGATGACCGAGAAAAAAGAGTTCACCAAAGAGGTGATGCTGCGCGCCGCCGACGAGATTTACTACGTGCCGGAAGGAACGCCGCTCAGCACGCAGCTGGTGAAATTCCAGCGCAACAAGAAAAAAGTCGGCCTGGTGGTCAATGAGTACGGCGACATTCAGGGGCTGGTGACGGTCGAAGATATTCTGGAAGAGATTGTCGGGGACTTTACTACGTCAATGTCACCTTCCCTCGCGGAAGAGGTCACCCCGCAAAACGACGGCTCGGTGCTGATTGACGGTAGCGCGAACATTCGCGAACTCAACAAAGCCTTTAACTGGCATTTGCCGGAAGATGAGGCTCGCACGATTAACGGGATGATTCTGGAAGCGCTGGAAGAGATCCCGGCGGCGGGCACGCGGGTGCGCATTGAGCAGTACGATATTGATATCCTGGACGTGCAGGACAATATGATTAAGCAGGTGAAAGTCCTGCCCGTAAAACCCCTGCGCGAAAGTATCGCTGAGTAAGGCTGTAGGCCGGGTAAGGCGAAACCGCCACCCGGCACTACGAATGGCAAATTACGCTTTCGCTTTCGCCACGGTCACCATCGCAGCGCGAATGGTACGGCCGTTCAGGGTGTAACCTTTCTGCATCACGCCCAGCACTTTACCGGCTTCCACCTCTTCTGACTCCACCATTGCAATCGCCTGGTGGACGTTTGGATCCAGCGGTACGTTGGTATCGGCAATCACTTCCACGCCAAACTTACGCACCACGTCGAGCATGGATTTCAGCGTCAGTTCAATACCTTCGATCATCGCCGCGTTGTCCGGATTCGCTTTGTCAGCCACTTCCAGCGCGCGATCGAGGCTATCGATTACCGGCAGCAGTTCGTTGACGAATTTCTCCAGCGCAAATTTATGCGCCTTCTCAACGTCCTGCTCGGTACGACGACGCAGGTTTTCCATTTCCGCCTTGATGCGCAGAACACCATCGCGTTCGCGATTCTGTGCTTCTACCAGCTGGGCTTCCAGATTCGCAATTTTTTCATCGCGCGGGTCCACCTGCTCAGCAGATGCGTCTGGCTCTACAGCCTCAACTTCATCGTGCTGTTCCGTGATAATTTCTTCAGGGGCTTGCCCCTCAGGCGTTTTCTGTTCTTTACTACTCATGAATTTCTCCGCGTTTTTCTGCATTCATCTCGCTAACTTCGCTTATTATGGGGATCAGTTTCCGGGATTCAAGGGAACAAGACAGATTGTCATCATTCATCAGGCACAAGGACCTCCAGAAAATGAATAATCATTTCAGGTGTATTGGGATCGTCGGGCATCCGCGTCACCCTACCGCACTAACGACACATGAAATGTTGTATCGCTGGTTGTGTAGCAAAGGCTATGAAGTGATGGTCGAGCAGCAGATTGCGCAGGAGCTTCAGCTGAAGAGCGTCAAAACCGGCACGCTGGCGGAAATTGGCCAACAGGCCGATCTCGCCGTGGTGGTGGGCGGCGACGGCAATATGCTCGGCGCGGCCCGCACGCTGGCGCGTTATGACATTAAGGTCATCGGCATCAACCGTGGCAATCTCGGCTTTTTAACCGACCTCGACCCGGACAATGCGCAGCAGCAGCTGGCTGACGTGCTGGAAGGGCACTATATCAGCGAAAAACGCTTTTTACTGGAAGCACAGGTGTGCCAGCAGGACTGTCAGAAGCGCATCAGCACCGCAATTAACGAGGTGGTTCTTCACCCCGGAAAAGTGGCGCACATGATTGAATTCGAAGTTTACATCGACGAAATCTTTGCCTTCTCCCAGCGTTCCGACGGGCTGATTATCTCCACTCCGACCGGCTCAACCGCCTACTCGCTTTCTGCCGGCGGCCCGATCCTGACGCCTTCGCTGGATGCCATCACCCTGGTACCGATGTTCCCGCACACGCTCTCCGCCCGCCCGCTGGTCATCAACGGCGACAGCACGATACGTCTGCGCTTCTCGCACCGCCGTAACGACCTGGAGATCAGCTGCGACAGCCAGATAGCGCTGCCGATCCAGGAAGGTGAAGATGTTCTCATTCGTCGATGTGATTACCACCTTAATCTGATTCATCCGAAAGATTACAGCTATTTCAACACATTAAGCTCGAAGCTTGGCTGGTCAAAAAAATTGTTCTGATTTTGCATCCAGTACTTTACTGTATAAAAAACCAGTTTATACTGTATGAAAACACAGTTATGGTTTTTCATACAGGAAAACAATTATGCTGGCACAACTGACCATCAGCAACTTTGCCATTGTTCGTGAGCTTGAGATCGATTTCCACAGCGGCATGACGGCGATCACCGGGGAAACCGGTGCAGGTAAATCCATTGCCATTGATGCCCTCGGCTTGTGCCTTGGTGGCCGCGCAGAGGGCGACATGGTGCGCATGGGCGCAAACCGTGCCGACCTGTGCGCCCGTTTCTCCCTGAAAGACACCCCTGCCGCCCAGCGCTGGCTGGAACAGAACCAGCTTGAAGATGGACGTGAGTGTTTACTTCGCCGCGTGATCAGCAGCGACGGTCGTTCACGTGGCTTTATCAACGGCACGGCGGTCCCGCTCTCCCAGCTTCGCGAACTCGGCCAGCTGCTTATCCAGATCCACGGTCAGCACGCGCACCAGCAACTCGTCAAACCTGAACAGCAGAAAGCGCTGCTCGATGGCTATGCGGGTGAGTACGCGCTTACTCAGCTTATGGCGGAGCACTATCGCCAGTGGCATCAGAGCTGCCGTGAACTTGCCCAGCACCAGCAGCAAAGCCAGGAGCGCGCAGCACGTGCGGAGCTGCTGGCGTACCAGCTTAAAGAGCTCAACGAATTCAACCCGCAGCCGGGTGAGTTTGAGCAAATCGACGAAGAGTACAAACGTCTGGCGAACAGCGGCCACCTGCTCTCAACCAGCCAGAATGCGCTCAACCTGCTGGCGGACGGCGAAGACGTGAACCTGCAAAGCCAGCTGTATAACGTCCGCCAGCTCATTACCGAACTGGTTGGCATGGACAGCAAGCTTTCTGGCGTCCTGGATATGCTGGAAGAAGCGGCCATTCAGATCTCCGAAGCCAGTGACGAACTGCGCCACTACTGTGAACGTCTGGATCTCGACCCGAACCGTCTGTTTGAGCTGGAGCAGCGTATCTCCCGTCAGATTTCACTGGCGCGCAAGCACCACGTCACGCCGGAAGAGCTGCCAGGATTCTATCAGTCTCTGCTGGAAGAACAGCAGCAGCTTGACGATCAGGCTGACTCGCAGGAAACCCTCTCTCTCGCGGTGAACCTGCATCATGAACAGGCGCTGGCGACAGCGCAAAAGCTGCATGAAATCCGTCAGCATTACGCCCAGGAGCTAAGCCAGCACATCACCGACAGCATGCACACGCTGGCGATGCCGCACGGTATCTTCACCATTGATGTCCGCTTTGAAGAGAACCACCTGACGGCAGAAGGTGCGGACCGCATCGAGTTCCGCGTCACCACCAACCCGGGGCAGCCGCTGCAGGCTATCTCCAAAGTGGCCTCCGGCGGTGAACTTTCGCGTATTGCGCTGGCGATTCAGGTGATTACCGCGCGTAAAATGGAAACCCCGGCGCTGATTTTCGATGAAGTGGATGTCGGCATCAGCGGCCCAACGGCGGCGGTGGTGGGCAAACTGCTGCGCCAGCTAGGCGAATCAACGCAGGTGATGTGTGTCACCCACCTGCCGCAGGTCGCGGGCTGTGGTCATCATCACTTTATCGTCAGTAAAGAAACCGACGGTGAAATGACCGAAACGCATATGACGCCGCTGGATAAACGTGCGCGTCTGCAGGAGCTTGCTCGCCTGCTCGGCGGCAGCGAAGTCACGCGTAACACGCTCGCGAACGCGAAAGAACTGCTGGCGGCATAAACTTTTTCGGGATCTCAGGGTCATACAGAACAACAAAAACGCCGCCAGACCGGTTTCAAAGTGGGGCAAGGTCTATTATCATCGGCATATTACATATGAGCCGCGTTCTGCTCGGGCCCGAAAAGGAATCAAATCACTATGCGTTGTAAAATGCTGACCGCTGCCGCAGCGGTTCTTCTGATGTTGACCGCAGGCTGTTCCACTCTGGAGAAAGTGGTTTACCGTCCTGACATCAACCAGGGGAACTACCTTACCCCTAACGATGTGTCTAAAATCCGTGTGGGGATGACACAACAGCAGGTCGCTTATGCACTGGGAACCCCGATGATGTCCGATCCGTTCGGCACTAACACCTGGTTCTATGTATTCCGTCAGAAGCCGGGCCACGAAGATGCGACCCAGCAGACCCTGACGCTGACCTTCAGCAGCGCCGGTGTGTTGACCAACATCGACAACAAGCCTGCCCTGACCAAATAATCAGAAGTCAGAAATGCAAAAAGGTGCTCATTGAGCACCTTTTTGTTTTTCTTTTATCCCCTCGCCCCTTTGGGGAGAGGGTCAGGGTGAGGGGAAAACACGCTACTTACCCGCTTTCTCCGCACGCTGACGTCGCAGCTCTTTCGGGTCAGCAATCAGCGGGCGATAAATCTCAACCCGGTCGCCCTCTTTCAGCACATCACCCAGCTTCACCGGACGGCTATAAATACCGACCTTATTTTTCGCCAGGTCGATATCGCTGCGAAGTTCGAGGATGCCGGACGCGCGGATAGCCGCCTCAACGGTTGCCCCCTCTTCCAGCGTCACGCGCTGCAGATACTGCTTCTCCGGCAGCGCATACACCACTTCTACAGCAATCTTATGCGACACTGTAAACCTCTTTGGCGCGGGTGGTGAACGCCTGAACCATATTCGAAGCCAGCTCTTTAAAAATGCGGCCAAACGCCAGCTCAATCAGCTTATTGGTAAATTCAAAGTCCAGCTGGAACTCGATGCGACAGGCGTCAGCGCTCAGCGGCGTAAACTTCCAGCCCCCCATAAGGGTTTTAAACGGACCATCCACCAGATGCATCAAAATACTCTGATTGCTGGTCAGCGTATTGCGGGTGGTGAACGTCTTGCTGATCCCCGCTTTGGAGACATCCACCGCCGCAGTCATCTGCGTCGGGCCGGACTCCAGAACGCGGCTCCCGGTGCACCCCGGAATAAATTCTGGATAAGACTGAACGTCGTTCACTAACTGATACATTTGTTCCGCGCTGTAAGGCACAAGCGCAGTACGGCTAATCTGAGGCATAGCATTTCCCATGGTCACACAACGGACAAATAATAACATTTATCACCTGTTAAAAAAACGCTAAGCCTCATCTCGTGCTAAGATAGCGCGTTAGACCTCACAGGACGCAATGAGGTGACTTTTTGAAATCAGATTACCGACGGCTTTACGACACTTATGACGAAGAAAAAAGCACATAAACCAGGCTCGGCGACCATTGCGCTCAACAAGCGTGCTCGCCACGAGTATTTCATTGAAGAAGAATTCGAAGCTGGCCTTGCGTTGCAGGGCTGGGAAGTAAAATCGCTGCGCGCCGGGAAAGCCAACATCGGCGATAGCTACGTGATCCTGAAAGATGGCGAAGCCTTCCTATTCGGCGCGAACTTTACGCCGCTGACCGTCGCCTCCTCACACTACGTGTGTGACCCAACGCGCACCCGAAAGCTGCTGCTGAACAAGCGTGAGCTGGAATCCCTCTACGGACGCATCAACCGTGAAGGTTTCACCGTTGTAGCCCTGTCGCTGTACTGGAAAAACGCATGGTGCAAGGTGAAAGTTGGCGTCGCGAAGGGTAAAAAACAGCACGACAAACGTACTGACCTGAAAGAGCGCGAGTGGCAGCTTGATAAAGCGCGCATCATGAAAAACGCAGGACGTTGATTCTGCACACTTATTGTACTATTCAATAAGTTAGCGTTCCGGGCTGGTATCCAGGAAGTGAAATCTGGTATACTTAGTTCAACACTATTGGGGCTGATTCTGGATTCGACGGGATTTGCGAAACCCAAGGTGCATGCCGAGGGGCGGTTTGCCTCGTTAAAAGCCGCAAAAAAATAGTCGCAAACGACGAAAACTACGCTTTAGCAGCTTAATAACCTGCTCTGAGCCCTCTCTCCCTAGCTTCCGCTCTTAAGACGGGGATCAAAGAGAGGTCAAACCCAAAAGAGATCGCGTGGAAGCCCTGCCTGGGGTTGAAGCGTTAAAACTAATCAGGCTAGTTCGTTAGTGGCGTGTCTGTCCGCAGCTGGCGTGCGAATGTAAAGACAAACTAAGCATGTAGTACCGAGGATGTAGAAATTTCGGACGCGGGTTCAACTCCCGCCAGCTCCACCACTTTTTAGTAAAATGACGTCTACTCAAGTCTACAAAGGCCGCATCCCACAAGGGTTTGCGGCCTTTTTCATGTCCAGTGAAGTCTACTGAGAATTGCTAGAAACCATTCCTTATGGCACCCTCCTATTATCCCTCGTCGATGAGGGAGTAAAAACGAGGGAGCAAAAATGCCGAAAGTAGCAACAAAACTCACTGACACAGAGATCAGAAAGGCCAAGCCCACAGAGAAAGAGTTCACGCTATGGGATGGAGACGGCTTGTTCCTGCGTATCAAACCAAGTGGCAAAAAAATCTGGCACCTCGGCTATACCGTTCCTTTAACCAAGAAACGGGCCAAAATGAGTCTTGGGTTCTATCCCTACCTGACACTTGCTCAAGCAAGAGCGCTACGGGATGAATACCTCTCTTTGCTTGCACAGGGTATCGATCCCCAATCCCACAATGAGCAAAAAGCTCAAGCGCTCAAAGATGCCACTGAACACACATTCCAAACAGTGGCGAAAAAGTGGCTTGATGAAAAAATTAAAACATCAGGCATATCGCAAGATCATGCTAAGGATATCTGGCGTAGCCTTGAACGAAACATCTTTCCAACATTGGGGGATATTCCTATTAAAGAGATCCGCCCTAAAATGTTGAAACAACATCTTGACCCTATCGAGCAAAGAGGTGTTCTTGAAACTCTACGCCGTATAATTTCCCGACTGAACGAAATTTTCCGTTATGCGGCCACAGAAGAGCTTATTGAGTTCAACCCCGCAGATAATCTCACACAGCGTTTCAGCAAGCCAAAAAAGCAAAACATGCCAGCCCTACCCCCCAGCGAGTTACCAAGATTCATAGTGGCTTTAGCAAACGCATCTATACGCATAGAAACACGCCTGCTGATTGAATGGCAACTTCTTACATGGGTTCGCCCCGGAGAGGCTGTCCGTGCTCGTTGGACTGACATCGACGAAGAGAACCGATTCTGGAACATCCCCGCTGAGTTCATGAAGATGAAACGGCCCCACAAGGTTCCATTGAGTAAAGAAGCTATGCGTATTCTTGAATCCATGAAACCAATCAGCGGTCATCGTGAGTGGGTTTTCCCCAGTATCAAAGCTCCTCTTAGCCATATGCACGAGCAAACAGCTAACGCAGCGATCATCCGCATGGGTTTTGGCGGTGAACTGGTGGCACATGGTATGCGTTCTATTGCCAGAACAGCAGCCGAAGAAGCGGGGAAGTTTAGGATTGAAGTTCTTGAAGCAGCTCTCGCTCATTCTAAAAAAGATGAAATCATTGCGGCTTATAACCGTGCAGAATATTTAGCCGAACGGATAGAGTTAATGCAATGGTGGAGTGATTACGTTCAATCCCAAAAATACAAAGTCATTGCAGCATAGATTTTATTGTTCCATACTTACAATGTATCTTTGCTACTCTGATCAATACAGAGTCTAACCCTCCTCCGTGCGGCGGGAAAGGTCTGAGGTAAGTATCAAACGTGTTATCATTCACTCGCATGCAAAATTTTAATCTATCTATTTAAAGGTATTAATTGTGCCTGAATTTAAAATACTTAATCATGTAATAGATTATATGGAATCAACGGGTTCAACGAGTAAGTTAGTGACTTTATCTGTTGACCAAGAGCTTCTAGAAGAGATAAATGCAGAAAACAAAACTTCATATACACTTTCCGAATTAGAAAAAGCTACGGATAAATGCTTGGCGCATGAGTGGCTTGAGCATACATCGCTTGGAGGTAAAAAATACGGACATTTACGAATCACTCCGAAAGGAGTTGGTGCGGCAAGGTCAAAACGCAAGTCAGAAGAACAAAAAGCTTCTCGGAGCTTTTTTAAAAAGGCATCCGATTACGTTGAAGATCATAAAGGGTTATTTGTTGTTTTAGGTTTTTTATTAGCCTTAGCAACATTTTCACTAAAATTTTTTGGAGTAAATTAATGAAAGATAAAAGTTTCTCTGTAGAACTCAAGTGTTTATTTTGTGATTGCCCTTTAGAAGGAGATACTACAAAAGAGTATGTTTCTGGGGATATGCTTGAATGTCAAAATTGCCATGAACTTAATGATTATGATGCCTTAATCGACGTCGCAGCCGAAGAAGGTAAAGGGCTTGCAACTGAATATGTAAACAAAGAGATGGAAAAGATTCTGAAGGGTCTATTCAAAAAGTAAATGTTAAGTACAAATTTTTGTAGCCATTTTTCACTCAGACTCAGCACATATCGAAAATCTTATTATAAAGAGTTTATCAGGTGGATGGCTCACTACGTGAACCACCCACCTATGCAAAATGGTATTTGTTCTGAATATCATCAAGAACAATAGCGGAACCCTTAAAAGGGAACCCCCGCCATTCTTCTTGACGTCCTAAATATAGGGATTGTCATTTAGTCTTACTGGAGAGATTGCGACGTTCCATGAATAACTTATAACGTTCATCAGCTTCTTTTTGAAATTTCTCAGCGTCAAATGTGTCAGTTTCTATTTTTATTTTTTGTTTAACAGCTTCATCTAATATTTTATTTTCTTTCAGTCTTTCCTTTTCATTTAATATTAACCTATAGTATTTCATTTTAATATTAAAACTTGCTTTTACAAACTCGTTAGCATCAAAATCTATATTGTATTTTTTAAGAAGCTTTAATATATAATCTATATTCATTTTTTCACTTCCTTTTTTATTTTTTCTTCATGCGCATCTTTTTTTATACTCCCACTTTTTAACCATTGCTTAAACTTATAGCTGTTATAATGCTGCCACTGATATATTTCAGACGCATATATAACCGACAACATGCAAGCAATAAAAAATATGACCATAAAAAATATACATATTAAATAAAACATATCAGCCCCCACCTTTCTTTCTATACTGCTCTTTTATTAGTGCTATGTGATATTTTTTTGCATTGTTTATACTCACGTCTGCTGAATTTTTAGCAGAACGAAAAGCACTAGAAACAACAGAGGCAATGATAGCAACTAAAAAAGCACAAATAAAAAAACCCATCGCGGCTGGAATGAGACTACCGCCGCCATCGTCTACCGGAGGTTTTGCTTTTGCTATTAAACCTAATATATTCATATATTTTTCTCCTCAATAGTTTTAATCGCTGTTTCTATTCTTTGTTTTACAAAGTCTCTAAACACATAACCTATTATTCTCGCATCCTCCCCCATGTCTAACTCATCTTTTTTATTAAAATATAAATCAGCGCTCAATAGTTCTTCACTTTGAATATCTAACATTTTGCTAGCAAGTGATATTCTAATAATATTTAATATTTCTAAATCTAAACTTGCTCTATCATGCTTGTTTAAAAGCTGGAGCGGGTGAAAATCTTTTTTTCTTTTCATTTCTTGTATGTCATTATCAAAATCTATCATTAAAAAATGTAAGCAAGTAAAAGACGTATCATAGAAGTTCAGGCGGTTAATCATGTCCGCCGTTCCCTCGCGTGAAGGGTTCGGGTTAGGTCTTAAGTTATTCATCCGTTTTACTCCTTTTTTTATTATTTTTTATCTTCCATTCGTTAAGCCTCTTATCCCCTTCCGCTCTCAAAAACTCACGCTGATCGTATATTCTTTTTAAGACCATATGATTAGTTAAAGCCCCGACCAATAGTGATAAATCATTAGTAAAATCTAACTCGTCAGATACTTCTTTGCTATTTTCTCTAACTATTCTTATTAACTCAGCACCAATTTTTATTTTACGCGCTGTATCTTCTTTTCTTTTTTCAGCTTTCATTTCTTGCTCCAACCTATTTAGCAAGTTTGCTTTTTGTTCAAGTTCTTTTTTCACTTTATTATATTTATCAATATTAAATGCCATTTTTAAAACCTCTCTTTTCTTTTATCATAATAAAAAGCGCAATCAATCCAGCTATAAACAAAATCGGCAGCGTAAAAATAAACCCTAACAATAAAACAACGGTAAACCCAAAAACTCCGGACATTTCGTATAAATGACCAAAAAACGAATTTTCATTTTTATACTCAATCATTTTCTGTAAAACAGATTTTTTTTCTTGCTCTTGTTCTCTTAAATAATCCTCTCTATATTCGTCATCTTCACAGCTCAAAGGGATTTCTATAGTGTCATCATTTAAATACTCATTATCATCATAGTCGTAATCATTATCATAATTTCCAATCATTCTAGATCTCCCCCTAACGTGTCATAAACAACAGTAAAATCGCTTTCATGAGAAAAAAGATTGTAAGTTATAAATAAGCTTGTTCTACATATAACATCCGTATTTTCATCTTGTAGTTTTTTTTATAATCAATCGAACGAGTTCAGACGCTGCCACTTCTATTTTTTTATCAATATCATTCATATTTCACCTCTTTTATTTTTATGTTTTTCTGATATATATATTTTAAGTAATATATTTATTTATTTAAGTAAAGCGCGATATATGTATTTTCATTTCCAGAGCGCGATTTTATAGATGAAAGGTTTACGTGTAGCGGCTATTTTGGTTTTGCTAAAAACTACAATAGCGCACTTATACATTCTTCGAATGTGTGCGCCCCATAAATGGGGATTTACTAACGCATAAAAATAAAAAGTAATATTCGCTTTATGCTTAATATTACTTAATCGCTTTTTAAAAAAAGCAAATATATTTTGCTTGTTTTAAAAAGTATGTGCTTTCAATATCAGGAGATAAAAACAATGGCAATATTTCATATGAGCGCTCAAACAATAACACGCAGCAAGGGGCATAGTAGCGTAGCTGCGGCAGCTTATCGCCACGGCGAAAAGTTAATGGACGAACACACAGGAGAGATCCACGACTACAGCAAAAAGAAAGGTATTTCAGACAGTATGATATTAATACCTGAAAGCGCAGACCGTAATTTTTTAAAGCCTGCGTATTTATGGAACACGATAGAAAAAAGCGAAAAAAGAAAAGATGCGCAGTTAGCACGCGAGTTTAATATTGCGCTTCCTGTCGAAATGACAGACGAACAAAAAAAGGTGTTAGCAATAGATTTTTGCCAAGAGCATTTTGTAAAAAATGGAATGATTGCTGATATAGCCTTCCACAAACTCGATAGCGACAACCCGCATTTTCACGTAATGCTAACTACTCGCCGCCTTACTCCTGACGGCGCGGGGTTCGGTCAGAAGGAAAGGAAATGGAACGATAAAGAACTGTTAGAGCAATGGCGCAAGAGTTGGGCAGACACAGCAAACGAGCACATGCAAAAGGCTGGCATCGATGCGCATATCGATCACAGATCACTGAAAGAACAAAAAGCAGAGTTTGACGCTATCCTGCCCCCTCTCAGAACGGTTGAGCAAGAGGCGCAGGCAATCAGCTTAGACAGACCGCCGACTATCCATAGAGGCCATAGCCGCAATCCAGAGCGACAAGCACGCTTTGACGTGCTCCAAGAAGTGAAAGTATCACAAGAGGCAAAAGCACTTAACCACATTGAACAGAAACAGCTTAAGCCCTCGCCGCTGGCTCCAGCTTCCTCCCCTGCCGCATCTTTGCAAGATGCTACACAGGGAGGCAATGAAAACAACCCGCAAAATAGACTCGGCGAAGTTGGCGAATATCTTCAATCTAAACTCAATAAAGAAGATAAAGCAGATCTTAATGCTGATAATGAAATCAAAGTTCACACCACTAAAAATAATAGTAAAAGCAGTTCAGCAGCGGCTATAGGTTCAACATCAAATATTAATTTAACCGATGAGAAAGTAGATAAGAATCTACACTTAACAGAAGCACAAAAAGAAGAGTTAGAGGATTTAGAAAATAAAGAAGCAGCAGCAAAGAAAAAAGCTTATCTGATGGTCGGCGCTGCCGTTCCTGAACTTTCTCAAGATAACAAAACACAGTCAAAAAGTGAGTTTAAAAATAAACTTCATACAGCTAAACAATCAATATCATTAACTGAACAGAGATTTAATGAAGAACGTGAAACATATGAGAACAGAAGAAACCGACCAATACCGCGCTAGATATTTTGCTCATTTTTTATCCCCAATGAATGACTTGGAGTTATATTCACTTTAAACAATTGATAGTATTGGTTTATTTTCACCTGCCATCGTATCGTTTATATCGATCAAAATCAATATAATGATAGTTAATACCTATCATAAAGTCACTATCGATCGATTAAAACAATTGATACACCGATCGATAATCACTTTTTAATCGTTAAAAACTATCAATATTAAATAATTGATCTGTAATAACGATCATTTTACTTGAGAGCAGCCCTCTTCATGGTATGCTCGGAGCGTGGAAGACCGGGCGAATCACCTTGGTATCTTCATGATTAAGTTAAAAACTATCGCTCTATGAGGAATGAAATTTTATGAAAACCGAAAACATTATTTTTCTTTTTTGGGCAGTGATTTTTTTCCTGATTCTCTGCCAACTGTTTTACTTTGGCCCTAAAAAAAGAAGATATCTCAATACTTACACAGAGGTATTAGATGGTGATGTCCTCTCATATGAATGTCAAAACACCGGTGTAGTCATTGATACTAAAAAACACACAGTACGTATTTTCAATACAGATAAGGACAGCACTTTCAAATACGACAACATCAGGGAAATAAATTATACGCTATCCGAAGCCGGAAAAATTTATAGCACAGGTAATAATCTAAACTCTATGATAAAGTCCGCTGGAGCTAACAGTAATGAACAAATGTTAGCTAATCAGCGTTCCGGTATTTTTATACTGACAGATGATATAAAAAATCCTTCATGGAAAATCAATCTACCAATGAAAAACAAAACATCATCGACCAATCAGGAGATCTGCGATCGCTGGCTTCTCATTTTTAATAAATATGTTTTATAACCTTGTTATGTTTTATTATTTATATTTGGAGTTGATATGAAAAGATTGTTTGCGGCAGCATTTATTATTCTTCCTTTGGTGAGTTGTACCGTTTATGGAAACAAATCTATTAAAGACGAAACACAGCAAAATATAGCCTCTAAGATTATCAAGGGTAAAACTACTCAACAAGATATCCTTCGTTTTTATGGGGAGCCTCAGACTAAAGAAACTAACGATGGTAAAGAAATGTGGGGGTATTCTGTTATGTCCGGTGAATCCCAGATTTCAAATTACATACCGGGATTAGCATTATTAAAGAACAGCAGCACAGCGCACATGAAAGATCTTGAGATCTGGTTTAAAGGTGATGTTGTTGAACGCTATACCTTTAGACAAACGGCAAGTAAAACTTCTCGCGGGTTGTTAGATTAATCTAAATCCAATACCATTTTATCTATAAAAGAAGTTGGTGTAATCCGACTTCTTTTATATTTTATCCATGATCTGACATTACTTATACTTCTATTAGTGCTTCATGAAATGGCACTTTACTTTTTATATTTTTTATCTGGTCTTTTATCCTTATTTTTATTAAAAAAATTGTACTAGTAGTACTAATTAATTAATTTAAAAGTTTTTGGTTTTAAGGTTTTGGGGTTTGTGTTTTAGCGGGGCGGCTTTCAGCCGTAGTAGTTTTCCTCCGAAGGAGGAAATAGTTTTTCTTTAAGCATTCCCCCCCTACCCCCCACGCCAAAAAGGCTGAAATAGAGAGATAGGAGATGCTCATTGCGCCTTGAAAATATTCAGAACGTTTCCATTCTGATACTTCCCCCACGACCCACGCAAACACAAATCATGAAACTTTCAAACAACTCTCGTTTTACTAAAGAGTCTATACTACTGTTTGTAAATTTTTTAGATTGTGCGATTCAGGTTGGCAGCTACGCATATCCCGGTTAACCGCTGCCGCAATATTCTAAGTTTCACCAAACACTCGATGTCCTTCGTACTTAGACCTTGATACAACAAGGGTAATATTATATTGCTTTTGTAGATTAAATGTTTCTGGAAATGGTATTGTCATTTTATCTATGTCAAAGTCGGCGAAACTTGTTTAATCATGCAGATTAGAGGCTTCTGGAAGTGGTATTTAACATTAGTTAAAAGTCGACGAAGCATTTCTAATCTTTTGTATCTTTATATTATATAAATCTATATATAACATCAGTCAATAGATAAAATCAAAAATATTTTAAAAACATGATTAGATGAAAAACAAAAAAAAGACCAGATTAAACCCCAGTCTCTGTTTTACTTAATATCAGTTATGTTTTTCATATATAGTTCTAAAACGCTCTGTACGCGATTTTGAGACGTTTTACACTGGAAGCCGTGTAATCATATAAATAATAAAATAGAATACTGTAATGATTTTTACGCCGCTTGATTACGCGAATAAAAAATCTTTTCATCAATCCATTCGTCAACTTCACTTTCAACAAATGCGATAGTTCTTTCACCAGTCTTGATCGGAGAAGGGAAATCACCCCGGCTAATCAGCCGATAGATCCACGCTTTACAAAAACCAGTCTTGTTTAACACTTCGGGTAAGCGGATAAGTCTTTTTCTTTCGTTCATATATTTCCTCATAGTTGTTTTGATGAGGCTATTATTCGAATATCGCTTATGACAATCAACAACTTTTTTAGCAAAAAGTGCTTTTTTAGTTGACTATTTTAAATTAACAGTCATTCATTCACCTTCGGAAGTTGAACTCATGAGTTCAACTCCTCACCGCTAGTCATGACATTCAAAATGTGCTTATTTTTTAGCCACAATATTTTTTTTATCCCTTCATTGCACCTAAATGTAAAACACAAATAATTAATATATTTAATAATCAAATGATTAAACAGTCGATTACAGGGACGCCAGCCCAAAATTCTCCATCGGCGATCACCAGAGTCGACTGATGAAGTCCTGAAAGCCCGCACGGCGCAAGCCCTGCGGGCTTTTTTGTGCCCCATGCCCACGGTTCCTTCCATCCCTTTGACAAACATCAACCCCTCCCCCCTTCTCCTGTGCAAAATTACCCACACCACCCAGCGCTACGGAATAGCCGCTCAACCCGGAAGGAACCCCACCATGTACAGACCCATAACCGTTATTATCTTCATTCTCCTGACTCTCGCCGCCCTTGCTGAAATAGGCTTTTTATCCTTTGGATAATCCTCAGGCGAAATATCCCTCAGCAGGGCACATTGATCTCATTACAGTTTTTTCCTAAAGCCATCCCGTTTCGCCTGTGCCATGCTGAATCACGCTCATAACCGATAACGTTAAATGAGGATATTATGAAAAAAACAATTATCGCATTATCTGCCGTTCTGCTGGCTTCCCCAGTATTTGCTGCGACCACACATGCAACTGACGATACCGTCGCTGCGGCGAACGCAAACGCCAACGAGGCGAAGCAAAAACTGCACGAAGAGCAGAACAAAGGTGAAGAGCTGAAGCTGAAACAGAAGCATGCTGCGGAGGGTAAAAGCGAAAGCCTGGGCAGCAAGGTCAGCGAAGATTCCCAGAAAGCCTGGCATAAAACCAAACAAGGCACCGAGAAAGGGTGGGATGCCACCAAAGAAGGCGCTGAGAAAGGCTGGAACAAAACCAAAGAAGGTGCCAGCGAGCTGGAAAAGAAAGTCACTGAGTAATCCCTTTGAAAGGCCGCGCAAGCGGCCTTTTTTATTCCCCGCAGCTCTGCGTTCTCAAGGCTACACTTGTCACCAGGTCCGGTTGTCGCGCTCCGGTTGAAATAACGTCAACAAAGCCGAATAGATCCCGGGGGTGACGCGTTTACTCCCTGCCCCCCTAAAAGAGATCCTGAGATGCTTCGACGCCTGGTGATAGTGCTTGTTTTGATTTGTCCGTGGGCGATGGCTGCCCCGAAGAGCTACATAATTGACACCAATAACACCGCCATTCGGCTGTCGTGGCATGCCTTTGGCGGCATCCTCTCCTGGGCGACGTTCAGCGGCGTGACGGGCGCCGTGACGCTCAACCCGGAAAATGACGTCGACGACCATATTCACGTCACCATTCCCGTAGCGACTCTCGTAGCCTCAAACAAGCTGCTCACCTGGCAGCTGAAAAGCGATATGTTTTTTGAATCCGAGCGCTACCCGACTATCGAGTTCATCAGCTCTCGCGTGGTCGCCCAGGGCGACGGGCGGTTCAGGGTGTTCGGCACGTTGACCGTACGAAACATCGCCCGCCCGGTGATCCTGGAGGCCATCGTGAAAGACCCACACGCGCAGGCCCTCACGCTGGATGCCACGACGGCGATCTCGCGCGCGGCCTACGGGATGGATAAGTTTGCGCTGGTCGTGGACGATCGTATTGCCATCGCTATTGCGATTCAGACGAACGACGTGCCGTCATCCTGAGATGAGGCGCTGTAGCTGCTCCGCGTTTCCCCGCAGGTGAGACGGCGGGTTGCGGCCAATCAGGACAAACTGGTAGCCCGCCTCCTGCCACCACGCCAGGTTCATGCCGTGCCGCTGCTCCTGGCGCAGAGAGGCCATAGTCTTCTCATCTACAGGAGAGATACAGAGCGCCATCGGGCCGTAGTCGGCGTTAATCCAGGCAATCTGCGCGATCGAGGTGGTTTCATAGCGCAGCATTCGCACCATTTTCAGCTCTGCCCCCTGCAGGACAAGCTGCGACATGTGCAGCTTGATGCCGATGTCCTGCGCGGCTCGTTCCAGCCCGCGCTGCAGGACCGGCGTTGCGCTGTCCATATCCAGCAGCGTCTCAACGCTGTACAGGGACATATATTGCGCTTCGAGGTCGCGAATATGAGCGTTCTCATCCGCTGGCGCGGAAGCGGGCCGCAGCAGGTAGCCCAGCCCGGATCCGACCATCAAAAAACTGACCGACGCGGCGATCAGCGCCCGCCTGCTGACGCCAGCCGGCGTGGAGGATTGTGGATCGGGAAGTGCCGCCAGACGCGCCTGCATTGCCTCAAGTGGCGCCTCATCCAGCATGTGGGCAAACGCCCCGGCGAAATCCTGGCTGCTTTTCATCAGTTCGTTGGTTCGCCCGGAGAGGCGTTCGTCACTTTTCAACTGTTCTTCAAATTGCTGCGCGTCGACGCGGCACATCTCGCCATCTATCCATGCCACGATAGCGTCGTCGTTATAGGGCGGTGCAAAACGGTGCGAGTTCAAGAGCGTTTCTCCTTTGCCGGAGGCAGTGCGTCAGCGGATCTGGCAAGCCGAGCCCGCGCCGTCGCCAGCCGGCTCATCACGGTACCGACAGGCACCGCAAGAGTGTCCGCCGCCTCCTGGTAGGTAAAGCCTTCGACATAAACCAAAAATACCGCGTTGCGCTGGGCTTCAGGCAGCGCGTTGACGCGCTGCATCACCTTCATGTAATGCAGGCGCGTCTCATCCTGTTCGCGGGTGTCCGGCGCCAGAAGCTCGTCGCTGGCCACAAATCCCTGCCCCTGACGCACGTGTCGTGCCCGAAGCTCAGAGATCCAGATGGAGTGCAGTATCGCGAACAGCCACCTGTCGATGCGCGTGCCCGGCGTATACTGGCTGCTCCTTTCAAGCGCACGCACGCAGGTGGACTGAACCAGCTCTTCGGCGATATCCCTGTTTCGCGACAGCACCAGCCCATAGCGCCAGAGGCGCGGCAGGTGTGCGGCTAACTGTTGACGAACCTCACTGGTAGCGATGTGTTTTTCCTCCACGAGAAAATCAGGATTCCGGATGCCCGTTGATGGCGGCCTGCAGGTCACGGTACTCCTCGCAGGACTGGCCACAAATACCGGCAATCACCTTCAGCTGTTCTTTCGCGAGGTCAGGACGTCCTTTTACCATCCACGCTTCACCGAGGTATTCCCGGGCTTTGGCATAATCCGGTGCGATAGCCAGCGCGCGCTGGTAGTAACCAATCCCTTCGTCCGTGCGGCCAAGCTTGCGCGTGGCGAACCCGCGATAGTTCCACGCTTCAGCCGTATTGCCATTTTTCAGCGAATCAAGCAGGTTCAGCGCCGCCTGGTACTCGCCTTTCTTCGCGAGATGGTACGCATAGTTGGTTTTGTCCTGGTCGCTGAGGCTGCTGCTCTTGTCCGGCACGCATTTCTGGGTGGCGCTGTCATACACCTGTCCGGAAGGACAATCGGGCGTTTTGCTCTCGGTACTATTATTGCCCATTGCCAGCGCCAGGGGGGACAGCAGGGAAAAAATCAGCACCGGGATCAAACGAAACGAGATCGTGTTCATATAAAGCTCCAGGGTAAGAAGGAAGTGACGTCAGTAAACGCCCGACTGACGATTTTTATTCATTCTCCCCGTGAATTTTTTGCTGTCGCTAAATCATGCTGACGTCGTAGCACCAATGGAAATAAATCAGGTTATTTTACCCTTTACTTAACGCTATTATTTTCGCGTGATAGCAGAGTTTTAAGCCTGCATAAGAATATATTTTATTGTGTGAGTGACATAATATATCTTATATCAAAAACGTTACCCTAACTTAAATGCATATTAAGCGCGCTTAAACAATAACGTTTTATATTATATTAAAAATGTCCCCTACCAATTATCATACTGCGTAAATCATATTCAGAATCAACGTCACCGGTTAAAACTAAAATGATATAAAACAAAAGGTTGAGTCAAGTAAATTATTAACCACCCCAATACATTAATGCCCTCTTCATTGTTTTGGCACTTATTTACGAAAGCTTAATTTGCACAACCTTCGTTTTCTGTCTATATCATTTTTATATTCTAAAAAATAATTCCTCTATTAATTACAGGGTTTTACACGATACAAAACACCCATAAAAATTGTTCACTTTTATAAGTCATTAGATTCGCTCTGATGTTGCCACTCTGAATTCTGGCGGGCATCGTGCGCGCTAAAAACAACGGTCAGTGCTGCGTAATAACAGCGACTGCGCCGGGGGCGCCCTTTACCTTCTGCAGAGATGGCTCGTCTTGCTCGCCGTTCATGACACATCTGCTGGAGTAATGCCTAAATGAGCCAAATCTCTGTTATATCGAAACTTACTGGCGTGGAAACGACCACGGAAGGCACACAGGTTACCCTGAGCCATTCCTCTATCGTTGAGCTTAATGTCGAGCGAGCGAGCGTCTCCCACTTCGCGCGAAACGGTAACGATCTGCTGGTTACGCTGCACTCCGGCGAGGTGATCACCCTTAAAAACTTCTACGTCACGGACGCGCAGGGCGTGAGCCAGCTGGTACTGCAGGACAGCAACGGCGCATTATGGTGGATTGAAGATCCGACCGGAGCCGCCACGTACGAATCTATCGCGTCCACGGACGTGCTGCTTGCGGCCTCCGGGAGCGACGCCGGTGGTGCCGCCATCTGGCCATGGGCACTGGGCGGAATTGCCGCAGCGGGCGGCATCGCGGCGGCGGCAAGCACCGGCGGCGGTGATAGTGGCGGCAGTAACAATTCGGCCAATGCGGATACGACAGCGCCGAACGCGCCTTCCGGCCTTAAGTTCTCTTCAGATGGCAAAACCGTCACCGGTACCGCAGAACCCGGCAGTACCATCACGCTGAAAGACGCGAACGGCAACGTCATTGGCACAGGAAAAACGGGCAGCGACGGCAGCTTTACCGTCTCTCTCGGCACACCGTTGACTAACGGCGAGCAGGTGACCGCCACCGCGACGGATAACGCCGGGAATACCAGCCCGGGCACAACGCTCAACGCGCCGGACACCACCGCGCCCGATGCGCCAGCAATCACCAGCGTAACGGACGATATCGACCCGCAGACGGGAGCAGTCAGCAACGGCGGCAGCACCAACGATCAGCGTCCGCAGCTTACCGGCACCGGCGAGGCGGGCTCGACCGTGACGATTTATGACGGCGGAGTCGCCATTGGTACGGCGGTCGTCGCCAGCAACGGCACCTGGACCTTTACCCCGTCGGTTGACCTGAGCGAAAGCACTCACCAGATTACCGTGCGGGCAACCGACGCCGCCGGCAACACCGGGCCAGCCTCGCCGGTGTTTACCCTGACGGTGGATCTTACTCCGCCGGACGCGCCGAGCGCGATTGTGCTGACCGACGATACGGGCCTTATCAAGGGAACCATCACGTCTGTCGCGCCAACCGATGCTTCACTGCCCATCCTCGCGGGAACCGGCGAGCCCGGCGGAACCATCACCATCTACGATAACGGCGTGGTGGTTGGCACAACGACGGTGTTGCCCAACGGCACCTGGAGCGTCACGCCGAACGGCCCGCTCCCGGACGGGACACACTCCATAACCGTCACTGAAACCGATGCCGCCGGAAACCTGAGCGCGACCTCAGAGCCCGTCATTTTCACCGTGGACACCACGCCGCCGTCTGCCCCGGGTAATCTCGTGGTGTCGAATGATGGCGGCACCATCAGCGGCATCGCGGAAGCTGGCAGCACGGTGACCATCCGTGAAGGTAATGTCACCCTTGGCACTGTTGTTGCTGACAGCGAAGGGAACTTTAGCCTGACGCTGACCCCGCCGAAGCTCAACGGCGAAATCCTGACCGCTGACGCCACCGACGCGGCAGGCAACACGGGGCCCGCAACCTCCGCGGCATCACCGGATATTACCCCACCGCAGACGCCAATTATCGTGTCGGTGATTGATGACGTGCAGGCCACCACCGGCCCCGTGGGCCAGAACGGCCTCACCAACGACCGGGCCCCGACCGTGAACGGGACGGGCGAAGCGGGCTCGACCATCACGATTTATAACGGCAGCGATGTCCTCGGTACGACGGTTGTTCCCTCCTCCGGCCTGTGGAGCTTTACGCCGCCCGCACCGCTGACCGATGGCACCTGGGTGCTGACCGCGAAGGCGACGGATCCCGCCGGTAACCCAAGCGGGTTATCAGACCCGTGGACAATTAACGTCGACGGCACGGCACCTGGCGCCCCGGTGATTTCACAAGTTGTGGACGATGTTCCCGGTCGCACCGGCTCGCTCGACATTAATGAGACCACTAACGACGCCACCCCGACGCTCAGCGGTACCGCCGAAGCAAACGCGACGGTCACCGTGCGCGTGGACGGTGTTGCTATTGGTACGACCGTCGCCAATGGTCTTGGCGTATGGATCTTTACGCCTTCCTCGCCTATCGCCGAGGGCCCCCACGCCCTGACCGCCGTCGCGACCGATGCGGCAGGTAACACCAGCGGCGTCTCCAACACCTGGACTCTGACGATTGACAGCGTCGCGCCTGCCGCCCCGGTCATTACCCAGGTGCTGGATGATGTGCCGGAGCGCCTCGGCGCGCTCAACCCCAACGACAGCACCAACGACACCACGCCGACGCTTAACGGCACGGCTGAACCTGGCTCAAGCGTCACCATCCGCCTGGATGGCACCGATCTTTTCACGGTCCTGGTCGACGACAACGGCACGTGGACCTATACCCTCACCACGCCTCTTGGCAGCGGGCCTCATACCTTTACCGTTGTCGCCACCGATGCGGCGGGTAACACCAGCCAGCCGTCAGGCGGCTTTACCCTGACCGTCGATACCACGCCGCCTGCGGCGGCAACCATCGCCACCGTGACCGATGACGTCGGCGGCGTTCAGGGCACGCTCATCAGCGGCGATACCACGGATGACACCACACCGCTGCTGCAGGGCATCGCCCCGGCTGATGCGGCGATCACCGTCTATGACGGCGCCACCCTGCTCGGCACCGCCACCCTCGACGGCAGCGGGGGCTGGAGCTTTACGCCCGTTACCCCGCTCACCGACGGCCCGCATTCGCTGACGGTTCACGCCACGGATGCCGCCGGCAATACCACTGTCTCCAGCCCGTTTGTGTTGACGGTAGATACCGTCGCGCCCGCCACGCCGGACGTCCCGGCCATCACCGTCAATCCTGACGGAACAGCAACAACGCTAAACCCGGGCGAAACCACCCGCGACACCACGCCAACCCTGAGCGGTACCGGCACGGCGGGCGATACCGTGACGATCTACAACAACGGCGCCAAAATCGGCGACGCTGTCGTGGACAGTACCGGCAGCTGGTCGTGGACGCCATCACCCCCACTGTCCGGCGGTACCTATGACATCACCCTGACCGTCACCAACGTGGACGGCACGGGCAACGAAAGCGCCCCGTCGCAGCCGGTAACCATCACCATTGATACCGAAGCGCCGGCTACGCCTGCGGCACCGACCGTCACCGACAGCGTCACCCAGATCACCGGCCCCGTACCCGATGGCGGAACCACCAACGATCCGCGCCCGGTCCTGAGCGGCAACGGCACGCCGAACGACGTCATCAACATCACTGACACCGTCAACGGCATATCGACCGTCGTGGGCACCGTCACGGTAGACAGCAGCGGCAACTGGAGCTGGCGCCCTGGCAGCGACATTGCCGAGGGCAGCCACGCCTATACCGCCACCGCCACCGATGAAGCGGGCAACGTCTCTGATCCGTCGCCAGCGATTACGATCGTCGTGGATACGCTGGCGCCGGATACGCCGGTGATTAGTGCAGTGGGCGGTGAGCCGAACGGTGGCTACATCACGGATACCACACCGACAGTGGGCGGAACCGGCGTTAACGGTGAGACGGTGATCGTCTACAACAACGGCGTCGAAGTGGGCCGTGTCGTGGTGGCTAACGGGGAATGGAACCTGACGCTTCCAACGCAAACGGACGGTCCGCTCAACGTTACCGTGGCGGGCGTGGACGCAGCGGGTAACGTCAGCGCACCGAGTTCGGTCTTTACCGTTACCCTCGATACCGTTGCGCCTGAGATCCCCGTCATTAGCGCCGTAGCTGACAGCCAGCTGTCTAATAACGTGCTCTACACGAAGGACGGCACGCCAACCCTTACCGGGACCGGTGAACCCGGTACCACCGTTATCGTTTCCGTAGACGGCACGCCATCTACGGTGCTGGTGACGGTCCAGCCGGGCGGCACCTGGAGCTGGACTGCCGACACGACGCTGCCGGATGGCCCGCATACCTTCACCGTCTCTTCCCGCGACCCCGCGGGTAATCTCTCAGGCAGTTCAGCGCCGCTGAGCGTAACGGTAGACACCGTCGCCCCGGCAGATCCGGGCAACATGCTGCTGGCTGATGAAGGAACACCGCTGACCGGTACCGGTGAAGTGGGAAGCATCATTACCGTGACAAACGGTTCCACGGTCATTGGTACCGGCGTTGTCGGCAGCGACGGCAACTTCTCCATTGCGCTGAGCCCGGCGCAGCTGGATCCGACCACGCTGACCGTGACCGCTACGGATGCCGCAGGGAATGCCAGCGCGGGCGTGCCTTTTGTCGTCGTCGATTCACCGCTCGACCTGCCGCAGGTGCCCGTCATCACGGCGATCGTCGATGACGCAGACCCGATTACTGGCGATGTTAAAGGCAAAACCACTAATGACACCACGCCAACGCTTACCGGTACGGCCGAAGCGGGCAGCCTGATTACCATCTATCAGGACGGTAGCGCGACGCCATTGACGACGGTGACCGCCGACGGCAGCGGCAACTGGAGCTATACGCCAGACGCACTTGGCGAAGGGCTGCACACCTTTGAGGTGACGGCGACCCTCAACGGCCAGACCAGCGGCCGCTCTCCGGCGGCCAGCGTCACCGTCGACCTCACCGCACCGGGCACGCCAGCTATCGGCGCGGTGATTGACGACGTCGGTCCGGGCACCGGACCGCTGACCAGCGGCCAGACCACCAACGACAACCAGCCGACCCTCACCGGCACCGGCGCGGTCGGCGATACCATCTCCATCTACAACAACGGCGTGCTGCTGGGGACCGCGGAGGTCGGCAATACGGGCACCTGGAGCTACACCACGCCCGTCCTGACTGAAGGCAACCATATCCTGACCATCCGCGAGACCGATCCGGCGGGGAATCAGAGCGGTCCTTCGGCGGGCTTCACCGTCGTGGTGGACTCCGTTTCCGCCACGCCGGTCATCACCAACGTCACGGATAACGTCGGTAACGCCGCCACCACGGTGGTCAGCGGCACCGAGACGAACGATGCCACGCCAACCCTTTCGGGGACAGCGGACGCAAACAGCGTGGTGACCATTTTCGACGGCGGCACCCAGATTGCCGTGGTGACGGCTGATAACAATGGTACATGGACGTTTACCCCTGACACCGCGCTCGGCGAAGGCTCGCACAGCTTCACCGTCCGGGCGACCGATCCGCTGGGCAACGTCAGCGCGGTCTCAGCTCCCTGGAGCGTGGTGGTTGACCTGACGGCACCGACGGTTCCGACGCTGGATAATGTGAGCGACAACGTCCCTGGCGGCGTCCAGGGTAACCTCACCAGCGGCCAGGTGACCAACGACAGCACCCCGACCATCAGCGGCACCGGGCAGGCGGGCAGCACGATTCACATCATGAATAACGGCACGCAGATTGGCACGACGATCGTTGACGGCAGCGGGAACTGGTCCTTTACGCCGACCGCGCCGCTGGGTGACGGCAGCTACTCCCTGCGCGCGTATGCAACGGATACCGCAGACAACGCCTCGGCTAACTCATCAGTCTTCACCTTTACCATTGATACCGCAGCCCCCGGCGTACCGGTGGTGACCAGCGTGATTGACGACGTCGGTCCGGTCACCGGGGCGCTCACGTCGGGTAACAGCACCAACGACGCGCGCCCAACCTTCAACGGTACGGGCGAGGTGGGTTCTACCGTGCACGTGATCGTTGATGGCAACGAAATTGGCACTGCGGTGGTGAATGCCCAGGGCAGCTGGACCTTCACCCCGGGTACCGATCTGGGCGAAGGTCCACACGCCATCACCTTCAATGCCACCGACGTGGCTGGCAATACCGGCAGCACGACGACACCGTTTAACCTGACGGTGGATACGGGCGTGCCGTCGGCGCCGGTCATTTCGACCGCGAGTGACAACGCGGGCAGCATTCAAACTCCGCTCTCTTCCGGGCAGAGCACCGACGACACCACGCCGACGCTAAACGGCACCGCGACCGCCAACGCCACGGTCACCGTGTATGAGAACGGGCAGCCGGTCGGCACCGTTCAGGCGGACGGTACCGGCGCATGGAGCTTTACGCCGTCAACGCCGCTGACCAACGGCAGCCATACCTGGACCGCCACGGTCACCGATGCAGCGGGCAACGTCAGCCTGAACTCGCCGGACTTTACCCTGATTGTGGATACCACCGCACCGAACGCGCCGGTTATCAGCCAGGCGATAGACGACGTGGGCACCATCACCGGCCCGCTTACGTCCGGGCAAACAACCGACGACACCGTTCCGCGCCTTGTCGGAACCAGCGAACCGTTTGCTACCGTGAAGATCTATGAGGGAACTACCCTTGTCGGAACGGGCACCGCGGATGGCAACGGAAGCTGGAGTATCTTGCTCAACACCACGCTGACCGCGGGCGCGCACAGCTTCACCGCGCAGGCGACGGATGCGGCAGGCAACACCAGCGTGTCGTCCACCAGCTTTAGCCTCACCGTCGACACCACGCCACCTGCGCTGCCGGTGCTGACCAGCATTCTGGATGACGTGGGCAATGCGGCGACGCCGGTGGCGAACGGCGGGTTCACCAACGACGCGCAGCCAACCCTCAGCGGTACGGCGGAAGCCGGGTCGACGGTGAAAATCTTCGATAACGGCGTACAAATCGGCAGCGTGACGGCGACCGGCGGGGCGTGGAGCTTTACGCCATCCCCGGCGCTGGGCAACGGTCCGCACAATTTGACCTTTACCGCCACCGATGCGGTGGGCAACGCCAGCGCGCCGACCGCCGGGTACGTGATTAACGTCGATACCCTCGCGCCGGGCGCGCCGACCATCATTTCAGTGATTGATGACGTCGGCAGCGTTACCGGCCCGGTGACCGGTACGAATCCGACCAACGACACGCGCCCAACGCTGAGCGGGACGGCCGAAGCGAATGCCACGGTGCGGATCTACGATGGCATTACGCTGGTGGGCACGGTGACCGCCGACGGCAGCGGCAACTGGACCCTGCCGCAAACCACCACGCTGGCGCAAGGCACGCATAACTTCACCGCCACGGCCACCGATGCGGCGGGCAACACCAGCGTGGCGTCAGCCGTGACGACGATTATCGTCGATACGACCGCTCCAACGGCGCCGACCGGAACCTTCAACGCCGACGGTAGCGTCCTGACCGGGACTGCGGAAGCAGGCAGCACCGTCGCGATCCGCCTTGCGGACGGCTCGACGGTGACCGCCATTGCGGGCAGCAACGGCACCTACACCTACACCTTCATTAACAAACAGACCGAAGGCCAGACGCTGCAGATCACCGCCACCGACGCCGCGGGCAACACCTCGCTGCCGGGCTCCGCCCTTGCGCCGGTGGTGCCGCTCTCCGCCAGCAATAACGTCGAAGAGCTGAACCTCAGCACCACGGCAACCGTGACCAACAGCCAGTACAGCGATTACGGCTTCCTGCTGGTTGGCGCCGTGGGCAACGTCCTGACGCTGCTGGGCAATGATACGGCCCAGGTCAACTTCACGGTGGGCAGCGGCGGCAGCGCGGATATCGTGGTGAACGCCAACGCCACGGGTGCGGTGCTCTCTCTGCTCAACACCCTTGAGCTGGTGGTTCAGCATTACGTCAACGGCGCCTGGACCACCGTGGTGGATACCGGCCAACCGCAGTTTGCCGATCTCCTTACCCTCGGCGCAACCGGCGTATCGCTGAACCTGACCGGGCTGGCCGACGGCAACTATCGCGTGCTCAGCTACAACACCAACCTGCTGGCGACCGGCTCCTACACCAGCCTCGACGTGGCGGTGAAAGAGACCGGTCCGGGTACGGTCACGGGCGATACCAGCCTCAACGGCAACGTGATCCTCGATACGGACCCGACAGCCGGCAGCGACAACGCGCCGGCCGGAACCACCGTTTCCGCAGTCACTAACGCCCAGGGCGTCACCACCAGCGTGAACGCCGACGGCACGGTGATCCAGGGCAAATACGGTACGCTGACCATCAACCGCGACGGCAGCTACACCTACAACCTGACCGACACCAGCGCCGCGGTCGTTGGCCGGACGGAGAACTTCACCTACACCATCACCCATAACGGCGTCAGCGCGTCGGCGCAGCTGGTGTTGTCTCTGGGTGCCGGTACGGTAATCAACGGCATTGTGGCGGTGGACGATACGGCCTCGCTGACCTTTGACACCACCGTGAGCGAGATTAATAACGGCGCCTCGTCTCAGAACGGTTTTACCCTGGTGGGCATTAATCTCGGCAGCACGCTGGGGCTTAACCTGCTGGACGACATGACCAACCCGATTATCTACAACGTGGAGGAAGGCACGACCCGCACCATGACCATCCAGGCCTCCGTGGGCGGCGTGGCGCTGGCGTCGGTATTCGATCTGTACGTCTATAAGTTCAACAACGCCACCCAGACCTTCGAGCAGGTTCGCGTCGAGTCGGGCTGGCTGCGCGCTCCGCTGTTGGGGGGCTCGTCATCCCAGCTTACGCTGAATCTGCCGGCCGGGGAGTACCTGTTCTTACTCAATACCGCATCGGGGATCGCCGTCCTGACGGGCTACACGCTGAGCGTCCTGCAGGATCATGTCTACAGCGTGGCGAGCATCAGCGAAACCACCACGGGCGACGTGCTGGCGAATGACCCAGTTCCTCCAGGCACGTTGGTCACCGAAGTGAACGGCGTGGCGGTCAACAGCAGTGGAACCACCACCATTCAGGGGGAATACGGCACGCTGACCATCAATTCGTCCGGACAGTACACCTACACCCTGAGAAGCGGCGTGGGAGCGGACCATATCAGCACGCCGGATACCTTCGTCTACACCGTTACCGCGCCTGACGGCTCGAAGGATACGGCATCGCTCAACATCACCCCAACCCCTCGGGCGATGGATGCGGTGAACGATGTCAGCGCCACGATGGACCTCACCTCGGTGCACCACACGTCGGCATACTCGGATACGACCGTGGGCACCGCCAGCTGGACGACGGCCCTGCTCTCGTCAACCCAGGGCTCCGGCAGCGGAACCTTCGTGGTCGACGCGAACACCGCGCTGCACAACGTGTCGCTCCACTTTAACGTGGCCTCGCTGCTGGCGCTGGGCGGGCTAACGGTAAACTGGTCCATCAGCGACGGCTCGGGCGTGATACGCAGCGGCTCCTTCAGCGGCGGCTCACTGCTGGGCGGCAATATCGACATCCCGCTCACCGGGCTGGATCTGAACGCCGGAACCTATACGCTGAACTTTACCGGTAGCGTACCGGGGCTGAGCGTGGGGAACATCACCATCACACCAAGCGTGAACGGCACCACCTACTCGCTGAGTGATTTCGACGTCACCGGCAGCCACACCGTCAACGGCAATATCTTTGACGGCACCGATTCTGGCGGCGTGCTGGATCAGCTCCACTCGGTGGATACCCGTCTGAGCGTGACCGGGTACAACGGCGTGACCACCACGCTGGATCCGTATACCGGCAGCGCAACGGTGAACATCACCGGCCATTACGGCGTCCTGGCGATCGGCGCTGACGGCCATTACACCTATACCCTCAACAGCGGGGTATCGCTCTCATCCATGACGTCGAAGGAGACCTTCAACTACACCCTGACCGACTCTACCGGGAGAACGGACAGCGCCACGCTGACCATCAATATGGCGCCGCAGTTCATCAGTTCGGAACATAACGACGCCATCACCGGTACGGCTTACG
Source organism: Enterobacter sp. UPMP2060 (assembly GCF_053709655.1). Taxonomy (NCBI): domain Bacteria; kingdom Pseudomonadati; phylum Pseudomonadota; class Gammaproteobacteria; order Enterobacterales; family Enterobacteriaceae; genus Enterobacter; species Enterobacter sp. UPMP2060. Next base: position 49,999 of record NZ_JBSKJQ010000006.1, read on the forward strand.
GCGATACGCTGATTTACCAGGTGCTGAACAGTACGGTGGGGAATGCCACGGCGGGTAACGTCAGCAGCACCGCGGGCGATCACTGGACCGGCTTCTCGCTGGCGCAGGGGGACAAAATCGACATCGGCGATCTGCTGGTGGGCTGGAACGGTAGCGCCGCGACGCTGGGGAATTATCTCCATGTCACTAATAGTAATGGCAATACCGTGATCTCCATCGACCGTGACGGTGCGGGAGGCACCTACACTAATACCACGCTCGTTACGCTTGATGGCGTTCAGACCACCTACGACGAGCTGGTTAACCAGCAGCACATCATTACCTGATAGCACCTGCAAGAGATGACCCGGGCGCACAGCGCCCGGGCATAAATAATAAAGACATACTCTTTTTAATAGGGACATGACATGGGAATGAAGATGCCTCACTGGTGGCTCTCGTGCTGCCTGATATCTGTGCCCGCTCTTTGCGCGAACCCGGCGGCAATCATCAATACCGGACAGCTTCGCGAAACGCAGGAACTCCCCTCGCTCAATGGCCGCGTCGCACCTGCGGCTGGCAAAGCCGCACCCGGTTCATTGCAGCTTGGCGATGCCGTCAACCGCGCCGTCACCTGGCACCCGGCCATCAGCGAAGCCGTGGGGAAACTCTACCAGCAGAGCGAAGAGGTGGACGTCGCTAAATCAAAATACTATCCGCAGATTAATGCCGGCGTGGACAACGGTTATTCCCACGACGGCGACCAGAACGGCTTTACGCCGTCGCTGGTGCTTTCTCTCTCACAGATGCTCTACGACTTTGGCAAAGTGGACAGCCAGGTGCGGGCCGAGAGCGCGGGCGTTGCCCAGCAGCAGGCCAACGTGCTGGTGAGTATCGACACCATCGCTCACGATACCGCCATCGCCATGGTGCAGGTGCAAACCTGGCAGCAGATGGTCGAGACCGCTAAAGAGCAGCTCGACGCCCTCTCCTCCATTGGCACGCTGACCCGCCAGCGTAACGACGAAGGGGCCACGTCGCTCTCTGACGTGGTGCAGACCGATGCCCGTATCGAAGGCGCCCGCGCCCAGCTGATGCAGTACCAGGCCAGCCTGGACAGCGCCCGCGCCACGCTGATGAGCTTTCTCGGCTGGAACAGCCTGAACGCCATCAGCAATGACTTTCCGCAAAAGCTGGGCCGGAGCTGCGACATCGCCGAGCCGGATGACCGTCTGGTTCCCGCGGTACTTGCCGCCTGGGCGCAGGCTAACGTCGCCCAGGCTAACCTCGACTACGCCGACGCGCAGATGACGCCAACCGTCTCGCTGGAGCCGGAGGTGCGTCACTACATGAACGATCGCTACGCGGGGAGCGAAACCCGGGATCGCACCCAGTATTCCGCATGGGTGAAAGTGCAGATGCCGCTCTATCAGGGCGGCGGCCTCACCGCCCGGCGTAACGCTGCCGGACACGCGGTGGAGGCGGCGCAGTCCACCGTTCAGCGCACGCGCCTTGATGTCCGCCAGAAACTGCTGGAAGCCCGCAGCCAGGTGATGAGCCTGCAAAGCACGCTGCAAATCCAGGGTCGCCAGGAAGCCCTCAGCGCCCGCACCCGCGAACTGTACCAGCAGCAGTATCTCGATCTCGGCTCGCGCCCGCTCCTCGACGTGCTCAACGCCGAGCAGGAGGTCTACCAGGCGCGCTTCACCCAGCAGCAGACCCTCGGTCAGCTGCACCAGCTGCAGCTCAACTGCCTGTATAACACCGGGCAGCTGCGTCACGCGTTCGATCTTGATAACCGCACCATCCAGACCGTGGAGATCCAGCCATGAAGCAACGCGAAATCCCGCAGGGCGAAACGATGACGGATGAGGCGCTGGCGCAGTGGGCACAGGCCTTCGGTTTTGTCGCCACGCGCTACCGCGTGGCCTGCTCCCCCGGCGCGCTGATCGCAGGCGCGCCGTGGCTGAAAGGCAAACCGATGGTGCCCGCCCTCACCCAGCTGGCCCGCGAAGCGGGGCTGTCGTTTCAGCTCCTTACCGACGATCGGCAGGCGATCAACAGCTGGCGTCTGCCGGTGGTGGTGGCGATGAATGACGGCAGGATCGGCGTGATCGAGCATTTCGACGGGGACGATACGCTGGAAGTCAGCTTTTTCGACGATGAGACCTACACCAACCGGCTGTCGATGACGGCGATGCTGCCCGCTATCCGCCACGTCATTGCCCTGCGTCCACTCGCCGCGCTGAAGGACAGCCGCGTGGATGCCTATATCTCAAAATACCGCCCGGACTGGCTCTACCGGCTGGTGATGCGCGACCTGCGCCCCTACAGCTGGGTCATGCTGGCCGCCCTCTTTATCAACGTGCTGTCGCTCTCCGGGATCGTCTTTTCCATGCAGGTGTACGACCGGGTGATCCCCGCCCAGTCTTATCCGACGCTTTACGTCCTGACCATCGGGGTGCTGATTGCCACCCTGTTTGGCTTTGTGCTGCGCGTGGCGCGCGGGCACATTATGGATCTGCTCGGCAAGCGCTCGGACATGCGCGTTTCGGATCGCGTCTTCGGCCACGCGCTTCGGCTGCGCAACAGCGCGATCCCCCGCTCCACCGGCAGCTTTATCTCTCAGCTGCGCGAGCTGGAGCAGATCCGCGAGATGGTCACCTCGTCCACCATTTCGACCATTGTCGACCTGCCGTTCTTTCTCCTGTTCGTGGTGGTGCTGGCGATCATCGCCCCGCAGCTGGCGTGGATCGCCCCGGTCGCGGCGGTGATCATGGTCCTGCCCGGCCTGCTGCTGCAGAAGAAGCTGGCGGAGCTGGCAAAGCAGTCGGCCCATGAATCGACCCTGCGCAACGCGGTGCTGGTGGAGAGCGTGCAGGGGCTGGAGGACATCAAGCTGATGCAGGCGGAAAACCGCTTTTTGCAGCAGTGGAACAGCTATATCCAGATCACCGCGGAATCCGGCCTGCGCACCCGCGAGCTGACGCAGAACCTGATTAGCTGGGGGATGACCATTCAGAGCCTGGTCTACGCCGGGGTGATCGTGGTCGGCGCCCCGATGGTGATCGACGGCACCCTGACCACCGGTTCGGTGGTCGCCGCGTCGATGCTGGCCTCCCGCATGATCGCCCCGATGGCGACGCTGTGCGGCGTGCTGGCGCGCTGGCAGCAGGTCAAAGCGGCAAAAGAGGGGCTGGACAGCATCATGCAGCTTCCCACCGAAAATCAGCGCGAGGAGACGCCGATCCGCCAGGACGTGCTGCGCGGTCATTACCTCTTCGAGCAGGCGCAGTTCCGCTATCAGCCGGACGATCCGCGCATGGCGCTGCGCATTAACCGGCTGGAGATCAGGCCGGGTGAGAAAGTGGCGATCCTCGGGCGCAACGGCGCGGGCAAATCGACCCTGCTGCAGGCCATGGCGGGCGGAATGGATCTGGCGGCCGGCGAGCTGCGGCTTGATAACTTCAGCCTGCCGCATCTCGACGTCGCCGACGTCCGGCGCAACGTCGGCTTTATGACCCAGAACGCCCGGCTGTTTTACGGCACCCTGCGCGAAAACATCACCCTCGGCATGCCGCGCGCCACCGACGAAGAGATTTTCGAGGCGCTGGAGCTGACCGGCGCGGCAGGCTTCGTGCAGAAGCTGCCCAAGGGGCTGGACTACCCGATCATGGAAAACGGCGTGGGATTATCCGGCGGGCAACGCCAGTCGATTCTGCTGGCGCGGATGCTCCTGCGCGATCCGAATATCGTGCTGATGGATGAACCCACCGCGTCGCTGGACGAGCACACCGAGCGGGAATTCATCCAGCGTCTTGGCGACTGGCTCGGGCATCGCACACTGATTGTCGCCACGCATCGCGTACCGGTGCTGGAACTGGTGGAGCGCGTCGTGGTGTTGAAAGAGGGGATGCTGGTGATGGACGCGCCAAAAGCCCAGGCGCTGAACAACAGCCGTATGCAGCAGCAACAGCAGCAGGCAGCAACCGGACGGGAGTGGAAAAATGAAAATCAGTCAGCGTGACGTGGCGGCAATGGACGATCTGGATAACGCCCTCGACTCCGAAAGCGGCTACACCGGCGCGCGTCGGATCGTGATCTTCTCGCTGCTGATGTTTGTGGTGCTGGGCGTCTGGGCGTGGTTTGGCGTGCTGGATGAGGTATCAACCGGCTCGGGTAAAGTGATCCCCAGCTCGCGCGAGCAGGTCTTACAGTCTCTCGACGGCGGGATCCTTACCGAGCTGAACGTCCACGAGGGCGATCAGGTGCAGGCCGGGCAGGTGCTGGCGCGGCTCGATCCGACGCGTTCCGAATCGAACGTCGGCGAAAGCGCGGCGCGCTACCGGGCTTCACTGGCCTCCAGCGCCCGCCTGTACGCCGAGGTGAACGATCTCCCGCTGAAGTTCCCCCCTTCGCTGGCAAAGTGGCCGGATCTGATTGCTGACGAAACGCGGCTCTACAACTCCCGCCGCGCGCAGCTGGAGGATACCCAGCGGGAGCTGCGCGCCGCGTTAGATCTCGCCAATAAGGAGCTGGCGATCACCCAGCGGCTGGTCAAAACCGGCGCCGCCAGCCACGTGGAGGTGCTGCGCCTGCAGCGGCAGAAAAGCGACCTGGAGCTGAAGCTCACCGACGTACGCTCGCAGTATTACGTTCAGGCGCGCGAGGCGTTATCCAAGGCCAACGCCGAGGTGGATATGGTTTCGGCGATCCTCAAAGGCCGCCAGGATTCCGTCACCCGTCTGACGGTAAAATCCCCGGTGCGCGGGATCGTGAAAAACATCAAGGTCACCACCATCGGCGGCGTGATCCCGCCCAACGGCGAGCTGATGGAGATTGTGCCGGTGGACGATCACCTGCTGATTGAAACCCGCCTGTCGCCGCGCGATATCGCCTTTATCCACCCGAACCAGGAGGCGCTGGTTAAAATCACCGCCTACGATTACGCCATTTACGGCGGCCTGCACGGGGTCGTCGAAACGATCTCTCCGGACACCATCCAGGACGAGGCCAAGCCGGAAGTGTTCTATTACCGGGTGTTTATCCGCACCAGCCAGGATTACCTGGTCAATAAGGCGGGCAGGCACTTCTCGATTGTGCCGGGGATGATTGCGACGGTGGACATTAAGACCGGCGAGAAAACGGTGCTGGATTATCTGATCAAGCCGTTTAACCGGGCGAAAGAGGCGCTGAGGGAGCGATAGTCAATCGCCGGGTGGCGGCTCCGCCTTACCCGGCCTACATACCCGGAGGCCCTTGCAAGCGCAGCGCCGCCGGGTATTTAACCGCACGTCAGAACTGGAACCTACCTCGAAATATTAATCTTTAGTCATGCATCCCACTTCCCTTCAGCCATCGCCAAGGTAATATTAACCGCAGACAAAAACGCACTTGCGCACTGTGCAGGAGTGCATTACTATTCAATCAGCTTCAAGGACTGGAGCTCAGCACCATTATGATTAGTTATTTTCGGGATCAATGGCTTGAGGATTTTTTTCTTTACGGCAGATCGAGCAATGTTATTCCTGCAAATCTGGAAACAGCGCTTGCGAGAAAGCTCGATATCATCAGGGCAGCAACCTCGCACAGGGATTTGCGATCGCCACCGGGCAATATGTATGAAGCATTGAATCCTCCACTGAAGGGATATTCCTCAATCCGGGTAAACAGGCAATACAGGCTCGTATTTCGCTGGACAGAGGGTAAAGCAGAAGATCTCTACCTCTCTCCACACAAGTACACGCAACACAAGTGAGGCATCACCTATGACACTTCAACAGGCACTCCGCAAACCCACCACGCCGGGCGACGTGTTGCAGTATGAGTATCTTGAACCGCTCAATCTGAAAATCAGCGATCTGGCGGAGATGCTCAATGTTCACCGCAACACCATCAGCGCGCTGGTCAATAACAATCGCAAGCTGACTGCCGATATGGCGATCAAACTGGCAAAAGCCTTTGATACCACGATTGAATTTTGGCTTAACTTACAGCTGAACGTCGATATCTGGGAAGCGCAATCCAACCCCAGGACGCAGGAGGAGCTAAGCCGTATAAAGACCGTTGCGGACGTCATGGCTAAGCGAAAATCTGGCCAGCCGGATGTAGCCTGATTCGGTAAACACTTCACCTATTAATACTTTTTCAGGAAGAAATCATGCGCCAACGAACCATTGTCTGCCCCATCATCCAGAATGACGGTGCCTACCTCCTGTGTAAAATGGCCGACGATCGCGGCGTGTTCCCCGGCCAGTGGGCTCTCTCCGGCGGTGGAATGGAGCCGGGCGAAACCATGGAACAGGCGTTGCGCCGTGAGATCCGCGAAGAGCTGGGCGAAGCGCTGGAGATTGTCTCGGTTACGCCATGGGCTTTTCGCGATGACATTAGGGTGAAAACCTACGCCGATGGCACTACAGAGGAGATTTACATGATCTATCTGATCTTCGACTGCATCAGCGCCAACCGGGAAGTCACGTTTAATGAAGAGTTTCAGGAGATCGCCTGGGTTAATCCGGAGTCGTTAAAAGAGCTGGATCTCAACGCAGCCACGCGCATTACCTTCGCCCAAAAGGGCCTTCTTTAATCACCCACTGCCCCGGCGTTTTACCTGTCCATGCTCTGAAAACCTCAATAAATGCGCTGACGCTGCTGTAGCCGCAGGACAGCGCAATCCACCCTACCGGCTTCCCCGCCGCCAGCCACTCCATTGCCCGCATGACGCGAGCCAGCTGCCGCCAGTTAACAAAATTCATTCCGGTCTGGGCGCTAAACCGACGGTTGAACGTACGCACGCTCATCCCAGCATGAATAGCATGGCTCTCGACCGTCTGGTTATCATCGACAAACTGCAGCAAATGGCTGACCACGTTCTTCAGACGCGGATCCGTCGGCACGGGCAGAGAAAAGCGAGCCTGGGGCGTCAGGGCAAGCTCATCCAGCAGCAAAGAAAGCTTTCGCGGATCGTACTCGCTCTCTGCATCGCATAAACGGGAAAACAGTGCATGGGTGAGATCGTCGGGCTCGAACAGCGCGGGCGCATCGGGAAGCATTGCGCACACGGCGGGGTCAAGAAAGATAGCGCAGCCTTCTACCGCACTTTCGGAAAAAGCGGCGTGCTGCCGATCCGGAGGGATCCAGCCGATGTGTTTTGCCGGTACGACCGATCGCGCCTGCTGCGTCTCAATGACCAGCAGCCCCGTTGCAATGCGCCACAGCTGGCCGGTACGATGACTGTGCCGGGGCGTTCGGTACCCGCCGGGATGAAGGAGCGTTTCAACACTGACCATATCATTTTGACCGAAAATCGTTATTCTTCGGCGTATTAGAGAAACTGCGACTTCGGCTGTCAAGGATAATGGTGATTCAACCACATAAGGAGCCCGCATGAGCATTATCACGTCCCTGATAGCCCACACCGACAACGCCGCGCAGCGCGAAAAGATGGCCTGCCTGTTAACCCGCTTATTCAACGGCGATATCGATCCGGCAGAGGTATTTACGCCCGATTACCAGCAGCTTACGGACGGTCACGCGCTTGACTACCGGGGTTTTGTCCAGCATCTGAGCCACGTCAGCTCACAGATCCGCGCAATCGCCTTTACCGTGGTGGAGATAGCCTGCCATGACGAACTTCTGGCTGACCGGCATATCGTAACGGTCACGTATCCTGATGGTCGTCAGGCAGAGATCGAGGTTTACCTGTTTGCCGCGCTGCGTGAAGGGAAAATCTGGCGGATCCATGAAGTCACGCGAGCACTCAGCGGCGATGCTGCAGATCGCACGCTGGCACACGCGACAGAATAACCTTACTCCGCCGGGCGCGGTGCGGCACTGTTATACACCCCAACGTAACGCGCAAATTTCCCGAGAAACACGCCGGCAAACACGCCGCCGGAGACGATCGCCAGCGCGCTCATGGCGGGCTGCTGCATCGTCTGGGGAGAGACCGCGCTCATCACGCCCAGCACATACTTCACGCCGAACGCCAGCATCATAAACGGCAGCGCGGTGTAGTCTGCCTGGCGGTAAAGGGTGCGCGGCGCATCTGCGCGGGTGATAACCGCCTGCTTAATCAGGATATACCCCAGCGCGGCCCCGGCGAGGATCCCCGCCGTCCACAATGCGACAGTTCCGGGCGTCAGGGTGCGGTAGACCACCAGATCGTAGATATCCCAGATTAGAAATATTGCCGGAATGATGGCAAGCCTCTCCAGCGTGACGGTGGCGGGCCTGCGGGCTTTAATGCCGCGAGAGATAAGGAAGATAAACAGCACCCACACCCAGGCGGGCGTGTGCGTAACGACACCGAACAGAAATTCAAACATGGAGATCTCCATGGACGATTGCGGCCCGTGCCGCCTGAACGCGTATTGCGCATAACGGCAGGAAAACCATTATGCGCAGGTCTTTTACAGCGATTTTTTCAGGCGTTGAACCGCCTCCTTCAGCTCTTCATCCGTTGGCGTGACAAACGACATACGCAGCGTTGAATGGTCTGGCTCATTGCAGTAGAAAAATTCGCCCGGCACAAATACTACGCCGTTACTTAACGTTTTTTCCAGCCAGCGGGTGGTATTACTACCATTTTTCATATTCGCCCACAGGAACATGCCGCCCTTCGGCTTGTGGAACGACATCACATCGCCCAGCTCGGCCTCCAGCTCGGTTGCGAACGTCTGGTATTTCTGGCGATAGGCTTCGCGGATCGTTTTAATCTGATCGGGCAGGCGACCGGTTTTCAGGTATTCATACGTCATCAGCTGCGACAGCGTGCTGGTGTGCAGGTCGGTGGTTTGCTTAAGGTTTACTACTGCGCGCTTCAGCCATTCCGGCACCAGCACCCAGCCCACGCGGGTTCCTGGAGCAAGAATTTTGGAGAAGGTTGAGGTATACACCACGTTCTCTTCGTTGCCGATATCTTTGGCATGGGCAATTAACGGGCGGAAAACTTCATCGGTATAATTAATTTCGCTGTACGGATCGTCTTCAATAATGACGAAGTCATAGCGCTTCGATAATTCCACCAGCTGTTTGCGACGCGCCTCAGAAAGGGTTACCCCGCCAGGGTTGCCAAACGTCGGAACAATATAGACCGCTTTGATGGTTTTATTTGCCGCCAGCGCTTCAAGCTCGTCGACCTTCATTCCGTCGCCATCGGTGCCAACGGATTCAAAATTCGCCTGCGCCAGGCCAAATACCTGCAGCGCAGCAAGATAGGTTGGACGCTCAACCACAACGGTATCGCCCGGGTTAATTAATGCACGCGCCAGCACGTCGAGGGACTGCTGTGAACCGGAGGTCACGACCACATCATCCGCCTTGCAGCGGATCCCGCGCCCTTCACAGATGCGCTGAATTTCTTCCCGCAGCCCCGGTACGCCTTCGGTCAGACCGTACTGAAAGGCCTCACCAAAATGCTGTGATAATACGGCATCAGCGGCAATTTTCAGCCCTTCGTGATCGAACAAGGCCGGGTTAGGAATACCCCCACCCAGCGAAATGACGCCGGCCATTTTGCTATGTTTTAATAATTCACGGATGGCAGATGATTGCAGGCCCTGCGCGCTGCTGGCGAGTTTATTCACAGACATTCTTTGCATACCTTCTTTTTTATAGTGTGCCCAATCTTAGCAGAATATGGGCGATAAATTCCGTTAGCTTAGGGAGAGGTCGTAAATCCTGACGCCACAGCAAATGCACGGGTCTCGGCGCCGGAATATACGCCTCCAGCACCCGCACCAGCCTGCCGCTTTCCAGATCTTCCGCCACCAGCACTTCCGGCTGCAGCAGCAGTCCCGCCCCGGCTCTCGCGGCCATCCGCAGCCCGTAGCCGTCGTTGCATCTTAAGACCGCGTCCCGCTTCCAGCGCACTTCGCCCTCAACGCCCGGCAGCCGCCACTCGTTGCGCGCGGTCCACACGCTGTGGGACAGGCAGAGATGATCCACCAGATCGGCAGGGGTTTGCGGCGTACCGTAGCGCGCAAGATAGTCCGGCGCGGCGCAGATCACCATCCGGTAAGGGCAGAGGTATTTCGCCACCAGATCGTCGTTGTGAATGTCGCCAATGCGAATGGCCAGATCGATACCCTCCTCCACCAGATCCACCATCCGGTTGGTGAGATCCAGCTCAATGCGCACCTCCGGGTAGCGTTGTAAAAAAGAGGCCGTAAGCGGCGCGATCGCGCTGCCGCCAAACGAGGTGGGCGCCGTCACGCGCAGGGTGCCGGACGGCGCGGCGCGCAGGCGTTCCACGGCGCTTTCGGCGATCGCGACTTGCTCCAGCACCCGCTTCGCCTCGTCGAAATAGACCCGCCCGGCGTCGGTCAGGCTCTGGCGCCGCGTGTTACGCTCCAGCAGGCGGGTACCGAGCTGTGATTCCAGCAGCGCAACGTATTTCCCCACCATTACCGCCGACATCTCCAGCCGTGCCGCCGCGCCGGTAAAGCTGCCGCTTTCAACCACGGCAATAAAGGTCTCCATGCTGCGAAGCTTATCCATATTCCAAACTCCTGGTTAGCAATCTTTTAACTTTAGCCCAGTTTATCTCCATTTTTATTTATTAAAGAATGGGGGCTCACAACATAAGGAGTCAGCTATGAAAATCGTCATTATTGGTGCCAGCGGTACGGTTGGTCGTGCGGTAACGGAAGAGCTGAGTCGTCGCCACGAGGTCATCCGCGTCGGCCGCACGCAGGGCGACGAGCAGGTGGATATCACCTCGCAGGCGAGCGTCCAGGCGCTGTTTGAGAAAATCGGTCCGGTGGATGCGATTGTCTCCGCCAGCGGTGGCCTTTACTTTGGCCCGCTCGCGACCATGAAGGACAGCGACTTCAACCAGGGCCTGCAGGACAAGCTGCTCGGGCAGGTGCGCCTGGCGCTGACTGGCCAGCATTATCTGAACGAAGGCGGCTCGATTACGCTGATAAGCGGCATCGTGGCACACGAGCCGATTGCCCAGGGCGTGAATGCCACCACGGTGAATGCGGCGCTGGAAGGGTTTGTCCGCGCCGCAGCCTGCGAGCTGCCGCGCGGGATCCGCATCAACCTGATTAGCCCGACGGTACTCACCGAATCCGTCGAAACCTACGACGGCTTCTTCCCGGGCTTTGAGAGCGTTCCCGCCGCGACCGTGGCGCAGGCCTATCGACGCAGCGTGGAAGGCGTGCAGAGCGGGCGGGTGTATAGGGTGGGTTATTGAGCCTTACGGGCGGCGATCAGCACCAGCATCGGGCGCTCCGCCTCTTCGGCCAGCGCGGGCCAGGCGTTAATCTGCGCCTGCGCTGGCCCCCACTCGTTGACGTCGCTTATCGTTAATCCGGCCCCGATCAGCGCGTTAAGCGTGGTGCCGAGCGTGCGGTGGTATTTCACCACCCCGTCCGCCAGCCAGTTGCTGACGCGTTTGCCTTCATCCTGATAATGGTTCACGCCCCAGAACCGCTCGCCGTTATCGTCGGTCAGCCAGCCCTGACGGGTGGCGCAGGTGTAGATCGGGTGCTCCATTGAGAACACCAGGCTGCCGCCGGGCTTGAGCGCGCGCTGAACCCTGGCGAATAACGTATCCAGTTCCGGCAGGTAGTGCAGCGCCAGCGAGCTGTAGACCAGATCGAGGCTATTCTCGTTAAGCTTAAGAGATTCCAGATCGCTACGCTGATAGTGAATCTGTGGGTCAGCGGTAAGCTCCGCCGCGCGGGCGAGCATCTTTTCTGAGATATCGACCCCCGTGATGTCAGCAGCGCCCAGCTCGCGGGCCGCGCGGCAGAACCAGCCGTAGCCGCAGCCGAGATCGACAACCGATTTGCCGGTTAAATCCGGCAGCATACTTTTTAGCGCGGGCCACTCCGGCGCGCCGTCCAGACCCTGCACCGAGCGTGGAAGCCGGGCGTAGCCTTCAAAAAACGCCGGATTGTCGTAGATATTTTGTGCCATGGCAGATTCCTCTTTGAGAATGTGCATAGCAGTATACTGCATTGTCGGGTGGCGGCTTCGCCTTACCCGACCTACGGAAGTGCGGCCTGATGCCCTCACCCCAACCCTCTCCCACAGGGAGAGGGAGAAATGCACCTCACCCCAACCCTCTCCTACAGGGAGAGGGAGAAATGCACGTCAACCCACCGAGCCCCAGACAAGGTTGCCCTTATGGAACGTCGCGGTGCGCGGTGAAATGCGCGCCACCGCCTCGGAGGAGCAGGAGGCATCCACCAGCACAAAGCTGGCGTCGTCCTGCGCTTTCGGCCACACGCGCTCGCCTTTGTCGTTCAGCGGCAGCACGTCGCCGGTGGCAATACCGAGCGCGCGGGAGAGCGTCTGCTCGTTCGGGCGGATGTAGAGCTGAGCGTAAAGATTCGCTTTCTCCAGCATGTCCCCCAGACCGTACGGCGACCAGTGATCGATCACGCTGTCGGTCCCCGTCATTACGAACACGCCCTTCTCGCGCAGCTGCTTCAGCGGCATATGCAGGGTGCCAATCGGCACGGTGGAGGCGATGGTCACCCGCTGCGCCGCCATGCGGGTGGCGATCTCATCCACCTGCTGCTCGTTGAGCGTCGCCAGCGCGAAGGCGTGGCTGATGGTCAGCTTGCCCTTCAGCTCCGGCGTTTTCTCCACCGTCTCCACCATATAGTTCACCGCCGCCACGCCCGCCGGGCTGGTTTCATGCAGGTGGATATCCACCCCTTTGTCGTAGTCCAGCGCAATCTGGAACATGGTGTCGAGGGATTTCTCCATCGCGCCGTCGACGTTGGTTGGATCCAGCCCTCCCACGTAGTGCGCTCCGGCCTGCATCGCCTCGCGCATCAGCTTTTCGGAGTTTGACAGCAGCAGCCCGTGCTGCGGGAAAGCGACGATTTCGCAGTCAAAGCCGGGCTTACGGCGCGATAAAACCGCCTGCAGGTTTTCCAGATTCTTCAGGCCGGAGGTCGGCTCGATATTGCAGTGGCTGCGGGCGATGGTGGAGCCTTTCGACTGGATCAGATCGATCAGCTTTTCCGCGCGCTCCTGGGTGTAGGGCTGTAGCTCCGGCAGCAGCTTCTGCTCAAGGCGGATCATGTCCTGAATCGTCGTGCCCGCGGGGCGGTTCAGGGAGCGCCACGGACCGCCGTAAAAGGTTTTATCCAGGTGAATGTGCATGTCGCGCATCGCCGGGAGCATCAGCTTGCCGCCTGCGTCATAGTGCGGCAGCGTGGCGTCGGCGTGGCGCTTGTTATCGCGCAGGGCGACGATCTTCCCGTCGTTAATTTCCAGCGTTTTCAGCTCGGTGCGGGTGCTCGTCGCCACGCCGCCGTCGACGTTGAACCCGGCCTCCAGCAGCACGTTGTCCAGATAGTAATGCTTCGCGGTGATGCTCATCGGTTTACCCGTCTCGCAGGTTGGCTTCGCGGAGTCAGCAGCATACGCGACGGATCCGGTGGCGCCAAACAGCGCGCAGGCGGTGACCATTTTGCCGCTCTGGCTGATAAATTCGCGGCGGCTTTTGTTTTCACTCATCTTATCTTCCTTCATTAACAATATGGGTGCCGGTTTCCCCGCGCAGCGCCGCGGGCAGGCTGTCCGGCGAGGTGATAATCACGCGCCTGCCGCCGTGGTGTAAAAATTCCAGCGAGGCGACGATTTTGGGCAGCATGCTGCCCGCCGGGAAGTGGCCCTCTTCCCTGTAGCGCGTCATCTGCGCCACGCTGACGGTGTCCAGCGCCTGCTGGTTCGGCTTGCCGAAGTTGATGCACACCTTCTCCACGCCGGTGGTGATCGCCAGCACGTCGGCATCGATCTCCCGCGCCAGCAGCGCGGTGGAGAGATCTTTATCAATCACCGCATCGACGCTCTGGTAGTCGCCCTGCTCGCTGCGAATCACGGGGATCCCCCCGCCGCCCGCGCCGATCACCACAAAGCCTTTTTGCGTCAGCGTTTTGATGGCGTCGGCCTCAACGATGCGCAGCGGCTGCGGTGAAGCCACCACGCGACGGTAGCCACGGCCTGAATCCTCGACAAAATGCCAGTCCGGGTGTGCCTGCTGCAGCTCGTCGCGCTGCGCCTCGGTGAAGAACGCACCGATAGGTTTCGTCGGGTGCGTAAAGCCCGGATCGTTTTTATCCACCTCCACCTGCGTGACGACCGTGACCGCTTTTTGCTCCCCGCGCGCGGCCAGGCGGTTGTTGAGCGCCTGCTGGATCAGGTAGCCAATCCCGCCCTGGGTGTCCGCCACGCAGTTTGCCAGCGGGGTTAGCGGCAGCCCTTCCCGCTCGTGGGCGATTTCGGCGCGGCGCAGATCCAGCCCCACCTGGGGGCCGTTGCCGTGGGTGAGCACGATGTCATAGTCGGATGCCAGCATTTCCAGCACCGACTCTGCCACCGCTTTCACCGCCTGCGCCTGGTGTTCAATCGACTGGCTGGCGTTGTCTTTGATAATGCTGTTGCCGCCGATGGCGACGACCATAAGCTCTTTCATTTTGTGTCCTTTAGAAGGTGCGTTCTGGTGCCCTCACCCCGGCCCTCTCCCACAGGGAGAGGGGGAGTAACAGAGATATCCAGCACATGCTTCACCACAAACATGCCGCCCATCATCAGATACGCGGTGACGAACATCAGCGAACTGCCCTCGGCAAAGCCCACCACCGGGGCATGGATCACGCCAAACAGCGCCAGCAGCGCCCCGACGGCGGCGGCAACGGCTCCGCGCAGCGGCTTGTTGATGATGGCGAAAATGGCGATACAGCCCCACAGCATGCTGGCAAGCGGCGCGCCGTTGCCAAGATGCACCAGGCCTTCGTAGTAAATTCCTTTGCTGTGCAGCACGTCGGTGCCGATCTTCGCCGCGCTGGTGCCCGCCGCCCCCATCACGCTGTTCATCATCGTCAGCGCCCAGTTGGCGATCCACGGGAACAGGCAGATGAAGATCACCGGCACCTCCACTTTGGGCGTTTCCCTCACCACCTGGTTGGCGGTGACGACGCCGATAAACACCAGAATCGGCACGATGGCGGTCATCGGAATGATGGCGAGCATAAACGCCCCCAGCCCGAACAGCGGCACGATGAACATAGTCACGCCGGAGGCCAGCGTATAGCCGATGCTCGCGCCCATCGCTTTCCAGCCAGGGTGGCCAACGTAGACCGTCACCGGGAACGGGTTCCCCATCAGGCAGCCGAGCATCGACGCCAGACCGTTCGCCAGCATCACCTTACGCGTCGGGTACGCATCTCCCGCCGCGTGGGCGCTTTCGATGTTCTCCAGGTCAAAGATGTAGTTCGCCAGCCCCAGCGGCACGGCAGAGGCCAGATACGGCAGTGCGTGCGGCAGGCCCTGCATGAAGCTGTCCACGTGCACTTCCGGCGGGTTAAAGCCGAAGGATGACATGGACGCTTTAATCGCTTCCGGGCTTTGCAGGCCGGAGATCCACGCCAGTGCCGTACCGGCAATCAGCAGCAGCAGACCGGTCGGGATACGGGCGAAAATCGGCTTTTTACCGAACCAGTTGATGAAGATCAGCAGCAACACGATGAACGACACGGTCGGCGCTTCGAACGCCTGCAGCATCGGGTTCATCGCCAGCAGCAGCAGGCCCAAACCGGAGAGGCACGACAGCAGCACGGTGCGCGGGATCATCTTGCGGATGGTTTCACCGAGGAACGAACCGCCCGCGAGGATCATCGCCTCCACGAAGCACCACACCAGGCCAATCTGGAGCGCGAAGTCCGCATCGCCGGTTTGCTGATAAACCGGCATCAGGACCAGGAAGGTCACGGTAAAAATCGACGGCGCGCTCGGGCCGGACGGCAGCGCGGTCACGTCCGTACGCCCGGTGGCGCGCGCCATCTGCATGCCGAACCAGGCGTAGCAAATACTCGCGACCAGCACCGCCAGCCCGAAGGCCGGCGCGATGCGTCCATAAACAATCTCCTTCGGGATGCCGACGACAAAAATGAGCAGCCCCATCATGGTCAGCAAATTGGTCAGGTTATTGGTCATCAACCCGAAATACGCCGCCCAGTCACCTCTTTTCCACTCCAGCTTCATGTTTTTCATGGATGCATGCCTTATAAAAAGTAGCGATCGCGGAAAGTCAACAGCGCCTTTTCAAAACAGCTAAACGGCGGGTGAACGATGCCCGCCCCAATCATGCCGATGCCCGCGTCTTTATGGGCAATGGCGGTGTTAATCACCGGCAGAATGCCGCTGCCCGCGACTTTGGTGATGTCGATAGCGGTCGGAATGCCCATAAACGAGAGCAGCGGAATGGTGACGTTCGGGTTTTCGCCGAGGGTGATTTCGTGCATCTGACGGGAAAAGTCGATGGCTTCCTCCACCGTGCCGCCCACCAGCGCAACGATTGCCGGGGCCGTCGCCATCGCAAAGCCGCCAATGCCGTAGGTTTCGGTGATGGCGCTGTCGCCGATGTCCAGCCCGGAGTCTTCCGGCTTATAGCCCGCGAACATCGGGCCAATTACCTGCTGCGCCGGGCCGGTGAACCACTGCCCCGGCAGGCCGGAAACGCGCAGGCCGAACTCGTATCCGTTACGCGCCATGGTGGTGACGACGGTGCTGTACTCAATGCCGTGAGCGGCGTCCAGCGCAGCCTTACACATCACCATCCACGTCGGGCCGGAGAAGTAGTCGCTGCTGGCGACAAACTCGAACACCTCGCGCTGCTGCTCCACCGGGTAGCCCGCCTGAATCAGCCCCGGCGTCAGCGCCTGGATCAGCAGCGTGGTGCCCGCGTTGTTGCGGTTGTGGCACTCGTCGCCCATGTGCAGCGCCTGGGCCAGCATCAGGCGCAGGTCGATTTCGCCGACGATCTTCATCGCGTCGCGCAGCATCGGGCCGAGCACGTCGCGCATCCAGTTCAGGCGGTCGATCACGCTCTGGTCGTTGGCGCCCATGCGCAGGATCTTCGCCATCTGCTCACTGAGGTTGGTGAACGCGCGGTTGCCGTAGGTTTTGTTCTCCACGATGTGCATAAACATCGACGCGGAGGTGACGCCCGCCATCGAGCCCACGCAGTCGTGCTCGTGGCACGGCGAGAAGGTAATTTCTCCGGAGGCGGCGAGCCTTGCCGCGTCGTCCAGATCTTTCGCCAGCCCTTCAAACACCAGCGCCCCGGTGACCGCCCCCTTCATCGCCCCGCACATGTTCTCCCAGGCGACAGGCGGACCGGCGTGCAGAATGGTGGTGCGGGTCATGCCCGGCACAACGTTAATGGCCTGGTCATAGCCCACCAGCACCGGATGAGACTGAATAATGCGCTCAAGGGCGATTTGGTTAGCGGCGGCGATTTTCTCCGCCAGCGGTTTTTCCGCCAGCCGATCGAGCGCTTCAACGACCTGCATATTGCCCCGCCCCGGCGGCGTCCAGTCGAGCTGGGTGACGGGAACGTGCTGTTTTTTGAGATCGTCGCTGAACATCGCAATGCCGACGTTAATCACGTTCAGCGGCTGGTTGAATAAGGTCGTCATTATGCTTTCTCCCCTTTGCAGACAAATTCGCGTGCCAGTAATCCGGTGTTGGTGCTGCTGCTGGCCCAGATGACGCCTGCGTCGGTCAGCAGCTGGCACTGCTGCGCCAGCGACTGCGGATCCTGGTCGGTGCCGAGCACGTAGCCGAGAATTTCCAGCGGACGGTTATCGGCCTTCGCGATGGCCTGCGCCTCTTTAATGGCGTCGATCATTACGCCGACCGGATCCTCGTGCGCGCCGAAGCCCAGCACGAAGTCCATCACAATTACCCCGACTTCCGGGTCGCGGGCTTCCTGCAGCAGTCTGCTGATGCGGTTGGTCGGGTCGATCATCGGGTGCGGCTTGCCGTTGGTGAAATCGTCGTCGCCAAAGTCGAGGAAGGTGTGGGCTTTACTGACGCTTATGTCGCTCAGGCGCTTAGCCGGATCCGGCTGGATGTTGCTGTAGACGTCGTCGAATTTCGCAAGCGCCGCGAACATCGCCTCGTCGCACAGGGTGCCGCCGCAGAACAGGCCGCGAATGTACTTCTGCTGCGGGGTCAGGCGGGCGCGCACTTCTTCAATCAATGGCCAGTTGAGCGGATGTAGATCGAGGGACTCTTTATTGATGCCGGTGAGCAGGACCGCCTTCAGGGCCGCCTCTTTGGTGCCGCGCGCAAACTGCAGGCCGTCTTCATCGGCGGGCGGTTCGCTGCGGCCGAGGAAGCAAACAACCACCGGCTTGCGGCAGGCGCGCGCGCGGGCCAGCACTTTTTCCGCTACGGCTGGCGCTGGCGGCTTGGAGATCAGCGCGATAACCAGGGTGTCCTCGTCGGCTTCCAGCATGTCGATGGCGTCGAGCATCATCAGGCCGCCAATTTTCTCGCTGAGATCGCGCCCGCCGGTACCAATCAGCTGCGACACGCCGCCGCCGAATTCGTGAATGCGCACGCTCAGCTCCTGGCTGCCGGTGCCGGATGCGCCGACGATGCCAATCGGTCCGCGGCGCACCGCGTTGGCGAAGCACAATCCCGCGCCGTTGATGATGGCGGTGCCGCAGTCCGGCCCCATCATCAGCAGCCCTTTCTTATGCGCCAGCTGCTTCAGGGCCAGCTCGTCGTCGAGCGACACGTTATCGGAAAACAGCATCACGTTAAGATCGTTTTCCAGCGCCTGGCGCGCTTCGCGGGCGGCGAAGGTGCCGTTGACGGAAATCACCGCGAGGTTGCTCTCCGGCCGATGGGTTTTGGCGCTGGCAATCGTAGCGTAGCGCGCTTCATGGGCGCCGCCGCTCTCTTTACGCGTGAACAGCGCTTCGATGGCCGCCAGCGTTTCATCATTCGCCGCGTCGCCTTTAATTACGATCATCAGGTCGCCGTTTTTGGCTTCCGCTAATTCCGGCGTTAATAGCCCGAGGTTTTTTAATACGCCTTTGTTCATTTCCGTCGCCATCGCGACAAACGCCTGCTCGACGCCCGGTAATTTATTGGCTTTGGTGGAAACGGACATTAATGAGACGGAGTCAAAATAGGTGTTCTTTTTTATGACGATTTTTGTGGGCATTATTTTCTCCTGAACGCGGATAAAAGGGGGCCACCGTCGTGCAAAATGCACGTCGGTAAAAATGCTTTTTAAATTAACGGCCAGCCGGACGCGGCTGACCGAATGCGTTATGCGCCCGCTGCCAGCAGCAGGTCAGCTATTGCATCGAAGCCTTTTTCCCGCGCCAGCTCGAGCGGGGTTTTACCGTATTTATCGGTCATGTGCGGGTTCGCGCCGTGATCCAGCAGCAGCTTCACGATCTCCTGCTGCTTTGCGCCGCCGTCGTTGAGCACGATCGCTTCCAGCAGCGGCGTCCAGCCGACAAAGTTGGTGTGGTTGACGTTGATATCCGTTTTTTCCAGCAGCTCGCGCACGCTCTCCACGTGCCCCTTTTCACTGGCAGGGGTAATGCCCACGCCGCCAAAGCGCGTCAGGCGATCGAGATCCGGATTTGCCGGAAGGACAAGGCGCAGCAGGGTGATATCGTTGGTCAGGCAGCTAATCAGGAAAGGGTTAAAGCAGGTCTGATCCTGTTTATCAATATCCGCCCCGGCGGCAATTAATAACGCCACGCAGTCATAATGCTTTTTCAGGCTGGCAATAATAACGGCGGTTCTTTTCTGTCGATTGGTGGCGTTAATATCCACGCCTTTCTCCAGACAGGCTTTTAGCGCATCGCTATTGCCCTCTTCTGCCGCCAGCAGAAATTCAGTAACGAGTTCGTTCGCAGACATATTCAGACTCCCGATGTTTTTATTTCTGTTGACCTGAGAATAGCAACAGCCTGGTCATAAAAGAATCCGCTTAAAAATGATTCATCGACAGTCAATTCATTGTTGAGGTAAATTCAATAAACTGGTTAAAACGTGCGTCTGTGCAACCTTTTTCTTATGTTTCTCCGCTTTTTAGCGCTTCTGGCTGCATTATGCTTATGCCTGACGAAGCCTTACTGCGTGCGGCTTTCGACAAAGAGTCAGAACTGTGATCGGCTTCAAATGCGTTGTAACGACGCTGTTAAAATATGTTCAAAACTGATGGCTGAAGGGAGTGAGATATGAATTCCATCTTTACCGAGGAAAACCTGCTGGCCTTTACTACCGCCGCACGCTTCGGCAGCTTCAGCAAAGCCGCCGCCGAACTGGGCGTGACGACATCTGCCATCAGCTACACCATTAAGCGCATGGAGACCGGGCTGGACGTGGTGCTGTTCGTCCGCAGCACGCGCAGCATCGAGCTGACCGAGTCCGGGTTTTACTTTTACCGTAAGGCCACCGACCTGCTGAACGACTTTCACGCCATCAAGCGCGGGATTGATACCATTTCTCAGGGCATTGAGGCGCGGGTGCGCATCTGTATCAACCA
The DNA here is from genome assembly GCF_053709655.1 of Enterobacter sp. UPMP2060. Lineage (NCBI taxonomy): Bacteria > Pseudomonadati > Pseudomonadota > Gammaproteobacteria > Enterobacterales > Enterobacteriaceae > Enterobacter > Enterobacter sp. UPMP2060. The sequence goes on from NZ_JBSKJQ010000006.1 coordinate 70,307, forward strand.
GCTTTTGTATACCCCACGCCACACGGCGCGGCTGCTGCAGGTGCTGAAAAAGCAGTTTCCCACCTGTCAGATCACCGTGACCACCGAGGTCTACAACGGCGTCTGGGACTCCATTATCAACAACCAGGCCAACATCGCGATTGGCGCGCCGGACACGCTGCTGGACGGCGGCGGGATTGATTACACAGAGATCGGCGCCATTCGCTGGGTGTTTGCCATCGCGCCGGAACACCCGCTGGCATTCACCCCGGAACCAATAGCGGAAAGCCAGTTGCGCCTGTATCCCAACATCATGGTGGAAGATACCGCGCACACCATTAACAAAAAGGTTGGCTGGCTGCTGCACGGGCAGGAGGCGATTCTGGTCCCGGACTTTAACACCAAATGTCAGTGTCAGATCCTGGGCGAAGGGATTGGTTTTTTGCCGGAATACATGGTCCGCGAGGCGGTAGACACGGGGCTGCTGGTCACCCGACGGATTAACAACCCGCGTCAGGACTCGCGCATGCTGCTCGCCACGCAGCATGCCGCAACCGGCCAGGTCACGCGGTGGATCAAGCAGCAGTTTGGTCCGGCGGGGGTACTGACCGATATCTATAGCGATTTACTGTGGCGCGCCTAGCTTTTGCTCTGTACCCAAAACGCGTGAATGAGGCCGGGGAAGTAGCCCAGCAGCGTCAGAAGAATATTGATAATAAACGCCCAGCCAAACCCTTTACCCAACAGCACGCCCAGCGGCGGTATGAGGATCGTAAAAACAATACGCCAAAATCCCATATAAACACTCCGTTCAATCTAATCCATTGAAAATAATAAAGAGAACGTTGTAAGCATAGCCAGTTTATTCGTCTGTACCAGTTCCGGGCCTCGCGTTTACCCTCTTTTACGCTTTTGACGCTGGTTTAATGCACCGGATTAGTTTAGAATTCACTTAATTAAGCAAATACTAAACTATTATGACCGAACTCGAACAGCTTCAGGCCAGCGCCGGGCAGGCCGCCACACTTTTAAAAGCGATGAGCAACCCGCGTCGGCTGCTGATCCTCTGCACCCTGTGCGGAGCGCCCGGCACCAGCGCGGGGGAGCTTGCGCGAGCCACGGGGCTAAGTCCTTCCGCCACGTCGCAGCATCTGGCGCGCATGCGTGAGGAAGGGCTTATCGACAGCACTCGCGACGCGCAGCGCATTCTCTATTTCATTAAAAACGATGCGGTACATCAGCTTATCAGCACCCTGAAAACCCTTTATTGCCCGTAAGGAGTCGCCATGTCACTTCCTCTTCTTTCACCGCGCCAGGCCAATGCCCGCGTCGCTGAAGGCGCAAAACTGATTGATATACGTGATGCCGACGAGTACGCCCGCGAGCATATTCCCGCCGCTCGGTCCGTGCCGCTGGATACCTTACCCGGCGCACTTAACGCGCAGGCGGGCGATACGGTGATTTTTCACTGCCAGTCCGGCGCCCGGACGTCGGGGAATGCCGACCGCCTTGCTCAGGCCGCCGCGCCCGCAGAGGCATTTGTGGTCGAGGGGGGCATTCAGGGCTGGAAGCAGGCCGGACTGCCGACCGTTGAAGACAAATCCCAGCCGCTGCCGCTGATGCGTCAGGTGCAAATTGCCGCTGGGCTGTTGATACTCTGCGGCGTGGTGCTGGGCTATAGCGTCTCCAGCGGCTTTTTCCTGCTCAGCGGTTTTGTCGGAGCCGGGCTGCTGTTCGCCGGTGTGACGGGCTTTTGCGGCATGGCGCGACTGCTCAAGGTGATGCCGTGGAACCGGCGTACCTCGTAAGCAGTAATCGGTGAATTACGCTGTACCCGGCGTCATGCGTGGGCTAAGGTGAAGATCGCTAAAACGATGAGGAGGTAATATGTTTTCTGTCGGTGATTATGTGCAACCGCGTAAAGGCGGCCCGAAACTGAAAGTGCTCGAAGTGAACGGTGACAGCATTGTGGCGGTCCAGGCCAGCAATGAGCAAGGCGAGAAATATACGCTGAAAGCCGCCGACGTGGCGCCTTATACCGAAGAAGGCGATTTCGGCGTCTGCTGAACAGTCAGCCGGGCGGAGTGTTCCGCCCGGCTCATCCGTTAGATCAGAAAATCATCCAGTGATTTACCGTCTGCCAGCGCGCTGGCGATAGGCTTCGGCGTGCGGCCCTGGCCGGTCCACGTTTTCTCTTCGCCGTTCTGGTCAATAAAGCGATATTTTGCTTCACGCGGCTTACGCTTTTTCGCTGGCTTACCCGCCTGCGCCAGTTCAGAACCCAGCAGGTCAGTCGGGGAAATACCATCGGCTTTCATCCGCTCCAGCAGGGCATTAATTTTTTCCTGCTGCTCAGCACGCTGCTGCTCTAATTCCGTCAGCTCGCTGCGTTTCTCTTCAGTAACGACCCTGACCTTTTCCAGCATTTCCTCAAGAACGTCCAGGGATAATTCACGCGCCATAGCGCGCAGGGTTCGGATATTATTAAGATTCTGTAACGTCAAAGACATATTATTTGAAAACCTTTTCTTTGGGGGATAAATAGATAAATCGCCGACAGAATAATTCATTTGAGTTGAAATATCTACCCAAGGGTCCGTACGGGCATCAGCGTTAATATATTTAGAACTCGCTGTTAATAATAGCGCAAGGCGCTGACAGGACACCGGTGAATCCAATCACCACATTAATATAAATAGCTAACTTTAATCCAAACCACAGCATACTCCACCGCCATCAGGTGGGGATTCCTGCTTCTCGCCACCCACAAAAACAAGCTGTTGATTTTAATATGAAAAATATCAAACGAGACAGATTATAACGATCGGAACAAAAAACGAACAACTTTAGAGAATTTTGTGGACAAAAGGCGATTAAATAAAAATTAATCACTAGTTGTTAGTTCAAACACAGAGATATACGCTATACACGTCAAACAAACCAACCTAAAGCACTAACCGCTGAAGGAAAATCGTTTCTTTTGTGTTCTTCTCAAGGAGTTCAGACATGTTCTCGCCGCAATCTCGCCTGCGCCACGCGGTGGCGGATACTTTCGCGATGGTTGTTTACTGTTCCGTCGTGAACATGCTGATCGAAATATTCCTCTCCGGAATGTCCTTCGAGCAGTCGCTTTCTTCTCGTCTGGTGGCGATCCCGGTCAATATTATTATTGCATGGCCTTACGGTTTATACCGCGATGCGGTAATGCGTTTCGCGCGTCGTATCAGTCCTGCAGGCTGGGTGAAAAACCTGGCGGACGTTCTGGCGTATGTGACGTTCCAGTCGCCGGTTTACGTAGCCATTCTCCTGACAGTCGGTGCAGACTGGCACCAGATCGCTGCGGCGGTCAGTTCGAATATTGTTATTTCGATGTTGATGGGAGCCGTTTACGGCTATTTCCTCGACTACTGTCGCCGCCTGTTTAAGGTCAGCCAGTACAGCCAGGCAAAAGCGTGATGTGAAGCGACTGGCGCACGCCAGTCGCGGATTTACTGTACGTCGCCAAACAGTCCCTTCAAAAATCGCTCCAGCGCCATACGCGAGCTGAAACCGTGCGGAATACCATAATGCTCATGCCGTTCACCGCCTAAATAGAGCGGAAATTGCTGATAATGATCGCAGGTTTTAATATCCGAGGCAGGCTCAGCAAATGACAGACTTCTGTCTTTCAGCGTCGGGTGAATAATGAGAGCGGTACGTCCCATTCTTGCTTCGCGATTAACATAAACATAATTCTCGCCGCGGCGATATCCATACGCTTTTGGCGTCACCTCATCCATGGTGAATCCCTCTTTTTCAAGAACGCGTGCCACCTCGTCAGGTCGTAAATACATATCTTTTCCTCGTTATCTTTTCCTGCCCGGCAACCTTACAGTATTCAGCAATAGCAGGGCTTTCAGAATAGTCCATAAACTGCCGGATAACGCGTGATGCGCTTCAGATATTAAATTTCTGAACTAAACTGAACGGGAACACAAAATTACGGAGGATCGTATGTTTAACAGACCGAACCGAAACGATATTAACGACGACGCTCAGGATATTCGTAATGATGTCAGCCAATTAGCGGACACGCTGGAAGAGGTGTTGAAGTCCTGGGGAAGTGACGCGAAGGACGAAGCGGATGCCGCAAAGCGTAAGGCTCAGTCTCTGCTCCGTGAAACCCGCGCCCGTATGAACGGACGTTCACGCGCCACGCAGGCTGCCTGCGACATGGCAAGCTGTGCTACGACCTTCGTGCGTGAAAAACCGCTATGTACTCTGGGAACCGTCGCGGCGGTCGGCATCTTCGTCGGTGCCCTGCTCAGCCTGCGTAAATAATCCCGCGTATTCTGCCCCGGTAGCCTCAGGCGCCGGGGCATTTTTATGCCCGTTAGCCTGAAAAACCCGTACAGCCTGCCCTGCCCCGCTGTGCTCATCACAGGGGCGATATCAATCTAAATTTCCCATATCTTGTATGGTTGAAACTTAAGACAACTACATCTAGTATTCCTTTTAGCAAGACATACACAACCCGACGCGATGATTCGCGCCGTACCCTCATTTTAAATGGAAATACGAATCATGAGCATTATTATTTACACTCGTAACAATTGTGTTCAGTGCCACGCGACCAAACGGGCAATGGAAAGCCGCGGCGTGGCGTTTGAAATGGTGAATGTTGACCAGGTCCCCGAGGCCGCAGATACCCTGCGCAAGCAGGGTTTTCGTCAGCTTCCGGTGGTGGTCGCCGGGGAAACAAGCTGGTCTGGCTTCCGCCCGGACATGATTAACCGCCTGAGCGCTCAGGCCGCCCGGGCATGAGTGGGCTGGTTTTCTTCTCCAGCAGCTCGGAAAACACGCTCCGCTTTATTGAGCGCGTCGGGCTGCCTGCGGTGCGCATTCCGCTGAACGAGCGGGAGCGGATCCGGGTAGAGGAACCTTACATTCTGGTGGTGCCCAGCTATGGCGGCGGCGGCACGGCAGGAGCCGTGCCTCGCCAGGTGATCCGCTTTCTGAACGATCCTCATAACCGCGGGCTAATCCGCGGCGTGATCGCGGCGGGGAATCGCAATTTCGGCGATGCCTTTGGCCGCGCCGGGGATGTCATTTCTCAAAAATGCGGCGTGCCGTATCTCTATCGTTTTGAGCTGATGGGGACACAGCAGGACGTCGAAAACGTGCGTAAAGGAGTGAACGAATTTTGGCAACGACAACCGCAGAACGGGTGATTCAGGCGACACCGGATTACCACGCATTAAACGCCATGCTTAACCTCTACGATCGGGAGGGGCGCATTCAGTTCGATAAAGATCGTGAGGCGGTGGACGCCTTTTTTGCCGCCCACGTGCGGCCCAACAGCGTGACGTTTGCAAGCCAGAATGAACGTCTCGACTATCTGGTTAACGAGGGCTACTACGACGCGCGCATGCTCACCCGCTACGACCGCGCCTTTGTGGTGAAGCTGTTTGAGCGCGCCCACGCCAGAGGCTTTCGTTTCCAGACCTTCCTCGGCGCGTGGAAGTATTACACCAGCTACACCCTGAAAACCTTTGACGGTAAACGCTACTTAGAAAGCTTTGAAGATCGCGTGGCGATGGTGGCGCTGACCCTGGCGCAGGGTGATGAAGCGCTGGCGGAGCAGCTCGCCGACGAGATCCTTTCCGGACGCTTCCAGCCCGCCACGCCGACCTTCCTCAACTGCGGCAAAGCCCAGCGCGGCGAGCTGGTCTCCTGCTTCCTGCTGCGTATCGAAGACAATATGGAGTCGATTGGCCGCGCGGTGAACTCGGCGCTGCAGCTTTCCAAACGCGGCGGCGGCGTGGCGTTTCTGCTCTCGAACCTGCGTGAAGCGGGCGCGCCGATCAAGCGCATCGAAAACCAGTCCTCCGGCGTGATCCCGGTGATGAAGATGCTGGAAGATGCCTTCTCCTATGCCAACCAGCTTGGCGCGCGTCAGGGCGCGGGCGCGGTTTACCTGCACGCGCACCACCCGGACATTCTGCGTTTTCTCGATACCAAACGCGAAAACGCCGACGAAAAAATTCGCATCAAAACCCTGTCGCTCGGCGTGGTGATCCCGGACATCACCTTTAAGCTGGCCAAAGAGAATGCCGAGATGGCGCTCTTCTCGCCGTACGACATCGAGCGTATTTACGGCAAAGCGTTTGGCGACGTGGCCATCAGCGAACTTTATGACGAACTGGTGGCCGACGATCGTATCCGCAAAAAAACCATCAACGCCCGCGATTTCTTTCAGCGGCTGGCGGAGATCCAGTTTGAGTCCGGCTATCCCTACATCATGTTTGAGGATACGGTGAACCGCGCGAACCCGATTGCCGGGCGAATCAACATGAGCAACCTGTGCTCGGAGATTTTGCAGGTCAACAGCGCCTCCACCTACGACGAAAACCTGGACTACGCGGACATCGGGAAAGATATTTCCTGCAACCTCGGGTCGCTGAATATTGCCCACACCATGGACTCCCCGGACTTTGGCCGCACGGTGGAGACCGCCATTCGCGGGCTGACGGCAGTGTCGGACATGAGCCACATCCGCAGCGTGCCGTCCATTGAGGCGGGCAACGCCGCGTCGCACGCCATCGGGCTGGGGCAGATGAACCTGCACGGCTATCTGGCGCGGGAAGGCATCGCCTACGGCAGTCCGGAGGGGCTGGATTTCACCAACCTCTATTTCTATACCGTCACCTGGCACGCGCTGCATACGTCGATGATCCTGGCGCGCGAGCGCGACCAGCGCTTCGCGGGCTTTGAGCAGTCGCGCTACGCCAGCGGGGAATATTTCAGCCAGTACCTTGAAGGCGAGTGGCAGCCGAAAACCGAAAAAGTGCGCGAACTGTTTGCCCGCGCGGGGATTACCCTGCCGACGCGAGAGATGTGGCAGCAGTTGCGAGACGAGGTGATGCGCTACGGCATTTATAACCAGAACCTGCAGGCCGTCCCGCCGACCGGATCGATTTCCTACATCAACCACGCCACGTCGAGCATTCACCCGATCGTGTCGAAAATTGAAATTCGTAAGGAAGGCAAAACCGGGCGCGTTTACTACCCTGCCCCGTTTATGACCAATGAGAACCTGGCGCTGTATCAGGACGCGTATGAGATCGGCCCGGAGAAAATCATCGATACCTACGCGGAGGCGACAAAACATGTGGATCAGGGGCTGTCGCTGACGCTGTTCTTCCCGGACACCGCCACCACGCGGGATATCAACAGAGCGCAAATCTACGCCTGGAAGAAAGGCATCAAAACGCTCTACTACATTCGCCTGCGCCAGCTTGCGCTGGAAGGCACCGAAATCGAAGGCTGCGTGTCCTGCGCGCTGTAAGGAGAAAGGATGAAACTGTCACGCGTGAGTGCCGTTAACTGGAACAAAATCCAGGACGATAAAGACCTGGAGGTATGGAACCGCCTGACCAGCAACTTCTGGCTGCCGGAAAAGGTTCCGCTCTCCAACGATATTCCGGCCTGGCAAACGCTCGGCCACGCCGAACAGCAGCTGACGATCCGCGTCTTTACTGGCCTGACGCTGCTGGACACCATTCAGAATACCGTCGGTGCACCGGCTCTGATGAGCGATGCGCTGACGCCGCACGAAGAGGCGGTGATGTCGAACGTCAGCTTTATGGAAGCGGTGCATGCCCGCTCCTACAGCTCGATTTTCTCCACCCTGTGCCAGACCAAAGACGTGGACGCGGCCTACGCCTGGAGTGAAGAGAGCGAGTCACTACAGAGAAAGGCGGAGCTGGTTCTGGAATATTACCGCGCCGACGAGCCGCTGAAGAAAAAGATCGCCAGCGTGTTCCTGGAATCTTTCCTCTTTTATTCCGGCTTCTGGCTGCCCATGTACTGGTCGAGCCGGGGCAAGCTCACCAACACCGCCGATTTGATTCGGCTCATCATTCGCGATGAAGCGGTGCACGGGTATTACATTGGCTATAAGTATCAGAAAGGGCTGGAGAAAATCAGCGAGGCGAAGCGCGAGGAGCTTAAAGGCTTTGCGCTCGATTTGCTGATGGATCTGTACGACAACGAGCTGAGCTATACCGAGGAACTCTACGCCGGCACCGGCTGGGAGGACGACGTGAAGGCCTTCCTCTGCTACAACGCCAACAAGGCGCTGATGAACCTGGGCTACGACGCGCTTTTCCCGCCGGAGATGGCGGAGGTGAACCCGGCGATTCTGGCCGCGCTGTCGCCCAATGCCGACGAAAACCACGATTTCTTCTCGGGATCTGGCTCATCGTATGTGATGGGCAAAGCGGTGGAAACCGAGGATGAAGACTGGGATTTTTAATGAACGCTAACGTTCGTTAATTTAATATAAACCCAACAACTCCCGCTCTAATATTTACAAAACAACTACACTGTAATTTCCACGTCATATTCGCCTGAATCATTTCGATTCAGGCGAAATTTCCCGATGCAGCAGCAAAAAATTGAGAAAAATTCAAACCGCCCTCAGCCCTTTATTCATGGGAAATTCAGCCGTTTCGCTTACTTCAAAATTCCGCCCTTAGCCCGACTCAGGGTTGTCTCAGATTCTCAGTATGTTAGGGTTATGCCCGTTAACAATTTACCATGGTAATCATATCGGCATAAACAAATAACAGGACACTCTCTATTGCATGGCAATTAAATTAGAAGTGAAAAATCTTTATAAAGTATTTGGCGAGCACCCGCAGCGCGCATTCAAATATATTGAGAAAGGCCTTACGAAAGAGCAAATTCTGGAAAAAACCGGGCTATCGCTTGGCGTTAAAGACGCCAGTCTGGCCATTGAAGAAGGCGAGATTTTTGTCATCATGGGATTATCCGGTTCGGGTAAATCCACTATGGTTCGCCTTCTCAATCGCCTGATTGAACCCACCCGCGGGCAGGTGCTGATTGACGGCGTGGATATCGCCAGAATATCAGACGCAGAGCTTCGCGAGGTGCGCAGAAAGAAGATCGCAATGGTGTTCCAGTCATTCGCGCTGATGCCGCACATGACTGTGCTGGATAATACCGCTTTCGGCATGGAATTAGCCGGCACGCCGGCTCAGGAACGTCAGGAAAAAGCCCTTGATGCGCTGCGTCAGGTCGGGCTGGAAAATTATGCGCATGCGTACCCGGATGAACTTTCCGGCGGTATGCGTCAGCGCGTGGGATTAGCCCGAGCATTAGCCATTAATCCAGACATATTATTAATGGATGAAGCCTTCTCCGCCCTCGATCCGTTAATTCGCACCGAGATGCAGGATGAGCTGGTAAAATTACAGGCTAAACATCAGCGAACGATTGTCTTTATTTCCCACGATCTGGATGAAGCCATGCGTATTGGCGACCGCATTGCCATTATGCAAAACGGTGAAGTGGTGCAGGTCGGCACGCCGGATGAAATTCTCAATAATCCGGCGAACGATTATGTGCGCACCTTCTTCCGCGGCGTGGATATTAGCCAGGTCTTTAGCGCCAAAGATATTGCCCGCCGAACGCCAAACGGCATTATCCGTAAAACGCCAGGCTTCGGCCCGCGCTCGGCGCTGAAGCTGCTGCAGGATGAAGACCGTGAATACGGTTATCTGGTTGAACGCGGCAATAAATTTGTTGGCGTTGTCTCCATCGACTCCCTGAAAACGGCTCTTACTGAGAACCAGGGAATCGATGCGGCGTTAATTGACGCTCCGCTTGCCGTGGACGCCGAAACGCCGCTCAGCGAGTTGCTCTCTCACGTGGGCCAGGCGCCGTGCGCCGTGCCGGTCGTGGGTGAGGAACAACAGTACGTCGGCATCATCTCAAAAAGGATGCTGCTGCAGGCTTTAGATCGCGAGGGGGCAAACAATGACAGATCAATCTAACCCGTGGGGCGCCACTGAGGCAGCGGACAGCGCTGCGCAATCCGCCGACGCGTGGGGTTCCACGCCAGCGCCGACCGATGGCGGCGGCGCGGCAGACTGGCTCAACAGCGCACCCGCGCCTGCGCCAGAACACTTCAACATCATGGATCCGTTCCATAAAACGCTGATCCCGCTGGACAGCTGGGTCACAGAGGGGATCGACTGGGTGGTCACGCACTTCCGTCCGGTCTTCCAGGGGATCCGCGTCCCGGTGGATTACATCCTGAACGGCTTCCAGCAGCTGATGCTGGGCATGCCGGCGCCGGTGGCGATTATCCTGTTCTCCCTGATCGCCTGGCAGTTCGGTAGCGCGGGCATGGGGGTCGCCACGCTGATCTCTCTGATCGCTATCGGCGCGATTGGCGCGTGGTCGCAGGCGATGATCACCCTGGCGCTGGTGCTGACCGCCCTGCTCTTTTGCATTGTCATCGGCCTGCCGATGGGGATCTGGCTGGCGCGCAGCCCGCGAGCGGCGAAGATAATTCGTCCCCTGCTGGATGCGATGCAGACCACCCCGGCGTTCGTCTATCTGGTGCCTATCGTGATGCTGTTCGGCATCGGCAACGTGCCGGGGGTGGTAGTGACCATTATCTTCGCCCTGCCGCCGATTATTCGTCTGACCATTCTGGGGATTAACCAGGTGCCTGCGGACCTGATCGAAGCGTCACGCTCGTTCGGCGCCAGTCCGCGCCAGATGCTGTTTAAGGTTCAGCTTCCGCTGGCTATGCCGACCATCATGGCGGGCGTTAACCAGACGCTGATGCTGGCCCTGTCGATGGTGGTCATTGCCTCGATGATCGCCGTTGGCGGACTGGGTCAGATGGTGCTGCGCGGCATTGGCCGTCTCGATATGGGGCTGGCGACCGTCGGCGGCGTCGGCATTGTGATCCTCGCCATTATCCTTGACCGCCTGACTCAGGCCGTCGGTCGTGATTCACGCAGTCGCGGCAACCGTCGCTGGTATACCACCGGCCCTGTCGGGTTACTGACCCGTCCATTTACAAAATAAGGAACAACGATGCGACATAACGTACTTTTTGCCACAGCGTTTGCCACCCTTGTCTCCACCAGCGCGTTTGCGGCTGACCTGCCTGGCAAAGGCATTACCGTACAGCCGGTGCAGAGCACCATTTCGGAAGAGAGCTTCCAGACCCTGATCGTCAGCCGCGCGCTGGAGAAGCTGGGCTATACGGTTAACACGCCGAGCGAAGTAGATTACAACGTGGGCTACACCTCGATTGCCTCCGGTGACGCCACCTTTACCGCCGTCAACTGGCAGCCGCTGCACGACGACATGTATGCCGCCGCCGGCGGTGACAAGAAGTTCTTTCGCGAAGGGACCTTCGTGACGGGTGCGGCGCAGGGGTATCTGATTGACAAGAAAACTGCGGACCAGTACCACATCACCAATATTGAACAGCTGAAAGATCCGAAGATCGCCAGGCTGTTCGACACCAACGGTGACGGCAAGGCCGACATGATGGGCTGCTCGCCGGGCTGGGGCTGTGAAGCGGTAATTAACCACCAGAACAAAGCATTCGATCTGGCGAAAACGGTCGACGTGAGCCACGGCAACTATTCAGCGATGATGGCCGACACCATTGCCCGCTTCAAAGAGGGGAAACCGGTGATCTACTACACCTGGACGCCGTACTGGGTAAGCGACGTGCTGAAGCCGGGCAAAGACGTGGTGTGGCTGCAGGTGCCGTTCTCCTCCCTGCCGGGCGAGCAGAAGGATATCGACACAAAACTGCCGAACGGCATGAACTACGGCTTCCCGGTGAACACCATGCATATCGTGGCCAACAAAGCCTGGGCGGAGAAAAACCCGGCGGCGGCGAAGCTGTTCTCGGTGATGAAGCTGCCGCTGGCGGACATCAATGCCCAGAACGCGATGATGCATGCGGGCAAATCGTCTGAAGCGGATGTGAAAGGCCACGTGGACGGCTGGATCAAAGCCCACCAGCAGCAGTTTGACGGCTGGGTTAAAGAGGCGCTTGCGGCGCAGAAGTAAAAACAAAACCCTACCCCTCACCCTAACCCTCTCCCAAAGGGAGAGGGGACGATGACCTCCCTCTCCCCTTGGGAGAGGGCCAGGGTGAGGGGATCAAACCGCACAATCCCCCTAAACCGCACAATACATCACCCAACAATCCCCCAACTTTCACAATCATTAGCTATTATGGTTTCCGGAAAAATAATCACTCAACTAACGATTCCTGAAACTAATGACTAAAACAGCTCAAGGGCTTAGCCCCGCACTCATCCTTTTAATGTCCGTGGCAACGGGTCTGGCGGTCGCCAGCAACTATTACGCACAACCCCTTCTCGACACCATCGCCCGCGCGTTCAATCTCTCCGCCAGCTCCGCAGGCTTTATCGTTACCGCAGCACAGCTGGGCTATGCCGCCGGGCTGCTGTTCCTGGTGCCGCTCGGCGATATGTTTGAACGCCGAATGCTGATCGTCTCCATGACCCTGCTGGCCGCCGGTGGGATGCTGATCACCGCCAGCAGCCAGTCGCTGACGATGATGATCGTCGGAACCGCGCTTACCGGGCTGTTCTCCGTGGTGGCGCAAATCCTGGTCCCGCTCGCCGCGACCCTCGCCTCTCCGGAAAAACGCGGCAAGGTGGTGGGCACCATCATGAGCGGCCTGCTGCTGGGGATTTTGCTGGCGCGTACCGTTGCCGGGCTGCTGGCAAGCCTCGGCGGCTGGCGCACCGTATACTGGGTGGCGAGCGTGCTGATGGTCGTTATGGCGCTGGCGCTGTGGCGCGGGCTGCCAAAGGTGAAGCAGGAAAACCACCTGAACTATCCTCAGCTGCTGGCCTCCGTTTTCAGCCTGTTTACGCAGGACAAGCTTCTGCGCACCCGCGCCCTGCTGGGCTGTTTCACCTTCGCTAACTTCAGCATTCTCTGGACGTCAATGGCGTTTCTGCTGGCCGCGCCGCCGTTCAATTATTCCGAAGGGGTGATTGGCCTGTTCGGCCTGGCCGGTGCCGCAGGCGCGCTGGGCGCACGCCCCGCTGGCGGGCTGGCCGACAAGGGCAAATCCCACCTGACCACCTCAGCAGGGCTGGTTTTACTTCTGCTCTCCTGGGCGGCGATCTGGTACGGACACATCTCGGTGCTGGCGTTGATCGTCGGTATCCTGGTGCTCGATCTCACCGTTCAGGGCGTTCACATCACCAATCAGACCGTCATCTATCGCGTGAAGCCAGAGGCGCGTAACCGCCTGACGGCCGGATACATGACCAGCTACTTCATCGGCGGCGCAGCGGGTTCGCTTATTTCAGCGTCGGCGTGGCAGCATGCGGGCTGGTCGGGGGTATGCGCGATCGGGGCCATCGTCGCCACCCTCAACCTGCTAGTATGGTGGCGCGGTTATCACCGCCAGGATGCAATTAACTAACATTTACATTGAGTTGGCCTCTTAGGGTGTTAAGAGGCCCTTCACTCTGTTAATGTAAACGTAATCATTTATCCCAGAAATTTTAATGTGGGTGACATATTTACAATCGGCATGAATAGTTCAGACCCCCGTCCTCACATCCTCTCTTCAGCGGGTTCACACCCAACGCTTTCTGTGCTCACCGGGTCACGGACTTACCCGGCGCTTTCTGATGGTGACATAAGTTTGGCGGATATAACCGCACAAATAATTCATTTACATTATTTGTCACTATCGTTACTATATCGGCTGTAATTAATGAGGTTATGCCCAAATGGATAGTTCGTTTACGCCCATTGAACAAATGCTTAAATTCCGCGCCAGTCGCCATGAGGACTTCCCGTATCAGGAAATCCTGCTGACTCGCCTGTGCATGCACATGCAGGGTAAGCTACTGGAAAACCGTAATAAAATGCTGAAAGCTCAAGGGATTAACGAGACGTTGTTTATGGCGTTGATTACGCTGGAGTCTCAGGAAAATCACAGCATTCAGCCTTCCGAACTGAGCTGCGCGCTGGGCTCCTCCCGTACCAATGCGACCCGTATTGCCGATGAACTCGAAAAGCGCGGCTGGATTGAGCGCCGTGAAAGCGACAACGATCGCCGCTGCCTGCATCTGCAACTGACCGATAAAGGTCACCAGTTCCTGCGCGAGGTGCTGCCACCTCAGCACAATTGCCTGCACAAACTCTGGTCTGTCCTCAGCACCGCCGAGCGCGACCAGCTTGAGCACATCACTCGCAAGCTGCTCACCCGTCTGGACCAGATGGATGAAGACGGCGCCGTTCTTGAGGCGCTGCGCTAACGCGACGACACGCTCACCATTCCAGATTCATAAGAAAACCGACAGGCCAGCACGTCACAGTGCTGGCCTTTCTGACAACAGGTCGGCTCAGCCGATGTGAAAATAAGAAGATCGTGGAGAACAACAATGAGCGCAAATGCGGAGAGCACTACCCCGCAGCAACCGGCCAACAAGAAAGGCAAACGTAAGAGCGCCCTTCTTCTGTTGACCTTGCTCTTTATCATTATTGCCGTGGCATATGGGATCTATTGGTTTTTAGTACTGCGTCATGCTGAAGAGACTGACGACGCGTACGTGGCAGGGAACCAGGTACAAATTATGGCGCAGGTGTCGGGCAGCGTGACGAAAGTCTGGGCTGACAATACCGACTTTGTGCAAAAAGGCGATGTGTTGGTGACCCTCGATCCAACCGACGCCCAGCAGGCGTTTGAAAAAGCACAGACCACGCTGGCCTCCAGCGTCCGTCAGACCCGCCAGCTGATGATCAACAGCAAACAGCTGCAGGCCAACATCGACGTGCAGAAAACGGCGCTAGCGCAGGCGCAGAGCGATCTGAACCGCCGCGTACCGCTCGGCAGCGCCAACCTGATTGGCCGTGAAGAGCTGCAGCACGCCCGCGACGCCGTTGCCAGCGCTCAGGCACAGCTGGATGTGGCGATTCAACAGTACAACGCCAACCAGGCGATGGTGCTGGGCACCAGTCTGGAAAACCAGCCTGCCGTACAGCAGGCGGCGACCGAAGTGCGCAACGCGTGGCTTGCCCTGCAGCGTACCAAAATCGTCAGCCCGATGACCGGCTATGTCTCCCGTCGTTCCGTCCAGCCAGGGGCGCAGATTAGCCCAACCACGCCGCTGATGGCGGTCGTGCCGGCAGACAATCTGTGGGTAGACGCCAACTTTAAAGAGACGCAGCTTGCCCATATGCGTATCGGCCAGAGCGCGACGGTTGTCAGCGACATCTATGGCGATGACGTGAAGTACACCGGTAAAGTGGTCGGCCTGGACATGGGGACCGGCAGCGCTTTCTCCCTGCTGCCTGCGCAAAACGCCACCGGTAACTGGATCAAAGTGGTTCAGCGTCTGCCCGTGCGTATTGAGCTGGATGCCAAACAGCTTGCGGATCACCCGCTGCGTATCGGCCTCTCAACGCTGGTGACGGTCGACACCGCCAACCGCGACGGTCAGATCCTGGCAAGCCAGGTGCGCAGCAGCCCGGCTTATGAAAGTAACGCCCGTGAAATTAGCCTCGATCCGGTCAACAAGCTGATCGATGACATCGTGAAGGCAAACGCCGGTTAATCCGAAGGTGAGCGTTATGCAACAGCAAAAGCCGCAAAAACCGCTGGAAGGCGCGCAGCTGGTCATTATGACCATCGCGCTGTCGCTGGCGACATTCATGCAGGTGCTGGACTCCACCATCGCAAACGTGGCGATCCCGACCATCGCCGGTAACCTTGGCTCGTCGCTGAGCCAGGGGACCTGGGTCATTACCTCGTTTGGGGTGGCAAACGCCATCTCCATTCCGATTACCGGCTGGCTGGCAAAGCGCGTCGGTGAAGTGAAGCTGTTCCTCTGGTCAACGGTATTGTTCGTTCTTGCCTCCTGGGCGTGCGGCATGTCCAGCAGCCTGACGATGCTGATTTTCTTCCGCGTCATTCAGGGGATTGTCGCCGGGCCGCTGATCCCGCTGTCGCAGAGCTTACTGCTGAACAACTACCCGCCAGCCAAACGCTCGATTGCGCTGGCGCTGTGGTCAATGACCGTGATTGTCGCGCCGATTTGCGGGCCTATCTTAGGCGGCTATATCAGCGACAACTATCACTGGGGCTGGATCTTCTTCATCAACGTACCGATTGGCGCCCTCGTGGTAATGCTGACGCTCCAGTCGCTGCGCGGCAGAGAAACCCGGACGGAACAGCGGCGTATCGACGCCATTGGTCTGGCACTGCTGGTTGTCGGCATCGGTAGCCTGCAGGTCATGCTCGACCAGGGCAAAGAGCTGGACTGGTTCAACTCCCGGGAGATCATCATCCTGACGATTGTCGCGGTGGTGTCGCTGAGCTTCCTGATTGTCTGGGAGCTGACGGACGATAACCCGATAGTCGACCTGTCGCTGTTTAAGTCGCGAAACTTCACCATAGGCTGTCTGTGTATCAGCCTCGCCTACATGCTCTACTTCGGCGCGATTGTACTGCTGCCGCAGCTGTTGCAGGAGGTATACGGCTACACCGCAACCTGGGCAGGTTTAGCCTCGGCGCCGGTTGGATTGATTCCGGTTCTGCTGTCGCCGATTATTGGCCGCTTCGCCCACAAGCTCGACATGCGCCGGCTGGTGACGTTCAGCTTTATCATGTACGCCGTGTGCTTCTACTGGCGCGCGTATACGTTCGAACCGGGAATGGACTTTGGCGCGTCCGCGTGGCCGCAGTTTATTCAGGGCTTTGCCGTGGCGTGTTTCTTTATGCCACTGACCACCATCACGCTTTCCGGTTTACCGCCTGAGCGCATGGCGGCCGCATCGAGCCTGTCGAACTTTACGCGAACGCTGGCGGGCTCGATAGGTACGTCGATCACCACCACCCTGTGGACGAACCGTGAATCGATGCACCATGCCCAGCTGACCGAAGCGGTGAACCCGTTCAACCCGAACTCTCAGCAGATGTACAACCAGCTGCAGGGAATGGGCATGACGGAGCAGCAGGCGTCAGGGTGGATTGCCCAACAGATCACCAACCAGGGTCTGATTATCTCCGCCAACGAGATTTTCTGGATATCGGCGGGGATCTTTATCGTCCTGCTGGGGCTGGTGTGGTTTGCTAAACCACCGTTTGGCGCCGGTAGCGGCGGCGGTGGCGCGCACTAAATCGCGTTGTCCAGAACGCGACAGCGATTGTCAGTGTCGATAAAGCAGCGCTCCTGAAATCAATTCACGATAGTGAAAAGACAACAGGAGCGCATCATGCTGAACACACCCGCCGACAAGTACCAACCCTATCCGACCCTTTCCCTGCCCGACCGCCGCTGGCCGGAGCAACGCATCACCCGCGCGCCGCGCTGGCTCTCAACCGACTTACGCGACGGCAACCAGGCCCTTGCTGAGCCCATGGACAGTACCCGCAAGCTGCAGTTCTGGGATCTGCTGCTGGGCTGCGGCTTTAAAGAAATTGAGGTGGCTTTCCCTTCCGCCTCGCAGACCGACTTCAACTTCGTTCGCCAGCTGATTGAAGAGAACCGCATCCCGGATGACGTCACGATTCAGGTATTAACCCAGGCGCGGGAAGATCTCATCCATCGCACTTTCGAATCCCTGCGCGGTGCGAAACAGGCCACCGTCCATCTGTATAACGCCACCGCCCCGCTGTTCCGCCGCCTGGTGTTCGGCATGGAAAAAGCGCAAATCGTTGAGCTGGCGACGCGCTCCACGCGGCTAATTCGTCAGCTGTGTGAAGAGAACCCGGACACTCGCTGGCAGTATGAGTATTCCCCGGAGACCTTCTGCTTTACCGAGCCGGAGTTTGCACTGGAGATTTGTGAAGCCGTGGCGGAGATCTGGCAGCCGTGCGACGAACGGCCCATGGTGATCAACTTACCCGCAACCGTCGAAGTGAGCACGCCGAACGTCTATGCCGACCAGATCGAGTATTTCTGTCGCCACTTCAGCCGCCGCCGGGATGTCTGCATCAGCGTGCATCCGCATAACGACCGCGGTACCGGCGTCGCCAGCGCCGAGTTGGCCGTGATGGCGGGCGCAGATCGCGTGGAGGGCTGTCTATTTGGTAACGGCGAGCGCACGGGCAACGTCTGCCTGGTGACGCTGGCGATGAACCTCTACAGCCAGGGCGTCAGCCCGAATCTCGACTTTAGCGATATGAACCGGATCGTGGAAGTGGTGGAAGCCTGCAACCAGCTGCCGGTGCATCCGCGCCACCCGTGGGCCGGACGGCTGGCCTATACCGCCTTCTCCGGCTCGCACCAGGACGCGATCAAAAAAGGCTTTGATGCCCGCAGGCCTGGCGATCGCTGGGAGATGCCGTATCTGCCCGTCGATCCGCAGGATATCGGCTGCACCTACGAAGCGGTGATCCGCGTAAACAGCCAGTCAGGGAAAAGCGGCAGCGCGTGGCTCATCGAACAGAATCATGGCCTGAAATTACCCCGCACCCTGCAGCAGGATTTCAGCCAGCACGTGCAGCAGGAAACCGATCGCCACGGGAAAGAGATGACGCAAAATGCGCTGTGGCAGCTTTTCCGCACCCGCTACGGCCTGGTAGCTTCGCCGCAGTTTGCGCTGCAATCCTACCGCAGCGACAGCCAGCAGGACGGCCAGCTGCGTTTGACGGCAAGCATCGCTACGCAGGGGGGAACGCGTCAGCTGGAAGGTCAGGGTAACGGTCTGCTGTCCGCCGCCGCTCAAGGCTTAAGCCGCTGGATCAGCGCCCCGTTCGTGATTAAGGATTATCACGAGCATACGTTAGGCGAACGCAGCGACAGCCGCTCGGTGGCCTACATCCGCTGCCTGTTCCAGGACGGGAGCAGCCGCTGGGGCGTGGGCATCGACAGCGACGTGGCGCGCGCGTCGCTTCAGGCGCTTTTAAACGCCGTCAGTCGTTCTTAAAGTAATCGCTGGGAGAGATGCCCATAACCCGGCGAAACATCGCCGTAAAGGCGCTGTGGCTGCCGTAACCCAGATCCAGCGCCACGCGTAGTACCGGCTGGCCCTGCGCCAGCCGCACTAAGGCTTCCAGCAGGCGCGCCCTTCTCAACCACTCGCCGTAGCTTAATCCCGTCTGCTGCTGAAAATGGCGGTTCAGGGTGCGTTCGCTCACGTTCATCATGCTCGCGGCCTGCGCGCTGCTCCAGCTCTCCCCCGCGTTTTGCCGGATTTGCAGACACAGGTGACGTAACGCCTCGCTTTCCGGCTCCGGCAGATGAAACGGCAGCACAGGCATAGTGCGGATTTCATCAAGAATGAGTTCATAGACGCGTTCATCCCGGCTGCCGGGCGAGTACGATTCAGGTAAAGCAAGAGAGACGAGGATCAGCTCGCGCAACAGCGGCGCGATCTGCACGATCTGACAGGTGGCCGGGAGATCGGCCCGCGCCAGCGGATCGATAAACAGCGTTCGCGCCGCCACGTTGCCGGTGATGCGAAGCGAGTGGCGGGTCCCCGCCGGTAGCCAGACGCCGCGACCGGGAGGAACAACCCAACAGCCCGAAGCCGTATCGACCCGAACCACGCCGCTCAGGGTGTGCAACAGCTGTGCGCAGTCGTGCTCATGCCACGGCTCGCTGTCACCATGAACGTAATCATGGGCGAACGGAACGAGTGGACGATGGGTAAAGAAGAATGTTGAGGTTGTGGTCATGGGGTTAAACCACCCTCACCCTACCCTCTCCCGGAGGGAGAGGGAAAAGGTGCACTAGATGTGCAGTTCCTGCAGTTTTTCTTTTGGCAGGGCCAGCTCTTCGTTGCTGTTCACGCGAACATCACGCTCGATGATGTGACGCGCGATGTCCTGCGCTTCTTCCAGAGAGTGCATCTGGTAAGTACCGCACTGGTAAACGTTCAGCTCAGGGATCTGGTTCTGCTCTTTCACCTTCAGCACGTCTTCCATCGCCGCTTTCCACGCATCAGCGACGCGTTTCTCTTCTGGCTGGCCAATCAGGCTCATGTAGAAACCGGTACGGCAGCCCATCGGAGAGATGTCGATGATCTCAACGCCGTTGCCGTTCAGATGGTCACGCATGAAACCGGCGAACAGGTGTTCCAGGGTATGAATGCCTTTCTCTGGCATCACTTCTTTATTTGGCACGCAGAAACGCAGATCGAAGACGGTGATCGTGTCGCCGTGCGGGGTGTGCATGGTCTTCGCCACGCGTACTGCAGGTGCTTCCATACGGGTATGGTCGACAGTAAAGCTATCTAATAACGGCATACGTCACCTCCGACAGTGATTTTTTTTAAAATAAACTGAACTCTTCTACAGAATGCACGTCTGAGTATATGAAAGACGCGCATTTGTTATCATCATCCCTGAATTCAGAGATGTATATTTTGGCCACAGCGATGTGGCCTTTTTCTTTTCTGCTTAAGCCTGCTTCGCCAGAAACGCCTCAAACGACTCGGTATCCGCCGCTTCAACCTCTTTCTGACGCACCACGGACGCATCGCGTTCCGCGACAAAATCCGCTTCGCTCAGCACTTCTAACGGCTCCTGCATCAGCATCTCGCGGTACTCCGCTGAGAGTGAACGCCCGGTGCCGCCAATGCCCTGATCGATCATAGAACGCAGAATACGCGCTGAGAACGTCAGTTCCGGATTATCAAAACATTCCACCAGCTGGTCGCAGATCTGTTGATACGCGTCGCCGCCGTCGATGCTGTCCATTGTGCGTGCAACACGCTTCAGGTCGCGGAACAGATCTTTGCCGACTTTGGTCAGCGGGAACTGTGCCGTTTCGCAGCCAATACCCAGCGTCAGGCCCGGCTTACGCCCTTCCAGAATCACGCGATTCCAGTTTGTACGGGTACAGAGCAGTTCGTCTGAACTCATTTCCGGCGCATCCGCCAGCACGCACCAGACCATAAACAGATCCAGGAAGCGAATCTGCTGCTCATCAACGCCAATCGGTGAGAACGGGTTGATATCCAGCGAACGCACTTCAATGTATTCGATCCCGCCGCGCTGCAGCGCATCCGACGGGGTTTCACCGCTGCGCGTTACGCGCTTAGGACGAATAGGCGCATACAGCTCGTTTTCAATCTGCAGCACATTGCTGTTGATTTGCAGGCGCTTGCCGTCTTTTTCGAGGCCGATTTTCTCGTACTCTTCCGACGGGGTTTTGATCGCCCGCTTCAATCCTGCCACATATTCGTGCAATTCGTTAAACGTAATACCGAGATTGCTTTGCGATTTATTGGTATAACCGAGATCGCTCAGGCGCAGAGAGGTGGCGTACGGGAGATAGTACATTCCGCACTCGGTCTTCTCGAACGGCAGCGTGGTCGGTTTCCCCTGCAGGAACGAAGAACAGATCGCCGGGGAGGCACCAAACAGATACGGGATCACCCAGCCGAAACGGTAATAGTTGCGGATCAGGCGGAAGTAGCCTTCAGAGATCGCGTCTTTATCCGTTTCACCGCATTTCGCCTGCCAGAACGCCATTGGCAGCGAGAAGTTGTAATGCACGCCCGAGATCGTCTGCATCAACGCGCCGTAGCGGTTTTTCAGCCCTTCGCGATAGAGCGTTTTCAGCCGGCCGATATTTGACGTGCCGTACTGCGCCAGCTCAATCTCCTGGCCCTGCTCGATATAGCACGGCATGCTGAGAGGCCACATACGTTCGTCGCCCATGTTGCGCGCGGTGTAGCGATGGATATCGCGCATGATCGTCAGCATATGATCAATATCACCCTCTACTGGCGTGATGAACTCCAGCAGTGCCTCAGCGAAATCGGTTGTGATCCATTTATGTGTCAGCGCCGAGCCTAACGCCTTCGGGTGACCCGTCGTCGCTAAGCTACCGTCCGCGTTAACGCGCAGCGTTTCACGCTCAAGACCACGCTGAATACCCTTCAATGCCTGAGGGTGGTTTTCCAGCCAGGCCAGCGCCTGAGATACGTCCGGGATCAAATTGACCTCCCGCCTGTCAAAGTAATGTTACTCAGCATAATTGTAATGGTTGACGATTGAAGGTCGCGTATTCATTCCACCAATTAGTGCCACCACGTCATACCCTGTAGTGTTGCCCACGCCACGAGAACATAGCGCAACGCCTTGCCAAGGCACAAAAAAAAGAGCACCGGTCCCCAGGAGATGCGCATCCATCCCGCCAGCAGACACAGTAAATCGCCTATTACAGGCATCCAGCTTAATAACAGCGTGGCAGCGCCATAGCGTTTTAGCCAGCCGACTGCCTTTTCCTGCCAGCGCGATTTTTCGCGCAGCGGAAAGAAACGCCCAAGAATAACGTTAGTCAGCCCTCCAAGGCTATTACCCATTGTTGCTATTAATACAAGCAGCCAGGGCTGACTCACGCCGGACAACAGCATCGCCACCAGCACCACTTCCGAATTTCCCGGTAACAGCGTGGCGCTTAAAAAACTGCTGGCGAATAATGAGGCAAGTGACAGCGCGTCACTCACAGTAAGCGCACATCCACCGCATCCATTCCGGCATCACGCGCGGCCTGAATGCCGAAATCGGCGTCTTCAAACACGACACATTTTGCCGCCGGGACGCCCATTAATTCTGCGCAAAGCAGGAAGGTGTCCGGTGCGGGCTTGTGATGTTTAACATGATCGGCGGCGACCACGGCAGAAAAATAGTGGCGCAGGCCAAGATGGTTGAGCAAAGCTTCTGCAATCGAGCTTTCACTGCCTGTTCCTACCGACATCGGACGGCGCCCGTGCCACTCTTTTACCACATCAATAAGCGGCAGAGGGCGCACGGTATCTAAAAGCATGGCTTTTACCGCATCGGTTTTTTCGCGCGCGAGCAGGTGCGGGTCGAGATCGGCCTGATTCAGTTCAATCACGGCCTGCGCAATACGCCAGGTGGGGGATCCGTTGAGGGCAATCATCGCCTGAAGATCGAAACGCATGCCGTAGCGGCCCAGGACGTCAGTCCAGGCTTGACGATGCGTGGGTTCGGTATCCAGGAGAGTGCCGTCCATATCGAAGATCAAACCGTCATACTGTGCGTACATCGTGCTCTCGCTAAACGATTAACAAAGCATTACTTTATCGTAAATGGTGATTTTTGTCGCTGACTGAGAAGCCATAACTACGAGAGTGATTAAGAAATAAACATCGAAGGGAATAACAGAAGAGATGGTGCATCCGGGAGGATTACTCGGCTGCGCCTCGCCCTACGGGCCGTTGCTTAAGCAACGTTATCCTCCCTGGTGCTTGCGATTAACTCGCAGACCTTGAAACAACAGCGTGGCTATTATCTCGGAGAATATGGTGCATCCGGGAGGATTCGAACCTCCGACCGCTCGGTTCGTAGCCGAGTACTCTATCCAGCTGAGCTACGGATGCATCAGGGAACTACTTTCAGAAATAATAAATGGTGCATCCGGGAGGATTACTCGGCTGCGCCTCGCCCTGCGGGCCGTTGCTGAAGCAACGTTATCCTCCCTGGTGCTCGCGATTAACTCGCAGAACTTGAAACAACAGCGTGGCTATTATCTCGGAGAATATGGTGCATCCGGGAGGATTCGAACCTCCGACCGCTCGGTTCGTAGCCGAGTACTCTATCCAGCTGAGCTACGGATGCATCAGGGTACTGCTTTCAGAAATAGTAAATGGTGCATCCGGGAGGATTCGAACCTCCGACCGCTCGGTTCGTAGCCGAGTACTCTATCCAGCTGAGCTACGGATGCAAAATGGCGGTGAGGCGGGGATTCGAACCCCGGATGCAGCTTTTGACCGCATACTCCCTTAGCAGGGGAGCGCCTTCAGCCTCTCGGCCACCTCACCACACAACGCCTCTTTCGAGTGCTTCGAGTTACTCGTTAAGAGCTTCTCGTCGCTGCGTGGCGCATATATTACTTTCTGGGACTTATAAGTCAAACAATTTTCCAAAAGCTTTTATCGTTTGCACAAATCACACGCAATTCGCATGTAAAAGCCGCAAAGAGGGTGTTTTATAAGCGGATTTTGCAGGCATCTTCACAGAAAACCTTTGCAGAAATAGCGGCGTAAGGGCGAGTTTAGGGTAACGGAGTGGTTAAAAAGAGAGCGTTTGAAATTAAACGGTAACGTTGAGCAGGAAAAATGACAGGAGGGTTGCGTCTCGCCCGACAGCGAGACGCGACAATATCAGTAACTGGACTGCTGGGATTTTTCAGCCTGGATACGCTGGTAGATCTCTTCACGGTGGACAGATACTTCTTTAGGAGCGTTAACACCAATACGTACCTGGTTACCCTTTACCCCTAAAACTGTCACGGTGACCTCATCCCCAATCATGAGGGTCTCACCAACTCGACGAGTCAGAATCAGCATTCTTTGCTCCTTGAAAGATTAAAAGAGTCGGGTCTCTTGTATCCCGGCATTATCCATCATATAACGCCAAAAAGTAAGCGATGACAAACACGTAAAGTGTAAGCAGTCACGGCATCACATTCTGTTAAACGTAAGTTTAGCCGATATACACAAACTCAACCTGACTTTATCGTTATCGATAGCACAGTGAACAAGACGCCATAACGTTACCGCTATGGCGTCTGCTTGTGCTTTGTAGTTATTACAGTTTCGCGCTTACCCAGCTTTCAACGCTGGCCAAAGCTTGCGGAAGTGCCGCTGCATCCGTACCACCGGCTTGCGCCATGTCCGGACGACCGCCCCCCTTGCCGCCCACCTGCTGAGCGACCATACCAATCAGTTCCCCTGCTTTAACGCGGTCGGTCACATCCTTAGAGACGCCCGCAATCAGAGAAACCTTACCTTCTGCCACTGTCGCCAGCACGATAACGGTAGAACCAAGCTGGTTCTTGAGATCGTCGACCATAGTACGCAGCATCTTAGGCTCAACGCCCGCCAGATCGCTGACCAGCAGTTTGACGCCCTTAATGTCTACAGCCTTGCTGGAGAGGCTTGCACTCTCCTGCGCCGCAGCCTGCTCTTTCAGCTGCTGCAGCTCTTTTTCCAGCTGACGCGTGCGATCCAGCGCAACGCGCACTTTCTCGCCCAGGTTCTGGCTATCGCCTTTCAGCAGCTGCGCGATGTCGTGCAGCTGATCGCTCTGCGCATGCAGGCTGGCAATCGCACCTTCACCGGTCACCGCTTCAATACGACGCACGCCTGCCGCCGTACCCGACTCGGAAACAATGCGGAACAGGCCGATGTCACCGGTGCGCGATGCGTGCGTACCGCCGCACAGCTCGGTAGAGAAGTCGCCCATGCTCAGCACGCGAACGCGGTCGTCATATTTCTCACCAAACAGCGCCATCGCACCTTTTTTCTTGGCGTCCTCGAGCTCCATGATGTGGGTCTCGATTGGCAGGTTACGACGGATCTGCGCGTTCACCAGATCTTCCACCGCGCGGATCTCAGACGGTTTCATCGCTTCAAAATGCGAGAAGTCGAAACGCAGCACTTTGTCGTTAACCAGAGAACCTTTCTGTGCAACGTGGGTACCGAGTACGTCGCGCAGGGCTGCGTGCATCAGGTGGGTTGCAGAGTGGTTCAGACGAATGCGCGCGCGGCGAGCTTCATCCACGTTAGCCTGTACGCCCTCGCCCACTTTCAGAGAACCGGAAACCAGTTTGCCCTGGTGACCAATCGCCTGACCGTATTTCTGGGTGTCGCTGACGCTAAAGCTAAAGCCGTTGCCTTTCAGTTCGCCCTTATCGCCAACCTGACCGCCGGACTCCGCGTAGAATGGCGTTTTGTCCAGAATGACAACCGCATCCTGACCCGCGCTGATGCTGTCCACGGCTTTACCGTCAACAAACAGGGCGGTCACTTTGCCGGTCAGTTCCAGCGCGTCATAACCTTTGAATTCAGACGCGCTATCAACGCGAATCATCGCGTTGTAGTCCGCACCGAAACCGCTGGACTCACGCGCACGACGACGCTGCTCTTCCATCGCGGCTTCGAAGCCCGCTTCGTCAACTTTGATGTTGCGCTCGCGGCAAACGTCCGCCGTCAGGTCAACCGGGAAGCCGTAGGTGTCGTACAGGCGGAAAGCGGTTTCGCCATCCAGCGTGTCGCCCTTAAGTTTCGCCAGCTCTTCGTCCAGCAGCGCCAGGCCGCGCTCAAGTGTACGCGCAAACTGCTCTTCTTCGGTTTTCAGAACCTGCTCTACCTGCGCCTGCTGGCGTTTCAGCTCATCACCGGCAGCACCCATCACGCCAATCAGTGGCCCAACGAGTTTATAGAAGAAGGTGTCCTTCGCGCCCAGCATGTTGCCGTGACGGATGGCACGACGAATGATACGACGCAGCACGTAGCCACGGTTTTCATTCGACGGGATAACGCCGTCGGCAATCAGGAACGCACAGGAACGAATGTGGTCCGCGATAACGCGCAGCGATTTGTTGTTCAGATCGGTCGCGCCGGTAACGTTCGCAACGGCTTTGATCAGGGTGCTGAACAGATCAATTTCGTAGTTGGAGTTAACATGCTGCAGAACCGCGGCAATACGCTCCAGACCCATACCGGTATCGACGGAAGGCTTCGGCAGCGGCTCCATCGTACCGTCGGCCTGACGGTTGAACTGCATGAACACGATGTTCCAGATCTCAATGTAGCGATCGCCGTCTTCTTCCGGGCTGCCCGGAGGCCCACCCCAGATATGGTCGCCGTGATCGTAGAAGATCTCGGTGCACGGACCGCAAGGGCCGGTATCACCCATCTGCCAGAAGTTGTCAGACGCGTATGGCGCGCCTTTGTTATCACCGATGCGAATAATACGCTCGCGCGGGATACCGACTTCTTTTTCCCAGATTTCGTAGGCTTCGTCATCGGTTTCATAGACGGTAACCCACAGACGCTCTTTCGGCAGGTTGAACCAGTTTTCACCGGTCAGCAGTTCCCACGCATATTGAATAGCATCGTGTTTGAAGTAGTCGCCGAAGCTGAAGTTACCCAGCATTTCGAAGAACGTATGGTGACGCGCGGTGTAACCGACGTTTTCCAGGTCGTTGTGTTTACCGCCCGCACGCACGCAACGCTGTGAGGTTGTGGCGCGGGAATAATTACGCTTGTCGAGACCAAGGAACACATCCTTGAACTGGTTCATCCCGGCGTTGGTAAACAGCAGAGTCGGATCGTTGTTCGGTACCAGGGAGCTGCTGGCAACAACCTGGTGTCCCTTACTATGGAAAAAATCGAGAAACGCCTGACGGATCTCAGCGGTGCTCTTGCTCATAATTATCCTGAAATCAAGCTAACGAAATGTCGTAGCCAGCCTGTATCGGTAAACCGTTGGACAGACCAGCTACTGGAAAAAGTGGGAATAAGATAAGTTTTCTTTAGTGGGAAGTAAAATCCCGCATGCGTTCAATCGGCAAAATTACGCCAGATATCCTGAATATCTTCCATCAGAAAGCCGCGGTAGAGCAAAAAGCGCTGGATTTTAACTTTTTCTGAAAACTCACGCGGCAGCGGTTCGCCGTATTTACGAATCGCCTGTTCTCTGGCCAGCTCGCACCAGTCAGTATCGCATTCGCGCATCGCTTTTTCGATGGACTCCCTGGCCACCCCTTTCTGGTTCAGCTCCTGCCGGATGCGCGCGGGCCCATATCCTTTACGGCCGCGGCTGGCGAGAAACCGTGAGGCAAAACGCTCGTCATCAAGATAACGATGCTCATAGCACCAGGCAATCACGCGGTCATAATCTTCCGCGGTGGCATCAATCTCTTCCGGCCCGTTTTTACTCATCACCGGAGCCGACAGTTTTCGCCGCAGCTCCTGTTCACTGTGGTCACGAACGGCCAGGATGCGCACCGCGCGGTCCAGTAAGCGTGCATACGCGGGTCGACGTGTTGTCGGTTCACTCATAAAAAACCTGCTGATTCAGAAATGCAAAAAGGGCCGCATCAGCAGCCCTTCATTTTTAAACGAAACAATTAAAAGTCTTCGTTAGTTTCTTCAGCATCCGCGGCATCGACCACGAAATCAGGTTTGGAGTCCTGGTTGTTCAGCAGAAGCTCACGCACCTTCTTCTCAATCTCTTTCGCCGCAGCCGGGTTCTCTTTCAGCCAGGAGATCGCGTTCGCTTTACCCTGACCAATCTTGTCACCGTTGTAGCTGTACCAGGCGCCCGCTTTTTCAATCAGCTTCTCTTTCACGCCCAGGTCAACCAGCTCGCCGAGGAAGTTGATCCCTTCGCCGTAGAGGATCTGGAACTCAGCCTGTTTGAACGGCGCAGCGATTTTGTTCTTCACAACCTTCACGCGGGTTTCGCTACCGACTACGTTTTCGCCCTCTTTCACCGCGCCGATACGGCGGATATCCAGACGGACAGAGGCGTAGAATTTCAGTGCGTTACCACCGGTAGTGGTTTCCGGGTTACCGAACATCACACCAATTTTCATACGGATCTGGTTGATGAAGATCAGCAGCGTGTTGGACTGCTTCAGGTTACCCGCCAGCTTACGCATCGCCTGGCTCATCATTCGTGCCGCGAGGCCCATATGAGAGTCACCGATTTCACCTTCGATTTCGGCTTTTGGCGTCAGTGCGGCAACGGAGTCGACCACGATAACGTCAACGGCACCAGAACGCGCCAGCGCGTCACAAATTTCCAGCGCCTGCTCACCGGTGTCCGGCTGAGAACACAGCAGGTTGTCGATATCCACGCCCAGCTTGCGGGCATAAACAGGGTCCAGCGCGTGCTCGGCATCGATAAACGCACAGGTTTTACCTTCGCGCTGTGCCGCGGCAATCACCTGCAGCGTCAGGGTGGTTTTACCGGAGGACTCTGGCCCGTAGATTTCTACGATACGGCCCATAGGCAGACCGCCAGCGCCCAGCGCGATATCCAGAGAAAGCGAACCGGTGGAGATGGTTTCCACATCCATGGAACGGTCTTCACCCAGGCGCATGATGGAGCCTTTACCGAATTGCTTTTCGATCTGGCCCAGTGCTGCCGCCAACGCTTTCTGTTTGTTTTCGTCGATAGCCATTATTACTCCTGTCATGCCGGGAGAAGCGACTGTGCTTCACCGTGGATTTCTGTTCTGTTGGTGCAATTATACTGTATGGTCATACAGTATCAAGTGTTTTGTAGAAATTGTTGCCAGAGCGTTTTTAACGCATAAACGGTTGCCTGACGACGCACGCTTTCGCGATCGCCGCTGAAGCACTCCCGGCGGGTGATCCCTTCCCCTTTGGAGGTGGCGAACCCAAACCAGACGGTGCCGACAGGCTTCACGTCGCTGCCGCCGTCCGGGCCCGCAATGCCGCTAATGGAAATCGCGTAGTCTGCCCGCGCCTCTTTGAGCGCGCCAATGGCCATCTCGATCACCACCGGTTCGCTGACCGCGCCATGCTGTTCAAGCGTGGATTCACGCACGCCAATCATCTGAGCTTTAGCTTCGTTACTGTAGGTCACAAAACCGCGTTCAAACCAGGCGGAACTGCCGGCAATATCGGTAATCGCTTTCGCCACCCAGCCGCCGGTGCAGGATTCCGCAGTGGTGATTGTCGCGCCACGCTGCTTCAGCGCAAGGCCAACGATCTCGCTAAGCTGCATCAATTCATGGTCAGTCATTCTCGCTCCAGGCATCAGAAAAACGTGCTGCACAAGATAGCACTTTCTCGTCAGATGTGGGGATGGACTTCCGGTTTTACGAGGGGGCTTCAGAAAAAGCCGGTACGGACGCACCGGCGGTAGAAAGGTTATTTCATGCTGTCAGCGAGAGTGTTCACATTGTGGCGAAACGCCTTAATGTAGGTGTCTGCCACCCCACCTTTTGCCGACAGCGCTTCGGGGTAAAGCTCGCCCCCGGGCTGTGCGCCCGTCGCCGACGCAATCTGTTTCACCAGACGCGGATCGAGCTGATTTTCCATAAACCAGGTTTTCACGCCGTCGGCTTTGATCTGATTGATAATCTCAGCGACCTGCGCCGCGCTGGCTTCGCTCTCAGACGACAGCCCCTGCGGCGCCATAAACGTCACGCCGTAAGCGCGGCTGAAATAGCCGAACGCGTCATGGCTGGTCAGCACTTTACGCTTCGCCGGCGGGATCTGGCTAAAGCGCGTTTTGGCCCAGTTATCCAGTTGCGTCAGCTCCGCGATATACGGCTTACCGGTAGCCTCGAGCGCCGCTTTATCTTGCGGATCGGCTTTCACCAGCCCGTTCAGAATATTTTGCGCATAGAGCGCCCCGTTCGCCGCGCTGTTCCACGCATGGGGATCGGTCACAGTCTTTCCATCTTCCTCAAGCGTGTGGGTTTTCACCCCTGTTGAGGCGACAACCAGTTGCCCTTTGAACCCGGAGGCTTTCACCAGACGATCAAGCCAGCCTTCCAGCCCCAGGCCGTTCACCACCACCACATCAGCCTTGCTCAGGGCCGCGCTGTCTTTCGGCGACGGTTCGAAGGTATGCGGATCGCCGTCCGGCCCGACCAGCGTCGTCACGTTCACATGGTCGCCGCCCACCTCCTGCGTGATATCCCCCAGTATCGAAAAGCTGGTCACCACATTCAGCGTTTTCGCCATCACGCCGTGCGACATCATCCCCAGCGCGAGCGCCACTACAAATCCTGTACGTTTCATCGTTTCCCCTTGCGTTAAAAATACGCCCGCAGGCTGCCAGCGAGCCTGCTTCGCGTACCCAGTAAAATGGAAATAAAGAACAGCGCGCTGGCGGTGAGCACGATGGACGGCCCGGCCGGCAGACTCATCGCCCAGGAGAGGCTCAGCCCCAGCCATGCGCAGAAGGTACCGCTGATACCCGCCATCAGGAGTAAGGCAGGTAACGTGCGCACCCAGCAGCGGGCTGCCACGGCCGGAAGCATCATCAGCCCGACGGCCATCAGCGTGCCGAGCACCTGAAAACCGGCCACCAGGTTAAGCACCAGCAGCGCCAGAAACAGTCCGTGCAGCAGGCCAGGCAGCCAGCGGGCATTCACCTGCAGCCAGGCGGTATCAAACGCTTCTGTCACCAGCCCGCGATAAAACAGCGCCAGCGTGATAAGGGTGAACATGCAAACGCCCGTGACGAACAGCGCGGCGTCGTTGTCCACGGCGAGGATGGAGCCAAACAGCAGATGCAGCAGATCGACATTCGACCCGCGAAGCGACACCAGCGTGACCCCCAGCGCCAGCGAGCCGAGATAAAACCCGGCAAAGCTGGCATCTTCTTTCAGCGGCGTGCGTCGACTGACCAGACCGGCCAGCAGCGCCACGGTAATTCCCGCGATAAAACCGCCAATACTCATCGCCAGCAGCGACATACCGCTGAGCAAATACCCCACGGCGACACCCGGCAAAATGGCGTGAGAAAGGGCGTCGCCCATCAGGCTCATCCGACGCAGCTGAAGAAACACGCCGAGCGCGGTGGTGCTGACCGAGAGCGCCAGGCAAACCACCAGCGCGCGACGCATAAAGCCGTACTCAATAAACGGCTGAAAAAAGAGATGCCAGATCATGCCACCCTCACCCGCTCGGTTTTCCACTGGGGAACGTCAGCATCCAGCCGCAGCGTCTGCGGGAAATGGCGCGACACGCGCTCGCTGTCGTGCAGTACCGCGAGCAGCGTTTGCCCCTTCATATACATCTCCAGCATCAGATCCATCAGCACGTTGCAGGTGGCTTCATCGACTCCGGTAAAGGGTTCATCCAGCATCACCAGCGGCGCCTGCTGCACCAGGACGCGGGCAAACAGCATGCGCTGAAACTGGCCGCCGGAGAGTTCATCAATGGTGGATAACGCCATGGACTCAAGCCCAACGCGCTCAAGCGCGCTGGCAATGCGCAACCGCGTTTCGCGACGAAACCCGGAAAAAAGCGACATGCCCGGCCAGCAGCCCATGCTTACCACGTCCTGTACGGTCAGCGGAAACTGCGCCTCCAGCGCGTGACGCTGTGCCAGCCAGCCGATTACCGGCCGCTTACCCTGCCAGCGGAAGCCGCCGCTGACGGGAGGAATAAATCCCGCCAGCGTTTTCAGCAGCGTGGATTTCCCGCAGCCGTTAGCGCCGATAATGGCGGTCATGCTGCCGCGCTCAATCGTGCCCGAGAGGGGCCGCGTAACGGGCTGGCGTTCATATCCCGCGACCAGTTCATTCATCACAATCATGGCAATGCCACCGCCCAGCGCACGGCCAGCCCGATAAAGGCAACAAGCACCAGCGCCAGCAAAAGCCGAACCAGAGCAGACAGAGAAAAAAGGGACGTTGACATTCTGACACCACATTAAATGTTATAACATAACAATAATAAAAGGCGGTTAAGATGTAAATGGCGGGTTTGAAAAGGGAGTGTGCCGAAATGTTTCTGCAGGAAATAGGTGCGCGCGGGTGCCCTCACCCCAGCCCTCTCCCACAGGGAGAGGGGGAATAAGATGACTTACTGACTAAACGGAGACGCTGCCGGCACGCGGGCCTGCGATACCGCCAGCCCCAGCTGCCATACGGCCATCGCATAGTGGGTACTGTGGTTATAGCGGGTGATGGCGTAGAAGTTCGGCATGCCGTACCAGTACTGATAGCCCGTCCCGACATCCAGACGCAACAGACTTACCTGATCGACATTGCCCAACGGCTGAGTCGGTGTTAAGCCCGCCGCCGTCAGCTGCGCAACGCTGTATTTAGTTTTGAAGCCGTTTTCCAGCCCCGGTGCCTGACCGTTCGCCTGCACCGCCACCTGGCCGCCCGGCACCCAGCCGTGCGCTTTGAAGTAGTTCGCCACGCTGCCGATGGCATCCACCGGATCCCACAGGTTGATATGACCATCCCCGTTAAAGTCGACGGCATATTGCTTATAGGAGGACGGCATAAACTGGCCGTAGCCCATCGCGCCGGCAAACGACCCTTTCAGATCGAGCGGATCGTCCTGCTCGCTGCGCGCCATCAGCAGGAAGGTTTCCAGCTCGGAAGAGAAATACTCCGCGCGGCGCGGATAGTTAAAGGAGAGCGTCGCCAGCGCGTCCAGGATGCGGGTTTTACCCATCACGCGGCCCCAGCGGGTTTCCACGCCGATAATCCCGACGATGATTTCCGGCGGTACGCCGTACACCTGCCACGCGCGGTTGAGCGCATCTTCATACTGATTCCAGAACACCACGCCGTTTTGCACGTTGTCCGGGGTAATAAACTGTTTGCGATAGCGCAGCCACGCGCCGTTCGGCCCGCTCGGCACCTGGGCGGTTGGAGCCTGCCTGTCCATCAGGCGCAGCACGTAGTCCAGTCGCTTGGCCTGAGACAAAATTTCGTGCAGCTGCTGTCTGTCAAAGCCGTGCTTGCTCACCATTTTATCGATGAACTGCTCGGCCGCCGGGTTATTCGCGAAGTCGCCGCCCATCTGCATCATATTGTGCTGCGGCTCCAGCAGGAATCCTCCGGAAGGCGCGCCCGCCGTTTGCTGAACGGCTTCGGTCTTAGGTTTGCTACTACAGGCAGACAGCAGAATAAGC
Organism: Enterobacter sp. UPMP2060; assembly: GCF_053709655.1. Taxonomy (NCBI): domain Bacteria; kingdom Pseudomonadati; phylum Pseudomonadota; class Gammaproteobacteria; order Enterobacterales; family Enterobacteriaceae; genus Enterobacter; species Enterobacter sp. UPMP2060. The sequence goes on from NZ_JBSKJQ010000006.1 coordinate 103,515, forward strand.
GCAGGCAACAGCGCTGCATAACGACGCTTGAACATGAGACATCCATTTAACGGGTTCGATAAGAACCCAGTATGGTAAAGCATCCGCAACACCTCAAGGAAGCGGTACGCGCCTCCCCCACGCAAATCCGCCCTTTTTTCCACCGAAAATCATTGACCCCATCAATAAACTTTCAAAATAATCCATTTTTCTTTCATTGTGAGATCTAACTAACACTTTAAAACCTTTCAAAGTGATTATTATTAGCCCCGCAAGACAAAAACAAAAAGCCCCACAGGAGAGAAGAATGATAGAAACCATCACCCACGGCGCCGAGTGGTTCATCGGGCTGTTTCAGAAAGGCGGAGAAGTGTTCACCGGCATGGTGACCGGGATCCTGCCCCTGCTGATCAGCCTGCTGGTGATCATGAACGCGCTGATTAACTTTATCGGCCAGCAGCGCATCGAACGCTTCGCCCAGCGCTGTGCCGGGAATCCGCTGTCCCGCTACCTGGTACTGCCGTTCATCGGCACCTTCGTGTTCTGCAACCCGATGACCTTAAGCCTCGGCCGCTTCATGCCGGAAAAGTACAAGCCGAGCTACTACGCCGCCGCCTCCTACAGCTGCCATTCCATGAACGGCCTGTTCCCGCACATTAACCCCGGCGAGCTGTTTGTCTATCTCGGGATCGCCAGCGGTCTCACCACCCTTGGCCTGCCGCTCGGCCCGCTGGCGGTGAGCTACCTGCTGGTTGGCCTGGCCACCAACTTCTTCCGCGGTTGGGTGACCGACCTCACCACCGCCATTTTTGAGAAAAAAATGGGCATCCAGCTTGAACAGAAAGTTCATCTTTCAGGAGCCACAGCATGAACCGGATCCGCATTGAGAAAGGCACGGGCGGCTGGGGCGGCCCGCTGGAGTTCGACGCCACCGAAGGCAAAAAGATCGTCTACATCACCGCAGGCACGCGCCCGGCGATCGTCGACAGGCTGCGCGAGCTGACCGGCTGGGAAGCGGTCGACGGCTTCAAGGAGGGCGAGCCGCCGGAAGCGGAAATCGGCGTGGCGGTGATCGACTGCGGCGGCACGCTGCGCTGCGGTATCTATCCGAAGCGCCGCATTCCGACAGTGAATATTCACTCCACCGGAAAATCCGGCCCGCTGGCGCAGTACATCCTTGAGGACATTTATGTCTCAGGCGTGAAGGAGGACAACATCACTCTGGTGAATGGTACTGCCGCGCCGCAAAAAGCGGCCCCGCGCGAGTACGACACCAGCAAGAAAATCACCGAGCAGAGCGACGGCCTGCTGGCGAAGGTCGGGATGGGCATGGGGTCCGCCGTAGCGGTGCTGTTCCAGTCAGGGCGCGACACCATCGACACGGTGCTGAAAACCATCCTGCCGTTTATGGCATTCGTCTCGGCGCTGATCGGCATCATCATGGCGTCCGGCCTGGGCGACTGGATTGCTCACGGCCTCGCCCCGCTCGCGAGCCACCCGCTCGGGCTGGTGACGCTGGCGCTGATCTGCTCCTTCCCGCTGCTGTCGCCGTTCCTCGGCCCTGGCGCGGTGATTGCCCAGGTCATCGGCGTGCTGATTGGCGTGCAGATTGGTCTGGGGAACATTCCCCCGCACCTCGCCCTGCCCGCCCTGTTCGCCATTAACGCCCAGGCGGCGTGCGATTTCATCCCCGTAGGGCTGTCGCTGGCCGAAGCGCGCCAGGACACCGTGCGCGTGGGCGTGCCGTCCGTGCTGGTGAGCCGCTTCCTGACGGGCGCGCCGACGGTGCTGATTGCCTGGTTTGTCTCCGGCTTTATTTATCAATAAGAGGTTCCTGCGATGACCGTCATTTACCAGACCACCATTACCCGCATCGGCCAGAGCGCGGCTGACGCGCTGAGCGACCAGATGCTGATCACCTTCCGCGAAGGCGCCCCGGCGGATATCGAAGAGTTTTGCTTTATCCACTGCCACGGCGAGCTGAAGGGCGAGCTGAAGGCCGGGAGCCAGCTGGAGCTGGGCGAGGCGCGCTATGCCGTGACCGCCGTCGGCGACGTGGCCGAGCAAAACCTGCGCGAGCTGGGCCACATCACCCTGCGTTTCGACGGCCAGCCGCAGGCCGAATATCCCGGCACGGTTCACGTGGCGGGCCCGGTTCCGCAGGCTGTCACCCCAGGCTGCACGTTAAAATTTGTTGCGTAATTAAGGAGAAACACATGAGTCAGGTTGCCGTTGTCATTGGTGGAGGACAAACCTTAGGCGAGTTCCTCTGCCGTGGGCTTGCCGCAGAGGGCTACCGCGTGGCGGTAGTGGACATTCAGAGTGAAAAAGCCGCCCGCGTGGCGGACACCATTAACACCGAGTTTGGTGAAGGGATGGCGTACGGGTTTGGCGCCGACGCCACCAGCGAACAGAGCGTGATGGCGCTGGCCCGCGGCGTGGACGAGATTTTTGGGCGTACCGACCTGCTGGTCTACAGCGCGGGGATTGCGAAAGCGGCCTTTATCAGCGATTTCGAGCTGGGGGATTTTGACCGCTCGCTGCAGGTGAATCTGGTGGGCTATTTCCTCTGCGCCCGCGAGTTTTCCCGTCTGATGATCCGCGACGGCGTTCAGGGGCGCATCATTCAGATCAACTCCAAATCAGGGAAAGTGGGCAGCAAGCATAACTCCGGCTACAGCGCGGCGAAGTTTGGCGGCGTGGGGCTGACGCAGTCTCTGGCGCTGGATCTGGCCGAGTACGGCATTACCGTGCACTCGCTGATGCTGGGCAATCTGCTGAAATCGCCGATGTTCCAGTCCCTGCTGCCGCAGTACGCCACCAAGCTCGGCATCAAGGCTGAGGAAGTGGAGCAGTACTACATCGATAAAGTGCCGCTGAAGCGCGGGTGCGATTATCAGGACGTGCTGAACATGCTGCTGTTTTACGCCAGCCCGAAAGCCTCGTACTGCACCGGGCAGTCGATTAACGTCACCGGTGGGCAGGTGATGTTCTGATCGAGCGGCCTGATGCCCTCACCCTAACCCTCTCCCACCGGGAGAGGGAACAAAACAAGGAGCCGATATGGTCACCGCAGTCATCACCGTCGCCGCCCTCGCCTGGATTTGCCAGATGGCGTTTGGCGGCTGGCAGATCCACCAGTTTAACCGCGCGTTTGACGCGCTGTGTCAGAAAGGTCGCGTCGGGGTCGGGCGTTCCGGCGGACGCTTCAAACCGCGCGTGGTCGTCGCCGTTGCGCTGGATGAAAACAATCACGTCTGCGATTCCCTCATCATGCGCGGCATGACCGTCTTCGCCCGTCCGGCGAAAATCCAGGCAATCAACGGCATTTCGCTGCAGGAATTACGGCCTGATGTGATCTTTCCCCATGATCCACTCTGTCAGAATGCACTATCATTAGCGCTTAATCTGAAACATGGATAATTTCGTTGTGAAAGCTATAGACTTGCGAAATTATCATTTCGCAACCTAAGGAACGAAGCGCCTATGAAACCTCGTCAGCGGCAGGCGGCCATTCTCGAACATCTGCAAAAGCAGGGAAAATGTTCGGTAGAGGATCTGGCCCACTACTTTGACACCACCGGCACGACAATACGCAAGGACCTGGTATTGCTCGAAAACTCTGGTGCCGTCATTCGAACCTACGGCGGCGTGGTGCTCAATAAGGACGAAGCGGACCCGCCTATCGATCACAAAACGCTGATCAATACCCACCAGAAAGCGCTGATTGCCGAAGCCGCCGTCAAATTTATCCACGATGGCGATTCCATCATTCTGGATGCAGGCAGCACCGTCCTGCAGATGATCCCGCTGCTCAGCCGCTTTAATAACATCACGGTGATGACCAACAGCCTGCACATCGTCAACGCCCTGTCGGAGTTCGACAGCGAGCAGACCATCCTGATGCCCGGCGGCACCTTCCGCAAAAAATCGGCGTCGTTTCACGGCCAGCTGGCGGAGAATGCCTTCGACCACTTCAGCTTTGATAAACTCTTTATGGGCACCGACGGCATCGACCTGAACGCGGGCGTTACGACGTTCAACGAGGTGTTCAGCGTCAGTAAAGCCATGTGCAACGCCGCGCGGGAAGTGATTTTGATGGCCGACTCGTCGAAGTTTGGCCGCAAAAGCCCCAACATTGTCTGTAGCCTTGAAAGCGTTGATAAGCTGATTACCGACGCGGGTATTGACCCGGCGTTCAAGAAAGCGCTGGAAGAGAAAGGAATCGACGTGATCGTAACCGGAGAGAGAGATGAGTGATTTTCTGTTAGAAACGGGCCGCCAGACGCTGATGCTGGAACTGCAGGAAGCCAGCCGCCTGCCCGAACGTCTGGGAGAGGATTTCGTCCGCGCGGCCAACACCATTATCCACTGCGAAGGCAAAGTGATCGTGGCGGGCATCGGTAAATCCGGCCATATCGGCAAAAAGATTGCCGCGACGCTCGCCAGCACCGGCACCCCGGCGTTCTTCGTGCATCCGGCAGAGGCGCTGCACGGCGATCTGGGGATGATTGAAAGCCGCGACGTGATGCTGTTTATCTCCTACTCCGGTTCGGCCAAAGAGCTGGATCTGATTATTCCGCGCCTGCAGGAAAAATCGGTCGCCCTGCTGGCGATGACCGGAAAATCCCGCTCGCCGCTGGCGCTGGCCGCCAAGGCGACGCTGGATATTTCCGTTGAGCGTGAAGCCTGTCCGATGCACCTCGCCCCGACCTCCAGCACCGTTAACACCCTGATGATGGGCGACGCGCTGGCAATGGCGGTGATGCAGGCGCGCGGCTTTAACGAAGAAGATTTCGCCCGTTCGCATCCGGCGGGCGCGCTCGGCGCACGCCTGCTCAACAAGGTTCACCACCTGATGCGCACCGACGATGCCATTCCGCAGGTCAAGCTCGATACCAGCGTCATGGACGCGATGCTGGAGCTCAGCCGCACCGGCCTTGGGCTGGTTGCGGTGTGCGATGACGGCGGGAGCGTTAAGGGCGTGTTCACCGACGGCGACCTGCGCCGCTGGCTGGTGGGCGGCGGCAGGCTGGAAACCAAAGTGTCGGACGCCATGACCAAAGGCGGGCTGACGCTGAACGCCGAGAGCCGCGCCATTGAAGCCAAAGAGGTGCTGATGAAGCGCAAAATTACCGCCGCACCGGTGGTGGATGACGCCGGCAGGCTGTGCGGCGCCATCAACCTGCAGGATTTCTATCAGGCCGGGATTATCTAACCCTTCAGTCCCAGACGCTTCGCCAGCCTGTGCAGGTTGGCGACGTCCATCTCCAGCGCCCGCGCGCACGCCGCCCAGCTGCGGTTATTCTGTTCCAGCGCGCGGGTAATCATCTGACGCTGAAACGCCTCTGTAGCTTCACGCAGATTTTCATTCGCTATCTCTGGCGCAGCCTGGGCGATAGCCGGTACGGTTTCATCCTGCAGCGCAAAATGCCGCGCGTGGAGCACCACTTCATTACCCGAACGCGTCGCCCGCGCCAGCACCACCGCGCGGTGGATCGCATGCTCCAGCTCGCGCACGTTGCCCGGCCAGCCGTAGCTCAGCAGATGCGCCCTCGCTCCCGAGCTCAGCACCACGCGGGAAAGCCCCATCCTGAGACGGCACTGCTCGCAGAAAAAGCCCGCCAGCAGCACCACGTCGTCACCGCGCTCGCGCAGCGGCGGCACGGTAAGCGGGAACACGCTCAGGCGATGGAACAGGTCGGCGCGGAACTGCCCTGCCAGCACCGCTTCACGCAGGTCACGGTTGGTGGCCGCCAGCACGCGAACGTCCACTCTGTGGCTGCGGTCATCCCCCACGCGCTGGATGTCGCCGTACTGCAGCACGCGCAGCAGCTTGGCCTGCAGCGACAGGGAGAGCTCGCCGATTTCGTCCAGAAACAGCGTGCCGTTATCGGCCATTTCGAACTTGCCGCTGCGGTTGCTGATGGCTCCGGTAAACGCCCCTTTTACGTGACCAAACAGCTCGCTTTCCGCCACGCTTTCCGGCAGCGCGGCGCAGTTGAGGTACACCAGCGGGTTCACCGCGCGCGGCGACGCTTCGTGAATGGACTTCGCCACCAGCTCCTTGCCGGTGCCGGTTTCCCCGAAGATCAGCACGTTCAAATCTGAGGCGGCGACAATCTCAATCTCTTTTTTGAGCTGCGCCATGCCCGGAGAGAGGCCGATCATCTCCGTGTGCGTCACCTGCTCAAACGCCGCCGGGCTGCCGGGAAGAATGTTCTGGCTCTCCAGCTGTTCAATCAGCAGGGCATTGTTCAGCGCCCCGGCGGCCAGGGCGGCAATCAGGCGCAGCTCTTCATCGCTAAAGGTGTCGAACTGGTCCGGCGACAGGCCGTCGAGGGTCAGTGCGCCGATCAGGTTTTGTCCGGCAAACAGCGGCAGGCCGATACAGGCGTGCACCTTCAGGCTCTCCTGTCCGGGAATCAACCCGTCGTACGGGTCGGGCAAGTCGCTGTCCGCCGGGAAGCGCACCACGTCACCCGCGCGGGCGATGGTTTCCAGACGCGGATGGCCCTCTAGGGTAAAACGCCGTCCGAGCACGTCCTTCGCCAGCCCGTCGATAGCCAGCGGAATAAACTGCCGCCCCTCGTAGCGCAGCAGCGCGGACGCATCGCACTCAAGCACGTGGCGCAGCGTGGAGATCAGCCGTTGAAAGCGGTCCTGATGGCCGATACCGGTCTGCAGCTCAATGGCGATCTTCGCCAGCACGTCTACGGAAAAGCTCATAGTGACCTCGCTGTCATTTTGACAATGAATATTGTCATATTGACACTAATTTTGATAGTCATAATGACTACCCATTACGGATCATAAAAATATTAATTAAGTAAAATCAATAAATTAAAAACTGGCACGCAACTTGATATAGGCAAAACATCTTATTTGAAAATGCTGTATTACGTAGAGGTTGCTATGTCTATTCTGGTTAAAAATAACATTCATTGGGTGGGTCAACGTGACTGGGAAGTGCGTGATTTTCACGGGACGGAATACAAAACGCTGCGCGGCAGCAGCTACAACAGCTATCTCATTCGTGAAGGTAAAAACGTGCTGATCGATACCGTCGATCACAAGTTCAGCCGCGAGTTCGTGCAGAACCTGCGCAGTGAAATCGACCTGGACGACATCGACTACATCATTATCAACCACGCGGAAGAGGACCACGCCGGCGCGCTGACCGAGCTGATGTCCTACATTCCGAACACGCCGATCTACTGCACCACCAACGCCATCGACTCGATCAACGGCCACCACCACCATCCGGAGTGGAACTTCCACACCGTGAAAACCGGCGACGCGCTGGATATCGGCAACGGCAAGCAGCTGATCTTCGTGGAAACCCCGATGCTGCACTGGCCGGACAGCATGATGACCTACATGACCGGCGACGCGGTGCTGTTCAGCAACGACGCCTTCGGCCAGCACTACTGCGACGAACGCCTGTTCAACGACGAAGTGGACCAGACCGAGCTGTTCGAGCAGTGCCAGCGCTACTACGCCAACATCCTGACGCCGTTCAGCCGCCTGGTGACGCCGAAAATCACCGAGATCCTCGGCTTTAACCTGCCGGTGGATATGATTGCCACCTCCCACGGCGTGGTGTGGCGTGAAAATCCCACCCAGATTGTGGAGCTGTACCTGAAGTGGGCGGCGGACTATCAGGAAGACCGCATCACTATTTTCTACGACACCATGTCCAACAACACCCGCATGATGGCGGACGCCATTGCCCAGGGCATCAACGAAGTGGACCCCAACGTGGCGGTGAAAATCTTCAACGTGGCGCGCAGCGATAAGAACGAGGTGTTGACCAATGTGTTCCGCTCCAAGGGCGTGCTGGTGGGCACCTCCACCATGAACAACGTGATGATGCCGAAAATTGCCGGTCTGGTGGAAGAGATGACCGGCCTGCGTTTTCGCAACAAGCGCGCCAGCGCCTTTGGCTCCCACGGCTGGAGCGGCGGCGCGGTAGACCGTCTCTCCACCCGTTTACAGGATGCGGGCTTTGAAATGTCCCTCAGCCTGAAGGCGAAATGGCGTCCGGATATCGACGCCCTGGAGATCTGCCGCCAGCACGGTCGCGACATTGCCCGTCAGTGGGCGCTCGCACCGCTTCCGCAAGCTGCCGAACCGACCGCACAGCAGGAAACCTGCGCCTGCGCCGCCGCGGCAGCCGCCGATCCCGGACCGCGCATGCAGTGCAGCGTCTGCCAGTGGATTTACGATCCTGAACTGGGCGAGCCGCTGCAGGACGTTGCGCCAGGTACACCCTGGAGTGACGTGCCGGACAACTTCCTCTGCCCGGAATGTTCCCTCGGGAAAGACGTCTTTGACGAACTGGGTACGGAGGCAAAATGAGCAACGGGATCGTCATCATCGGCTCGGGCTTTGCCGCCCGCCAGCTGGTGAAAAATATCCGCAAGCAGGACGCCAGCGTGCCGCTGACGGTGATCGCCGCCGACAGCATGGACGAGTATAACAAGCCCGATCTGAGCCACGTCATTAGCCAGAATCAGCGCGCCGAGGACCTCACCCGCCAGACGGCGGGGGAGTTCGCGGAACAGTTTAACCTGCGTCTGTTTCCCTACACCTGGGTCACCGACATCGACGCCGCCGCCCACGTGGTAAAAGCAAAAGAGAAAACCTGGCAGTACGACAGGCTGGTGCTGGCCACGGGTGCCTCTGCGTTTGTGCCACCGATTGAAGGCCGCGAGCTGACGATCACCCTCAACAGCCAGCAGGAGTACCAGGCCAGCGAAACGGCGCTTCGCGACGCGCAGCGGATAATGATTGTCGGCGGCGGGCTAATAGGCACCGAGCTGGCGATGGATTTCTGCCGGGCGGGTAAATCCGTGACTCTGGTCGACCATGCGGCGAGCATTCTGTCGTCGCTGATGCCGGCAGAAGTAAGCAGTCGCTTACAGCATCGCCTGACCGAAATGGGGGTGCATCTGCTGTTGAAATCGCAGCTGCAAAGTCTGAGCAAAACCGAAGGCGGCATTCGTGCCACGCTCGACCGCAGCCGCAGCGTTGAGGTGGATGTGGTAATCGCTGCAACGGGCCTGCGCCCGGAAACCGCGCTGGCGCATCGCGCAGGCGCCGAAATACAGCGTGGCGTGAAGGTAAATAGCTACCTGCAAACCACGCAACCTGATATTTACGCGTTAGGTGACTGCGCTGAAATTAACGGTCAGGTGCTGCCCTTTTTACAGCCAATTCAATTAAGCGCGATGTATCTGGCGAAAAATCTGCTCGGCGGCAGCGCGCCGCTGAAATTACCCGCCATGCTGATTAAAGTCAAAACGCCGGAATTACCGCTGCATCTTGCCGGTGAAACGCAGCGTCAGGATCTGAACTGGCAAATTACCCTCGAACCGCAGGGAATGGTCGCGCGCGGCGCGGATAACGAGGGTCAGATTCGCGCTTTTGTGGTTAGTGAAGACCGGATGAAGGAGGCTTTCGCTCTGCTAAAACTGTTACCTGCTTAACCCTCGCTTTGCCGAGCGGCGCTTCGTTTACCCGGCCAACAGCAAGTCTACGCTGTCTTAATCTTTGGATTTTATTATTCACCGCCCCGATATTCCGGGGCTTTTTTTTACGTATTCTATTCATCAAATAAATGCAAAGTAGATATATCATCGCTATCAATCCCTTATTTATTATTTTCGTAAATACTTTAATCTGAAACAGATTAAAAACATCATCCAGCTTTATTATTGGCAGCCGACTCAGTCTGAAAAGACATCATCAGCAGGAGGCGAATCATGGCGAATTTTTATAAATAACTCAATTATCTTTCTCGTTATTTCACACAAGCGAAGAATGCGGAATATATTTTATTCCGCAAAAGACCTATATTTTCAGCATCTTTTTATCGGTATGCCGCTATGCGCCAGCCATTGAGGAAGTCGCGGAGGTTGCGCAGTGCAGGAGCCGGTTCAGGAACGTACCACCAGCGCGTCATAGCCGCGCCAGCGGTAGTTGACCATGGAGATCAGCCAGCAGGCGACAAACAGCCCCACCACCACAAACCCGGCGTTGCCCAGATTGTCGTTTACCGTGCCAATCAGATCCCACACGCCGCCGCTGAGGGCAAATTTGTCCATCAGCAGACCCAGCGCTTCCAGCCCGCCGATAAACAGCGCCACCACCACGGAGGTGCCGGTGATGGTCATGTTGTAGTAGAGCTTGCGCTGCGGCTTGTTGAACGCCCAGCCGTAGGCGCCGACCATCAGCAGGTTATCGAGGGTATCCACCAGCGCCATGCCGCTGGCGAAGAGCGCCGGGAAGACCATGATTGACCACACCGACATCCCGCTTGACGCGCTGGCGGCAGAGATCCCCAGCACGCCAATCTCGGTGGCCGTGTCAAAACCGAGGCCAAACAGGAAACCGACCAGATACATCTGCCAGCTTTTATTCACCAGGCGGAAGGTTTTGCCAAACAGCCAGTTCATGACGCCGCCCTGGGCAGGGAGCGTAATATCGCCCTGCACGGGCCTGCCCTGTTTCAGCGCCTGAAAACTGCGCCAGACGCCGCGCAGGATCACCATGTTCACCAGCGCCATCGCCAGCAGGAAGGTGGCGGAAACCGCGGTGCCGATCAGGCTGCCGGTTTCGTGGAACCACTCCATGTTTTTCTGAAACGCCGTCGCGGTCGCGGCGATAGCAATAGAGGCCAGCACCACGATGGTGGAGTGCCCCAGCGAGAACCACGCCCCCACGCCGGAAGGACGTTTGCCCTGCTGCATCATCTTACGCGTCACGGTATCAATCGCCGCGATGTGGTCAGCGTCCACCGCGTGACGCAGCCCGTAGCACCATGCCAGCAGGCTGGCGGCCATCAGCGCCGTGCTGCCGCTAAAAGCGTGCCATGCCCATCCCCAGGCCAGCAGGTTTGCCATTACCAGAGCCAGCAGCAGAAGCGCGGCGCGAGGTTCATTGCGTAAGAGTCGTAACATTTTAAGTCCTTTGTGAACATGACCGGGCAGCGGCAACCACCGCCTGCCCGAAGGAGATCGCTCCGTCACCTGCGGGCAGGCGCGAAGGAAAAAGAAGCGTAAAGTCAGAAAGATAATGACGCAGGCGTGCGCGCAGCAGACGGTTGTGCAGCACGCCGCCGCTGAGACAGATTGTTGACAGCGACAGGCGTCGGGCATGGCGCGCGGCGAGTTGCGCCAGCCCTTTTGCCAGCGCGTCGTGAAACGCCCACGCGCGCTCGCAGGGTTCCGCCTGCCAGCTCAGCCACTGCAGCCAGAACTGCGCGAGGTTATCCACGTCCAGCGTCACCGGATGGTCGACGCCCGCGCACCGCGAGGCCAACGCTTCCAGCCGGCAGGCCGCTTCACCTTCCCAGGATTGGGTTTCGATGCCCAGCGCGCAGGCGACCGCATCAAACAGGCGACCACAGGACGAGGCCTGCGGCGCGTTGATGCCGCGCCGGATCGCCGTTGCCAGCAGCGGCCAGTTTTCACGCTGAACCGCGCGCGTTTCCGGGTACTGCTGCCAGTCAGGGACAAACGCCAGGCAGTGGGCGAGTAAATTACGCCACGGCTGCCGCGCCGCCAGATCGCCCCCCGGCAGCGCAACGGCAGGCAGCCCGTCCAGACGCTCGCACGCGAGATAGTTCACCCGCAGGCACTCCCCGCCCCACAGCGCGCCGTCCTCGCCCATGCCGATCCCGTCCAGCGTCAGGGCAATCGCGTCTCCGCCGTCGAGCGGCCAGCCGTTCTCCGCCAGGCACGCCGCCGCGTGGGCGTGATGGTGCAGCACGGTTTCGACCGGCAGCCCCTGCGCCTGCGCCCATCGTTGTGTGTGATAGCCCGGATGGGCGTCACACACCACGCGCTTCGGCTGAAAGGCGTAAATTTTCTGCATCAGCGATAGCGCGCCGCGCCACTGCGCTTCGACGCCCTCGTCGCCGAGATCGCCAAAATGCTGGCTCAGCACCGCCTGGCTGCCACGCACCAGGCAGAAGGTGTTTTTCATCTCCGCGCCGGTGCATAGCATGGCGGGGATATTCTCAAAACCCGCAGGCAGCGTAACGGCATCGGGTACAAAACCGCGCGCGCGGCGAAGCATCGCGCCGTCGCGATCCATCACCGAATCATCCATCCGCTGCAGGATATCGCGGTTGTGCAGCAGGAAGCCGTCCGCGACGTCGCCGAGCTCATCCAGCGCCTGCTGGTTGGTCATGGCAGGCGGTCTGCCGCTGAGGTTGCCGGAAGTCATCACCAGCGGGCGCCGGCAGTCCATCATCAGCAAATGTTGCAGCGGGTTAGCGGGAAGCATAATGCCAATACAATCGAGCCCCGGTGCAATCCCTTCGGGAAACCCGGGAAGCGAAGCTCTTGGGGTCAGCACAATCGGCGCTGCAGAGGAGCGCAACAGCGTCTGGATCGCCTCCGGCATGCCGTCCGCATTTGGGATCATCACCGCCAGCGGCTTAGACGGTCGCTGTTTGCGTGACCGGAGCGTCGCGACCGCCTGCGGATTACGCGCATCGCAGACAAGATGAAAACCGCCCAGCCCTTTAACCGCGACTATGCCTCCGCTTTTCAGCATCGCCACCGCCGCGCTCAGCGCGTCCTCGCGGGCTGCGGTGATGTTGCCCGCGCGCCATTCCAGCGCGGGCCCGCAGTCCGGGCAGGCTACCGGCTGGGCGTGAAAGCGGCGGTCAGCCGGGTTACGGTATTCCGTCTCACACGGCAGGCAGAGGGGAAATGCGGCCATTGACGTGGCCGGACGGTCATAGGGCATCGCGCGGATAATGGTAAACCGCGGCCCGCAGTGCGTACAGTTGATGAACGGATAGCGATAGCGGCGCTCGCCGGGGTCGCGCATTTCAGCCAGGCACGCCGGGCAGGTCGCGGCGTCGGGGACGATCTGCGTGTCCATCGCCCCGCCCGCGCTCTGGCGGATGGTAAAGTCCTCCGGCACCTGCGCCCACGTAAACGGCTGCGTTTCAACGTGGTCAATGCGTGCCAGCGGTGGGCAGTCCTGATGCAGCCTCGCGGTAAAGGCCCCCCCATTACCCGCGAGGCGCACCAGCACGCCCTCTCCATCATTGCAGACGTCGCCGGTCAACTGAAGCGCCTGCGCCAGCTGCCAGACGAAGGGACGAAACCCCACGCCCTGCACTTTACCGCGCACGCGCAGCTGTACGCCGTTACTGCACATACGGTTCAGAACAGCAGCGATGACGACGTGTCGAATGCCGCACGACGGCGCTTTTCGGCGCTCATCTGCTCAAGCTTCTCGCGATCCACGCAGACCAGCGCATGCGTCGGGCAGGCTTCCATGCAGGCCGGACCGGCGTCGCGGTGATAGCAAAGATCGCATTTGTTGGCTTCGGCTTTCTCCGCACGTACGCTCAGACCCATGCCGCTGTTGCGTACCACCGGACGAACAACCACCTCCATCGCGCCGTACGGGCAGGCGACCACGCAGGTTTTGCAGCCAATGCAGCGCTCCTGCATGACGTGCACAAAGCCTTTCTCGCGTTTAATTGCCCCGTTCGGGCAGACGTTCGCGCACGGTGCGTCTTCGCACTGGCGACAGATGGCGGCGGTGGAAATATTCACGCCTTTGATGACGTGGATGCGCGGCAGGAAGGTGTCAGGGGTGAGCGACGCGCAGTCCTGCTCCGCCTGATGGGAAACCACGCACGCCACTTCACAGGTACGGCAACCAATACACTTACTGGCATCGGCCATAATAAAACGGTTCATCTGCTTCTCCAGCATTACAGTTATGCGCGGAGATATTCATAAACCGTGCCAATAATTAACCTGTTGATTTTAGATGAATTTAAAAATCACGATGGTGCTGTCATCGTCACTTATGACGATGACAGCTGTCGACATCAGCGGTGCGGGCCGTCAATAACGGAGTCGCGCAGGACAAGCTCGCCGGAGAAGGTCTGCTGATACTTAAACTCACCGCCGTCGAGCATGAAGATCAGGCGGCTGATGGTCTCTTTGATCATCTCCGTCACCGGAATATGCACGCTGGAGAGCGACGGCACGATGTAGGGCGCGATGGCCACGTCGTCGAAACCGATCACCGACACCGCGTCCGGTGCGGCCACGCCGCTGTCGTGGAGCTGCTTCATGGCGCCAATCGCCATGTCGTCATTACTCGCCACCAGCGCCGTAAACCGTTCACCGCGCGCAAGCAGTTCGGCAACCGCCGCCGCGCCGCTGGCGGGGTTCCACTTCCCCTGCGCAATCAGCCCCTCGCGCAGCGGAATACCGTGCTGCGCCAGCGCGTCCTTGTAGCCGGAGAGACGCTCAACCCCGGTGGGAGAATCCAGCGAGCCGGTGATAAACGCGATCTCCCGGTGCCCTTTCGCAATCAGCTGCGACACCGCCTCCTGGCTGGAGGCTTTATGATCTGACCAGACGCAGTGGCTGCTGTTTTTCCGCAGGCGGCGGTTGAGCACCATAATCGGCTGCTCGCACTTCTCGACGATCTCATCCATCTCTTCCACGCTCAGGAAACGCGGATAGATAATCACCGCGTCGCAGCGCATATCGAGCAGGTACTGGATCGCCTCGCGCTCTTCATCCGCGCTGTGCTTGCCGTCCGCGAGGATCAGCTGCCGCCCCTTTTCTTCCGTCATGCGCGCGGCGTGAAACAGCAGTTCGCTAAAGTAGACGCCGTGATAGAGGGTGTTCGTCACCACCAGTCCCAGCGTCTGGGTACGTTTGGTTGCCAGGTTTCGCGCCAGCAAATTCGGGCGATAGCCGCTCTCTTCAATGGCCTGAAACACCCGGTCTTTGGTCTCCTGGCTGACGTAGCCATTTCCCGACAGCACCCGGGACACCGTGGCTTTCGAAACGCCTGCCCGCTTCGCCACTTCAAGCATCGTGGTCATAGTGTTATTCCGTCTGAATCTGATGGAGCGCAGTGTACTGCACTGCAAAAAAATTGTCGCAGCGGTGAAATCACGCTTTCGATACCTCATTGCGATCTGCATCACGAAACGAAAAAATGGTCAAAAAGCGATCTTGTTTCATTCACAGAAACTCATGATGATTATGTGGAACCGGTTTCCTACATGTCTCACAACAATAACAGGATCACATCCGATGGCCAAAAATTACGCTGCGCTGGCGAACGACGTTATCAGCGCGCTGGGCGGCAAAGAGAACATCGTCGCCGTAACCCACTGCATGACGCGTCTGCGTTTCGTACTGAAAGACGAAAGCCTGACCGACGCTGCGCGACTGAAAAGCATCAGCGGCGTGCTCGGCGTGGTACGCAACGACAACCAGTGCCAGGTCATTATTGGCAACACGGTTTCACAGGCGTACCGCGAAGTGGTGAGCCTGCTGCCCACGGACCTGCAGCCCGCAGTGCCGGAAGGTCCGCAGAAGATGACCTTACGCCGCATTGGCGCCGGGATCCTCGACGCGTTGATCGGCACCATGTCCCCGCTGATCCCGGCGATCATCGGCGGCTCGATGGTCAAGCTGCTGGCGATGATCCTCGAGATGACCGGCGTGCTGCCAAAAGGCGCGCCGACGCTCACTATTCTGACCGTCATCGGCGACGGCGCCTTCTTCTTCCTGCCGCTGATGGTGGCGGCCTCGGCGGCGGTGAAATTCAAAACCAACATGTCGCTGGCCATCGCCATTGCCGGCGTGCTGGTGCACCCGAGCTTTATCGAGCTGATGGCGAAAGCCGCGCAGGGCGAGCACGTTGAGTTCGCCTTTATTCCGGTGACGGCGGTGAAATACACCTACACCGTCATCCCGGCGCTGGTGATGACCTGGTGCCTGTCGTATATCGAACGCTGGGTGGATCGCATTACCCCGGCGGTGACGAAAAACTTCCTCAAGCCGATGCTGATCGTGCTGATTGCCGCCCCGCTCGCCATCGTGCTGATTGGCCCGCTGGGGATCTGGATCGGTAGCGCCATCTCCGCGCTGGTCTACACCATTCACGGCTACCTGGGCTGGCTCTCAGTCGCCATCATGGGCGCGCTCTGGCCGCTGCTGGTGATGACCGGGATGCACCGCGTGTTTACGCCGACCATCATTCAGACCATTGCCGAAACGGGCAAGGAAGGGATGGTGATGCCGTCGGAAATCGGCGCCAACCTGTCGCTCGGCGGCTCGTCGCTGGCAGTGGCGTGGAAAACCAAAAACCCGGAGCTGCGCCAGACGGCGCTGGCGGCGGCGGCCTCCGCCATTATGGCGGGGATCTCTGAACCGGCCCTGTACGGCGTGGCGGTGCGTCTGAAACGTCCGCTGATTGCGAGCCTGATAAGCGGTTTTATCTGCGGGGCGGTCGCCGGCATGGCCGGTCTTGCCAGCCACTCGATGGCGGCACCGGGGCTGTTCACCAGCGTGCAGTTCTTTGACCCGGCCAATCCGATGACCATCGTCTGGGTGTTCGGCGTGATGGGGCTGGCAGTGGTGCTGTCGTTTGTTCTGACCCTGCTTTTAGGGTTTGAGGATATCCCGGTCGAAGATGAGGCTGAAAAAGCGCGCGCCCTGCAGACCGCACCGGTACAGAACAACGCAGCAAAAGCATAAATTGAAAGCGAGGTAAGAATGTCTGTTTTTCCACAAGGATTTTTATGGGGCGGCGCGCTTGCCGCCAACCAGAGTGAAGGTGCTTACCGTGAAGGCGGCAAAGGACTGACGACGGTCGATATGCTCCCCCACGGCGCGAATCGCCTGGCGGTGAAGCTCGGTAAGGAAAAGCGTTTTTCGCTGCGTGACGACGAGTTCTACCCGAGCCACGAAGCGATTGATTTTTACCATCGCTATAAAGAAGACATTGCCCTGATGGCGGAGATGGGCTTTACGGTGTTCCGCACCTCCATTGCCTGGAGCCGCCTCTACCCGAACGGCGACGAACCGCTGCCGAACAAAGAGGGCATTGCCTTCTATCGCGCGGTGTTCGAGGAGTGCAAAAAGTACAACATCGAGCCGCTGGTGACGCTCTGCCACTTTGACGTGCCTATGCACCTGGTGACGGAATACGGCTCCTGGCGCAACCGTAAGATGGTCGATTTCTTTGCCCGCTACGCCCGCACCTGCTTTGAAGAATTTAACGGGCTGGTGAAATACTGGCTGACCTTCAACGAAATCAACATCATGCTGCACAGCCCGTTCTCCGGCGCGGGGCTGGTGTTTGAGGAAGGCGAAAACGAAGACCAGGTGAAATACCAGGCCGCGCACCACGAGCTGGTGGCAAGCGCGCTGGCGACCAAAATCGCCCACGAGGTAAACCCGGAAAACCAGGTGGGCTGCATGCTGGCGGGCGGTAATTTCTACCCCTACTCCTGCAAGCCGGAAGACGTGTGGATGGCGCTGGAGAAAGACCGCGAGAACCTGTTCTTTATCGACGTGCAGGCGCGCGGCAGGTATCCGACCTACTCCGCCCGCGTGTTCCGCGAAAAAGGCGTGGTGATTGTGAAAGATCCCGGCGACGACGAGCTGTTAAAAAACACCGTCGACTTTGTCTCGTTCAGCTATTACGCCTCGCGCTGCGCGTCGGCGGATATGAACGCGGGCAACACCAGCGCGGCGAACATCGTGAAGTCCCTGCGTAACCCGCATATTCAGGTGAGCGAATGGGGCTGGGGCATCGACCCGCTCGGCCTGCGCATCACCATGAACATGATGTACGACCGCTACCAGAAGCCGCTGTTCCTGGTGGAAAACGGCCTCGGGGCGAAAGACGTTATTGATGAAAACGGCGAGATCAACGACGACTACCGCATCAGCTACCTGCGCGAGCACATCCGCGCGATGGGCGACGCGATTGAGGACGGCGTGCCGCTGATGGGCTACACCACCTGGGGCTGCATCGACCTGGTGGCCGCCTCAACGGGCGAGATGAGCAAGCGCTACGGTTTTGTGTACGTTGACCGCGACGACGCCGGGAACGGCACGCTGGACCGCAAGCGCAAGAAATCGTTCTGGTGGTATAAGAAGGTGATCGCGAGTAACGGGGCGGATCTCGAGTAGCCTGTCCTTACCCCTCACCCTAACCCTCTCCCCATAGGGGAGAGGGAACCGTTTGGTGCGGTTTTCACCCTCTTTACTCCGGGAATAAAGGACTGCTCGGCGCGGTTTTCACCCTCTCCCCTCTGGGGAGAGGGCCGGGGTGAGGGGTTCAAACCCTCGATCCCCAACCCACTCCGCAAGCCGTGAATAGACCCGTTCCACCGCCTCCTTCACCGGCGGCGTCATCGGGTAATAAAATCCAACGATGTCCGGCTGAATCCCCAAAAACAGCACCTCGCCCACGTCGTCTTTAATCTGATCGACCAGGTAGTTCAGCGGCATATTGTGGGTGGTCATCATAAACATCTCGGCGATGTCGTCCGGGTCAATCAGGCGGATCTCACCGGGGTTGAGCCCCATATCGGTGGCATCGACGATTAACAGCCTCTCCGGGCGCAGCTCGCGGATGGCGACCACGTCGTTTTCCGGCGCGCTGCCGCCGTCAATTACCACCCAATTGCCCTGCGGATTCGCGGCGCACATCTCTGCCAGCAGCGGGCCCGCGCCGTCGTCGCCCATCATGCTGTTGCCCACACACAGTAAAACGTCAGTCACGTAATCTCCTCACCATCAGGTAGATGGCGCTCTCCTGGTGAATATCGTGCAGCATGCCGAGCAGCGTTTTGCTCCACGACTGCTGCTCGGGGGTTTGCCTGGCGAGCGCCGCGTCAAAGGCGTTGGCGAGCATCGCAATGTGGTTGGCGTCGATGACGATCTCGCCATACTTCGGCACGCCCTCCATTTTGCGCCGCGCCGTGCTGCCCTCCTCCAGCGTGGCGATCCACGCTAGGTACTCGGGCCACGGGCAGCTCAGCGCCGCCTCCAGGCAGTCAATCACCCCGAGGTGATGCCCAATCGCCAGGCTGTAATAGACCACCTGCTGCGCCGCATCCGGCGTGGCATCGTTCTCATCAATAAACTTACGGCTCAGCTGGCTGAACACCACCGTTTCACTCATCGGATACGCGCCTCATCCACGATGCTGTTCAGGTTTGCCACGATCTCATTGAGACGCGGATCGTTTTCCGCCTCCAGCCAGCGCGCTACCTGATGGTCGCCCTGACTCAGCAGGCGCAGATAATCGTCGGCAATCTGGCGCCCATAGCGGTAGCCCGCCAGCCTGCGCGCCGTGCGGTCAATCTTCACCCGCAGCGGCTGGACCATGTCCGGGTGCAGGATGGCCGCAGGCCGGTTGTCCAGCTCGCCCGGCTCGCGCGCGTGGATTTTCTGCTCCAGCAGGCCGAGCGCCATGGCAAAGCCGTACAGCGTCGCGGCGGGCGTTGGCGGACAGCCCGGAATGTAGACGTCCACCGGCACGATTTTGTCGGTCCCGCCCCAGACGCAGTAGAGGTCGTGGAAGATGCCGCCGCTGTTGCCGCAGGCCCCGTACGAGATGCAGATTTTCGGGTCCGGCGCGGACTGCCAGGCGCGCAGCGCCGGCGAGCGCATGGCGCGGGTGACGGCCCCGGTAAACAGCAGGATGTCCGCATGACGCGGGGACGGCACCACTTTGATGCCGAAGCGCTCGGCGTCAAACAGCGGCGACAGCGTAGCGAAGATCTCAATCTCGCAGCCGTTGCAGCCGCCGCAGTCCACGCGGTAGACGTAGGCCGAGCGTTTGATTTTTTTCAGCAGCGACGCCTTCATGCTGGCGATGGACTCCTCCACCGTCATCGGCACCGGAATGCCGTTAGCGTCGCGCGGGCCGAGTAAATTTTCCATCAGCTGGCCTCTCTCATATGGCGGGTGATATCAATGCGGTCGGACGGCAGCAGGCACTTCTGACGCTTGCACTCCGGGCAGGTTTCAAAGCTTTCGCGGTGATGCTCCGCGCGGGCGTCACCGTTGTGCTGCAGCAGCGCGATGGCGTAGTCGATCTCTTTTTGCACGGCGAACGGGCGCCTGCAGACGCGGCAGCTGCACAGGTCAAAGCGCGACTGCTGCAGAAAATCCTCCTTCTTCCACACCGCCAGCTCGAATTCCTGCGACAGGCGAATGGCGACCGTCGGGCAGACCTCCTCGCAGCGGCCGCAGAAGATGCAGCGCCCGAGGTTAAACTGCCAGGCCAGCTCGCCGGTTTTGAGATCCGTTTCCACCGTTAAGGCGTTCGACGGACAGGCGTTGACGCAGGCCGCGCAGCCGATGCACTGCTGCGGGTTGTGCTCCGGCTTGCCGCGAAAATTTTTATCCACCGGCATCGGCTCCAGCGGATAGCGGCTGGTCTGCGTGCCCGTTTTGATTACTTTTTTGATAAAGGTAAACATGGCGAGTCCTTATTTCAGCGGCGAGTTTTTACGCTCGATGCTGTAGCGCTCAAGCTCTTTGTACGGCACCACCAGGCTTTTCTTCTTGCGCACGTCCACCACGGTCATGCGGTCGGTGCAGGAGTAGCACGGGTCGAGGCTGCCGATGATCAGCGGCGCGTCGGAAACCGTGTTGCCGCGCAGCATATAGCGCAGGGTTGGCCAGTTGGCGTAGGTGGCCGCGCGGCAGCGCCAGCGGTAAAGCTTCTGGTTGTCGCCGGTCATGCTCCAGTGGATGTCGTCCCCGCGCGGCGCTTCGGCAAAGCCGAGGGCAAAACGGTTCGGAATGTAGGTGAAGCCTTCCACCATCAGCGGGCCGCCCGGCAGGTTATCGAGGCCGTAGTCGATCATGTTCAGGGCGGTGAACACCTCGTTGATGCGCACCTTGAGGCGCGAGATGACGTCGCAGCCCTGCTCGCTGTGCACGGTCATCGGCAGCAGGCCGTAGCCGACGAACGGGTGATCGGCTCGCGTGTCGCGGGCGTGGCCGCTGGCGCGCACCATCGGGCCGACGTTGCTGAAGTCGCGGGCGATTTCCGGATCAAGACGGCCGATGCCGACGGTGCGCTGCTCGATGTTTGGCGTGCTGAGCAGCATGTCCACCAGCTCCTGCACGTCGCGGCGCATCTGCTGCGCCAGCTGGCGGGTCTGGATCATGTCGTCCTTCAGCAGGTCGCGGCGGATCCCGCCGATCAGGTTCAGGCCATAGGTTTTACGCGCCCCGGTGAGGATCTCCGCCATCTTCATTGACGCTTCACGCACGCGGAAGAACTGCATAAACCCGGAGTCAAAGCCGACGAAGTGGCAGGCCAGGCCGAGGTTCAGCAGGTGCGAGTGCAGACGCTCCACCTCCAGCAGAATGGCGCGGATCATCTGCGCGCGCTCCGGCACCACGATCCCCATGCCGTTCTCCACCGAGGTGGTGTAGGCGGTGCTGTGGGCGAAGCCGCAGATGCCGCACACGCGGTCAGAGAGGAACGTTACTTCGTTGTAGCCCATGCGGGTTTCCGCCAGCTTTTCCATGCCGCGGTGGACGTAGAACAGGCGGTAGTCGGCGTCGATAATGTTTTCGCCGTCGACAAACAGGCGGAAGTGGCCCGGTTCGTCGGAGGTGACGTGCAGCGGGCCGATCGGCACCACGTTGTTCTTCTTGCTGCCCAGCTCGTTGATAAACTCGTAGGTTTCGCTGTCGGTGGTCGGCGCCGGGCGCTGGCGGTAGTCCATGCTGTCTTTGCGCAGCGGATAGAGTTCGTCCGGCCAGTCGTCCGGCAGCACCAGACGTCGCTCGTCCGGCAGGCCGACCGGCACCAGGCCGTACATGTCGCGCACTTCGCGCTCGCCCCAGACGGCGGCGGGCACGCGCGGCGTGACGGACGGGTATTCCGGCTTAGCCGGGTCGACTTCGACGCGCACGGTGAGCCAGCACTTTTCGCCCTGCTCCATCGACATCACGTAGTACACCACATAGTTGCCGCACAGCTGGCGCTCGTCGTTGCCGAACAACACCGACAGCCAGCCGCCCTGCTGGTAGTACAGAAACTCGACCACTTCCGGCAGATAGTTCACCTTGATGGTGACGGTTACCTGGTCTTTGGTTTGCCAGGAGTCCTCCAGCACCACGCCGGGGAAAGCCTGATGCAACGCGGCGAGATACTGCTGACCTTTCTTTTCTTCAGACATAAATACTCTCTTTAATCACGCCACCAGCAAGGAGACGAACGCTAAAAATGCAAAACCAAAACCGGCCCAGGTGATGTGCGACGTTTCCACAAAACGCAGGCGCGCCATGCTGTTTTCAAACAGGGCAATCACCAGCACGCCGACCAGCAGCTTAAGGGCGGCAATCACGACGGCCAGCACCAGACCGCCTGCGGAGAAGTGCGTCATCTGCCCCCACGGGAAGAAGACGCCGACAAACATCTGCAGCACCACCAGCTGTTTGAGGCTGATGCCCCACTTCAGCACCGCGAATCCATAGCCGCTGTACTCGGTAAGCGGCCCCTCCTGCAGCTCCTGCTCGGCTTCCGCGAGGTCGAACGGCAGTTTGCCCATCTCAATAAACGTGGCGAACGCGCAGGCGCACAGCGCCAGCACCAGCGGGATCGAGCGCGCCACCGGCCAGTGGTAAACGGTGTGGGTGATAAAGCTGATGTGGGTGGAGCCCGCGACCTGCGCGGCGACCCACAGCCCCAGCAGCAGGATCGGCTCCACCAGCACGCCGAGCATTGCCTCGCGGCTGGCACCGATGCCGGTAAACGGGCTCCCGGTGTCCAGGCCCGCAATCGCAAAGAAGAAGCGGGCGATGGCAAAGAGGTAGATAAGCGTGATCAGATCGCCAAGCACGGGCAGCGGCGACGCCACCGTCACCACCGGCAGCGCGGTGGCGATGGTCAGCATCACGCCCACCATCACAAACGGCGTCAGGCGGAAGACCCAGCCTGCGGCGTCCGGCGCGACGCTCTGACGGGAGAGCAGTTTAAAGAGATCGCGGTATTCCTGAAGCACCCCAGGCCCGCGACGGTTGTGCATCCGGGCGCGCGCCACGCGCGTGATGCCCGACAGCAGCGGCGCAGCGGCGAACAGCACCAGCGCCTGAAGAATTGCCAGTAACAGACTCATGTCAGGCTCCTCGTGAAATCACAATGACCACCAGCACCGCCAGCTCGATGACCGCCAGACGGCGGAACAGCGCGGGTGCGGCGGCGCTCTGCCAGCCGGGTACCCAGCCTACCGGGTTCAGCCAGTGGCGCAGCTTCAGCACGGCGGCGAAGTTCTCCTTCACCGGCATGGCAAAACCGTGGGCGGTGATGACCATCGACTGTTCGTGTTCGTAGCCGCAGGCCCACGCCGAACCGCGCGAGCGGGAGGCGAGCCGGTCGCGTTTGAAGAACAGCATCAGGACGAGCGGCAGCAGCGGTGCGCCAATCAGCAGCAGCGCGATCATGGGCTGAGAGACGGTGGTATTCGCCACGGTCAGCGGCAGCGGAATGGCGTTGCCCAGCAGCGGCAGCAGCCACGGCGCGGCGACGCCGCCCGCGATGCAGCACAGCGCCAGCGCGACCACGCTCGCGCCCATTAACAACGGTGCGCAGCAGGCGTTTTCCGCTTCGCGGGTGCGCGGCGCGCCGAGGAAGGTCACGCCGTAGACTTTCGCCATGCACATCACCGCCAGCGCCCCGGTAATCGCCAGCCCGACAGCCAACAGCGGGCCGAGCAGGCGCGCGATAAAGAGATCGCTCTGACCAAGCGCGAAGAAGGACTGATAGATCACCCACTCCCCGGCAAAGCCGTTCAGCGGCGGCAGCGCGGCCATTGCCATCAGACCCACCAGCATGGCCAGCGAAATCACCGGCATCTTTTTGCCAATCCCGCCCAGCTTTTCGATATCCCGATGACCGGTGCGGAACCAGACGCTGCCCGCGCCGAGGAACAGAGTGCTTTTAAACAGGCTGTGGTTGACGAGGTGATAAAGACCGCCGATAAACCCGGCGGCAATCAGCGCCGGATGATTAAGCGCCAGCCCGGTCACGCCCGCGCCAATACCGAGAAGGATAATGCCGATATTTTCCAGAGTGTGGTACGCCAGCAGGCGCTGGATGTTGTGCTCCATCAGCGCGTACAGGCCGCCGACGAACGCGGTAATCATTCCGGCGACCAGCAGCACGACGCCCCACCACAGCGGCGGTTGTCCGCCGGTCAGCGTAATCGCCAGAATCCCGAACAGACCCACTTTCATCACCACCGCAGAAAACAGCGCGGCAGCGGGCGCGGAGGCATTCGCATGCGCCTGCGGCACCCAGCCGTGCAGCGGGATGATGCCGGCGAGCAGGCCAAAGCCGAGCACGCCCAGCAGCCAGACGTCGTTCCCCAGCGGATGGCCGTTGAGCGCAGCGAAGTCCAGCGTGCCGAAGCGGTGCCACACCAGCCAGCAGGCCAGCGCCAGCAGCAGCGTCCCGAGGCGTCCCAGCGCAAACCACAGCTTGCCGGAGGTGCTGCAGCCGGTCAGGAACACGCCGCACAGCGCCATGATTTCCGCCATCACCACCAGCGCGCCGAGGTTGCTGGCAATAACGGTGCAGACCGCCGCCGCCATCAGCAGGTTAACCAGCAGGCCGTTAGCCCTGGCGTGCGGATGGCGGTGCCAGTCGATATTGAACAGGCTGATAAACAGCCCGCACAGGCCAAACGTCACCAGCCAGATGGCGTTCAGCGGCGTGATCTCAACCGTGTGGCGAATCAGCGGCATCACGGCCTCTGCGGACTGGCCGCCGAGCAGGACAACGCCGCCTGCCGCCAGCGTCATCAGGCTAGCAACCGCCCCGCCGATCCCGGCGATCGCGCCGCTCAGAGTTTTATGGAATGAGAAGATCAGCGCCAGAACAGCGGCGGCAGCAAAACAGGCTACCGCGCTGGTAATCATCATCGCCGCGTTCATTTCGCCCCCTCGTTAAGCGCCTGTAGCAGAGAAAGGTCGCCAAAATCACTGTTGATGGTCAGCTCGCGTTTACGCTTGCTGGTACGGGCGATGTCGCGAATGTTAACCAGAATCAACGCCTTAGTCGGGCAGGTTCGCACGCAGGCCGGGCCCTGCTCATCGAAGCTGCACAGGTCGCATTTCACCGCAACGGCACGGATGCCGGGCACCCAGTCCAGCAGCGTACTTACGCGTGCCGGAGCCGGTGGCGCGGGCGGGGCTTTTGGCGAGTTGGCGTTCGCCGGAATATGCAGCGGACGGCTGCCGGAAAATTCAATCGCGCCGAACGGGCAGGCAATGCCGCACAGCTTGCAGCTTACGCACAGGCTTTCGTTCAGCTGGACAGCGCCATCAACGCGGGTGATGGCATTCACAGGGCAGACGCCCGCGCAGGGGGCGTCTTCACAGTGATGGCAGAGCTGCGGGGCAGACTCTTTTTCATTACGCATGACGTGCAGGCGCGGCATGGACTGCAGCCCATGCAGGCGATGCGTTTCCGAGCACGCCGCCTCACAGGTTCGACAGCCAATACAGACCGTCGAGTCAGCAATTACAAAACGGTTCACCGGGTTATCCTCTGGTGATAGTCATTTTTGACGAAAAACTGTCTTGTCGACACTTCTCGACACGCAGGAGTCAGGCCACGTTCGCTGAGGTATTTCCATCCATCAGCTGCTTCAGGTTGACCGGAAGATCGTGTTCAACGGCGGCGTACAGGCCGTTATAGACCGGCGCGATTTTTTCCAGATAGTGCTCCAGCACCTGCTGGCGATCGCGGTTGCTGACGTGGCCGTCCACCATGCCATCGGCCATCAGCTGCGCCTTCGCAATACACTGTTTTTCGCCGTCTTTTGTCTCGAGGTGGTACTCAATGGTGTGGCTGTTGAAGTTATCCGCCAGGGTAACGTTAATGGTGAAATGGCCGAACAGGACAAAGCGCATATCGCCCTGCGCCGCGCAGCTCATCGCGTGGTGAAGACGCGCTTTCGAGAGGGTGATGCCCTGAACCAGAGAGTTGCAGTAGAGGTGCCACTGGTCCTGCAGCTGCTGATGACGCTGCGCGATGTAATCCGCTTTTTCGCTGATTTCCCAAATAGTCATAGAAGGTATCCGGTTAATGGAGATAGCGGCTGTTAAGCAGATTCCATGCCAGTTTTTATCTTGCTGATTTTAAATAGATTTAATTACAAAACCGCTGTCAACGCCGCGGTGTCGACGTGTCATTTCGACAGCGTTGACATCGTCACGCCTTAACAAAAATCAAGCTGGCACCGTTATTGCATTCAATGGCGCAATTCATTGAGGAGGCGTCATGCACGAAATCACCCTCTGCCAGCGGGCTCTGGAACTTATCGAACAGCAGGCAGTGCAAAACCACGCGAAGCGCGTCACCGGCGTCTGGCTGAAGGTCGGGGCGTTTTCCTGCGTCGAGACCAGCGCCCTGCATTTCTGTTTTGAGCTGGTGTGTCGCGGCACGCTGGCGGAAGGCTGCGAGCTCCATATCGAAGAGCAGCAGGCGGAGTGCTGGTGCGAGCAGTGCCAGCAGTACGTCACCCTGCTGTCATCAAAGGTTCAGCGCTGTCCGCAGTGTCAGAGCACCGGTCTTCGCATCGTGGCGGACGACGGCATGCAGATCCAACGCCTCGAAATCGAGAAGGAGTAAAGTATGTGTAGCACCTGCGGTTGCGCCGAAGGCAACCTGTATATAGAAGGGGATGAACACCGTCCCCATTCCGCGTTTCGCTCCGCGCCCTTTTCGCCAGCCCCGCGGCCAGCTGCGGCTTTAACCGGTATCACCTTCTCCCCGCAACGCTCCGCTGCGGGCGATCTGCACTACGGCCACGGCGAAGCGGGTACCCACGCGCCGGGCATCAGCCAGCGCCAGATGCTGGAGGTGGAAATCAACGTGCTGGACAAAAATAACCAGATCGCCGCCCGCAACCGCGCGCGCTTTGCCACCCGCAAACAGCTGGTGCTGAACCTGGTCTCCAGCCCCGGCTCCGGCAAAACCACGCTGTTAACGGAAACGCTCAAACGCCTGAACGGGCGCGTCTCCTGCGCGGTGATCGAAGGCGACCAGCAAACCGTTAACGACGCGGCGCGCATTCGCGAAACCGGCACCCCGGCGATTCAGGTCAATACCGGCAAAGGCTGCCACCTGGATGCGCAGATGATTGCCGACGCCGCCCCGCGTCTGCCGCTGGCGGATAACGGCATTCTGTTTATTGAAAACGTCGGCAACCTGGTCTGCCCGGCAAGCTTCGATCTGGGCGAACGCCACAAGGTGGCGGTGCTTTCGGTGACCGAAGGCGAAGACAAGCCGCTGAAGTACCCGCATATGTTTGCCGCCGCCTCCATCATGCTGCTGAACAAAGTCGACCTGCTGCCGTACCTGAACTTCGACGTGGATAAGTGCCTGTCCTGCGCCCGGGAAGTGAATCCCGAGATTGAGATCCTGCTGGTCTCCGCCACGCGCGGCGACGGCATGGACGCCTGGCTGAACTGGCTGGAGAGTGAACGATGTGCATAGGCGTACCGGGACAAATCCATTCCATTGACGGGAACCAGGCCAAAGTGGAGGTCTGCGGCATCCTGCGCGACGTGGACCTGACGCTGGTGGGCAGCAGCGATGAAACGGGCGCATCGCGTCTCGGCCAGTGGGTGCTCGTCCACGTGGGGTTTGCCATGAGCGTGATTAACGAAGCGGAAGCCCGCGACACGCTGGATGCCCTGCAAAACATGTTCGACGTGGAGCCGGACGTGGGCGCGCTGCTGTACGGCGAGGAGCGTTAGCCATGCGTTACGTTGATGAATACCGCGCGCCCGAGCAGGTGCTGCAGCTTATCGGGCACCTGAAAACGCGCGCGGCGCTGCTGAACTACACGAAAGAGAGACCGCTGCGGATCATGGAGGTGTGCGGCGGACATACGCACGCCATCTTCAAATTTGGCCTCGACCAGCTGCTGCCGGAGAACATCGAGTTTATCCACGGCCCCGGCTGCCCGGTGTGCGTGCTGCCGATGGGGCGCATCGACAGCTGCATCGAAATTGCCAGCCAGCCCGACGTCATTTTCTGCACCTTTGGCGACGCGATGCGCGTGCCGGGGAAAAACGGCTCGCTGCTGCAGGCGAAAGCGCGCGGGGCCGACATCCGGAACGTCTATTCGCCGATGGATGCCCTGACGCTGGCGGAGGACAACCCCGCGCGCAAGGTGGTGTTTTTTGGTCTGGGGTTTGAAACCACCATGCCCGCCACCGCCATCACGCTGCAGCAGGCGAAAGCGCGCGGCGTCGGGAATTTTTTCTTCTTCTGCCAGCACATTACGCTCATTCCCACGCTGCGCAGCCTGCTGGAAGAGCCGGGAAACGGCATTGACGCCTTTCTGGCACCGGGGCATGTCAGCATGGTAATTGGCACAGACGCCTACGGTTTTATCGCTGAACAGTACAATCGTCCGTTAGTGGTCGCTGGTTTCGAACCACTTGATCTACTGCAAGGTGTCACCATGCTGGTTGAGCAGAAAATAGCGGCCCTGAGTACCGTGGAAAACCAGTACCGCCGCGTGGTACCGGATGCGGGAAATGAGCGGGCGCAGCAGGCGATAGCCGATGTGTTCAGCGTTGAGGGCGACAGCGAATGGCGTGGTCTGGGGCTGATTGCCGAATCCGGCGTGCGCCTGACGCCAGCCTATCGCGCGTTCGACGCCGAAGCGCATTTCCGCCCGCAGCCGCAGCAGGTTTGCGACGATCCCCGGGCCCGCTGTGGCGACGTGCTCACCGGTAAATGCAAACCGCATCAATGCCCGTTATTTGGCAATACCTGTAACCCGCAAACGGCGTTTGGCGCGCTGATGGTCTCCTCCGAAGGGGCGTGTGCCGCGTGGTATCAGTATCGCAACCAGGAGAGTGAAGCATGAATACGGTTGAAATGGCGCACGGCAGCGGCGGACAGGCGATGCAGCAGCTGATTAACCGGCTGTTTATGGAAGCCTTCAACAACCCCTGGCTCGCCGAACAGGAAGACCAGGCGCGCATTGACCTCGCCACCCTCACCGCGCAGGGCGACAGGCTGGCCTTCTCCACCGACAGTTACGTGATTGACCCGCTGTTCTTCCCCGGCGGCGATATCGGCAAGCTCGCCGTCTGCGGCACGGCCAACGACGTGGCGGTCAGCGGCGCCATTCCGCGCTACCTCTCCTGCGGATTCATCCTCGAAGAGGGGTTACCGATGGAGACGCTCACGGCAGTGGTCAACAGCATGGCGCAGACCGCGCGCGAGGCGGGGATAGCTATCGTCACCGGCGATACCAAAGTGGTGCAGCGCGGCGCGGCCGACAAGCTGTTTATCAACACCGCCGGCATGGGGGCGATCCCCGCCGATATTCACTGGGCGGCACAGCATCTTAGCGTGGGCGACGTGCTGATCGTGACCGGGACGCTGGGCTGCCACGGGGCGACCATCCTTAACCTGCGCGAAGGTCTGGGGCTGGATGGCGAACTGCGCAGCGACTGCGCGGTACTCACCCCGCTGATCCAGACGCTGCGGGGTATTCCCGGCGTGAAAGCCCTGCGGGACGCGACGCGAGGCGGCGTGAACGCCGTGGTCCACGAATTTGCAGCAAGCTGCGGGTACGGGATTGAACTCACCGAGCGCAGCCTGCCCGTTAAGCCTGCCGTTCGCGGCCTTTGCGAACTGCTGGGCCTTGACCCGCTCAACTTCGCCAACGAAGGCAAACTGGTGATTGGCGTTGAACGCGCGTCAGCGGAAGCCGTTCTTGAACAGCTGCGGGCTCATCCGACAGGAAAAGAGGCGGCGATGATTGGTGAAGTGGTTGAGCGCAAAGGGGTGCGCCTGGCCGGGCTGTATGGCGTGAAGCGCACGCTGGATCTGCCGCACGCGGAACCCTTACCCCGTATTTGCTAGAACCGCGCCAAAAGCGGTCAGCACTGAATGTCTCTTTTTTGCCAGTTTCTATTGGAAAGCAATATGCCGTATACACCGATGAGCGATCTTGGACAGCAGGGCCTGTTTGACATCACGCGCACACTTTTACAGCAGCCCGATCTCGGTGCGCTGAGCGATGCCCTGACGCGGTTGGTCAGGCAATCGGCGCTGGCGGACAGCGCCGCGATTGTGCTCTGGCATAGCGGAACGCAGCGCGCGAGCTACTACTCGACGCGTGATAATGGCAAAACGTTTGAATACGAAGACGAAACGTATCTTGCGCACGGCCCGGTGCGCCGCATACTCTCCCGGCCTGAAGTGCTGCACTGCAACTTTGCGGAGTTCCGCCAGGCGTGGCCGAAGCTGGCGGAAAGCGACCTCTATCAGCCTTTCGGGCATTACTGCATGCTGCCGCTGGCGGCTGAGGGACAGATTTTTGGCGGCTGCGAGTTTATCCGCACGACCGACCAGCCCTGGAGCGAGGCGGAATACGAGCGCCTGCACACCTTCACCCAGATCGTGGCCGTCGTCGCGGAGCAGATCCAAAGCCGCGTCACCAATAACGTCGATTACGACCTGCTGAGCCGCGAGCGCGACAACTTCCGCATTCTGGTCGCCATCACCAACGCCGTGCTCTCCCGCCTGGACATGGACGAGCTGGTCAGCGAAGTCTCGAAAGAGATCCACCACTATTTCAAAATCGACGCCATCAGCATTGCGCTGCGCGGCCATCGCAAGGGCAAGCTGAACATCTACTCCACGCACTATCTCGATGAAGCCAACCCGGCGCACGAGCAGAGCGAGGTGGACGAAGCGGGCACCCTTTCCGAGCGGGTCTTCAAGAGCAAAGAGATCCTCCTGCTCAACCTGAACGAGCAGGACCCGGTCGCGCCGTACGAGCGGATGCTGTTTAACACCTGGGGCAATAAAATTCAGACCCTTTGTCTGCTGCCGCTGATGTCCGGCAACACCATGCTGGGCGTGCTAAAGCTGGCGCAGTGCGAGGAGGGCGTGTTTACCACCGCCAACCTGAAGCTGCTGCGCCAGATTGCCGAGCGTATTTCCATCGCGCTGGATAACGCCCTCGCCTATCAGGAAATTCATCGCCTGAAAGAGCGGCTGGTGGATGAGAACCTGGCCCTGACCGAACAGCTCAACAACGTGGACAGCGAGTTTGGTGAAATCATCGGGCGCAGCGACGCCATGTACAGCGTGCTTAAGCAGGTTGAGATGGTGGCGCAAAGCGATAGCACGGTGCTGATTCTGGGCGAAACCGGCACGGGCAAAGAGCTGATAGCCCGCGCCATTCACAACCTGAGCAACCGCAACAGCCGACGGATGGTGAAGATGAACTGCGCCGCGATGCCTGCGGGACTGCTGGAAAGCGATCTGTTCGGCCACGAGCGCGGAGCATTCACCGGGGCCAGCAGCCAGCGGCTGGGCCGTTTTGAGCTGGCGGACAAAAGCTCGCTGTTCCTCGACGAAGTGGGCGATATGCCGCTGGAGCTACAGCCGAAACTGCTGCGCGTCCTGCAGGAGCAGGAGTTTGAGCGCCTGGGCAGCAACAAGCTTATCCAGACCGACGTGCGGCTGATTGCCGCCACCAACCGTGACCTGAAAAAAATGGTCGCCGACCGCGAGTTTCGCAGCGATCTTTACTATCGTCTGAACGTCTTCCCGCTCTTCCTGCCGCCGCTGCGCGAGCGCCCGGAAGATATCCCCCTGCTGGTCAAAGCCTTTACCGCGAAGATCGCGCGCCGGATGGGGCGCAACATCGACAGTATTCCTGCCGAGACGTTGCGCACTCTTTCATCGATGGAATGGCCCGGCAACGTGCGCGAGCTGGAAAACGTCATCGAACGCGCGGTGCTGCTGACGCGCGGTAACGTGCTGCAACTCTCCCTGCCTGAGGTTACGCTTCCTGACGTGACCGCGCCCGCCGCCGAGACAGCGAAAGAGGGAGAAGATGAATATCAGCTCATTATGCGCGTGCTGAAAGAGACCAACGGCGTGGTCGCCGGGCCAAAAGGTGCCGCTCAGCGACTGGGGTTAAAACGCACCACCCTTCTGTCACGCATGAAGCGTCTCGGGATTGATAAAGAGAGCCTCATTTAAGACCTTATTCCGGCGGTGTTTTTCTGACACCGCCTTTTGTTCCCCTGCGCAATTGTCCCTCATTGACACAAAATCGTTTCCTCTGTATAAAATTCCGCCTTAATAATGAGTTTCATTTGCATCAATAATAATTTTAATGAAGGGTAGCGTTTCATGAAAAAGGTCATCTGCGCGTTAGGCCTGGCGATTGCGTCGGTCGGTTCTGCTCTGGCAACCACCTATCCCCTGACGATTGAAAACTGTGGCTACAAAGAGACGTTCACCAAAGCGCCGGAACGCGTCGTGGCCCTGGGCCAGAACACCGTCGAAATTTTGCTCCTGCTGGGCCTGGAAGATAAGGTGAAGGCCAGCGCCTTCTGGCCGACCAAAGTGCTGCCGCAGCTGGCGGAACAGAACGCAAAAATCAAAACCCTGACGGTCGAAATCCCGACCCTTGAATCCGTTCTTGCGCAAAATCCTGACTTTGTCCCCGCGCAGTCCCCGCTGCTGCTGGGGCCTGAAAGTAAGGTCGCAAAACGCGAAGACCTGATGACCCTGGGCGTGAACAGCTACGTGTCGCCGGGCATGTGCGCGACCAAAAAAGCCACAGGCGATATGTACGGCAGCCGCCAGAAGCTGTGGGATATGACGTATCTCTATAAAGAGATTGAGGATTTCGCCAAAATCTTTAACGTTGAAGACCGCGGTCAGGCCGTTATTGCCGATTTCAAAAAACGCGAGGCCGACCTGCGTAAGGAATTCGGCAAGAGTAAAAAAGACCTTTCGTTTGTCTTCTGGTTCTCCAGTTCATCCCCTTCTGCAGACGCCTACGTCGGCGGTAAAAATAGCCCCTCCGGGTTTATCGCCAGCCTGATGGGCGGCCATAACGCCATCACGTCCGAGGCCGAATGGCCAACCGTGGGTTGGGAAAGCATTATTGCCGCAAATCCGGATGTCATCGTGGTGTCCAGCCTGGACCGCAACCGCTGGGCGCTGGATAACGCGGAAGAAAAAATCAAATTCCTGAAGAGCGATCCGGCGGTCAGCCAGCTGGACGCGGTGAAAAAAGGCCATATCGTGGTGATGGACGGCCAGGCGATGAACCCGACGATCCGCACGATTTACGGGGCTGAGCAGGTCGGCGAACAGCTCAGAAAGCTGGGGCTGAACTGATGACAACCGCCGTTCTTCAGGCCCGGCAGAGCCTGGTTCTGACGACCTCGGGTTTGCTCGCCCTGGTACTGTTATTTCTGACGATCGCGCTGAGCGTCAGCGTCGGCGAGCTGTCCATCCCGCTGGATAAGGTGTTTTACGCCATCAGCAATAAAATGGGGCTCACCGAGGTTCCGCTCACCCGCATCTATGAGAGCGTGATCTGGGACTTTCGCCTGAGCCGCGCGCTGGTGGCGGCCTGCTGCGGCGCGGGGCTGGCCATCTGCGGTGCCGTATTGCAGAGCCTGCTGAAGAACGCGCTGGCGGAACCTTACGTGCTCGGCGTGTCGGCAGGTGCCTCAACCGGAGCGGTGTCGGTCGTCGTTTTGGGGATTGGCACCGGTGCGGTGTCGTTGTCTGCCGGGGCCTTTGCCGGGGCGTTCGCCGCCTTTGCGTTTGTCGCGTTTCTGACGAACGGCGCGCGCGGGGGAAATGAACGTACCATTCTGGCTGGCGTTGCCGCCTCACAGCTGTTCAACGCCATTACTGCCTATACCATCAGCACCTCCGCCAGCGCCCAGCAGGCGCGCGACGTGATGTTCTGGCTGCTGGGCAGCTTCAGCGGCGTTCGCTGGCCGGAATTCCAGCTGGCGCTGGTGGTGGTGGTGACTGGATTAGCCGTTTGCCTCTACTATTCCCGGGCGCTGGATGCCTTCACGTTCGGTGATGACGCTGCCGCCTCTTTAGGTATTGCCGTCCCGTGGGTGCGCCTGACGCTCTTTACCACTACCGCGCTGATTACCGCGACGATTGTCAGCATGGCGGGCTCAATCGGCTTTGTCGGGCTGGTGGTCCCGCACGTGATGCGTTTCCTGTTCGGGCCGCTGCACCGCACGCTGCTGATTGCCAGCGCGCTGGCAGGGGCGATCCTGATGGTGCTGGCAGACATTGCCTCGCGCATGCTGATTGCGCCGCAAAGCCTGCCCGTCGGCGTGGTCACCGCGCTGGTTGGCGTGCCTTTCTTTGCCGTGATTATCTATCGTTCAAGGAATAAGTGATGAGTATCTGCGCTGAAAATATTACCTGGAAGGTCGGCAAAAAGGTCATCGTTAACAACGTCTCGCTGAAGGTGTCACGGGGCGAAACGGTAGGGCTGCTTGGTCCTAACGGCTGCGGTAAATCGTCTCTTTTACGGATCCTCGCCGGGCTTCGTCGCCCGAATGCTGGCTGCGTTACCCTGGACGGGCAGGACATCTCCCGCATCGCCAAAAAGCAGCTGGCGCGCCGGGTCGCCTTCGTCGAGCAGCACGGCATGACGGACGCCAACATGCGCGTGCGGGACGTGGTGAAACTCGGGCGTATTCCGCACCACTCCGCTTTTTCCAACTGGAGCAACCACGATGACGAAACCGTCACTGCCGCCCTGCAGCGCGTGGATATGCTGGATAAAAGCGGCCAGGGCTGGCTGAGCCTCTCCGGCGGAGAGCGCCAGCGGGTGCATATTGCCCGCGCCCTGGCTCAGACCCCAACGGAAATCCTGCTGGACGAACCGACCAACCACCTGGACATTCATCATCAGATGCAGCTGATGCAGCTGATCAGCGAATTACCGGTCACCAGCATTGTCGCTATCCACGATCTCAACCACGCCTCGATGTTCTGCGACTCGCTGATTGTGATGCAGAAAGGACAAATTGTGGCGACGGGGACACCGCAGGATATCTTATCCGAGTCTTTGTTGTGGGATGTCTTCCGGGTCAAAACCAAAATTGAGATCTCGCCGTTCCATGGCAAAAAGCACATCCACTTTATCGTTTAGGGGCGAGTGAACGACGATGCCCCTTCGCCCTGCCGCCGCGCTCTGGCCGCCCGTCTTACTGGGTAGCCAGTTTGTTTTCAACATTGGCTTTTACGCCGTCGTTCCCTTCCTAGCGATATTCCTGCGCGACGACATGCTGCTCTCCGGCGGACTGATCGGGCTGATCCTGGGCCTGCGTACCTTCTCGCAACAGGGGATGTTTATCGTTGGCGGTGCGCTATCGGATCGGTTTGGCGCGAAAGTGATTATCCTGAGCGGCTGTATTGTTCGTGTTTCAGGCTATCTGCTGCTGGCCTTCGGGGAATCCCTGTGGCCGATTATTCTGGGCGCGTGTCTGACGGGCGTTGGCGGCGCATTATTCTCCCCCTCGATTGAGGCACTGCTGGCAAAAGCAGGCACTCACAGCGAGGCAAAAGGCAAACGCGGCCGCGCGGAGTGGTTTGCGCTCTTTGCCGTCTGCGGAGAGCTCGGCGCGGTACTGGGCCCGGTTGCTGGCGCCCTGCTCACCGGCCTCGGCTTTCGTCAGGTGGCGCTGGCGGGGGCAGGCGTCTTTATCATTGCGCTAGTGGTGCTCTACTTTTGCCTGCCTGCTGCTGGCCACCGTTCACAGACGCTGAAAATACAGCCCTGGTGGACAACGTTCCACCAGCCGCGCTTTGTCGCCTTTATCATTGCCTACAGCTCGTGGCTGTTAAGCTATAACCAGCTTTATCTGGCGCTGCCGGTGGAAATCCAGCGTTCTGGCGGTAACGAGAAAGATCTCGGCCCGCTTTTTATGCTGGCCTCCGTTCTGATCATCACCTTACAGCTGCCGCTGGCCCGCTTCGCCCGTCGCGTGGGCGCGGTGAGAATTCTGCCGGTGGGATTTTTGCTGCTGTCAGCCGCCTTTGCGAGCGTGGCGACGTTCGCCCCGATAACGCCGCCGGAAGGCTGGCTGCGCTTGCGGCCTTCAGTCTGTTTTGTGACGCTGTTAACGCTGGGGCAAATGCTGCTGGTGCCATCGGCTAAAGATCTGATCCCTCGGTTTGCGGAGGAATCCACGCTTGGCGCGCACTACGGCGCACTCGCCACCGCCGGAGGCATAGCGGTACTGGCGGGAAACCTGGTGTTTGGCAGCCTGCTGGACCGCGCGCTGGTGCCCTCAACGCAGGCGATGTACCCCTGGCTGCTGCTGGCCCTCTTCCCGCTCTGCAGCGCGCTGGCTCTGAAGGTGATTTGCCGTCCACTGAGACGCTGAACCGATCACTTTTTCGGACCGTACTTCTCCGGCAGTTCCGGCACGGGACGGCGGTCATCCATCAGATGGCGAACGGTAAGAATAGGATGACGCCATAACATACGCGGGCCTGCCCAGCGCATAACCTGCTTCATCTCTTCACGTCTGGCAGGCTGGTAACAGTGTACGGGGCACTGCTTGCAGGCCGGCTTTTCCTCACCGAAAACGCATTTATCCAGGCGCTTATCGGCATACGCATTGAGCGCCTGATAATACCCTTCCTCCTGAGAGGCCTGTGGACACTGCTTTTCATACAACGCGATCATTTTCGCGATGGTCTCTTTTTCTCGTGAGATGCGTTTACCGGACATAGCGGATTACCGAATAATAAAGTGCATCGATAATACACCTTTCAACACTGGATTTCAGCGGTTGCATTTCGTTTCCTGAAGGCTGATTCCAGTTTTAGCCCTGCACCGGCGAACAATCACTGGTATTTTATACAGGCATCAGAAATGACCTTTGTCCATGTTGTCTGGAGACCCTATGCAAGAGCTCACGATCGGCAAACCCTATCGCCATTTGAAAGTGGGATATTTTAGAAAGCGCCATGAAGACCGCAATACCAAAATACCGAAGCGCTACAGCGTACATGCGGCGCTGAGCTTAAAAGGTGACTGGCTTGAAAAGGCGGGGTTTACGACCCATTCCCGAGTCAGGGTGGGCGTGGAGCATGGAAAAATTGTCATCGAATTAATGGCGGAAGATGCCTCGTAAAGCCACGACATTTTTCTGCGCCGGACCTTTTTTTCATGCGACAATAGAAGGAACAAACGGCCATTGAGCCCATCAAAACGGTTTATTTTCAAAGAAATGGACATCATAACTCCATGAGCACAATCGACAATTTCGACGCACATACGCCGATGATGCAGCAGTATCTGAAGCTGAAAGCACAGCATCCGGAAATCCTGCTGTTTTACCGTATGGGCGATTTTTACGAGCTGTTTTATGACGATGCTAAGCGTGCATCGCAGCTGCTCGACATCTCGCTGACCAAACGTGGCGCATCGGCAGGCGAGCCCATTCCTATGGCAGGTATCCCGCACCACGCGGTAGAAAACTACCTGGCGAAGCTGGTGAATCAGGGCGAGTCCGTTGCCATCTGCGAACAGATCGGCGATCCGGCGACCTCAAAAGGCCCGGTGGAACGCAAAGTCGTGCGCATCGTTACGCCTGGCACCATCAGTGATGAAGCCCTGTTACAGGAGCGCCAGGATAACCTGCTGGCAGCGCTGTGGCAGGACGGTAAAGGCTTTGGCTACGCGACGCTGGATATTAGCTCCGGACGTTTTCGTCTGAGTGAACCGGCTGACCGTGAAACGATGGCCGCCGAACTGCAGCGCACCAACCCGGCAGAATTGCTCTATGCCGAAGATTTCGCCGAAATGGCGCTGATTGAAGGTCGTCGCGGGTTGCGCCGTCGTCCGCTGTGGGAATTCGAAATTGATACCGCGCGCCAGCAGCTGAATCTGCAGTTTGGCACCCGCGATCTGATTGGCTTTGGCGTGGAAAACGCACCGCGCGGGCTGTGTGCGGCCGGTTGTCTCCTGCAGTACGTGAAAGATACCCAGCGCACCGCCCTGCCGCATATCCGCTCTATCACCATGGAGCGCCAGCAGGACAGCATCATCATGGATGCCGCCACGCGCCGTAACCTGGAGATCACGCAGAACCTGGCGGGTGGCGTAGAAAATACGCTCGCGTCGGTCCTCGACAGTACGGTAACGCCAATGGGCAGCCGCATGCTGAAACGCTGGCTGCATATGCCGATCCGCGATACCGAGACGCTGGTTTGCCGTCAGCAGACGATTGCCGCGTTGCAGGATCGCTATACCGAGCTGCAGCCGGTTCTGCGCCAGGTGGGCGATCTGGAGCGTATCCTTGCGCGTCTGGCACTTCGAACAGCACGACCACGCGATCTCGCGCGGATGCGTCATGCTTTCCAGCAGCTGCCGGAACTGCGCGCGCAGCTGAGTGACGTTGACAGCGCGCCGGTACAGAAACTCCGCGAAACCATGGGCGAATTTACCGAGCTTCGCGAACTGCTGGAGCGCGCTATTATCGATGCGCCTCCGGTTCTGGTGCGTGATGGCGGCGTGATTGCCCCAGGCTACAACGAGGAGCTGGACGAATGGCGCGCGCTGGCCGACGGTGCGACGGACTACCTCGATAAGCTGGAAATCCGCGAGCGCGAGCGTCTTGGGCTCGACACACTGAAAGTGGGGTATAACGCGGTACACGGTTACTACATTCAGATTAGCCGCGGGCAGAGCCACCTGGCGCCGATTCACTACGTGCGTCGCCAGACGTTGAAAAACGCCGAACGCTACATCATTCCTGAACTGAAAGAGTACGAAGACAAAGTCCTCACCTCGAAAGGCAAGGCGCTGGCCCTGGAAAAACAGCTGTATGACGAGCTGTTCGACATGCTAATGCCGCACCTGGGCGACCTGCAGCAAAGCGCCAGCGCGCTGGCGGAGCTGGACGTGCTGGTGAATCTGGCAGAACGCGCTGAAACGCTGAACTACACCTGCCCAACCTTTACCGACAAGCCCGGCATTCGCATAACCGAAGGCCGTCACCCGGTGGTAGAACAGGTGCTGAACGAACCGTTCATCGCCAACCCGCTGAGCCTGTCACCGCAGAGAAGAATGTTGATCATTACCGGTCCGAACATGGGCGGTAAGAGTACCTATATGCGTCAGACGGCGCTGATTGCGCTGCTTGCGTATATCGGCAGCTACGTCCCGGCGCAAAACGTGGAGATTGGCCCCATCGACCGTATCTTTACCCGCGTCGGGGCAGCGGACGATCTGGCGAGCGGTCGCTCAACCTTCATGGTCGAGATGACCGAAACGGCAAACATTCTGCATAACGCGACGGAGCACAGCCTGGTGCTGATGGACGAGGTCGGACGCGGAACGTCAACCTACGATGGTCTGTCGCTGGCATGGGCCTGTGCGGAAAGCCTTGCGAATAAAATCAAGGCCATGACGCTGTTTGCCACCCACTATTTCGAACTTACGCAGCTGCCGGAGAAAATGGAAGGGGTTGCGAACGTTCATCTGGATGCGCTGGAGCACGGCGATACCATTGCCTTCATGCACACGGTGCAGGATGGCGCGGCGAGCAAGAGCTATGGCCTGGCCGTCGCGGCGCTGGCAGGTGTGCCGAAAGAGGTGATCAAGCGCGCGCGTCAGAAACTGCGTGAACTGGAAAGCCTGTCACCGAATGCGGCGGCGACGCAGATTGATGGTACGCAGATGTCGCTGTTGGTGCCTGCGGAAGAGACGTCGCCTGCGGTGGAAGCGCTGGAGAACCTCGACCCGGATTCACTGACGCCGCGTCAGGCGCTGGAGTGGATTTACAGGTTGAAGAGTCTGGTTTAGTTTTCTGCGGTCTGTTTTGTCGGGTGGCGGCTTCGCCTTACCCGACCTACAAAACCGTAGGCCCGGTAAGCGCAGCGCCACCGGGCTTTTTTTTACAGCAGAAGCGGGATCGTCGGCACCTGCGGCGCCTCGTCAATATCCTTCTGCGTCATGCGGAACGCTTCCGGGTAATGCTCGCGGCTGGTACGGCGCAGCGGTTCAGTATTACGCCAGGTATACAAACAATGCTGGCACTGGTAAACGGTCCAGACCCCTTTTACCGGCGACGTCGCCATCACTTCAATATGCGCATCGGCACAACGTGGACAAATCATCTTTTCCTCCTTATTGACGTGCTGCCAGCATCGCGGTCAGTTTTTCAGCCCAGGCTTTGGTTTCAGGCAGATCTTGTACCGGCTGGCTGTAGTGGCCCCGGGTGTCCGGCGCGACAGGCGTGGTGGCATCGATAATCAGTTTGTCGGTAATGCCCGCCGGGCTGGAGCCAGGATCGAGTTCAAGGACAGACATGTTCGGCAGTTGCACCAGATCGCCTGCCGGGTTCACTTTCGACGACAGCGCCCACATCACCTGCGGGAGGTTGAACGGATCGACATCCTCATCCACCATAATTACCATCTTCACGTAGCCCAGACCGTGCGGCGTGGTCATGGCGCGTAAACCCACCGCGCGGGCAAAACCGCCGTAGCGTTTTTTGGTGGAGATAATCGCCAGCAGACCGTGGGTGTACATCGCGTTCACCGCCTGCACTTCCGGGAATTCCGCTTTCAGCTGCTGGTAGAGCGGCACGCAGGTGGCTGGTCCCATCAGATAGTCAATCTCGGTCCACGGCATGCCGAGGTAAAGGGATTCGAAAATCGGCCTGGTGCGGTAAGAGACTTTGTCGATACGGACCACCGTCATATTACGGCCACCGGAATAGTGTCCGGTAAACTCGCCAAACGGCCCCTCGATTTCCCGCTTGCGGCCTTCAATCACTCCTTCCAGAATCACTTCAGAACCCCACGGCACATCGAAGCCGGTCAGCGGCGCGGTGGCAATCGGGTACGGGCTTTCACGCAGCGCGCCGGCCATTTCATACTCGGACTGATCGTATTTCAGCGGCGTGGCGCCCATCAGGGTGATGATCGGGTCGTTGCCCAGCGTAATCGCAATCGGCAGGTCTGCACCGCGCTCTTCCGCCTTGTGCAGATGCAGGGCGATATCGTGCATCGGAACAGGCTGCAGGCCGAGCTTGCGCTTACCCTTCACTTCCATGCGGTAGATCCCGACGTTCTGCTTGCCGAAGTTGTCCGGGTCGAGCGGATCGCGCGAGACAACGCACGCTTTATCGAGATAAAAACCGCCGTCACCGTCGTTCAGACGAAACAGCGGCAGGATATCGAACAGGTTAATGTCTTCACCGTCCACCGTATTCTGCGCCCAGGCCGGGTTGGCGCGACGCTCCGGCGTGACGGGGAATTTATCCCAGCGGCGGATAAACTCGTCGATCTGTTTTTTTACCGGAGTGTTCGCAGGGAGCCCCATCGAAATGGCGTGGTTCTGCCAGGAGCCGATGGTGTTCATCACCACGCGGGCATCGGTAAAGCCACGAATGTTGTCGAACCACAGCGCGGGCGCGCCGTCGCCAATGCGGCCGGTCGCGTTGGCTGCCGCCGCCAGATCGGGCTCGGCGTTAACCTCTTCCTCAATTTTCAGCAGCTGCCCTTGCTCATCGAGCGCCTGCAGGAAGCTTCTCAAATCATCAAATGCCATCTTTATTCTCCTGTGAAAAATGTTTCCCCTCCCGCAACCCGTTCCAGCGGCGCGCCTTTTTATGCTCCAGCCCGAACTGATCGAGTACGCGGGTCACGATGTGCTGGGTAATGTCATCTGCGGTTTGTGGGTGGTTGTAATACGCAGGCATGGGCGGCACCATCGCCACGCCCATGCGGGAAAGTGCGAGCATGTTCTCAAGATGAATGGTGCTGAGCGGTGTTTCACGCGGAACCAGCACCAGCTTGCGCCCCTCTTTCAGCACCACGTCAGCCGCGCGTCCCACCAGCCCTTCGGCGTAGCCCGCGCGGATCCCCGCGAGCGTTTTCATGCTGCAGGGAATGACGATCATGCCGTCGGTGCGAAACGAGCCGGAGGAGATGGTGGCGGCCTGGTCAGCCGGACTGTGGACAACGTCAGCCAGGGCAGCAACGTCCTGCGCGGTGTAGGGCGTTTCCAGCTCAATGGTGGTTTTTGCCCACTTAGACATGACCAGATGCGTCTCCACCTCCGGCATTTCCCGCAGCGCCTGCAGCAGCGCCACGCCCAGCGGTGCGCCCGTTGCCCCCGTCATTCCCACTATCAATCTCATTCATCACCTCAATACTTTGTTCGTGTACGAACATTATAGATAAGCTACTCCAGGATCGTTTACCTGACAAGATCGTTCGCATACGATCACACGAATGGCTAAATGATGCCGCGTTAAAATTGAGAGCAATAGCGGCTATCATAGGGGGAGATTTTTTCCGTCGGAGTGTTCATGGAACTAAGACAAGAGGCGTTCCACCTGTTACGTCAGCTTTTTCAACAGCATACCGCGCAGTGGCAACATGCCTTACCGGAACTGACCAAGCCACAGTATGCGGTGATGCGCTCTATTGCCGAGCATCCGGGTATTGAACAGGTGGCGTTGACCGAAGTGGCGGTCAGCACGAAAGCAACCCTGGCGGAAATGCTCAGCCGCATGGAGGCGCGCGGGCTGGTCAAACGCGAGCACGATCCGGCCGACAAGCGCCGCCGGTTTGTCTTCCTGACCCCAGAAGGTGAAGCCCTGCTTGCAGGCTGTAAACCGCTTGGCAACGAGGTGGATGAGGCGTTTTTAGGACGTCTTAACAAGGCCGAGCGGGAGCAGTTCTCTGCGCTCATCAAAAAGATGATGCACGATTAATTCACGCTGGTGCGCATAAAATCGATAAACGTGCGCACCTTCGCCGTCACGTGCCGGGCATCGGGATAAACCGCATAGATGCCCTGCTGCGCAAAGGTATATCCCGGTAAAACCGGGACCAGTTTTCCCGCATCAAGCGCATCGCGCGCCAGCCATTCCGGCAGTAACGCCACGCCTCCGCCAGCAAGTGCAAAGGCCATAAGAGCCTGCGCGCTGTCGGCAAACAGGCGCGGCGCTTTTTTTATCTCCAGCGTTTCAGGCGCACCGCTGGCATCCTTCACCTGCCAGCGCAGCGGCGAGGCCAGGCGCTCGTGAATAATCCAGTCGGCGTTGGCAAGGTGCGCAAGCGTTTCGATCGGATGGTTAACGAGCCACCCGGGCGTCGCGACGGGGAGAATGGAGAAGTGCGAAATCAGCGCGGCGTGGTTGCGCGAATCGGCAAGCGTTCCCAGCCGGATAGCTACGTCAAAGCGCTCCGAGATAAGGTCGGCGTGCAGGGAGGACGAAACGTGCCGCACGCGAAGATCCGGGTGTTGCTGGCTAAACCTGGCCAGCAGCGGCACCACCACCTGTGAGCCATACTCGGGCGTCGTCGTGATCCGCAGTTCGCCAGTGAGCCCCGCATGATTCGCGCGGACATCATCCTGCAGCCGTTCCGCATCCTTCAGAAGCGCCACGCTGCGTTGATGAAAGAGCGCGCCCGCCTCGGTTAACGTCAGACGGCGGGTGGAGCGCAGCAGCAGCGTAACGCCCAGCTCATCTTCAAGCTGGCGAATATTGAAGCTGACCACGGCTTTTGTCAGCCCCATTGCCTCGGCTGCGGCAGTGAAACTGCCGGTGTCGGCCACCGCGACAAACATCTGAGCCCGCTGCAGGTTAATCATCACCACGCCTTTTACTGTCAAAATATTTTTGACAGTATATCGCGCTTTGTCAGGTTTATCCGTTCTTCCCGGATCGATACGATACGCCACCTCACCGGAGGATCCACCATGACGTATCGCAGCAAAGTCGCCGTTGTTTACCTGCTTGGCTTTTTTCTTGATTTGATCAACATGTTCATTGCCAGCGTCGCCTTCCCGGCAATGGCTCACGCCTTTAACACCACGCCTTCAGCCCTTGCCTGGGTCAGTAACGGGTACATTGCCGGCCTGACGCTGGTGATCCCGTTTAGCAGCGTGCTCACGCGCCGCATCGGGCCAAAGCGAGTCATACTGCTCTCGCTTTTTCTGTTCAGCGCAGCCTCCGCTGCGGCGGGCCTGTCTGCAACGCTTGAAAGTCTGATCGCCTGGCGAGTACTCCAGGGCGTGGGAGGGGGCTTACTGATCCCCGTCGGACA
Source organism: Enterobacter sp. UPMP2060 (assembly GCF_053709655.1). Taxonomy (NCBI): domain Bacteria; kingdom Pseudomonadati; phylum Pseudomonadota; class Gammaproteobacteria; order Enterobacterales; family Enterobacteriaceae; genus Enterobacter; species Enterobacter sp. UPMP2060. The sequence continues at coordinate 147,240 of NZ_JBSKJQ010000006.1, forward strand.
GGCGCTGACCTGGCAACAGTTTAAGCCTCACGAGCGTGCCCGACTCTCCTCGGCGGTGATGCTGGTGGCGTTGCTTGCCCCGGCCTGCTCTCCTGCTATCGGAGGACTGCTGGTGCAGACGCTCAGCTGGCGATGGATATTTTTCGCCACGCTACCGGTCGCTATCGTGACCTTTGTTTTGGCCTGCCTGTGGCTTAAACACGAAATGCCCGCGATGAAAGCGGCCAGACTGCTAAACCTGTCGTTGCTCGCGGACCCGCTTTTGCGTTTTTCCATGCTTGTCTATATCTGCGTACCCGGCATGTTTATTGGGGTGAACGTCACGGGCATGTTTTATCTTCAGCATGTGGCGAACATGAGCCCAGCCGCAACGGGGATGCTCATGCTGCCGTGGTCCGTGGCATCGTTTATCGCCATCACGGCAACGGGACGCTATTTTAACCGTATCGGCCCCCGACCGCTGATCGTCATCGGTTGCCTGCTGCAGGCGACGGGTATTCTGCTTTTGATTAACGTCAGTTCGGCGACGCTGCTGCCTGCCGTTGCGTTTACCCTGATGGGCGCGGGGGGAAGCCTGTGCAGCAGTACGGCTCAAAGCAGCGCTTTTCTGACGACGCGCCGGGAAGAGATGCCGGATGCCAGCGCGCTGTGGAATCTTAATCGGCAGCTGAGCTTTTTTGCCGGCGCCCTGCTGCTGGCGCAGGCGCTGAGCCTGGCGCAGGCCTGGCTGCCACCGCTCGCGGCCTGGCACGGGATGTTTATTTTTGCCGCAGGCATGACCTTTCTGCCTGTACTGTACGTTTTTCGTCTTAACAATACGCAGGTGCTCACCCAGCTGCGACAGGAGAATTCATGACGCCTTTCGAACACGACATTATCGACCTCCACATTGCGCTTGAAAACTGGTTAGGCAAAGGTGAAGGAGATCCCGACGCCCTGCTCGCCCGCTTCAGCCCGGATTTTCTGATGATCCCGCCGGGCGGCGTTCAGATCGACTATATCGGTCTTGCCAGTTTTCTGGAAAACCAGCGCGGAAGCCGTCCAGGACTGAAGATCGTCATTGACGAATTGTCCACGATCCAGCGCTGGGATCGTGGCGCGGTGCTCCACTACCATGAGACGCAAACCCGGCCGGACCTGCCCGTCAACGTGCGCTGGTCAACCGCGGTGCTCAATCAGGAAGGCGATCGGATAGTGTGGCGTCTGCTGCACGAAACGGCTAAGCCGTAGCGCAAAAGAAAAAGGCCCGTCTCACGACGGGCCTTTTTTGACGAAAGGTTGCTTATTCACGGAACAGCGCTTCGATGTTCAGACCTTGCCCCTGCAGGATTTCACGCAGGCGGCGCAGACCTTCAACCTGAATTTGACGAACACGTTCACGGGTCAGGCCAATTTCGCGGCCGACGTCTTCCAGTGTCGCAGCTTCATACCCCAGTAAACCGAAACGACGTGCCAGCACTTCACGCTGTTTGGCGTTCAGTTCGAACAGCCATTTGACGATGCTCTGCTTCATGTCATCGTCCTGCGTGGTGTCTTCCGGACCGTTGTCTTTTTCATCGGCCAGGATGTCCAGCAGCGCTTTTTCGGAGTCGCCACCCAGCGGGGTGTCAACGGAGGTAATGCGCTCGTTGAGACGCAGCATACGGCTTACGTCATCAACCGGTTTATCGAGTTGTTCGGCAATTTCTTCTGCGCTTGGCTCGTGGTCCAGTTTATGGGACAACTCGCGCGCGGTGCGCAGATAAACGTTCAACTCTTTGACGATGTGAATCGGCAGGCGGATCGTACGGGTCTGGTTCATAATAGCCCGTTCGATGGTCTGACGAATCCACCAGGTCGCGTAGGTTGAGAAACGGAACCCGCGTTCCGGGTCAAACTTCTCAACTGCGCGGATGAGACCTAAGTTGCCCTCTTCAATCAGATCCAGCAGAGCCAGACCACGATTGCCGTAACGGCGGGCAATTTTCACGACCAGTCGCAGGTTACTTTCAATCATGCGACGACGCGAGGCTACATCACCACGCAAAGCACGACGTGCGAAATAGACTTCTTCTTCGGCCGTTAGCAGTGGGGAGTAACCAATCTCCCCAAGGTAAAGCTGAGTCGCGTCCAGTACACGCTGTGTGGCACCCTGCGATAACAGCTCTTCTTCAGCCAAATCGTTATCACTGGGTTCCTCTTCTACTAAGGCTTTTTCGTCAAAAGCCTCTACTCCGTTCTCATCAAATTCCGCGTCTTCATTTAAATCATGAACTTTCAGCGTATTCTGACTCATAAGGTGGCTCCTACCCGTGATCCCTGAACGAGACACCCTGGCTGGCATGCCCCGTCAAATTATCGCTGCGGCAAATACTGCAGCGGGTTTACGGATTTCCCCTTGTAACGAATTTCAAAATGCAAGCGTGTAGAACTGGTTCCGGTGCTACCCATGGTAGCGATTTTTTGCCCCGCCTTAACTTCTTGTTGTTCCCGGACCAGCATTGTGTCGTTATGGGCGTAGGCACTCAGGTAATCATCGTTATGTTTGATGATAATAAGATTACCGTAACCGCGCAGAGCGTTACCGGCATACACAACGCGCCCGTCTGCGGTCGCGATGATAGCCTGTCCTTTACTCCCTGCGATATCGATCCCTTTATTTCCCCCCTCGGAGGAAGAGAAGTTCTCGATAACCTTGCCGTCAGTTGGCCAGCGCCATGCAGAGATTGGCGAACTGGAGGTCATACTGCTGGCAGTCGGTTCAGTAGAGCTAACCACAGGTGCCGTTACCGGTGCTGTGACAACAGTCGCAGTCCCTTTATTATTCGGCAACATTTTGTTAGCAGTCTGATCACCTGAATCCTCAGAATACGTAATTACAGGTTGTGAAGCAACCACCGTGGTGGATTTTTGTGCAGGCTTAACGCTGTTATTTTGAGCCGTCACATCGGCCGCTGAAACGGTGTTGCCAGGCGTAAGCGGCGTGCCCGTCGCGTTGCCAACCTGGAGCGTTTGCCCAACTTCCAGACCGTATGGGGCCTGGACGTTATTGCGCTGCGCGAGGTCACGGAAATCGTTCCCGGTGATCCACGCAATGTAGAACAGCGTATCCCCGCGTTTCACGGTATAGGTGCTGCCACCGGTATAGCTGCCTTTCGGAATGTTCCCATACTGACGGTTATAGACTATGCGGCCATTCTGGGTCTGAACAGGCTGTTCCACTGGCTGAATCTGCGTCGGCTGCGTCATTGGACGCTGAACCGGCTGGATTGGCGGATTTTGTTGCGCCGTAGAGGTACCCATTTTAGGCGGAGGAGTGATCAACATTCCGCCGGACGTGTTACCCGAGCCGCTGTTTCCGCCGACAGAACTGACGGGCGCAGGCGCGTTATTAGAACTTGTACAGCCTGCCAGCCAGAGCGAAACCAGTGATAATGCCGCAACACGGCTGATGGTGAATTTAGGGCTTCCCGCGCTCATTTATCCCCCAGGAATGTGTTAACTACCAGTGACTTAAAATTTACCGTGATGGCACGAATCTTTCGCGCCACACCATACGCTGAATTTGCCTTAATAACCCTGGATAATTCCGAGTCTCAGGCCAACTCCCCCTTGACCAGAGGCACAAAGCGCACGGCTTCCACGGTGTCGATAATAAACTCGCCGCCGCGCCGACGAACGCGCTTCAAAAGCTGCTGCTCGTCCCCGACGGGCAGAACAAGAATGCCCCCCTCATCCAGCTGCGACAACAGGGCCGCAGGAATTTCAGGCGGGGCCGCCGTCACGATGATCGCGTCAAACGGCGCGCGCGCCTTCCAACCCTGCCATCCATCACCGTGTCGTGTCGAAACATTATGTAAATCAAGTTGTTTCAGGCGACGACGCGCCTGCCACTGTAAACCTTTAATCCGTTCAACGGAGCATACATGATGAACCAGATGCGCCAGGATCGCGGTTTGATACCCCGACCCGGTGCCAATCTCCAGCACGCGGGAGTCAGGCGTCAGCTCCAGCAGCTCCGTCATGCGCGCCACCATGTAAGGCTGCGAAATCGTCTGGCCCTGTCCGATGGGCAGCGCCACGTTTTCCCACGCTTTGTGTTCAAACGCCTCGTCTACAAATTTCTCACGCGGAACCTGAGCAAGCGCTTCAAGCACGTGCTCGTCGCGGATCCCCTGCGCGCGGAGTTGTTCCAGAAGAGTTTGTACACGTTTGTTTACCATTGCGCGTTCACTCCTGCGCGATCCAGCCAGCCCGACACCACATCATGCGCGCTATACGCGGTTAAATCTACGTGCAGCGGGGTAACCGAAACATAGCCTTCATCCACGGCGGCAAAGTCGGTATCCGGACCCGCATCGCACTTATCGCCGGGAGGGCCAATCCAGTAAAGCGTGTTGCCGCGAGGATCCTGCTGCGGGATCACCTGATCGGCAGGATGTCGGCTTCCGCAACGGGTGACGCGAATGCCTTTAATTTCATCGAGAGGAAGATCCGGCACGTTGATGTTGAGGATGCGCCCGGTACGCAACGGCTCGCGGCCGAGCGCCCGCAGGATCGAACAGGTCACCGCGGCGGCGGTGTCGTAGTGCGTGTGGCCGTTTAACGAGACCGCCAGCGCCGGGAATCCAAGATGGCGCCCTTCCATTGCGGCCGCCACGGTGCCGGAGTAAATCACGTCATCGCCGAGGTTAGGACCGGCGTTAATGCCGGAAACAACGATATCCGGACGCGGCCGCATCAGCGCGTTCACGCCCAGAAAAACGCAGTCGGTTGGCGTGCCCATCTGCACGGCAATATCGCCATTTTCAAAGGTAAAGGTGCGAAGCGACGACTCCAGCGTCAGGGAGTTAGACGCTCCACTGCGGTTACGATCGGGCGCCACGACCTGCACGTCCGCGAATTCGCGGAGGTGTTTCGCCAGGGTCTGAATGCCTGGCGCGTGGATACCGTCATCGTTACTCAGCAATATTCGCATAATCACCCGAGGTGTTGATAAGTTCCCTGACAACACTGGTGGCAAAGCTACCTGCCGGTAGCCAGAAGCGTAACTCGACGGTCACGTCATCCCACCAGTTCCAGCTTAACTGCTGCGGATAGAGCAGCATCGCGCGGCGTGCCGCTTCGACTTTTTCCCGCACCAGCAAGGATTGCAATTCTGGCGCATCCGCTACGGCTAACTGCTCGGCAGCCAGCGCGTCGCCCTGTGTTCCCCAGTCGCCCGTACCAGGCAGCGCGGCGGTAATCATCAGCGCTTTTGCGTCCACGCGCGACTGCACATCGGCCATTTCTTCAGCCGTTGCCACAAACCAGCTTCCGCGTCCCGCTAATTGTAGCGCATCGCCAACAACAACTTGATTCGCGTCCGGTTTTTTCAGCCTTTCGCTCACAATCTGATTAAACAACGCGCTGCGGGCCGCCGACAACCAAAAACTGCGTTTATTCCTGTCGCGCACCGGGGCATCGCTTTGCGCCCAGCGCAGCGCACCCTGCAGGTTGCTGCCGCCAATGCCAAAGCGCTGCGCGCCAAAGTAGTTCGGTACACCGCGTTCACTGATCGCGTTCAGACGTTTTTCAACGTCTTCGCGGTGAGACACTTCACGCAGCACCAGCGTAAAGTCGTTCCCCTTCAACGCCCCCAGACGCAGTTTGCGCTTGTGGCGGGCGAATTCCAGTACCTTACAGCCTTCAAGCTCAAATTTGCTTAAATCAGGCATCGTATTGCCGGGAACGCGCACGCAGAGCCACTGTTCCGTGACGGCATGTTTATCTTTCTGTCCGGCAAAGCTCACTTCACGGGCATGGATTTTGAGGAATTTTGCCAGCGCGTCGGCCACAAAGCGGGTATTGCAGCCATTTTTCAGAATACGCACCAGGATATGTTCGCCTTCGCCATCCGGCTCAAAGCCCAGATCCTCCACCACGAGGAAATCTTCCGGGCTGGCTTTCAGCACCCCGTTCCCCTGCGGTTTACCGTGCAGGTATGTCAGGTTGTCGAAGTCTGTCATTTGCTCGCCTTCAGCAGCAGCGCCACAGCTTCACAGGCAATTCCTTCTCCACGCCCGGTAAAGCCCAGCTTCTCGGTCGTCGTCGCTTTAACGTTCACGTCGTCCATATGGCAGCCCAGATCTTCTGCAATAAACACGCGCATCTGCGGAATATGCGGCAGCATTTTCGGGGCCTGGGCAATAATCGTCACGTCGACGTTGCCGAGGATGTAGCCTTTCGCCTGAATGCGGCGCCACGCTTCGCGCAGCAGTTCGCGGCTGTCCGCGCCTTTAAATGCCGGGTCGGTGTCCGGGAACAGCTTGCCGATATCGCCCAGCGCGGCAGCGCCCAACAGCGCGTCGGTCAGCGCATGCAGTGCCACGTCGCCATCAGAATGCGCCAGCAGTCCTTTTTCATAGGGAATGCGCACGCCGCCAATGATAATTGGGCCTTCTCCGCCAAAGGCGTGTACATCAAAACCGTGTCCAATTCGCATTATGCCTTCTCCTGATGGGTCGAACGGGTAAGATAAAATTCCGCAAGCTGTAAATCTTCCGGACGCGTCACTTTAATATTATCAGCACGTCCTTCAACAAGCTCAGGGTGGAAACCGCAATACTCCAGCGCGGAGGCTTCGTCCGTGATGGTCGCACCTTCTTTAAGCGCTCGCGTTAAGCAGTCGTGGAGTAATTCGCGGGGGAAAAATTGTGGCGTCATCGCGTGCCATAAATCGACGCGATCGACGGTGTGGGCGATAGCCTGTTTGCCCGGCTCGGCGCGCTTCATGGTGTCGCGCACCGGTGCGGCCAGAATCCCGCCAACCTTGCTTGTTTCGCTCAGCGCCAGCAGGCGCGCAAGATCGTCCTGATGCAGGCACGGACGCGCCGCGTCATGTACCAGCACCCACGGCGCGTTTCCGGCGGCCTGAATGCCCGCCAACACGGAATCGGCGCGTTCGGCGCCACCGTCAACGACGGTAATGTGTGGATGATTTGCCAGCGGCAGCTGCGCGAAGCGCGCATCGCCAGGGCTGATAGCGATGATCACACGCGTCACCCGCGGGTGCGCCAGCAGCGCCGCCACGGCGTGCTCGAGGATCGTTTTATCGCCAATAGAGAGGTACTGCTTGGGACATTCTGTCTGCATGCGCCGGCCAAAACCTGCGGCCGGCACCACGGCGCATACGTCCGAAAAAGTTACTGCCATGTCGTAATCCTGGGCCTGATTATCGATTGTTTTGTGCTGAGCCCTGATTGCGTTTAGACGCATCCGGAACCAGACGATAAAAGGTTTCGCCCGGCTTAGTCATACTGAGTTCATTGCGTGCGCGTTCCTCAATCGCCTCTTGCCCGCCATTGAGGTCATCAATTTCAGCAAAGAGTTGATCGTTTCGCGCCTTAAGTTTGGCGTTTGTTGCCTGCTGAGCCGCGACGTCATCGCTCACCCGGCTATAGTCGTGCAGTCCGTTCTTACCGAACCACAGCGAATATTGCAGCCAGATTAGCAAAGCCAGCAACAGCAGCGTTAGTTTACCCATCCTGCCCCCTGAAAAACGGCATCATCATCCCAAGACTTCCCCAGAGCACTACGCCGGGGTAACAGAGATGCCGCAACATCGCGGGCAAATGTACCACATTTTTTCCGCAGAATCGTCCTGCACAATATCGTTACACAGTTGGTTACGGTTTGAATTATGGCTGAAGTTAGCCCATGAGCCACAAAAATAACAGACCAAACATGAGAACCACCGTCACAATCGTGACCACGGTGCTGTAGAGGAGCTTACCGTTGAGCAGCGAGTGCAGCGCAATGCCGACGACAACCGCCACGGGCATCAACGCCAGAAAGAAAGGCCAGGTGTAGAGAAAGAAGAACAGCGTGTTGCCGCCGTAGATGAGAAACGGAATGCCAAGCGCCAGCAGCCATGAGACGAAGCCAATGATGGCCCCAGGAAATGACCAGGTCGTTTCGTCGTCGGTCGCTAGCGGCTCCGACCCGGTGGTGGTGATGTAATGTTCACTGTTGCGCATAGCTAATCCTGTGACCGTGACTGATCGTTCGGGAAGACAGCTCCCGAACGATACCGCCTCAGGATCTGATAATATCGTCCCGTCTGAGCAGGTCTAATAATTGGCTTACTAAATTTGTTACCAATTGTTGACCTTCCAGGTGAATTTCAGGCGATTCAGGCGCTTCGTATACCGCGTCAATTCCGGTGAAGTTGCGCAGTTCTCCGGCACGCGCTTTCTTGTACAGCCCTTTCGGGTCGCGCGCTTCGCAAATCTCCAGCGGCGTATCGACAAACACCTCGATAAAGCGATCCTGGCCCACGCGTTCGCGCACCATCTGGCGCTCGGCGCGGTGCGGAGAGATAAACGCGGTCAGCACCACCAGCCCGGCGTCAGCCATCAGGCTGGCGACTTCGCCCACCCGGCGGATGTTCTCTTTGCGGTCATCGTCGCTAAACCCTAAATCGCTGCACAGGCCGTGACGCACGTTGTCGCCATCCAGCAGGTACGTGCTTACGCCCTGCTGATGCAACGCCTCTTCCAGCGCGCCGGCCACCGTCGATTTACCCGAGCCGGACAGCCCGGTAAACCACAGCACGACCCCACGGTGACCGTGGAGCTGTTCGCGCTGGGCGACGGTGATCGGATGAGGATGCCAGACGACGTTCTCATCATGGGCGGCCATTACTTGCCTCCCAGCAGGTCGCGTGCACCCCAGTGCGGGAAGTGTTTACGCACCAGCGCGTTCAGTTCCAGCTCGAAGGCGCTGAATTCAGACGTCGCGGCAGCCTGTTTAATCGGTTCGCGCACCATACCGGCCCCGACGGTAACGTTGGTCAGCCTGTCGATAAAGATAAGACCTCCCGTGACCGGATTCTGCTGATACGGATCCAGCACCAGCGGTTCGTCGAAGGTCAGATCGACCAGACCAATGCCGTTCAGCGGCAGCTCGGTGACGTCACGCTGGGTCAGGTTGTTGATATCCACCTGGAACTGAATACCGTCCACGCGGGCGCGGGTTTTCTTGCCGGCAATTTTGATGTCATAGCTCTGGCCAGCGGTCAGCGGCTGTTCGGCCATCCACACCACGTCCACGGAAGCCCCCTGCACTGCCGCCAGCGTTTCCTGCGCGTCAACCAGCAGGTCGCCCCGGCTGATATCAATTTCGTCTTTCAGCACCAGCGTTACGGCTTCACCGGCGCCCGCTTCCTGCAGGTCACCGTCGAAGGTGACGATGCGGGCGATAGTCGATTCCACGCCGGATGGCAGCACCTTGACGCGCTGACCTACCTTCACGGAGCCTGACGCGAGGGTGCCTGAGAAGCCGCGGAAATCGAGGTTTGGACGGTTCACGTACTGCACCGGGAAGCGCATCGGCTGGGTATCGACCACGCGCTGAATTTCAACGGTTTCCAGCACTTCCAGCAGCGTCGGACCGCTGTACCACGGCATGTTCGCGCTCTGGGAGGCGACGTTATCCCCTTCCAGCGCCGAGAGCGGTACAAAGCGAATATCCAGGTTGCCCGGCAGCTGTTCGGCAAAGGTCAGATAGCTCTGGCGGATCTCCTCGAACTTCTCTTCGCTGAAGTTGACCAGATCCATCTTGTTGACCGCCACCACCAGGTGTTTGATCCCCAGCAGCGTCGAGATAAAGCTGTGACGACGGGTCTGATCCAGCACGCCTTTTCGCGCGTCCATCAGCAGGATCGCCAGGTCGCAGGTGGACGCGCCGGTCGCCATGTTGCGGGTGTACTGCTCGTGCCCCGGGGTATCGGCGATAATAAATTTGCGCTTCTCGGTAGAGAAGTAGCGGTAGGCCACATCGATGGTGATGCCCTGCTCGCGCTCCGCCTGCAGGCCGTCCACCAGCAGCGCCAGGTCGAGTTTTTCACCCTGGGTGCCGTGACGCTTACTGTCGTTATGCAGGGAAGAGAGCTGATCTTCGTAAATCTGGCGCGTATCGTGCAGCAGGCGGCCAATCAGGGTACTTTTCCCGTCATCCACGCTGCCGCAGGTCAGAAAACGCAGCAGGCTTTTGTGTTGTTGCGCGTGCAGATACGCTTCCACGCCGCCTTCGTTGGCAATTTGTTGAGCAATAGTGGTGTTCATGGCGGCTCCTTAGAAATAACCCTGACGTTTCTTCAGCTCCATGGAGCCTGCCTGGTCGCGGTCAATCACGCGCCCCTGTCGCTCGCTGGTGGTGGACACCAGCATCTCTTCGATGATCTCCGGCAGCGTCTGCGCGCTGGATTCCACCGCCCCGGTCAGCGGCCAGCAGCCGAGGGTACGGAAGCGCACCATCTGTTGTTTGATCACTTCGCCCGGCTGCAGGTCGATACGATCGTCGTCGATCATCATCAGCATGCCGTCGCGCTCCAGCACCGGGCGCTCGGCGGCCAGATACAGCGGAACGATTTCAATGTTTTCCAGATAGATGTACTGCCAGATGTCCAGCTCGGTCCAGTTGGAGAGCGGGAAGACGCGAATGCTTTCGCCTTTGTTAATCTGACCGTTGTAGTTGTGCCACAGCTCCGGACGCTGGTTTTTCGGATCCCAGCGGTGGAAGCGGTCGCGGAAAGAGTAGATACGTTCTTTGGCGCGGGATTTCTCCTCGTCACGGCGCGCGCCGCCGAAGGCCGCGTCAAAACCGTATTTGTTCAGCGCCTGCTTCAGCCCTTCGGTTTTCATGATGTCGGTGTGCTTGGCGCTGCCGTGCACGAACGGGTTAATGCCCATCGCCACCCCTTCCGGGTTTTTATGCACCAGCAGCTCGCAGCCGTAGGCTTTCGCGGTACGGTCGCGGAACTCGTACATTTCGCGGAATTTCCAGCCGGTATCCACGTGCAGCAGCGGGAACGGCAGCGTGCCCGGATAAAACGCTTTACGCGCCAGATGCAGCATGACGCTGGAATCTTTACCGATGGAGTACATCATCACCGGGTTAGAAAACTCGGCGGCCACTTCGCGGATGATATGGATACTCTCCGCTTCGAGCTGCCGCAGGTGTGTAAGACGTTTTTGGTCCATAACCGTTCCTTAAGCCAAATTTACGACAGAAGAACCAAAGCCTTCTGCATCGGTTGTGTGTTGGAACCAGGCGAGCGTGCTGTGCAGCTGCACCACTTCTCCCACCACGATCAGGGCGGGCATCGGGGCGTCTTTCGCCAGGGTTGCAAGATGTTCCAGCGTGCCCGTCGCAACGTGCTGATCGACGCGCGTGCCGCGAGAAATGACGGCAACGGGCGTCGTCGCCTCGCGACCGTGCTGAATAAGCTGTTCGCTGATGTCCGCCGCCTTCATCGTGCCCATGTATATCGCCAGCGTCTGGCGGCTCTGGGCGAGATGCGACCAGTCGAACGGCGTGCTGTCGGCCTTGTAGTGGCCGGTCACAAAGGTCACGCTCTGGGCGTAATCGCGGTGGGTCAACGGGATACCGGCGTAGGCCGTTACCGCAGAGGCCGCCGTGATGCCGGGCACCACCTGGAACGGTATGCCCGCTTCGGCTGCCGCCTGCAGCTCTTCGCCGCCGCGACCAAAAATGAACGGATCGCCCCCTTTCAGGCGCACCACGGTTTTACCCGCTTTGGCGGCGTCAACCAGCATCTGGTTGGTGTCGTGCTGCGGCACCGAGTGCTCGCCTGCCCGTTTGCCGACGCAGATTTGCTCCGCGTCGCGACGGATCAGCTCGCGCACGCCGTCGGTGACCAGATGGTCGTAGAACACCACGTCCGCGTCCTGCAGCACCTGCAGGCCGCGCAGCGTCAGAAGCCCGGCATCGCCCGGCCCTGCGCCCACCAGAATGATCTCCCCGCCCGTACTGCCGGGGTTATCCAGTTCGTCCTCGAGAATTTTCTGCGCTGCCGTCTCATTACCGGCATGCATCAGGCTGGCAAAGCGGCCGCGAAACACGCGTTCCCAGAAGCGACGGCGTTCCGTTACGCTGGTCAGGCGCGTTTTCAGGTGGTTGCGCCAGTAGCTGGCTTTTTCCGCCATGCGCCCGAGGCTGGTCGGCAGCAGCGCTTCGATTTTTTCACGCAGCACGCGCGCCAGCACCGGTGCGGTACCGCCGGAGGAGATCGCCACCAGCAGCGGAGAACGGTCAACGATCGACGGGAAGATGAACGAACATAACGGCTGGTCGTCCACCACGTTCACCAGGCGGTAACGGGCCTGAGCGGCGTCGGAAATCCGCCGGTTCAGGTCGCGATCTTCGGTCGCCGCAATCACCAGCACGACGCTGTCGATTTGTGATTCGTCAAAATCCGCTTCTGCCACTACCCGCACCTGCGCCCCTGCGCGTTGCAGAAACGCGATTTTGCGATCGGCAGTTTCACCCGTGCCAACAACCAGCACCGGCTTCTCTTTTATCGCGGCAAATAAGGGCAGATAGTCCACAAGCAACAACTCACTAACAACGAGGAATAAAGGGACTATAGGGGGCAGCTTAGACCGAATGAAATTACGAATTGGAATGAGTAGTTACTCAATGGAATAACGCCGTGAAAAAGCTAATACCAAAAAGTGCTTAACACGCGAAATTTCGGGCATTTAAGACCAATTCAAATTGTGTATGGACGATCACAGTTTCATACTAGGCGGGTTATTATTTTGCTCAGTTTTTAAGGACTCACTATGTTTTCCGCAACGCGCCACCGTATCGCTGCCCTGGCGCTCGGCGTTTGCTTTATTCTTCCTGCCCAGGCAAAAAACCAACCTTATGGTGAAATCGCCACTATGCAGGCGCGGCATATTGCCACCGTCTTTCCAGGCCGCATGACCGGCTCGCCTGCGGAGATGCTCTCCGCGGACTATCTTCGCCAGCAGTTTGCCGGGATGGGCTACCAGAGCGATATCCGGTCGTTTCACAGCCGCTACGTCTATACCTCACGAAATAAAACGAAAAACTGGCATAACGTGACCGGCAGTACGGTTATCGCGGCGCATGAAGGTCGCGCGGCTGAACAGATTATTATCATGGCTCACCTTGATACCTACGCTCCGATGAGCGATGCCGATACGGATAACAACCTCGGCGGGCTGACGCTGCAGGGCATGGACGACAACGCGGCGGGCCTGGGCGTGATGCTCGAACTGGCCGAGCGGATGAAAGATATTCCAACGCAGTATGGCATTCGTTTCGTGGCTACCAGCGGTGAGGAAGAGGGCAAACTCGGCGCTGAGAATCTCCTTAAACGCATGAGCGCTGAGGAGAAGAAAAATACGCTGCTGGTGATCAACCTCGATAACCTGATCGTCGGCGATAAGCTTTATTTCAACAGCGGGCAGAGTACGCCGGGACCCGTGCGGAAACTGACGCGCGACCGGGCGCTGGCGATAGCCCGCAGCCATGGCGTTTTTGCCACGACCAATCCGGGCGGGAATCCTGCTTTCCCACGCGGAACAGGCTGCTGCAACGACGGGGAAGTCTTCGATAAGGCGGGCATTCCGGTGCTGTACGTGGAAGCGACAAACTGGGCGTTGGGCAAGAAAGATGGCTATCAGCAACGCGCTAAATCGAAAGCCTTCCCGGACGGGACAAGCTGGCACAACGTGATGCTGGATAATCAGCAGCACATTGACAGCGCGCTGCCGCAGCGGATTGAGCACCGCAGTCGTGATGTGGTGAAGGTCATGCTGCCGCTGGTGAAGGAGCTGGCGAAAGCGGGGAAAGCCTAGTGCTTATTTTCCCCTCACCCCTGCCCTCTCCCCTAAGGGGCGAGGGAGAAAAGACGGCTCCGAGCAATCCCCTCTCCCCTTAGGGGAGAGGGTTAGGGTGAGGGGGGGGATAAGGAATCATCCTTCGTGCAGCCCGCACTCGCGCTTCAGCCCAAAGAATCGCGTCTCTTCTTCCGCCATTCCCGGTTCCCATTTGCGCGTGGTATGGGTATCGCCCACCGACAGATAGCCCTGGTCCCACAGCGGATGGTACTTCAGCCCGTGTTTTTGCAGATACTGATACACCGTACGGTTATCCCAGTCGATAATCGGCAGCACTTTAAATACCCCGCGCTGGACCGCCAGCACCGGTAAGGTTGCACGGCTGCCGGACTGCTCGCGGCGCAGCCCCGCAAACCACGTCTGCGCATTGAGCTCTTTCAGCGCCCGGTTCATCGGCTCGACTTTGTTGATCTCATTGTATTTCTCAATGCCCTCAACGCCCTGCTCCCACAGCTTACCGTAGCGCGCCTCCTGCCAGGCCGTGCTTTCCGTCGCGCGGTACACTTTGAGGTTCAGCTTGAGCTTGTCCGTCAGCTCGTCAATAAACTGGTAGGTTTCAGGAAACAGGTAGCCGGTATCGGTAAGGATCACCGGAATGTCCGGACGGATCTGATTCACCAGATGCAGGCTGACCGCCGCCTGAATACCAAAGCTCGACGAGAGCACATAGTCTCCCGGCAGGTTTTCCAGCGCCCACGCCACACGCCCTTCGGCGTCCAGCTTTTCAAGGCGGGCATTGGTTTCTGCCAGCGCCAGAATGCGTTCGACTTTAGGCAGATCGTTAAGGGCGTTTAGATCGAGTACGGACATAATTACCTCTCGTGGTTACTCCCAGAAATCCCTTGCGGGATCGAGCACCGGGCGAATGATGCCCGCACGCACCGTAAAGTCGCCGAAGCCTTCACCCGCTTCGCGCTCTTTCGCCCAGCGCCCGACAAGCTCGTCGATGGAATCAAGGATTTCCGGCTCGGTAATGTTCTCGCGGAACATACGCGGAATGCGCGTGCCGATACGGTTACCGCCCAGGTGCAAGTTGTAACGACCCGGCGCTTTCCCCACCAGACCCAGCTCGGCCAGCATCGCGCGGCCGCAGCCGTTCGGGCAGCCGGTGACGCGCATAACAATATGCTCGTCCGGAATACCGTGTTTTTCCAGAATCGCCTCCACTTTGTCAGTGAATGACGGCAGGAAACGTTCCGCTTCGGCCATCGCCAGCGGACAGGTCGGGAACGACACGCAGGCCATGGAGTTTTCACGCTGCGGCTTAACCGCCTCCATCAACCCATGATCGCGCGCCAGCTTCTCGATCTTCGCCTTCTGGCTCTCCGGCACGCCGGCAATAATGAGATTCTGGTTAGCGGTAATGCGGAATTCGCCTTTATGGATCTTAGCAATTTCCAGCAGACCAGTTTTCAGCGGACGGCCCGGATAATCCAGAATACGACCGTTTTCAATAAACAGCGTCAGGTGCCATTTATTGTCGATACCTTTCACCCATCCAATGCGATCGCCGCGACCGGTGAATTCGTAAGGACGGATCGGCTCAAATTTGATCCCCGCACGACGCTCCACTTCCTCTTTGAACGTCTCAACGCCCACGCGCTCCAGGGTGTATTTGGTTTTCGCGTTTTTACGGTCGGTACGGTTGCCCCAGTCGCGCTGCGTGGTCACTACCGCTTCCGCCACGGCCAGCGTGTGCTCCAGCGGCAGGAAGCCGAACTCGCTCGCGGTGCGGGCGTAGGTTTTCTTATTACCGTGTTCAATGGACAGGCCGCCGCCCACCAGCAGGTTAAAGCCGACCAGCTTGCCGTTTTCGGCAATCGCCACGAAGTTCATGTCGTTGGCGTGCAGATCGATATCGTTCTGCGGTGGGATCACGACCGTGGTTTTAAACTTACGCGGCAGATAGGTCTGGCCAAGGATCGGTTCTTCGTCCGTGGTGGCGACTTTTTCCTGATCGAGCCAAATCTCCGCATAGGCGCGGGTGCGCGGCAGCAGGTGCTCAGAGATCTTCTTCGCCCACTCGTACGCTTCGGCGTGCAGCTGGGACTCATACGGGTTCGAGGTGCAAAGCACGTTACGGTTCATGTCGTTGGCGGTCGCCAGCGCGTCCAGCCCGACCGAGTGCAGCATCTGATGCACCGGCTTGACGTTCTTCTTCAGAATGCCGTGGAACTGGAAGGTCTGACGGTTGGTCAGGCGGATGCTGCCATAAATCGTGTTTTCACCGGCAAACTTGTCGATGGCCTGCCACTGTTTGGTGGTGATCACCCCGCCCGGCAGACGGCAGCGCAGCAGCATCGCATGACGCGGCTCCAGCTTCTGTTCGGCACGCTCGGCGCGGATGTCGCGATCGTCCTGCTGGTACATGCCGTGGAAGCGGATCAGCAGGAAGTTGTCGCCTTTGAAGCCGCCGGTGAGACCGTCATTCAGATCTTCAGCAATGGTGCCGCGCAGATAGTTGCTTTCCAGCTTCATGCGCTCGGCGTCTGTCAGTTTACCTTCGACCACCAGTGGCCCTGGATGTTTTTCGCTCATTAGTAGACATCTCGCTGATAACGGCGCTCAACGCGCAGCTCACTTAAAAATTCATCCGCCGTTTCGGCATCCATACCGCCGAATTCGGCAATCACTTCCAGCAGTGCCTGCTCAACGTCCTTCGCCATGCGATTGGCGTCGCCGCAGACATAAATGTGGGCACCGTCATTGATCCAGCGCCACAGCTCTGCGCCCTGTTCGCGCAGTTTATCTTGTACGTATACTTTTTCTTTCTGGTCGCGGGACCAGGCCAGATCGATGCGGGTCAGTACGCCTTCTTTCACATAGCGCTGCCACTCAACCTGGTAGAGGAAATCCTCGGTAAAGTGCGGGTTGCCGAAGAACAGCCAGTTTTTACCCGGCGCTTCATCTGCCGCGCGCTGCTGCATGAAGGCGCGGAACGGCGCAATGCCGGTGCCCGGGCCAATCATGATGACCGGCGTTTCCGGGTTCGCCGGCAGGCGGAAGTTGTCGTTGTGCTCGATAAAGACGCGCACTTCGCCCTCTTCTTCCACGCGATCCGCCAGGAAGCTTGATGCCCCACCCGCACGGGCGCGGCCTTCGATGTCGTAACGCACCACGCCGACGGTAATATGCACTTCACTCTCCACTTCGGCCTGCGAAGAGGCGATGGAGTACAGGCGCGGCGTCAGCGGTCGCAGCAGGCCGATCAGCGCATCGGCATCCAGCTGAGCCGGAGAGAAACGCACCATATCGACAATTGGCGTCGTCGCGGCGTAATGCTGCAGCTTCGCCTTGTCGCCCACCAGCGGCAGCAGGGATTCGCTGCGCGTTAAGGTGGCATAATTTTCGACGATATTCGGGGTGTTCACCGTCAGCTCGAAATGCCACTGCAGCGCCTCTGCAAGCGGCTGGGTTTTGCCGTCAACGGTGACGGGCTCGTCACCCTTCAGCCACAGCAGCTCAACCAGCTCTTTCACCAGAGCCGGATCGTTCTGATACCAGATACCCAGCGCGTCGCCCGGCTGATAGCGCAGGCCAGAGTCGCCGAGATCGATCTCGATATGGCGCACATCTTTTTCCGAATCGCGGCCGGTGATTTTCTGGTTCACCGACAGGCTCGCCGTCAGCGGCGCCTCTTTGGTGTACGGGCTGGTATGGATGTCGTTGACGGCACCCGTCGCGGTGAACGCGGCCTGCGCCGACGTCTCTTTCGGCACGCGCGCTTTCAGCACCTCAACGATGCGCGCACGCCATTCGGCGGCGGCGGTCTGGTATTCAACATCCGCGTCAACGCGGTCCAGCAGGCGCTCCGCGCCCAGCTCCGCCAGCCTGCTGTCGAAGTCTTTACCGGACTGGCAGAAGAATTCATACGAGGTATCGCCAAGGCCAAATACGGCAAACGCCGTGGCATCCAGCTTCGGCGCTTTTTTCGAGAACAGGAACTTGTGCAGCGCCACCGCTTCTTCAGCAGGTTCACCTTCACCCTGCGTAGAGGCGACCACCACCAGCAGTTTTTCTGACGCGATTTGCTTAAATTTATAATCCCCGGCGTTGACCAGGTTCACGTTCAGTTTGGCGGCCAGCAGGTCGTCACGCAGCGCTTCGGCCACGCGGCGCGCATTGCCCGTCTGCGAGGCGGAAATCAGGGTAATGGCCGGAATTTCAACGGCCGTTACCGGTGCACCCGCCACAGCGCCAGGCTGCTGATTGAGCATTCCCCAGAAATAACCGGAGACCCAGGCAAGCTGAGTGGGAGAAAAATCAGAGGTGGCAGCCTGAAGGCGCGCCAGTTGCTCCGGGTTCAGGGGAAGCAAATTTGAAGGTGGGGCCTGTGTTGTCATGCGTCGTTATGTTCCAGTAGCCAAGCGGACTTTAAGCGAATAAATCCAAACTGAAGATAAGGTTAACGGCGAGGATAATAACAATTAAAGAAGGGATGGAAATAATAAATAACCAAATGGACTAACCTGTTTTAGTTGTCATACTTAGCGATAAAACCGATTAATTAACCCTCTGAAAATTATCGATAAAAGCATCAAAAAACGCCTGTTAACGAGACGCCAGGCTTCAGAGCCGTTTTAGTTAATGCTAAAAATTGTGCTTTCCGGTACTATGCGGCGGTTTTTTCCGCATTACTGAGAGCGATCATGTCCACCACACTGTTTAAAGATTTCACCTTCGAAGCCGCCCACCACCTTCCGCATGTCCCTGAAGGGCATAAATGCGGCCGTCTGCACGGGCATTCGTTCATGGTGCGTCTTGAGATCACCGGTGAAGTTGATCCGCATACCGGTTGGATCATGGATTTTGCCGAACTGAAGGCGGCGTTTAAGCCGACCTACGATCGTCTGGATCATTACTACCTGAATGATATCCCGGGCCTTGAAAACCCGACCAGCGAAGTGCTGGCGAAATGGATTTGGGATCAGATGAAGCCGCTGGTGCCGCTGCTGAGCGCGGTGATGATCAAAGAGACCTGTACCGCCGGCTGTATCTATCGCGGGGAGTAAAAAAAGCCCGGCTAAACCGGGCTTTTTTTTAGGCAATATTCAGGTACTTGTGCGTCTGCATCGACAGGCGCCAGTTGCGCGCAATACAGGTTTCAATGCACAGGCGCGTCGCGTCGTCTTTCTGGCTGATCGGCTGTAGCGCAATGACGCGCTGCTTTTCATCCGTCAGCGTTGCCAGCAGTTCATCCAGCGCTTCGATATCACGCACGCGCCCAACCGGGTGCTTAATCTCATCCGCGCGTTCCAGCGCCTGAGACAGCACGTCATACCCGCCGCGCATATTCACTTTTGGCGATACCGTCACCCAGGTGGTGTGTGAAGAGCGCACTTCATGGGTGCCGCTGGTTTCAATCTGGCAGCTGTAGCCGTTCTTTTCGAGCAGTTCGGTCAGCGGCGTCAGATCGTGGATACAGGGTTCACCGCCGGTGATCACCACGTGGCGCGCCGTCCAGCCCTGACGACCAATAATGGCCAGCAGATCTTCTGAACTGCCCGCGCCCCACTTATCGCTCTCTTTGGTTTTCGCCAGAATGCTAAACAGCGACACTTCCCGATCTGCGAGCTTATCCCACGTATGTTTGGTATCACACCAGGCACAGCCAACCGGGCATCCCTGTAAACGAATGAAAATAGCGGGAACGCCGGTAAAGTAACCCTCGCCTTGCAGGGTCTGGAACATCTCGTTAATCGGGTACTGCATAGTCATCTCAGTAAAGGGGATAAACGATAAGTATCGCAGATCCCCGCAGGATGGTCATGCTCCATCGGTGCTTTGCGCGCCAATCGCCGCCATAAAACGCTCGGTAATTTGCTGTGGACGGGTGATGGCGCCGCCGACGACGACCGTATGCGCGCCCAGCGCCAGGCATCTGGCCGCGCGTTCAGGCGTATCCACGTTGCCTTCGGCAACCACGGGAACCGTCACGGCAGCCAGCGCGGCCTTCAGGAACGCGCAGTCGTTCTCCGGAAGCGAATGGCCCGCCGTTTCCGCCGTATAGCCGTAAAGCGTGGTGCCGACACAGTCAAAACCAAGCGCCTGTGCCGTCACGGCTTCGCCCACGGTGGAAATATCCGCCATCAGCAGTACCGCGGGATAGCGCGAGCGGATGCGCGTGACCAGCGTTTCCAGGGATTCTCCACCGGGACGCTCCCGCGCCGTCGCATCAAGCGCAATGATTTCCGGAGAGACGGCCATGAGCTCATCCACCTCTTTCATCGTGGCGGTGATAAACACCTCGCTTTCCGGGTAATCCCGTTTGATGATGCCGATAACAGGCAAAGAGACCTGCTGCTTAATGGCCTCGATATCCACCACGCTGTTGGCACGAATGGCAGCGGCCCCGCCCTGCGCCGCCGCCAGCGCCATGCGCGACATAATAAACGGGCTGTGCAGCGGTTCATTCTCCAGCGCCTGACAGGAGACGACCAGTTTTCCCTTCAGGTTATCCAGTACAGTTTTCATTACGATAAGATCTCTTCCACTTCGTTTTTGATAATCGTGACGTGCGGGCCATAAATGACCTGAACCCCGTTACCGCGTACGATAACGCCGCGCGCGCCGGTGGCTTTCAGCGCCGCATCATTCACTTTGCTGCCGTCCTTCACCGTGACGCGAAGCCGCGTGGCGCAGCAGTCCACCTCTTCCAGATTCTCTTTTCCGCCTAATCCCGCGATCACCGCAACGGCGCGCTCGCTCTGCGAGAAGGTCACCTCATTGGCCATCGCCTCCTTTTCCCGACCCGGCGTGGCAAAATCAAAGCGGTTAATCAGATAGCGGAAGGTGAAGTAGTAAAGGAAGAACCACGGCACGCCGACCAGCGGAACGAACATCCAGTTGGTTTTGGCCTCTCCCTGCAAAATGCCGAACAGCACGAAGTCAATAAAACCGCCGGAGAAGGTTTGCCCGATGGTGATATGCAGCATGTGCGCGAGCATGAACGCCAGCCCGTCAAACAGCGCATGAATGACGTAAAGCACAGGCGCAATAAACAGGAAGGAAAACTCGATAGGCTCGGTAATCCCGGTCAGGAACGAGGTTAGCGCCGCAGAGAGCAGCAGCCCGGCAACGCGCTTTTTGTTCTCCGGTTTTGCCGTGTGGTACATCGCCAGACACGCGCCGAGCAGGCCAAACATCATCGTAATAAAGCGCCCGGACATGAAGCGCGACGTGCCCTCAT
This sequence comes from Enterobacter sp. UPMP2060, assembly GCF_053709655.1. NCBI lineage: Bacteria > Pseudomonadati > Pseudomonadota > Gammaproteobacteria > Enterobacterales > Enterobacteriaceae > Enterobacter > Enterobacter sp. UPMP2060. Next base: position 168,123 of record NZ_JBSKJQ010000006.1, read on the forward strand.
AGAAATGCTGCGTGTTCGGGTCGGCCAGCTGGGCGAAGAAGATCCGCTGTGTGCCCTCGACGAGGTGACCGTTAACAATCTCACTGCCGCCGAGCGCGGTGGTCCAGAACGGCAGATAGAAGATGTGGTGCAAACCAAACGGGCCCAGCATGCGTAAAATGAAGCCGTACAGCAGGGTGCCCAGATAGCCGGTGGCATCCACCAGCCCGCCGAGACCAAAAATCAGTTTCTGAAAATGCGGCCAGACCACCGTCATGAGCGCGCCGACGAGTATCGCCGCCAGCGAGCTGATGATGGGAACAAAGCGCGAGCCGCCAAAAAACCCGAGGAACTGCGGAAGCGCAATTTTATTAAACCGGTGATGGAGCGTGCAGGTCACCAGACCAATCACCACGCCGCCAAACACGCCGGTTTCCAGCGTCTGGATCCCCAGCGTCATTCCCTGCCCTACAGCGCCCGGGTTCTCGTGCGCCAGTTTGCCGGTGAGGATCAGCAGCGCGTTGATGGTGGCATTCATCACCAGAAACGCGAGTAGCGCCGCCAGCCCAGCCGTGCCCTTATCGCTTTTTGCCAACCCGACGGCTACCCCAACCGCAAACAGCACCGAGAGGTTCGCAAACACGATTGAACCGGCGCTGCTCATGATAGTGAAAATGGCCTGCAGCCAGCCCACATCTAAAAACGGATAAGCCGCCAGCGTATTGGGATTCGATAACGCGCCGCCTATCCCCAGCAGCAGGCCCGCCGCGGGCAGCACGGCGATAGGCAACATAAAGGATTTACCAAAGCGCTGCGCTTTTTCAAACCATCCCCCCGAAGAAGCACCACTGAACATTTGCATCATTTTTTCATCTCCCCGTTAAACGATGAAAATTTTTACCACATAAATATAACACAGTGAAAATTATCATCAAAAACCAGGAAGCCGATCATACTTTTTCAAAATGACTGGCATCTTTCCCCTCCTTTCCGCCACACTAGTCGCAGCGAAACACATTAAGGACGTGGCATGTCGGACCATGAAAATCTGCTGCTGAAGCTCCGCCAGGAGGCTTCCGGGTACAGCCCAACGCAACAAAAACTCGGTGAGTTTGTCCTCAGCGATCCTGCCCGGGTGCTCTACCTGACGATCACTGAACTGGCGCGCGAGAGCCGCACCAGCGAAGCCAGCGTCACGCGCCTTTGCCGGACGCTGGGCTGCAAGGGCTATAACGAATTTAAAATGGCGCTTGCGCTGGATATTCAGCAGGGCCAGCCCGCGCGTCAGGCGGGGGATGAGATTGATAACGTCGTGGATGAGTCGGTGCAGGCTTTGCAGGATACCGCCAGACTCCTCGACCGCGCGCTGCTTGAAAAAGCGGCGCTGGCGCTGCATCAGGCGCAATCCGTGCAGATTTATGGCGTCGCGGCCAGCGCGATCCTCGGGGAGTATCTGCATTACAAGCTGCTGCGGCTGGGCAAACCCGCACAGCTGTTTAGCGATATGCACCGTGCGGCCATGAATGCGACAACGCTTTCGAAAGATACGCTGGTTGTGGCCATCTCCAGTTCGGGTTCAACGCGGGATTTACTCCACGTGGTGAAGCTTGCCCGCAAGCGCGGCGTTAAGGTTCTGGCGCTCAGCAATACGCCCCGCAGCCCGCTGGCGTCTCTGAGCGACATGCAGCTGGTTGCCGCCAAACCAGAAGGCCCTCTAAGTGCAGGCGCGCTCAATGCTAAGGTTGGAGTGATGCTGCTGGTCGAGCTGTTGACCACGTCCATGATTGCGCTGGATGGTCATTACGGCGACGTTAGCCAGCAAACAGCCAGCGCCACGCTTCCCCTTTTGCTCTGAAAATCATTCGCAGGCTAAATAAATCGGCCTGCGTCTTATGTTGTCTGATTTGAGTTAAGTGGTGTTTAAAACATTTATTGAATAAATGTTTGGTGTAACAAATTATTATATTTATTACATTTTGAATTAGGTTTGCTATTCGGCACAGAATTCATAAAAACAATTAAATTCAATTGGTTAAAATTTAAATTTAAATAGAGTGAATTTTTACCCTTGTGATACTGTCCAATATATCCACCTGATTTCCTTTCCTTAAAATAAGCTTAAGACGCCATTGATTTCGGCGTTTTATTATTTAAATGCCGTTTACTTTTGCATGCCTACAATCCGCCTCATCAATCATAATGAGACGGTATTAATGAAGATGTTATTGATTACAGGCGTGACCGGATTTCTGGGCGGTGCAGTTCTTGAAAAAATCCTGACCAGCGATCAACCCGCAAAACTCCTTTTGCTTGCGCGCGCCAGCGATCCGCAGAGCGGGCTGGAGCGCGTGCTGGAGAACATGCGCAAGTTCAACGTTCCCGAGGACAAACTGGCCTCTCTGGGCGTGGATAATATCCTGATTGGCGACCTCAGCCAGCCGGATGCCTTCCTGAACGATCCCCGTCTGGATCGGGTCACGCACGTGATTAACTGTGCGGCCGTCGCCTCATTTGGTAATAACCCGCTGATCTGGAAGGTCAACGTTGAAGGTACGCTCGCGCTGGCGCGCCGTATGGAGCAGGTTACAGGACTGCAGCGTTTCCTCCACGTCGGCACCGCAATGTCATGCACGCCGGAGCAGGATTCACTGGTCGCCGAAAGCGCTGAATTCAGAGAGAATGCTGAACACCTGGTGGAATACACGTTTTCGAAGTCAACCATCGAACAGCTGATGCGCCAGGAGTGCCCTAACCTGCCGCTGCTCATCGCCCGTCCGTCCATCGTTGTCGGCCATACCCGTCACGGCTGCACGCCGTCGAGCAGCATTTTCTGGGTCTTTAGCATGGGCCTGATGCTGCAGAAGTTTATGTGCTCAATGGAAGACCGGATTGACGTTGTTCCGGTGGATTATTGCGCCGACGCGATGTTAATGCTGCTCAACAGCAATGCTCGTCCGGGAGAAGTGGTACACATTTCTGCGGGAGAAGAGAACAGCGTTCGCTTTGCGGATATCGATCAGGCAATGGCGCAGGCGCTGGAGAAAGCCCCCGTCGGGGATAAATATGCGCAGGTCAGCTACGAAACGCTGGTCAGAATGCGCCGCGAGCTGAAACATATTTTTGGGCCGTGCAACGAACGTCTGATGCTGAAAGCCATGCGTTTATACGGTGCATTTGCCACGCTTAACGTGCGCTTCAGCAACGATAAACTGCTGAGCATGGGGATGCCGAAGCCGCCCCGGTTTACGGATTACATCGCCCGCTGCGTGCAAACCACCCAGGGGCTGACCATTCCGGAGCAAATGGCGGTCGATTTTAAATAGCCAAAAAAAATGCCAGTCATTCGACTGGCATTTTCATTTTAAGGCTTAAGCAATTATGCCTGGCCTTTGATCTCTTTCAGACCGTTGTATGGTGCTTTTTCGCCCAGCGCTTCTTCGATACGAATCAGCTGGTTGTATTTAGCAACACGGTCAGAACGGCTCATAGAACCGGTTTTGATCTGGCCTGCAGCGGTACCTACAGCCAGGTCGGCAATGGTAGCGTCTTCAGTTTCGCCAGAACGGTGAGAGATAACAGCGGTGTAGCCAGCGTCTTTCGCCATTTTGATCGCAGCCAGAGTTTCGGTCAGAGAACCGATCTGGTTGAATTTGATCAGGATGGAGTTAACGATGCCTTTCTCGATGCCTTCTTTCAGGATCTTGGTGTTGGTTACGAACAGGTCGTCACCAACCAGCTGGATTTTGTCGCCCAGTACTTTAGTCTGGTATGCGAAGCCAGCCCAGTCAGACTCGTCCAGACCGTCTTCGATAGACACGATTGGGTACTGTTTGGTCAGGTCTTCCAGGAAGTGAGTGAACTCTTCGGAGGTGAACGCTTTGTTGCCTTCGCCAGCCAGAACGTATTTACCGTCTTTGTAGAATTCAGATGCTGCACAGTCCATCGCCAGGGTGATGTCTTTGCCCAGCTCGTAGCCAGCAGCTTTAACTGCTTCTGCGATAACGGCCAGTGCTTCTGCGTTAGAACCCAGGTTTGGCGCATAGCCACCTTCGTCACCAACAGCAGTGTTCATACCTTTAGCTTTCAGAACTTTAGCCAGGTTGTGGAACACTTCAGAACCCATACGTACCGCTTCTTTCAGGGATTTCGCGCCAACTGGCTGAATCATGAATTCCTGAATATCAACGTTGTTGTCTGCGTGCTCACCACCGTTGATGATGTTCATCATTGGTACAGGCATGGAGTATTTGCCTGGGGTGCCGTTCAGTTCAGCGATGTGCTCGAACAGTGGCATACCTTTCGCAGCAGCAGCCGCTTTGGCGTTCGCCAGAGAAACTGCCAGGATTGCGTTCGCACCGAAGTTAGATTTGTTTTCAGTACCGTCCAGATCGATCATGATCTTGTCGATGCCAGCCTGGTCTTTGGCGTCTTTGCCAAGGATTGCCTGAGCAATCGGACCGTTTACAGCGCCAACCGCTTTCAGTACGCCTTTGCCCAGGAAGCGGGATTTGTCGCCATCGCGCAGTTCCAGCGCTTCGCGAGAACCAGTAGAAGCACCTGATGGAGCAGCAGCCATACCAACGAAACCACCTTCCAGGTGAACTTCGGCTTCAACGGTCGGGTTACCACGGGAGTCGATGATTTCACGACCGATGACTTTAACGATTTTGGACATTAGATTTTCCTCAGTACAAGTTAAACTAAAACTCCAGACAAACAACGCGTACCAAAGGTACGCGTTGCCGTTCTAACTTTTTTTACTTCGCCTGACGCTTCTGGTAGTCGCTGGCGGCCTTCACAAAGCCTGCAAACAGCGGATGCCCGTCACGTGGCGTTGAAGTAAATTCCGGGTGGAACTGGCAGGCGACAAACCACGGATGGTTTGGCACTTCAATGATCTCGACTAACTGATCATCCCCGGAGCGGCCCGCAACACGCAGGCCCGCGGCTTCAATAGGTTTCAACAACATGTTGTTGACTTCATAGCGGTGACGATGGCGCTCGGTGATGACCGGCTCGCCGTACAGCTTGCGAACCACGCTATCGTCAGACAGCTGGCAGGCCTGTGCGCCAAGACGCATGGTGCCACCCAGATCGCTCTTCTCGGTACGGACTTCGACGTTACCTTCTTCGTCACGCCATTCAGTGATAAGCGCCACAACAGGGTACTTACAGTCTGGCACAAATTCCGTAGAGTTCGCGTTTTCCATTCCCGCTACGTTGCGCGCAAATTCGATCAGCGCAACCTGCATACCCAGACAGATGCCGAGGTATGGAATATTGTTTTCACGCGCATAGCGCGCGGTGGCGATCTTGCCTTCTACACCACGGTAGCCGAAGCCGCCAGGGATGAGGATAGCATCCAGATCTTTCAGGATTTCAACGCCACGCGTTTCAACATCCTGCGAATCAATCAGCTTGATGTTCACGGAAACACGGTTCTTCAGACCACCGTGTTTCAGCGCTTCGATCACTGACTTATAGGCATCCGGCAGTTCAATGTACTTGCCGACCATACCGATAGTCACTTCCCCTGCCGGGTTGGCTTCTTCATAAATAACCTGTTCCCATTCAGACAGGTTCGCTTCCGGACAGTTCAAGCTGAATCGTTTACAAATATAATCGTCCAGGCCCTGAGATTTCAACAGGCCCGGGATTTTATAAATGGAATCGACATCTTTCATTGAAATAACGGCTTTTTCAGGCACGTTACAGAACAATGCAATTTTCGCACGTTCGTTCGCCGGAACCGCACGATCGGAGCGGCAAACCAGGATATCTGGCTGAATACCAATGGAGAGCAGCTCTTTCACAGAGTGCTGAGTCGGCTTGGTTTTCACTTCACCTGCGGCGGCCATGTACGGCACCAGAGTCAGGTGCATGAACAGCGCGTGCTCACGGCCGATATCTACCGCCAGCTGACGAATCGCTTCCAGGAATGGCAGGGATTCGATATCACCCACGGTACCGCCGATTTCAACCAGCACCACGTCGTGGCCTTCGCCACCCGCAACAATGCGTTCTTTGATTGCGTTAGTGATGTGCGGGATAACCTGAACGGTTGCACCCAGATAGTCACCACGGCGCTCTTTACGCAGAACGTCGGAGTAGATGCGGCCAGTCGTGAAGTTATTACGACGGGTCATTTTGGTGCGGATGAAACGCTCGTAGTGGCCAAGATCCAGATCGGTTTCAGCGCCGTCTTCAGTAACGAACACTTCCCCGTGTTGGATTGGGCTCATGGTGCCCGGATCGACGTTGATGTACGGATCCAGTTTCATCATGGTCACATTGAGGCCACGGGCTTCAAGAATGGCTGCGAGGGAGGCTGCGGCAATGCCTTTACCCAGAGAGGATACGACCCCGCCGGTCACAAAAATATAGTTCGTTGTCATGCTGAACCTGAGAAGTTAGGGTGAAACGATGGAATAACCAGGACGGGAAAGTAGTATACCCGAACACGGCGAGCGCCACAAACTTTCATTCTCCGTCTCCATTCCAGGCCATGACAAACATAAGGAGTGAGAAAATAGCCCCTTTTGGGTAAATGTTTTTGACGCAAATCAAGCGCTTGTCATTTAAAAAATCACACAGATTGCGCTTGATCGCAAAATCTCGTTAGAGATCAGATTCCTGGCGCTTTACTTCCTGCCAGACTTCTTCCATTGCCTCGAGGTCAATTCCGCTCATTTCCAGGCCTCGCGAGGCGACAATCCGCTCAACTTCGCGAAAGCGTCGTTCGAATTTTAGGTTGGCTTTTTGCAGGGCGGTTTCCGCTTTTACACCCAGATGGCGAGAAAGGTTGACGGTTGCAAACAGCAGGTCGCCCATCTCTTCCTCAAGCTTTGCTTCATCCACCACCGCCTGCTGCGCTTCGTGCATGACTTCGTCAATCTCTTCGTGCACTTTATCGAGCACCGGGCCGAGGGAGGTCCAGTCAAAACCGACGGCGGAGCAGCGTTTCTGGATTTTATGCGCGCGCATCAGCGCGGGCAGGCTCAGCGGAATATCATCCAGCGCCGAGTGCTGGGATTTTTCCGCCCGCTCGGCGCTTTTGATCTGCTCCCAGCGGGCCAGCACCTCAGCGCTGTTCCCTGCGGTGGCATCGCCGAAGATATGGGGATGACGGCGCTCAAGCTTGTCGCTGATGGCAGCGCAGATATCGTCAAAGTTAAAGCGCCCCTCTTCCTGCGCCATTTGCGCATAGAACACCACCTGGAACAGCAGGTCGCCCAGCTCGCCGCGCAGGTCGTCAAAATCTTCGCGGGAAATGGCGTCCAGCACCTCGTAGGTTTCTTCGAGGGTATAAGGCGCAATGGTGGCGAAAGTCTGCTCTTTGTCCCACGGGCAGCCGTTTTCAGGATCGCGCAGGCGTTTCATGATGCCGAGCAGGCGGTCGATTTGAGTCATAGTGTTTTCCATTAAAAAAGCAAGCCGGGTGGCGGCAAAGCCTTACCCGGCCTACAGAAGAGTGTGTTTAACCGCCGTGCAGACGACGCGCGTCAATCACATCCGGCACCTGGTTCAGTTTGCCAAGCACGCGGCCCAGCACCTGCAGGTTGTAGATTTCGATGGTCATATCGATGGTGGCAAGCTGCTCGCGGGTATCGCTGCGGCTGGCGACGCCCAGCACGTTGACCTTCTCGTTGGCGAGAATGGTCGTGATGTCGCGCAGCAGGCCGCTGCGGTCGTTGGCAGTGACGCGCACCACCAGCGAGTAGCCGGCAGAATAGCTCTCACCCCAGACCGCTTCCACGATGCGCTCCGGCGCATGCGACTGCAGCTCGGCAAGCTGGTCACAGTCGGAACGGTGAATCGAAATCCCGCGTCCCTGAGTGATAAAGCCGACGATATCGTCGCCCGGAATAGGCTGACAGCAGCGGGCAATGTGATGCATCAGGTTACCTACGCCTTCAACCACCACGCGGCCGTTGTCTTTGCTGCGCTGCTGCGGCGCATAGGTTTTCTGCTGCAGCTGCTTCAGCGCCGCCGCGTCCTGCTCTGCCGCGCTTGGCTTATTGAACTGCGCCTGCAGGAAGTTCACCATCTGATTCAGACGGATATCACCGCCGCCAATCGCCGCTAGCAGCTCGTCAAGCTCGTTGAAGTTGTAGCGCGGCAGCAGGAATTTCTCCGCCTCTTTCAGGCTTATCCCGATATGCTCCAGCTCGTCGTCAAGGATCTGGCGGCCGGCAAGGATGTTCTTGTCACGATCCTGTTTACGGAACCAGGCGTGAATTTTCGAGCGCCCGCGGCTGGTGGTGACGTAGCCCAGGTTCGGGTTAAGCCAGTCACGGCTCGGGTTGGGCTGCTTCTGGGTAATGATTTCAATCTGGTCCCCCATCTGCAGTTGATAGGTGAACGGTACGATACGTCCGCCAATTTTCGCCCCGATGCAGCGGTGCCCCACATCGCTGTGGATGTGGTAGGCAAAATCGAGCGGCGTAGAGCCCGCAGGCAGGTCGACAACGTCCCCTTTTGGGGTAAAGACGTACACCCGATCGTCAAAGACCTGGCTGCGCACTTCGTCGAGCATCTCGCCGGAGTCGGCCATCTCTTCCTGCCACGCAATCAGCTTGCGCAGCCAGGCAATGCGGTCTTCGTGGCCAGAACGCGCTCCGCCGGACGTGCCTTCTTTGTATTTCCAGTGCGCGGCCACGCCCAGCTCGGCGTCCTCGTGCATCTGTTTGGTGCGGATCTGAATCTCGACCGTTTTGCCGCCAGGGCCAAGCACAACGGTATGGATAGACTGATAGCCGTTCGGTTTGGGGTTGGCGACATAGTCATCGAACTCATCGGGCAGATGACGGAAGTGAGTGTGTACTATCCCCAGCGCGGCGTAGCAGTCCTGCAGACGCTCCGCCACGATACGCACGGCGCGCACGTCAAACAGCTCGTCAAACGCGAGGTGTTTCTTCTGCATTTTGCGCCAGATGCTGTAGATATGCTTAGGCCGGCCGTAGACTTCGGCGCGCACGTTCTCTTCTTTCATCGCCTGGCGCAGGCCGCCGACAAATTCGTCGATATAATGCTCGCGGTCGATACGGCGCTCATGCAGGAGTTTGGCAATACGTTTATATTCCGCCGGGTGCAGATAGCGGAAGCAGTAATCTTCCAGCTCCCACTTCAGCTGACCAATCCCTAAGCGGTTCGCCAGCGGCGCATAGATGTTTGTACACTCTTTGGCGGCCAGCACGCGCTCGTCTTCCGGCGCATCCTTCACCTCACGCAGGTGGGCAATCCGCTCGGCAAGCTTGATGACCACGCAGCGGAAATCATCCACCATGGCCAGCAGCATCCGGCGAACGTTATCGACCTGCTCAGAGGAGACGGAATCGGTGTGCGCGGCCTTCAGCTGGCGAATGGCTGCCATATCGCGCACGCCGTGGATCAGCGCGACGACGGATTTCCCGACGCTGTCGCGCAGCACGTCTTCGCTGACCACGTCCGCATCCGCGAGGGGGAAGAGAAGCGCGGCCTGCAGCGTTTCAATATCCATGTTCAGCATGGATAAGATTTCCACCATCTCCACGCCGCGCCACAGGAGAAGATCGGCGTCGGGATGCCCCCGCGTGGTGCGCAGACAATAGGCCCAGGTTTCGGTTAAGCGTTCACACGACTGCTGGCTGGAAATTCCCAGACTTGCGATCCATTTTTGTGGGTCAAATTCCCCAGCTTTATTGAGATGTGCACTTCTTACCGCAACCATTGTCCTCTCCTTTAGGGACCTGGGCCTGTCGAAGTCGACAAGCCAAACAAATTAGATGTGCTCGAACAACACCATCGATTCCAGATGACCAGTGTGCGGGAACATGTCCAGCATTGCCAGACGCTGAATCTGGTAACCCGCGCGGATTAATGCCTCACTGTCCCGGGCAAGCGTTGCCGGGTTACAGGAAACATAGACCACACGCTTTGGCGCGAGTTTAATAATATGTGCCATCACACCCTGGGCACCGGCACGCGCCGGGTCGAGCAAAATTTTATCAAAGCCCTGTTTTGCCCACGGCTGTTGGGTGACATCTTCCTCAAGATTTTGATGAAAGAATGTCACATTTTGCAAGCCGTTCTGCAGTGCGTTCTCCTGCCCTTTAGCCACCAGCGCCTCAACGCCTTCCACGCCGACGACGCTGGCCGCTTTTCGCGCCAGCGGCAGCGTGAAGTTGCCCATTCCGCAGAACAGATCGAGCACCCGATCGCTTTTCTGAACATCCAGCCACGTCAGCGCTTTCTCAACCATCTGCTGGTTTACGCCATCATTCACCTGAATGAAATCCCGCGGGCTGAACGTTAAGCGTAGCCCGTTTGACGCATACCAGGGCGCCTCACCGGTAACCTGCTCAAGTATCTCGCTTTGTGGTGCAAGGAAAAGCGCCAGGTCGTGGGAATGCGAAAAGCGTTCCAGTTTTTCGCGATCTTTTTTCGACAGCGGCGCGGTATGGCGCAGCACCATCAGCGGTCCATTGTTGGCCATGACCAGTTCGACATGCCCGAGGTGGCGAACGCCGTCCAGCCCGGAGAGACAGGTGCGCACATCCGGAAGCAATGCCTCAAGATGGGGCACCAAAATGGGGCACTGCTGCACATCGACGATGTCACTGGAACCGGCCTTGCGAAACCCCATCTCCAGCCGCGCCGTTTTTGGCTGATAGCTGAGGCTCAGGCGCGCGCGTCGACGATAGCCCCAGGGCACATCGGCGAGAATTTCGTTAACGTCATGTTTAAGCTGACGCGCCAGCGCGCGGCTTTTGCTTTTTTGCTGTAATTCTGTGCTCGCATGCTGTTGCTGGCAGCCCCCGCAAACGCCAAAATGTGGGCAGCGGGGCTTCACGCGCTCCGGGCTATCGTTGAGGCGACGCTTAACCTGTCCGCGCGCGAACTGGCGTTTATCTTCCGTCAGCGTAATTTCTGCTCGTTCTGTCGGCAGTAAACCTGTTATAAACAGAGCCTTACCGTTGTGACGTGCCACTCCCTGACCAAACGGATCGAGGTCCGTGGCTTCAACAGTAATGATTTGACGCGTCGTCACGCGTCGCTTTGCAGAGTAGAATTGCGCCATCGCCGAGATTTTTCTCACATAAACATAATTATCTTAATTGTCCCATAACGGAACGCCATGACCAACTACAGCCTGCGCGCGCGCATGATGATTTTGATCCTCGCCCCCACCGTTCTCATCGGTTTGCTGCTGAGTATCTTCTTTGTGGTGCACCGCTATAACGATTTGCAGCGACAGCTTGAAGATGCAGGCGCCAGCATTATCGAACCGCTTGCCGTTTCCAGCGAGTACGGCATGAACCTGCAAAACCGCGAATCCATTGGCCAGTTAATCAGCGTGCTCCACCGCCGTCACTCGGACATCGTACGCGCCATTTCCGTTTACGACGAACATAACCGCCTGTTTGTCACCTCGAATTTTCATCTCGATCCGGCGGCTCTGAAGATCCCGGACGGTACACCATTCCCGCGCCACCTCACCGTCTTGCGGCGCGGCGATATCATGATCCTGCGCACGCCGATCGTGTCGGAAAGCTATTCCCCCGATGAGTCAGCGCAATCCTACGCCAAATCCAGCAACAATATGCTGGGATATGTGTCGCTGGAGCTGGATCTCAAGTCGGTCCGGCTACAGCAGTACAAAGAAATTTTTATCTCTGGCGTGATGATGCTGTTCTGCATTGGCATTGCGCTGATCTTCGGCTGGCGCCTGATGCGCGACGTGACGGGCCCCATCCGCAACATGGTTAATACGGTTGACCGCATCCGCCGGGGACAGCTCGACAGCCGGGTGGAAGGGTTTATGCTGGGCGAGCTGGACATGCTGAAGAACGGCATCAACTCAATGGCCATGTCGCTGGCGGCGTATCACGAAGAGATGCAGCACAACGTTGACCAGGCGACGTCCGACCTGCGCGAAACGCTGGAGCAGATGGAGATCCAGAACGTTGAGCTGGATCTGGCGAAAAAGCGCGCCCAGGAAGCGGCACGTATTAAGTCGGAATTCCTGGCCAATATGTCGCACGAGCTGCGTACGCCGCTCAATGGCGTGATCGGCTTTACCCGCCTGACGCTGAAAAGCGAGCTCAACCCGACTCAGCGCGATCACCTGCACACCATTGAACGCTCGGCCAACAACCTGCTGGCGATCATCAACGACGTGCTGGACTTCTCCAAGCTGGAAGCGGGCAAGCTGATCCTGGAAAGCATTCCGTTCCCGCTGCGCAGTACGCTCGATGAGGTGGTGACGCTGCTCGCGCACTCGTCGCACGACAAGGGCCTTGAGCTGACGCTCAACATTAAAAACGACGTGCCGGATAACGTCATTGGCGATCCGCTGCGCCTGCAGCAGGTCATTACCAACCTTGTCGGGAATGCGATTAAATTCACCGAAAGCGGTAACATCGACATTCTGGTAGAAAAACGCTCCATCAGCAGCAATAAGGTGCAGATTGAAGTCCAGATCCGCGATACCGGCATCGGTATTCCTGAGCGGGATCAGTCGCGTCTGTTCCAGGCGTTCCGTCAGGCGGACGCCAGTATCTCCCGCCGTCATGGCGGTACCGGCCTGGGGCTGGTGATCACGCAGCGCCTGGTGAACGAGATGGGCGGCGATATCTCTTTCCACAGCCAGCCGAACCGCGGTTCAACCTTCTGGTTCCACATTAATCTGGACCTCAACCCGAACGTTTTGACCGATGGCCCGGTGACGGACTGCCTGAAAGGCAAGCGCCTGGCCTACGTCGAACCTAACGCGGCGGCAGCGCAGTGTGCGCTCGATATTTTAAGCACCACGCCGCTGGAGGTGGTCTACAGCCCAACCTTCTCAGCGCTTGCCGTTGAGCATTACGATATTCTGCTGATGGGGATCCCGGTCACCTTCACCGGCGAACTGACCATGCAGCAGGAGCGGCTGGCGAAAGCCGCGTCAATGACCGACTATCTGCTGCTGGCGCTACCCTGCCACGCCCAGATTAATGCGGAGGAGTTGAAAAACGACGGAGCCGCCGCGTGTCTGCTGAAGCCGCTCACCTCGACCCGCCTCCTGCCCGCGCTCACGGAGTATTGCCGTCTTAGCCAGCATGCTCTCCCTCTGATTGACGACGAGCAAAAATTGCCGATGAGCGTGATGGCGGTGGATGATAATCAGGCCAACCTGAAGCTGATTGGCGCATTGCTTGAGGACCAGGTTCAGCACGTTGAGCTATGCACCAGCGGCGCGCAGGCGGTTGAACAGGCGAAGCAGATGCAGTTCGATTTAATCCTGATGGATATTCAGATGCCGGGCATGGATGGCATTCGGGCCTGCGAGCTGATCCACCAGCTGCCGCACCAGCAGCAAACCCCGGTCATTGCGGTCACCGCGCACGCGATGGCCGGTCAGAAAGAGAAGCTGCTTAGCGCCGGAATGAATGACTATCTGGCGAAGCCCATCGATGAAGAGAAACTTCATAACCTGCTGTTACGCTATAAGCCGGGTCACATTAGCGGGACGTACACGGTTTCCAGCGAGCCGGTTGAAATCAGCGTCAACCAGAACGCGACCTTTGACTGGCAGCTCGCGCTGCGCCAGGCGGCAGGTAAACCCGATTTAGCCCGCGAAATGCTGCAAATGCTGGTCGCGTTTCTGCCGGAAATTCGCAATAAGGTGGAAGAGCAGCTGGTGGGTGAAAACCCGGAAGCGCTGCTGGAGGCGATCCACAAGCTGCACGGCAGCTGCGGGTACAGCGGCGTGCCGCGGCTGAAAAACCTTTGCCAGCTGCTGGAGCAGCAGCTGCGTGCCGGCACGCCGGAATCGGAGCTTGAACCGGAGTTCCTGGAGCTGCTGGATGAGATGGATAACGTAACGCGGGAAGCGACGAAGTTGCTGGGAAGCTGAGATAAAAGCCCGGTGGCGCTACGCTTACCGGGCCTATGATTGCGGGTGCGGCCTGATGCCCTCACCCCGCCCCTCTCCCACAGGGAGAGGGAGAACTACATTCCCTGCCCCACTTTCAGCACCGCCGCGATATTCCTGGCGGCCATCCTGACGTTCTCGCTGGCATTTTCCAGCGCATCCTCCAGCGAGCAGATGGTGTAGATCACGCTAAACACCGCATCAATGCCGTGATCGTGTACCACGCCAACGTCCGACGTCAGGCTGCCTGCAATGCCGATGACGGGTTTGTTAAAGCGTTTCGCCACTTTCGCCACGCCCACCGCGACTTTGCCGTGGATCGTCTGGCTGTCGATGCGGCCTTCTCCCGTGATCACCAGATCCGCATCGGCCACATGGTCGGCCAGGTGTAGCGCATCGGTCACGATCTCAATGCCCTGGCGCAGCTGCGCGCCGCAAAAGGCGTACAGCGCGGCCCCCATGCCACCCGCCGCGCCGCCGCCAGCAAGGTTTAGCACGTCGATATCCAGATCCCGGGCAATGACTCTCGCATACTGCGCCAGCGCGTTGTCCAGGGTGACGATCATCTCGGGTGTGGCCCCCTTTTGCGGGCCAAATACGGCTGACGCGCCATCCTTACCGGTGAGCGGATTCGTCACATCACAGGCGACCTCTATCCGGCACTCCGCCAGACGTCTGTCCAGCCCGCTCAGGTCGATACGCGCGAGTTTTCCCAGCTCGCCCCCGCCCTGCCCAAGGGGCTGCCCGCTGTCTTCCAGCAGCTTTGCCCCCAGCGCCTGCACCATCCCTGCTCCGCCGTCATTGGTGGCGCTGCCGCCAATGCCGATGATGATATGCTTAACGCCCGCATCCAGCGCGTGACGAATAAGTTCGCCCGTGCCCCACGAGGTGGTTTTCAGGGGATTACGCTGCGAAGGAACGACCAGCTCCAGGCCGCTTGCCGCCGCCATTTCAATAAAGGCACTTTGCTCGTCACCGGATAAGCCATAAAACCCTTCCACGCGCTCACCCAGCGGGCCGGTCACCAGAACATGCACAATGCGTCCCTGCGTTGCCGCGATCATCGCCTCAACCGTCCCTTCGCCACCGTCCGCGACCGGCAGTTTGACGTAAACCGCCTCGGGGAAGATCTCGCGAAAACCACGTTCTATCGCTGTCGCAACCTCAAGCGCACTCAAACTTTCCTTATACGAGTCCGGTGCGATAACAATTTTCATAAGCCATCCTTACGCATAGTCGTTACGTTAAGCATACACCACGTAAAAGACCGCTTGTGGGAGCGGTCCCAATGCGTTTATCGTACCATGCACGGGCGTTTATTGTCGAATGTCCAGTCGGGGATCAGATACTGCATCGCCATGGCATCGTCACGGGCGCCCAGACCGTGTTTTTGATACAGCTCATGGGCTTTCATGACCTGGTCCATATCCAGCTCAACCCCCAGCCCCGGCGTGGAAGGCACCTGCACCATGCCACCTTTGATCTCAAACGGCTGCTTAGTCAGACGCTGATTACCCTCCTGCCAGATCCAGTGCGTGTCGATAGCGGTAATCGTGCCCGGCGCGGCGGCGGCAACGTGCGTGAACATCGCCAGCGACACGTCGAAGTGGTTATTAGAGTGCGAGCCCCAGGTCAGGCCAAACTCGTGACACATTTGCGCCACGCGCACCGACCCCTGCATCGTCCAGAAGTGCGGGTCCGCCAGCGGAATATCGACGGACTGCAATGACAGGGTGTGTCCCATCTGACGCCAGTCGGTGGCAATCATATTGGTCGCGGTCGGCAGCCCCGTTGCGCGGCGAAATTCCGCCATGACTTCACGTCCTGAGAAGCCTTGCTCAGCCCCACACGGATCTTCCGCATACGCCAGAACGCCTTTCAGCTGTTTACCGATCGCAATGGCCTCATTTAGCGACCATGCGCCGTTCGGATCCAGCGTCACGCGCGCCTGCGGGAAACGTTTTGCCAGCGCGGTGACGGCTTCCGCCTCTTCCTCACCGGCCAGCACGCCGCCCTTCAGTTTGAAATCGTTAAAGCCATATTTTTCGTACGCGGCTTCCGCCAGGCGCACCACCGCATCCGGGGTCATCGCCTCGTCGTGGCGAAGTCGGTACCAGTCGCATTGTTCATCCGGCTGGCTCTGATAAGGCAGCGGCGTCAGCCTGCGGTCGCCGACAAAGAACAGATAGCCCAGCATTTCCACTTCGCTGCGCTGCTGACCCTCGCCCAGCAGCGACGCAACGTTGACGCCCAGATGCTGACCCAGCAGATCCAGCATCGCGGATTCAATCCCGGTCACCACGTGGATGGTGGTGCGCAGATCGAAGGTCTGCAGGCCACGCCCTCCGGCATCGCGATCGGCAAAGGTGTTGCGCACGGTGTTGAGGATATTTTTGTACTCACCCAGCGTTTTGCCTACCACCAGCGGAATGGCATCTTCCAGCGTCTGGCGGATCTTCTCCCCGCCCGGAATTTCGCCCACGCCCGTATGGCCGGAATTATCTTTGATAATGACAATATTGCGGGTGAAGAATGGCGCATGTGCGCCGCTCAGGTTCATCAGCATGCTGTCATGGCCCGCAACCGGAACGATCTGCATGGCGGTAACTACAGGGGTAGAAAAAGTACTCATCGTTCAATCCTTTTATCAGTGACGTCCGAAAACAGGGCGCTTACGGTCAAATGTCCAGCCGGGGATCAGGTACTGCATCGGGCCCGCGTCGTTACGCGCGCCGCCCGGTAGCTTTTTATACGCCTCATGGGCTTTATGGATCTGATCCCAGTCAATCTCCACGCCCAGGCCCGGCGCATCCGGTACGGCAATCTTGCCGTTGATGATTTCCAGCGGATTTTTCGTCAGGCGGGCTTCCCCTTCCTGCCAAATCCAGTGGGTATCGATGGCGGTCGGGTTACCCGGCGCCGCCGCGCCAACGTGGGTAAACATCGCCAGCGAAATATCAAAGTGGTTGTTCGAGTGACAGCCCCAGGTCAGCCCCCAGTCATCGCACAGCTGCGCCACGCGCACTGCACCTGAAAGCGTCCAGAAGTGAGGGTCCGCCAGCGGAATGTCGACGGCGTTCAGCATCACCGCATGACCCATTTCACGCCAGTTGGTGGCGATCATATTGGTCGCGACAGGCAGCCCGGTGGCGCGACGAAACTCGGCCATGACTTCACGGCCCGAGAAGCCTTGCTCCGCACCGCAGGGGTCTTCCGCATAGGTCAGGACATCCCCCAGCCCCTTGCACAGGCTAATCGCTTCCTCCAGCAGCCAGGCGCCGTTGGGATCGACGGTGATCCGCGCATCCGCAAAGCGTTTTTTCAGCGCCCGGGCCGTATCAATCTCCTGCTCGCCGGGCAGCACGCCGCCCTTCAGCTTGAAATCCTTAAAGCCGTAGCGATCCTGCGCCGCCTCGGCCAGACGCACGACCGCGTCGCTGGAGAGCGCTTCCTGGTGGCGCAGGTGATACCAGTCGTGATCGCCCGTGGATCGAGCCAGATAGGGGAGATCGGTCTTAGTGCGATCGCCAACGTAGAACAGATAGCCCAGCACGGTGACCGCATCACGCTGTTTGCCGGGCCCCAGCAGCTCGCAAACCGGAACATTGAGCGCCTTACCCAGTAAATCGAGCAGGGCGGCCTCCAGCGCGGCGACCGCGTTGACGCGCAGTTCAAACGTCCAGGCCCCTTTACCGAACGTATCAAAGTCTGCCGACTGATTGCCCTTATGCACCCGCTGAACCACCTTGTTCAGACGGGCGACCTCCTGGCCCACCACCTGCGGAATGGCATCGACCAGCGTCTGGTAAATCACCTCTCCGCCCGGGGCTTCGCCCACGCCGGTATTCCCTGAGCTGTCTTTCAGCACGACGATATTACGGGTAAACCAGGCGTTATGCGCCCCGCCGATATTGAGCAGCATGCTGTCCTGCCCGGCCACCGGAATAACCTTCATCTCCGTGACGGTTGGGCTCGATTGCGTTGTCATCATCCACGCTCCGCAACAGGTTTAAGTTCGACGCGTTTGATATCCCCTACCAGCACCAGGTAACTCAGCACCGCCACCAGCGCATGCACACCCACGTAGATTAGCGCACCGTTGAAAGAGCCGGTGGTGCCGACGATGTAGCCGATAGCGATCGGCGTAACAATCCCGGAGATATTGCCGAACATGTTGAACAGGCCGCCGCTCAGACCGCTGATCTCTTTCGGCGCCGTATCCGCCATCACCGCCCAGCCCAGCGCGCCAATGCCTTTGCCGAAGAAGGCCATCGCCATAAAGCCGATAATCATCCATTCGGCGCTGACGTAGTTACAGAACACCATGGTCATGGAGAGCAGCATGCCGAGCACAATCGGGGTTTTACGCGCGATGTTCAGTGACCCCGTGCGGCGCATCAGCCAGTCGGAAATCACTCCGCCGAGCACGCCGCCGACGAAGCCGCAGATTGCCGGGACCGACGCGACAAATCCCGCTTTCAGAATCGACATGCCGCGTGCCTGCACCAGGTATACCGGGAACCAGGTGATGAAGAAGTAGGTTAAGGCGTTAATACAGTACTGGCCCAGATAGATGCCGATCATCATGCGCGAGCCGACGAGCTGCTTGATCTGCGCCCATTTCTGGCTGAACGGAACTTTTGCTTTTGCGGATTTCTGATCCATATTGATCAGCGCGCCGCCTTCCGCGATGTACTCCAGCTCTTTTTTGTTCACGCCAGGATGCTGGTTGGGTTCGTGGATCACTTTCAGCCAGACAAAGCTGATGACGATCCCAAGCCCGCCCATGAAGAAGAAGACGTGCGACCAGCCCACCTCATGCGTCAGCCAGCCCATGATTGGCGCGAAGATCACCGTCGCGAAGTACTGTGCGGAGTTGAAAATCGCCACCGCCGTTCCCCTCTCCTGCGCCGGGAACCAGGCCGCCACAATTCGGCTGTTCCCCGGGAAGGAAGGTGCTTCCGCTAAGCCTACCAGGAAGCGCAGCGTGAAGAGCGCCACGATAATGCCGAAGCCGCTGAAGATATCGACGAAACCCTGCAACAGGGTAAACATCGACCAGATAAAGATAGACCAGAAATAGACGCGTTTAGATCCAAAACGGTCCAGCAGCCAGCCGCCAGGAATTTGTCCGATGACGTAGGCCCATGAGAATGCGGAGAAAACGTAACCCATGCCCACCGGATCAAGGCCGATATCTTTTGCCATTTCCGAACCGGCAATCGACAGCGTGGCGCGGTCACCATAGTTAAAGGATGTGACGATAAACAGCATCACCACTATCCAGTAGCGGGCATTAGTGCGCTTTTCAGCGCTGCTCGCTGCGTGGCTTAATGTACTCATTGTTGCACTCCTGAAACATAGCTTTCGCCTGGTTCATTCTGTACAGCACCGGTAGGGTAATCAGAATGAGATTGGTGTTTTGTCGTTTTGGTACGGCCTGACGCCGTTTTATAGTGACCGGAAAAGTATATGAAGGAGTGCCTCATCACCTCACCGTGCAGAAACACAGTATTAAAGGGTGTATGAGAGGTTGTTTATGGCATAAGCCCAGGGGAATGGAAGGTGGTTCACGGATTTGGCGTTTGGAGCGGGGTGTATCGCCGGGTGGCGGCTATGCCTTACCCGGCCTGGATAACTATTTAAGGAGAGTTGCCCAGTGCTCGACCCATGGGTTCGATTCGCTTTCGGGTTCAGGATGCTCCCCGGCATCAATCAGCAGCATCTCGCCGACGCGCTGGGCGCTCTGCTCCTGCAGGAGCGCATCGAACTGCTTGCCGCCGCCGCAGAAGTTGGCGTAAGAGCTGTCGCCCAGAGCAATGATGCCGTAGTGCACGTCTGGCTGATAGCCAAGCTGGTCTTTAATGCCCTGAAACAGCGGCACGATGCTGTCCGGCAGATCGCCCTGCCCGGTGGTGGAGGTCACCACCAGAATGTATTTATCTTTATACTTTTCCCAGTCTGCCAGTTCCGGGTCTTCATAGACCGTGGCTTTATGGCCCTGGCTGGCGAGTATTGCCTCAGCCTCTTCCGCTACCAGCAGCGAGTTGCCGTACATTGTGCCGACAAAAATGCCTACTTCAGCCATGATATTTTCCCATAATGAATGCGTTTACCGTTCATCCTGAACGTTGCCCGATACAAACTCAACCCTTTCATTTTCGGGGAGTTGTCCCAGCCAGCCAAACTGTGACAGCGCCTGCATCCAGACGTCGTCCAGCCCCGCACGGATGGTCAGCGGCTCGCCGGTAAACGGGTGCGTCAGGCTCAGCTCGCTGGCGTGCAGCATCAGACGATGGCAGCCAAAGTGTTCGGCCGCACTACGGTTCTGGCGCAAATCACCGTGTTTGCTGTCGCCAATAATCGGGTGGCGCAGGTGCGCAAGATGGCGTCGCAGCTGGTGCTTACGCCCGGTTTTAGGCAAAAGCTCAACCAGGCTGTAGCGTGTGGTCGGGAATTTGCTGGTTGCAACCGGCATTTCGGTCGTTGCCATGCCGCGATAATCCGTTACTGCGGGCTGCGGACCTTTGTCATCGCGGGCAAATTTATCGGCGATTTTGTCCAGCTCCTCCACCAGCGGATAGTCCAGCGTGGCGGCTTCCGTCAGCCAGCCGCGCACGATCGCGTGGTAGCGCTTTTGCATCTGATGCTGTTCAAACTGCTGTGACAGCAGACGCCCCGCCTCGCTGGAAAGCCCCATCAGCAGCACGCCGGAGGTCGGCCTGTCGAGACGATGGGCGGTAAAAACATGCTGACCAATCTGGTCGCGAACGGTCTGCATCACCACCACTTTCTCATCGCGATCGAGCCAGCTGCGGTGTACCAGCCAGCCTGACGGTTTATTCACCGCCACCAGCCACTCGTCCTGATAGAGGATCTCAAGCGTCATGCATCTTCACCGGCAAACAGGGCATCCAGTTTTTCCAGTTCGACCAGCATCACGTCGCGCGCCGGGTGTGTCGCCTCGATCGCCATTTCATAGTAGGGAGAGACCGCAAACGCCTGCGGAAGCGGGTGACCGCCCTCAATCAGGGCGTGCATGCGCGGAATTAACACCCACTGCAGCCATTCAAACGGGGCCAGCGTATCCAGGCAGAAGGGCTGAGTGCTCGCGAACGCTTCTGGCTGCGGCGCGGTCTCCTGCCACAGCTGATGTTGGCGCAAAAGGGCTTCGATGGCGTGCAACTGAGCACGAACGCTATCGTGTTGCGTCATAGTAACCTCAACTGAAAAAGTGAACGGCGCGCAGCATAGCATTGCGGAAGGCAGAAATAAAAAAAGGGAGCACTGTAAAAACAGTGCTCCCGGTTCGTTTCGCAGCATTCCAGCTACAATTCGTGCTCCCTGCTCATCCGTGACAACTTTTCCTGACGCCCGAAGGCCTGGTCATCCGTAAGCCGATGCATCCTGCACACATCTTCCTGACGTGTTTGTCTCATCCTGAAACGTCCTGGCCTTCCTGACCCACCGACCATCCTGACCGGCTCTCGTTCTCCTTCCTGGAGGTGTCCCTTACGCATCCTGCGTTATCCACTTCGCTTCATCCTGAAGCCTTCCTGAAGCGCCATCCTGACGAGTCCTGTGTAAGAAACGCCATCATCCTGATGTTCGTTTCTCGTGTCGGCGTCCTGTCGACAGAAATAGAATCCGCTATTCCGCTTCGTCTTACAACCCACCCTTTCTGGGTTGTAAGCCGTAAGAAATCCCTAAAAACAATACGATGAACAAGTAATTCGTTGAAAAATAGAGTGATATTAATCTGAATTAAATGAGGTAATACTGAATCTTCAGCGATCTCTCACAAACGTTGTAAGAGATCTCTCACACGCGCTATAGCATCAAGGATTACAGAAGTGGCTCAAGTCGGGTAAGGAAATCCGCAAGAGAGGGGGCGAGAGTCTCGCGATTGCGGGTGCCGATAGTCTCTTTAACCACTTCACCTGACAGGTTACAGACGGAGATAACGTCCAGTTCGCTGTCCAGCGTGGCAATAAAGAGCGTCGGAGAAAGCTTCAGGCGTTTTTGCGTGACCAGGTGACCAATCAGGTTTTCCTGAACACGCTGCAGATCGTCTTCGCTCCAGGTCTGCAACAGCGTCAGCGTGATATCAGCAAAGCGCGCAGGCATATCCCCTGCGAACTGCGTGGTATAAAACGCATGAACTGCTGGTTGTACCACAATGTCCATTGCCCGCTCAACCGCATTTACATTTTGCTCGCCGTCGAAAGGTTTTGGCTGCCAGATAACGTAATCGTCGACTGAAGAGATAATGCACGGCGAAGGTACGCCATACAAATCAGCACTTTGCGGCCATGTCTGGTCCTTATCATGCCATGCGTCGCAATAGCGGGTCGTGAAGCTAGTGAGGGCATTTGCAGTTTCGATGTCCACCGATTTCTCTCTTCTTGTCAGACAGGATAAACTCAGGCCATAAGTGTACCTGTAAAGTGGCTATGAAACATGTCTTACGAAAATCATCAGGCGTTAACCGGCTTAACGCTGGGGAAATCGACCGATTACCGCGATACCTACGATGCAAGCCTGCTGCAGGGCGTGCCGCGCAGCCTGAACCGCGATCCTCTGGGCCTGCATGCAGACGCATTGCCGTTTGTCGGCGGTGACATCTGGACGCTGTACGAACTCTCGTGGCTTAACGCGCGCGGTCTGCCGCAGGTGGCGGTGGGCCACGTTGAGCTGGATTACGCCAGCGTTAATCTCGTGGAATCCAAAAGCTTTAAGCTCTATCTCAACAGTTTTAACCAGACAAAATTCAACAGCTGGGACGACGTTCAGCACACCCTGGAACGTGATTTAAGCGCCTGCGCGCAGGGAAAGGTGAGCGTTTCACTGTATCGCCTGCACGAGCTGGAAGGGCAGCCGGTCGCCCATTTTAACGGGACCTGCATCGACGATCAGGATATCGAGGTGGAGAATTATGAATTCAGCGCCGATTACCTCGAAAACGCGGCGACCGGAAAGGTGGTCGAAGAGACGCTGGTCAGCCACCTGCTGAAATCCAACTGCCTGATCACCCACCAACCGGACTGGGGTTCGGTGCAGATCCAGTACCGCGGCCCGAAAATTGACCGGGAAAAGTTGCTGCGCTATCTGGTGTCGTTCCGCCATCACAACGAATTTCACGAGCAGTGCGTGGAGCGTATCTTTAGCGATATTCAGCGTTTCTGCCAGCCAGAAAAACTGAGCGTTTACGCGCGCTACACCCGCCGTGGCGGTCTGGACATCAACCCGTGGCGCACCAACACCGATTTTGTGCCAGCAACGGGGCGGCTGGTGCGTCAGTAATATAAATATTTTCACAATATGCGCGGTATCTTCCGCGCTTTAGGTTGTGAAACGTCACGCGCCAGGGCTATTGTAATCAACAGGGAAAGACGATAATCGTCCCGTAAGGAGCTCACTTGATTACACATATTAGCCCGCTTGGCTCAATGGATATGTTGTCGCAGCTGGAAGTGGACATGCTTAAGCGCACGGCCAGCAGCGATCTTTATCAACTGTTTCGTAACTGTTCACTTGCCGTACTGAACTCCGGAAGCCTGACAGATAACAGTAAAGAACTGCTGTCCCGCTTCGAAAGCTTTGATATCAACGTGCTGCGCCGCGAGCGTGGCGTGAAGCTTGAAGTCATCAACCCGCCGGAAGAGGCCTTTGTCGACGGCCGTATCATTCGTTCACTTCAGGCTAACCTGTTTGCCGTGCTGCGTGACATCCTGTTTGTTAACGGGCAGATCCACAACGCAGGCCGTTTCCAGCATCTCGACCTGGAAAGCTCGGTCCATATCACCAACCTGGTGTTCTCCATTTTGCGTAACGCCCGTGCCCTGCACGTTGGCGAAGCGCCGAACATGGTCGTCTGCTGGGGCGGCCACTCCATTAACGAAACCGAATACCTTTATGCGCGTCGGGTGGGCACACAGCTTGGCCTGCGCGAGCTGAATATCTGTACCGGCTGCGGTCCGGGTGCGATGGAAGCGCCAATGAAAGGTGCCGCAGTGGGACACGCGCAACAGCGTTACAAAGAGGGACGGTTTATCGGCATGACCGAGCCGTCGATCATTGCCGCTGAGCCGCCTAACCCGCTGGTTAACGAGCTGATTATCATGCCGGATATCGAGAAACGTCTTGAAGCGTTTGTCCGTATCGCCCACGGCATTATCATCTTCCCGGGCGGCGTGGGGACAGCGGAAGAGCTGCTCTATCTGCTGGGTATTCTGATGAACCCGGCCAACAAAGATCAGGTTCTGCCGCTGATCCTGACCGGGCCAAAAGAGAGCGCCGACTACTTCCGCGTGCTGGACGAGTTTATCGTGCACACGCTGGGCGAATCCGCGCGTCGTCACTATCGCATCATCATTGACGATGCCGCAGAAGTGGCGCGCCAGATGAAAAAAGCGATGCCGCTGGTAAAAGAAAACCGTCGCGATACCGGCGATGCGTACAGCTTTAACTGGTCAATCCGTATCGCGCCGGATCTGCAGATCCCGTTCGAGCCAACGCACGAAAATATGGCGAACCTGAAACTCTATCCGGACCAGCCGGTGGAAGTCCTGGCTGCCGATCTGCGTCGTGCCTTCTCCGGGATTGTGGCGGGCAACGTCAAAGAGATGGGCATCCGCGCTATTGAACAGTACGGTCCGTACAAGATCCACGGCGACCCGGAGATGATGCGCCGCATGGACGACATGCTGCAGGGCTTTGTCGCTCAGCACCGCATGAAGCTGCCGGGCTCAGCCTATATTCCTTGCTACGAAATCTGCACATAACGCTCAACAGCATCTCATCAAAGCCGGGTCGCCCTGTTGCGCGTCCCGGCTTTTTTTATTACGAGGTAATTCATACGCATCACTTATGTCTTTTACAAACTATGCGCAAAC
Source organism: Enterobacter sp. UPMP2060 (assembly GCF_053709655.1). NCBI lineage: Bacteria > Pseudomonadati > Pseudomonadota > Gammaproteobacteria > Enterobacterales > Enterobacteriaceae > Enterobacter > Enterobacter sp. UPMP2060. Next base: position 192,891 of record NZ_JBSKJQ010000006.1, read on the forward strand.
GCAAACGATTACCTTGTTTTTTCAACCGTAAATTATCAGCCTTAATCCAAATTACCTGCCAGAAAATACTAAAAACCCATTTCTTTACAGCTAAAGACACCTATATCACGGGCCAGTCTTTCAGCTCACATGTCGCTGGTGGTAGCCTTCGCGCCCGTAAATTCTCTTTGACGTTTTTTTAACAGATAAATGGTCTAAAGATGCCCACATCATAAGTGGATTATTGCATTTGGGATCAGGATCACTGATAGATTCATAACTAGAATGTATCTTTCCGCCCGCCAATAGTTACGGGCGAAAATTATTAAAAAACCGTCACTGAACGAATTTCATATTACCGTCAGGCACTTTTTCATCGGATTTGACTAAAAACCTGACAATTTGCTTCCTCCAGGAGATACAGATGGAAACCACTCAAACCAGCACCGTTGCTTCGATTGAATCCCGAAGTGGTTGGCGCAAAACGGATACCATGTGGATGCTTGGCCTTTACGGCACAGCAATCGGCGCTGGTGTACTGTTCCTTCCTATCAACGCAGGCGTCGGCGGTCTGATCCCGCTGATCATTATGGCTATCATTGCTTTCCCGATGACCTTCTTCGCACACCGCGGTCTGACCCGCTTCGTGCTGTCCGGTAAAAACCCGGGCGAAGACATCACTGAAGTTGTTGAAGAGCATTTCGGCGTTGGCGCAGGTAAACTGATTACCCTGCTCTACTTCTTCGCGATTTACCCTATTCTGCTGGTCTACAGCGTGGCGATCACCAACACCGTTGAAAGCTTCATGATGCACCAGTTGCACATGACGCCGCCGCCGCGTGCGATTCTGTCGCTGATCCTGATCGTGGGCATGATGACCATCGTTCGCTTCGGTGAGCAGATGATTGTGAAAGCAATGAGCGTACTGGTCTTCCCGTTCGTTATTGCTCTGATGGTACTGGCTTGCTACCTGATCCCACAGTGGAACGGTGCAGCGCTGGAAACCCTGTCCCTGAGCAGCGCATCGGCAACCGGTAACGGCCTGCTGATGACCCTCTGGCTGGCGATTCCGGTGATGGTGTTCTCCTTCAACCACTCTCCAATCATCTCTTCTTTCGCTGTGGCGAAACGTGAAGAGTACGGTAATGGCGCAGAGAAGAAGTGCTCCAGCATCCTGGCGCGCGCTCACATCATGATGGTACTGACCGTAATGTTCTTCGTCTTCAGCTGCGTACTGAGCCTTTCCCCGGTGGATCTGGCGGCAGCGAAAGAGCAGAACATCTCTATTCTGTCTTACCTGGCGAACCACTTTAACGCACCGGTCATTGCGTGGATGGCACCAATCATCGCGATTATCGCCATCACCAAATCCTTCCTGGGCCACTACCTCGGCGCGCGTGAAGGCTTCAACGGTATGGTGATTAAATCTCTGCGCGGTAAAGGCAAGAGCATTGAAATCAACAAGCTGAACAAAATCACTGCGCTGTTCATGCTGCTCACCACCTGGGCGGTAGCGACCCTGAACCCAAGCATCCTGGGCATGATTGAAACCCTGGGCGGCCCGGTCATCGCGATGATTCTGTTCCTGATGCCGATGTACGCGATTCAGAAAGTCCCTGCTATGCGCAAGTACAGCGGTCATGTGAGCAACGTGTTTGTGGTTATCATGGGTCTTATCGCAATCTCTGCGATCTTCTACTCCCTGTACACCATGTTCTGATTATCACCCGCGCCGTCTTCGGACGGCGCACTCCTCCCTCTCTGACTGAAAGCAATGGACGCATCATGATTAGCGTATTCGATATCTTCAAAATCGGTATTGGTCCTTCCAGCTCTCACACCGTCGGACCAATGAAAGCCGGTAAGCAGTTCACGGATGACTTGATTGCACGCGGCATCTTGCATGACATTACCCGCGTGGTTGTCGATGTATACGGCTCGCTTTCCCTGACCGGGAAAGGCCACCATACCGATATCGCCATTATCATGGGCCTGGCGGGAAACCTGCCGGACACCGTTGATATTGATGCAATCCCTGGCTTCATCCAGGATGTGAACACCCACGGTCGCCTGCTGCTGGCGAACGGTGAGCATGAGGTTGAATTCCCGGTTGACCACTGCATGAATTTCCATGCGGACAACCTGTCGCTGCACGAAAACGGCATGCGCATTACCGCGCTGGCCGGCGACAAAGCGGTATACAGCCAGACGTATTACTCTATCGGCGGCGGCTTTATCGTCGACGAAGACCACTTTGGTCAAACCAATACCTCTTCTGTAGAAGTGCCGTATCCGTACAAAACGGCGGCGGATCTTCAGCGTCACTGCCAGGAGACGGGCCTTTCCCTCTCCGGCCTGATGATGAAAAACGAGCTGGCGCTTCACAGTAAAGAAGAGCTCGAACAGCACTTCACTAACGTCTGGGAAGTGATGCGCGGCGGTATTGAGCGCGGGATCACCACCGAAGGCGTTCTGCCGGGCAAGCTTCGCGTGCCGCGTCGTGCTGCAGCGCTGCGCCGTATGCTGGTGAGCACCGACAAAACGACAACGGACCCGATGGCCGTTGTAGACTGGATCAACATGTTCGCCCTGGCGGTAAACGAAGAGAACGCCGCAGGGGGCCGCGTGGTCACCGCGCCGACTAACGGTGCCTGCGGTATCGTTCCGGCGGTGCTGGCGTACTACGACAAGTTTATCCGTGAAGTGAACGCGAACTCACTGGCGCGCTACCTGCTGGTCGCCAGTGCGATTGGTTCGCTGTATAAGATGAACGCGTCTATTTCCGGTGCGGAAGTGGGCTGTCAGGGTGAAGTCGGCGTGGCGTGCTCCATGGCGGCGGCGGGTCTGGCCGAACTGCTGGGTGCAAGCCCGACACAGGTGTGCATTGCTGCGGAAATCGGCATGGAACATAACCTTGGGCTGACCTGTGACCCGGTTGCCGGACAGGTACAGGTACCGTGCATCGAACGTAACGCGATTGCCTCCGTGAAAGCGGTGAACGCGGCACGTATGGCGCTGCGCCGCACCAGCGAGCCGCGCGTCTGTCTCGATAAGGTTATCGAAACCATGTACGAAACCGGTAAAGATATGAACGCCAAATACCGCGAAACCTCTCGTGGCGGCCTGGCGATGAAGATTGTGACCTGCGATTAAGCCTCTCAGGAAGCCTCGTTTTGCGAGGCTTCTTCCTGTTTTCCCCACCATTCATAGTTTCACGCTGCTGACAGTGTTACCCTTCACGCATGAGATAGAAGGGAGATTATCTGTGGCCGTTCATTTACTTATCGTCGATGCTCTTAACCTGATCCGCCGTATCCATGCGGTACAGGGGACGCCTTGTAAAGACACCTGTCTGCACGCGCTGGAACAGCTTATTCGCCACAGTGAACCCACCCACGCGGTCGCGGTATTTGATGACGAAGCCCGCAACACGGGCTGGCGACACCAGCGTCTGCCCGACTACAAAGCCGGACGCGCCCCGATGCCGGACGATCTTCACGCTGAATTGCCCATGCTGCGCGCTGCATTTGAACAGCGGGGCGTTCCCTGCTGGGGTGCACAGGGAAATGAAGCCGACGATCTCGCGGCCACCCTGGCCGTAAAGGTGGCAAGCGCCGGACATCAGGCCACTATCGTTTCAACTGACAAAGGCTACTGCCAGCTGCTTTCTCCGACTATCCGCATTCGCGACTATTTTCAAAAACGCTGGCTGGACGCGCCGTTTATTGCCAGCGAGTTCGGCGTCTCGCCTGAGCAACTGCCGGATTACTGGGGGCTGGCAGGCATCAGCAGCTCTAAGGTTCCGGGTGTCGCCGGTATTGGGCCGAAGAGCGCCGCGCAGCTGCTGAAGGATTTTCAGAGTCTGGAAGGGATTTACGCCCGTCTGGATGAGGTGCCAGAAAAGTGGCGCAAGAAGCTGGAGGCGCATAAAGAGATGGCGTTTATCTGCCGGGAAATCGCAACGCTACAGACGGATTTACAGCTGGACGGGAATTTACAGCAGTTGAGATTAGAGCGTTAACGCTTTTCTGTAGGCCCGGTAAGCGTAGCGCCACCGGGCAAAACAAAGCACGTACTATCGTTCGTCGCGACGTCCGCCGACCGCAGCCCACCAGCGACGAATATGCACCGTCACCTCTTCACGGTCGTGATACAGCTGACGCGCCTGGATCTCCACGTTAATACCGTGCTCGTCCATCTGCTCCTGAATGTAGGCCAGGTTCTGCGATACTTCCTCATAGCGCTTTTTCATCGGCAGCTTGAGGTTGAAAATGGTCTCACGACACCAGCCGTTCACCAGCCAGGAGGCCATCAGCGCGGCGACTTTTGCCGGCTTCTCAACCATATCGCACACCATCCACGAGATGTTGTTACGGTTCGGGCGATAGCGGAAACCGTCTTCCCGCAGCCAGGTAACCTGCCCGGTGTCCATCAGGCTTTGCGCCATTGGACCGTTATCAACGGACGATACCCACATATTGCGTTTCACCAGCTGATAGGTCCAGCCGCCCGGGCACGCGCCAAGGTCGACGGCGTACATGCCGTTTGCCAGACGTTCATCCCACTCATCCGCCGGGATAAAGACGTGGAACGCCTCTTCCAGCTTGAGCGTGGAACGGCTTGGCGCATCGGACGGGAAGCGCAAACGCGGAATGCCCATAAAGAAGGGAGAGTTGTTGGTGGTGTACGAATAGCCTGTATAGCAACAGCCCGGTGCGATAAAGAAGATATGCACCACCGGACGCTTCGGTGTTTCGTAGTTCGTCAGCACGCCCGCATCACGCAGCGCCGCACGCAGTGGCACGGTGAACTTACGGCAGAACTTCATCAGCTCTTTACTTTCGTTGGTATCCGCCACTTCAACGCGCAGATCGCCGCCTTTCTCCACCACGCCCTGCAGCATGCCGACAATTGGCGTGATGCGGTCTTCCGGCGGAAGATCCTTCAGCAGCTCACCCGCGACAAACATCTGGCGAGCAAAGATCAGCGAGCTGAACGGCAGCTCGCGCGCCAGCTTGTCTGCGTCTTCAGGCTGATAGCACTCGAATACCACATAGCCCGCGTTTTCTTTTACGCGGGCAAAGCCGAAGACTTCGCGCTTCGCCGCTTTATCGGTAATTTCCGCGGCGCACTCTTTCTCAAACCCCGGGCGACAATATAAAACAACCTTATTCATGAACAACGCCCTTGCGTTTCAGACGGATAGCTCCGATAAACATTAATACCCAACCCGCCAGAAAGCTGAAGCCGCCGACAGGTGTAACGAACGCCCACAGGCGCAAATGTGAGAGCGCAAGGCAGTACAGGCTACCGCTGAACAACACGGTACCCAGCGCCATAAACACGCTGCTCCAGTAAAACCAGATACTGATACGACGCTGCATCGCCACCGCCAGCCCAAAAATAGCCAACGTGTGGAACGCCTGATATTCAAGGCCGGTCTGGATCCAGCCCATCTCTACTGCGCCTAAAGACTTGCTTAATACATGTGCGCCAAAGGCGCCCAGTGCAACAAAAATAAAGCCACTCACCGCGGCAAAAATCAGCATGAATCGGCTGGTCATGTTTAAGTCCTGAGTTGATGCGTGCCCGGCACACAAACGTTATTGCTCATACCTGAAGCGGAATTTTTCTTGCTCGGTTGCCGCTTTCGCCAGTATCCACTGCCGGAAGGCGGCTATTTTACCCAGTTCTGCCTGACTGTCATGACAAACCAGATAAAACGCATTCTTGCTGACCAGTACATCATTAAAAGGGCAAACCAGGCGGCCTGCCTCAATTTCGGACTGCGCCATGACGTTGTTCGCCAACGCCACGCCCTGCCCGTGAATGGCAGCCTGTAACACCATCGCACTGTGGCTAAAAATGGGTCCCTGCTGCACGTTAATATGTGTAAGACCTAATTGACGGGTATAAGTTTGCCAGTCGCGGCGAGAGGCATCATGCAAAAGCGTATGCTGAGCCAGGTCAGCGGGTGACTTCAGCGCCTTCTCACCTGTTAACAGAAGAGGAGAACAGACCGGCAGGAGATATTCTGCGTATAATTTTTCTACGCGCAAGCCCGGCCAGTTACCGCGACCATAAAAAATGGCGACATCCACGTCATCGGCCAGCTTATCCTCCTGACGATCTACCGCCTGGATTCGAACGTCGATCCCCGGATAAGCTGAGTTAAAGCTTGAGAGTCTTGGCACCAGCCAATGAATGGCAAAACTGGGCAATAAACTGACGGTCAGAGCACCTTTTGCACTGCGAGCCTGCAGCTTACGCGTGGCTTCCGTAAGCTGGGAAAAAATCTCTTTAATATCCTGAAAATAGCTCTGCCCCTCTTCGGTCAACAGCAACGAACGGTTGCGTCGACGAAACAGCTTAAGGCCCAGAAAATCCTCCAGAGACTTGATTTGGTGACTTACTGCGGCCTGTGTCACAAAAAGCTCATCTGCTGCGCGGGTAAAGCTCAGATGACGTGCTGCTGCATCAAAAACTCGTAATGCATTAAGAGGTGGCAATCGCTTTGACATGGTTATCTGGCTTAGATGTTAACGGGATTTAACAAACAGGAAACAACGTTTAACCTATTAGTTTTTTTTATCTGAGCCATTATAATTTGTCCGTTGAGGAACTACCAGCAAATACCTATAGTGGCGGCACTTCCTGAGCCGGAACGAAGAGCTTTTTTCGGAATGCGTGTTCTGAAGGGCTTTTGGCTTACGGTTGTGATGTTGTGTTGTTGTGTTTGCAATTGGTCTGCGATTCAGACCACGGTAGCAACGCTACCAATTTTTCACTTCCTGTACATTTACCCTGTCTGTCCATAGTGATTAATGTAGCACCGCCAATTTGCGGTGCTTTTTTTTCGCCTGCGATCTGTTAATGCTCGATCTCTTTCATCTCTTTCACGTCCGTGCGGTTGATCTGCTGCTTGTTCCCGTTAGCATCTTTGTACGAAATCATCCCGGTATCATTATCGGTAGTCGGTTTCCCTTCCGAAACGATAGAACGACCATCGTTGGTGTGCATCACGTAGTTGTTACCGGAACAGGCGCTCAGGGCAAAAGTAAACGCACAGGCAGAAATGATTGCAGCTGTCTTATTCATGATTATTCTCCTTTAGCAATTAATGCTATTCAAACCTCGATTTATAACAGGCTAAAACATCCGCCTAACACTATTTAGCATAACCTGCTTTTTTGAGGTCGTAAGGATAAGCAGACAATTCTGATAGATATCAACCTCCTTGCCCTGCCGCTGAAATTGCGCGACGATCGCTATATTGAAATGAGGAATCCCATGAACGCTTTCAGTCCTGCGCAGTTCCGCGCACAGTTTCCGGCCCTGGCCGATGCCGGTATTTACCTGGATAGCGCCGCCACCGCCCTTAAGCCACAGGCGGTGATTGAGGCCACGCAGCAGTTCTACAGCCTGAGTGCCGGGAACGTGCATCGCAGCCAGTTTGCCGAAGCGCAGCGATTAACCGCGCGCTACGAAGCCGCACGCGATCAGGTCGCTCGCCTGATCAATGCCGAAAGCGGGAAAAACATCGTCTGGACGCGCGGCACGACCGAAGCCATCAATATGGTGGCCCAGTGCTACGCGCGCCCGCTGCTTCAGCCGGGCGATGAGATCGTCGTCAGCGAGGCGGAACATCACGCGAACCTGGTGCCATGGCTGATGGTGGCAGAGCAAACGGGTGCACGCGTGGTGAAGCTTCCACTGGGTGCAGACCTTCTTCCCGACGTTGCCCGTCTCCCAGAGCTGATTACCCCCCGCAGCCGCATTCTGGCGCTCGGACAGATGTCGAACGTCACGGGTGGTTGCCCGGACCTGGCTCAGGCCATTCGCATCGCCCATGCCAGCGGGATGGTGGTGATGGTCGACGGCGCTCAGGGCGTGGTGCATTTCCCCGCTGATGTGCAGGTGCTTGATATCGATTTCTATGCCCTCTCAGGACATAAGCTCTACGGGCCAACCGGTATTGGGGCGTTGTACGGCAAGTCTGAACTGCTGGCAAAAATGACGCCGTGGCTCGGTGGCGGCAAAATGATCACCGAAGTGTCGTTCGATGGCTTCAAAACTCAGGATGTTCCCTATCGCCTGGAGGCCGGTACGCCGAACGTGGCGGGGGTGATTGGCTTAAGCGCGGCGCTGGAGTGGCTGGCAGAAACAGACATCGTTCAGGCTGAAAGCTGGAGCCGGGGGCTGGCGACGCTGGCAGAGGAAGAGCTCAAAAAGCGCCCGGGCTTCCGCTCGTTCCGCATTCAGGACTCAAGCCTGCTCGCCTTTGATTTCGCGGGCGTTCACCATAGCGACATGGTGACGCTGCTGGCCGGGTACGGCATTGCCCTGCGTGCCGGACAGCACTGCGCCCAGCCGCTGCTGGCGGCGCTTGGCGTTAACGGTACGCTGCGCGCCTCGTTTGCGCCGTATAATACCCAAAGCGATGTCGACGCGCTGGTTGCCGCCGTTGACCGCGCCCTTGAAATACTGGTGGATTAATGACTAGCGCTGCTTTAGCCGGACATCCGTTTGGCACGGTCATCACAGAAGAGACCTTAAAACAGACCTTCGCCCCGCTCCAGCAGTGGGAAGATAAATATCGACAGCTAATCCTGCTGGGTAAACAGCTCCCGGCCCTTTCAGACGATCTCAAAGCGCAGGCGAAAGAGATCGCAGGCTGTGAAAACCGCGTCTGGCTGGGGGTTAGCGTTTCCGGCGAGAAGCTGCACTTCTTCGGCGACAGCGAAGGCCGCATCGTTCGGGGCCTGCTGGCCGTATTGCTGACCGCTGTGGAAGGGAAAAGCGCGGCGGAATTGCTGGCACATTCGCCGCTGGCGTTATTTGATGAGCTGGGGCTGCGCGCGCAGCTCAGCGCCTCGCGCGGTCAGGGGTTAATCGCGCTCAGCGACGCGGTACTGGATGCCGCACGTCAGGCCCAGGCCTGACGTTCCGCCTTCGCCAGCATTTTCTTGAGGGCGTGAGACACCGCCACAAAGCCGAAGGAGGCGGTCACCATGGTGGCCGCACCAAAACCTGAGGCGCAATCCATTCGTTTTGGCCCTTCCGCCGTGCTTTTCATCGCGCAGACTGAGCCATCCGCCTGCGGGTAGACCAGCGCTTCGGTCGAGAACACGCAGTCGACGCCGAGCTTACCTTTGCTGTTCTTCATCACGTTAAAATCGCTCTTCAGGCGCTCGCGCAGCTTGGCCGCCAGCGGATCCTGAATGGTTTTCGCCAGGTCGGCCACCTGGATCTGCGTCGGATCGATTTGCCCACCCGCACCGCCCGTCGTGACCAGCGGCACCTTGTACCGACGGCAGTAAGCGATCAACGCCGCTTTTGGCCGCACGCTGTCGATGGCGTCAATCACATAGCTGTAGCCTTTGCTCATGTACTCCGCGACGTTATCTGCCGTCACAAAATCATCAATCACCGTGACCCGACATTCCGGGTTTATCAGGCGAATACGATCCGCCATGACCTCAGACTTCGCCAGGCCGACGTTATCGCGCAGGGCGTGGATTTGACGGTTGGTGTTGGTGACGCAAACGTCATCCATGTCAATCAGCGTGATTGCGCCAATACCGGTTCTCGCCAGCGCTTCTGCCGCCCACGACCCCACACCACCAATGCCCACGACGCAGACGTGCGCATCCGCAAACAGCTGCAGGGCTTTTTCACCATATAAACGTGCCGTCCCGCCAAAACGCTGGCGCCAGGCGTCGCTGATTACCACAGACATAAAACCTCAGATGTAAAAAGGGTGAGGTTTTCCTCACCCTGAACAGTAATCCGTATTGCGCTCAGAATACCACAATCAGCCGCTGAATACGTTTCCAGCTCCCGGAGCTGCCTTCAGTACCCACACGCGTCCGTAGTGGTTATACCAGCCCGCGCGATGGCCTGCGTCAGGGCCAATGCCCTGATAGATGTCAAAGTGCTGGCCTTTAATCGCCCCGCCGACGTCCAGCGCCACCATCAGACGCAGCTCATACTGACCGTTGAACTTGCCGTTATTGTCCAGCAGAGGAACCTCAGCCAGCAGCGTGGTGCCTGCAGGAATAATCGAACGATCCGATGCTACCGACGCGCGGCCAATCAGCGGAACCGCGCTGGCCCCTTTCACCGGCGCGAAGTTTTGCGGTTTGAAGAAGACGAACGACGGGTTCTGCTCCAGCAGCTCGCGCACCTCGGCTTCGCTGTGTTTCTCGCCCCACTCGCGGATCGCCTGCATCGACATATCTTCTTTCTTCACTTCGCCGCGGTCGATCAGCACTTTACCGATGCTGCGATAGGCGTGGCCGTTTTTACCGGAATAACTGAAGAAGTTAAGCGGCGACCCGTCGCCAAAATCAATGTAGCCGCTGCCCTGAACGTCCATGATGAAGTTATCCATCAGGGAGTTGCTGTAGGCCAGAACGTAGTTTTCGCTCAGCGCACCGGCGTAGATCTCAGCGCGAGACGGCAGACGACCGCGTTTTGGCGGCATACGATAGATAGGATACTGGAACTCGCCCTGACGCGAGTGTCGTGCCTGGATAACCGGGGTGTAGTAACCGGTAAACTGGACGTTGCCGTAGTTATCGGCCCCTTCCATCTGCCAGGCGTCGATACCAAACTGGCGCATGTTGCGCGTATCGCCGCCTGCTTTAAGCCAGTCCTGGACCGCGCTATAAACATTGTTCTGTGAGCTATACAGACGCGGCGACGCGTTGCGGATCTGGTAGACCTGCTCAGAGAAATCACCGGCATTAATCGGTGCGCCGACGGCATCAGGCTGATTAACTAAAGAGAAAGGCTGGGATAACTTCCCGTCTTTATACTGTTGACCGCGATCGGTCGGTTTGGAAGAACAGGCCGCAAGAATCGCTACCATTGCGCCCGCCATCAGATACTTCGCCCAACGTCCTTTCATTATATCTCGTCTTTAAGTTGCCCATTTCCGCGTGATGAAGATAACAAACCGCCAGGGCTAATGAAATGCGATCGCATGCCCTTTGGCAAATTTTGCGCAAAAAATAGTCCAAACAGAGCCATGTCGTTCAATTTGCATACAAAATCATGATTTATGTGAAAAAGGGGTTGCATCACAAACCTATCCGAGTATAGTGCGCATCCACGGACGCGGGGTGGAGCAGCCTGGTAGCTCGTCGGGCTCATAACCCGAAGGTCGTCGGTTCAAATCCGGCCCCCGCAACCAATTAAAATTTGATGAAGTATCTTCTACGACTGTAGAAAGACGGACGCGGGGTGGAGCAGCCTGGTAGCTCGTCGGGCTCATAACCCGAAGGTCGTCGGTTCAAATCCGGCCCCCGCAACCAATCAAATTTGAAGAAGTAAGTTTCTACACGAGTAGAAAGACGGACGCGGGGTGGAGCAGCCTGGTAGCTCGTCGGGCTCATAACCCGAAGGTCGTCGGTTCAAATCCGGCCCCCGCAACCAACACTTCTGAAAACAATAAACACCCTCAAGGGTGTTTTTTTGTATCTGTCGTTTGTGAATTTGCCGGGCGTTTACCCGGCTGAAAGCGTTATCCGCGTCGCGCCAGCGTCGCCCCGTCAGAGAAATACGCCCGTATCCCCGCCAGAATCGACTCCGCAACCTCCTGCTGGAATTTTGCCGTCTTGAGCTTACGCTCCTCTTCGACGTTACTGATAAAGGCGGTTTCAACCAGAATGGACGGAATATCCGGTGCCTTGAGTACCGCAAATCCGGCCTGTTCAACGCTGTTTTTATGCAGCTTATTGATGTTCCCCAGCTTGCCCAGCACCGCTTTACCAAACTTCAGGCTGTCGTTAATGGTCAGCGACTGCACCATATCGAACATGGTGTGGTCGACGTAGCGGTCGCCGCTTTTGCTCACGCCACCAATCAGGTCAGAGGCGTTCTGACTGTCAGCCAGGAATCTTGCTGCGGTACTGGTCGCGCCTTTGGTTGAGAGCGCGAACACCGACGAGCCGCTTGGCTGGCGGCTGGTAAAGGCATCCGCATGGATCGACACGAACAAATCGGCGCGCTGCTTCTGCGCTTTCGCCACCCGGACCTTCAGCGGGATAAAGATATCTTCATTGCGCGTCATATAGGCGCGCATATTGCCTTCTTTATCAATCAACGCCTTCAGGCGGCGGGCAATTTGCAGCACCACGTCTTTTTCACGCGTGCGGTATTTCCCCACCGCGCCGGAGTCTTCGCCGCCATGGCCGGGATCGAGCATGATCACAATCGGACGATCGCGCCCTGCTTTTCCGGGCTGCGGGCCACTTTGCGCAGGCGGTACCTGACGCTGAAGATCGCCCTTGTTGTAGTCTTCCAGCAGAGCGAGAAGCGGATCCTGGATATCCGTTGCGTTGGCCGGGTAGAGATCCATCACCAGGCGCTCTTTAAACGTCGCGACGGGCGCCAGGGCGAACAGCTGCGGCTTAACGTTCTGTTTAAGCTCAAACACCATGCGCACGGTTTGCGGATCAAACTGCCCGACGCGCGCCGATTTAATAAACGGATCGTCGCCGCGGATCTGCGCCGCCATCCCTTTCAGCACGGAGTTGAGGTTAACGCCTTCGAGATCCACCACCACGCGTTCCGGGTTGCTGAGGGCAAATTGCTTATATTTCAGCACGCGATTGGATTCGACCGTCACGCGCGTATAGGTCGACGACGGCCATACGCGCACCGCCACCACCTGACTCGTGGCGGCAAGACCGACCTGACTGACGCTAAGCAACCACATTGCCCCGGCCCCTTTTAACAAACGGCGGCGGCTTATTGCTGAATTGGATCCCGACATGCTTCTCCCGAGCAAGAACACTGACTGATATACAAAATGTCCAAATTGACCGAAAACTTTAACGAATGACGCATAAACTGTCATCTATAAAAGGGTAAACAATCATACGCTAACGCACGGATTACTTACCAATTTCTGTGGGTAGCGGAAAATTTGCACTTGCACACGCGGCCACAATCGAATAAAAATACAGAAATTACGAATAAACATTCATTAAGGGTTGTGCCATGGTGAAGGAACGTAGAACCGAACTGGTCCAGGGATTCCGCCATTCTGTTCCCTATATCAACGCCCATCGGGGAAAAACGTTTGTCATCATGCTTGGCGGCGAAGCCATTGAGCATGAAAATTTTTCCAGCATCGTCAATGACATTGGCCTGCTGCACAGCCTCGGGATCCGCCTGGTGGTGGTGTATGGCGCGCGTCCGCAGATCGACGCCAACCTGGCCGCTCACCACCACGAGCCGATTTACCACAAACACACCCGCGTCACCGATGCCAAAACCCTGGAGCTGGTGAAACAGGCGGCGGGTCTGCTGCAGCTGGATATTACCGCGCGTCTCTCCATGAGCCTGAACAATACGCCGCTGCAGGGCGCGCATATCAACGTCGTGAGCGGCAACTTTATCATTGCCCAGCCGCTCGGCGTGGACGATGGCGTGGATTACTGCCACAGCGGCCGTATCCGTCGTATTGATGAAGAAGCTATTCACCGCCAGCTGGACAGCGGTGCCATCGTGCTGATGGGCCCGGTCGCCGTTTCCGTGACCGGCGAAAGCTTTAACCTGACGTCAGAAGAGATTGCCACGCAGCTGGCGATCAAGCTGAAGGCGGAAAAAATGATTGGGTTCTGCTCCTCCCAGGGCGTCGTGGACGCTGAAGGAACAATCGTACCGGAACTCTTCCCGAATGAAGCCCAGGCTCGCGTGGAGGCGCTGGAAGCCGAAGGCGATTACCACTCCGGCACCGTCCGCTTCCTGCGTGGTGCCGTGAAGGCCTGCCGCAGCGGCGTGCGCCGCAGCCACCTGATCAGCTATCAGGAAGACGGGGCCCTGCTGCAGGAGCTGTTCTCCCGCGACGGTATTGGTACACAGATTGTGATGGAGAGTGCGGAGCAGATCCGCCGCGCCACCATTAATGACATCGGCGGCATTCTGGAGCTGATCCGCCCGCTGGAACAGCAGGGCATTCTGGTACGTCGCTCACGCGAACAGCTGGAGATGGAGATCGACAAATTCACCATTATTCAGCGCGATAACCTGACCATTGCCTGCGCCGCGCTCTATCCGTTCCCGGAAGAGAAGATCGGTGAAATGGCCTGCGTGGCGGTGCATCCTGATTACCGTAGCTCTTCACGCGGCGAAATGCTGCTTGAACGCGTGGCGGCACAGGCGCGCCAGATGGGGCTGAGCAAGCTGTTCGTCCTGACGACGCGCAGCATTCACTGGTTCCAGGAGCGCGGATTCACGCCGGTGGATATCGATTCTCTGCCGGAAACGAAGAAAGAGATGTACAACTATCAGCGTCGTTCAAAAGTGCTGATGGCTGACCTGGGATAATACAACGCTTGCCGGGTCGCGCTGCGCGTACCCGGCCTGGATATCTGGCGTTGTTCAGAGTGACTCAAATATCGCGCCCAGCCCGCTTCGGCGTTCCGTTCGGGTGGCGATCGCCTGCACCAGCACCCGCTCATCGGTATAGAGCGAAAGACGCTGACGCGCGCGCGTAATGGCGGTATAGATCAGCTCGCGGGTAACGACGGGTGAAAGCTGCGTGGGCAGGATCAGCGCCGCATGGTTAAACTCGGAGCCCTGGGATTTATGCACCGTCATCGCCCAGGCGGTTTCATGCTCGGGCAAACGGCTGGGCTGGAAGGACTTCACGCTCCCGTCCGGCATCTGGAACCAGACGCGCAGGCCCTGGCCGCAGTCGAGTGCAATCCCGATATCCCCGTTAAACAATCCCAGCGCGCTGTCGTTGCGGGAGATCATCACCGGTCGCCCTTCATACCATCGCGAGTGCGGGGTACGGTTAATTTTGCGTTTTTGCGCCAGCAGCTGTTCCAGCCTGTCGTTCAAACCCCGGACGCCAAAGGGGCCTTCCCTCAGCGCACAGAGCAGCTGGTATTCGCCAAACGCGGCAATGACCTGCTCCGGCGTACTTTGCTGTTGTACGCCCGTCAGAAAGTGCTGATACCCCTGCAGGGCGTCGTCCAGCATCGCCTGATACTCTTCCCCACTTTGCAGCGATTTTTTCTCAATATCCGTAAAGGTACCGTCAAATACCGCTGTGGTGGTGCGCCGGTCGCCCCGGTTCACCGCCGCCGCAAGCTGGCCGATGCCGGAGTCGCTGCCGAAACGGTAGCTTTTTTGCAGCAGACACAGGCTGTCGCGCAGCGCCCCTGCAAGCGAATGGTTTTCAGACGTGAGCGAACATCCGGTGAGACGGGCCAGCTCCTGCGCGCGTTCCGCGGTATATCCCAGGCTGGCATAGGTGCAGATATCCCCCAATACGGCTCCCGCCTCTACGGAGGCAAGCTGGTCGCGATCGCCGAGGAAAATGACGCGCGCGTGCGGCGGTAGCGCATCGATCAAACGCGACATCATCGTCAGGTCAATCATCGACGCTTCATCCATGACCAGCACGTCAAGGTGCAGTGGGTTACCGGCATGATAGCGCAGACGCTGGCTACCCGGCTGTGCGCCAAGCAAACGGTGCAGCGTGCTCGCTTCATTGGGGAAAAGCGCAAGCTGCTCCCCGGTTAGCGGCAGTTTTTGCAGCGCGCCGCCTAACGACTCCGTCAGACGTGCCGCCGCTTTACCGGTGGGGGCGGCCAGGCGAATACGGCACTTTTTCTCACCCGATAGCTGAATCAGCGCGGCAAGCAGTTTTGCCACAGTGGTCGTTTTCCCGGTGCCCGGGCCGCCAGAAATCACCGAGATCCGTCGCGTTAAGGCCACGGCTGCCGCCACTTTCTGCCAGTTTGTCTCGTCGTCAGAGGTAAACAGCGTATCCAGCGTTTGCCGGAGCTGCGCTTCATCGCAGGGAAGCGGGGCGTTGGTCTCGCTGAAGAAGCGCGCTACCGTCAGTTCGTTACGCCACAGCCGGTTAAGATACAAACGCTCGCCGACAAGGATCATCGGCGTCCCGGTATCGGCTCCGCTTACGGCAGGCGAGCCGAGTAATATCTCCTGCCAGTCCACTGCGTCACCCAGCTGCGCGAAACACGCCTGTAAAGCCGGAGGCATTTTCTCATCCACAGCCAGACGCGACAGCGGCAGACATACGTGGCCTTCCCCCGCGTCTTTACTCAGAATGGCCGCGGCCAGCATGACGGCAGGCTCCTCGCCTGCCACCATCATGGCGAACTGCACATCCAGGTGACGCAGTAACCGTTGTTCAACCGCGTCCAGCAGTAGCGCCTGCATCGTCATGCCACCTCCTCCGTGCTTGCAGCAAACAGATTATCCATTTTTTCAATCAGTTCCGCAGCCGGACGCGTACTAAAGACGCCGGAACGCGGGTCGTTACCATCCACTCCGCGCAGGAACAGGTAAATGACGCCGCCAAAATGATCTTCGTAGCGGTAATCGGCCATGCGATGGCGGAGGTAACGGTGCAGCGCAAGGGTGTAAAGCTGGTACTGCAGATCGTAGCGATGCATTTGCATTGCCGATGCCATCGCGTCCTGGGTGTAGGCTTCGCTGCTTTCACCCAGCCAGTTCGATTTGTAATCCAGCAGGTAGTAGCGCCCTTCGTGGCGGAAAACCAGGTCGATAAAGCCTTTGAGCATCCCCTGTACCTGGCGGAAGTTCAGAGGCGGGCATCCGGCGGATAACGGATCGTACTCACGGATCAGCGCATCAAGCGCCTCGGCCCTGAGCGGGCTGGCGATGGGGAGATAAAACTCCATCTCCACCTGCTTATCTTTGGCAGTCAACTGGTTCAGCGAGATCCCCTGCGTCGTGAGCGGCGCGTGCAGTACCGCGCGGATCCAGTCGGTGAGAACCGGCTGCCACTGCGCGTCGTAGCCGCCACTCTGTAACATTTTCAGCACCCACTCTTCGGAAACCGGCTGGGTAAAATCCAGCTCTTCAAACAGGCTGTGCAAAAACGTACCCGGCGAGGCGCCGCGCGGGAACTGGTGCGGCGTGAGCACCGGCTCAGCGGGTACGCTACCGGCTCCTGCGGCATCCACGTCCAGTTTTGGCATCAGATCCTGCGCAATACTCTGCCCGTGCTGCTGCAAACCGGAGTAGCTGGTGACGCGCCAGTCGTCGGCAATGGTACGCACAACCTGGCGGGCATGGAGCTCTGACTCACGCAGCTCCGGCATCTGCCAGCGGCTGTTGTCGGGCTGCGACGGAATATGCAGGGCAACATGCTCCGTGCAAAGCGATTCGATGCACTGGCGCAGGCCCACCGCATCTTTGGGTTCGCCGTGCTGAATAAGCCGCCCCAGCGCGCTCAGATGAAAATCACTCTCCCCGCTCTTTTCGCCACGGCGACGGAACAGCGGCGCAACGCCCAGGCTGCAGTGCCAGACCGAACGGGTCAGCGCCACGTAAAGCAGGCGCAGGTCTTCCGCCAGACGCTCGGCTTCGGCCAGCTCAACGCTGGACTCCGCGTTGCTGAGATCGAGCACCGCCTCAAAAGACTCGCGATCGTGGTAAAAGGCCTGATCCTGCACGCGATAATTGGCGATAAACGGCAGCCAGACCAGCGGATATTCCAGGCCTTTCGACTTGTGAATGGTGACGATCTGCACCAGATGTTTATCACTCTCAAGGCGCATCTGCTGGCTGGACGAATTACTGTTCGGATCGGCAATCTGCTGCGCCAGCCAGCGTACCAGGGCGTGTTCGCTCTCCAGCTGCGTACCGGCTTCCTGCAGCAGTTCGCTGATATGTAAAATATCGGTCAAACGGCGCTCGCCGCCTGCTGTCGCCAGCATATTCTCCGCAATGTGGCGCTGCGCCATGAGCTCGCGCACCATCGCCATGACTCCACGCTTCTGCCATTTTTCGCGGTAGCGAACAAACTCTTCTACCACGGCATCCCACGCGGCTTCGTCATTGTTCAGCGCATCAATATCCCGCGCGTTCAGCCCGAGCATCGCGCTCGCTAATGCGCTACGCAGCGTGCTTTCCCGCTCCGGGGCCAGCACGGCCTGCAGCAGCCATAGCATCTCCTGCGCTTCCAGCGTTTCAAAGACGCTATCGCGGTTCGAGAGATAGACGGAGGGAATATTCAGTAACGTCAGAGCGTCGCGGATGAGCGCGGCCTCCTGACGGCTGCGCACCAGCACCGTGATATCGGATGCCTTTACCGGGGTTGGTTTATCCCCCTTCCACAGCAGCGCTTTACCGTGCGCGCCCGCACTGAGCCAGTCGCGGATTTGCGCGGCACAGTGCTGGGCCATCGCATTTTGATAGTCGGCAACGCCGCAGCCTTCCCCGTCCAGCAGCCAGAAGTTCATGGCAGGCTGCGTCTCGCCGTTGAACTCGAAGCGCAACGAGGCATTTTTCTCGGCAAATTTTACCGGCTGAAACGGGATCTCACGGAACATAAACGCCGTATCCATGCGGCTGAAGAGCGCGTTGACGCTTTCCACCATGCCGGGAGAGGAGCGCCAGTTAGTATCAAGAGTGTAGTGTGCGTCAACTTCGCTACGGGCTTTCATGTAGGTGAAAATATCCGCACCGCGGAAGGCGTAGATGGCCTGTTTCGGATCGCCGATTAACAACAGCGCGGTACCGGGCTGCTGGCGCCAGATACGGCGGAAAATGCGGTATTGCTGAGGGTCGGTATCCTGAAATTCGTCAATCATCGCCACCGGGAACCGGGTGCGGATCGCGGCGGCAAGCGCTTCGCCATTTTCACTGCATAGCGCCGCATCGAGGCGGCTCAGCATATCGTCAAACCCCAGCTCACCCCGGCGGCGTTTCTCACGCGCGACGGCGTCGCGAATTTCCGTCATGGCGCGGGTAATCATCAGATCGTTGAGCGTTAAGGGCTCAGCCAGCAGGGTTTCAATCGCCACAAACAGAGGATGCTCAGGCACAATGCCGTCGGCTTTGGTCCGCTCAGCCAGGAAACGTTGGGAGAATTTCTCCAGCGCATCCGGGAGCTGGTAGCCTCGCGTCTCTTCCTGCGCCCAGGCGCTGATCTTGTCGATCCATTTCCCCTGATTGCCGCGGTTAAACTTGCGTCGATCAATCCCGGAATTTTCGATGATTGCGTCAATCTCGCCAACGGACTCAATCCATTTTTGCTTGATATCGGCAATTCTCGCGATGATTTTTTCATGGCGTGAGGCCAGGGTTTCATCCGCAGGCGGCGGGGATTTGATGACCGGTGCTTCCCCCTGCAGATAACGATCGATAGCGCGCAGCAGCGCCTCCGGGCCCTTCCACAGCGCATGTACCGCTTCGGCGATATCGCGCTGTAACGGGTAGCAGTGGCGACGCCAGAAATCCGCGCAGGCCTGATAGCGAAGCACGGATTCATCTTCAATGAGCTGCTGTTCAAACAGCATCCCGGATTCAAACGCATTCAGGCTCAGCATACGCTGGCAAAAACCGTGAATGGTGAAGACGGACGCTTCATCCATCTGCCGTTCAGCGAGCAATAGCCACTGGGCTGCCTGTTGCTTATCGGCAATTTCTTCCAGAAGGCTCGCGTAGAGAGGGTTATCCGTGCTCTGACGCAGACAGGCGATGCGCAGCACGCGGATATTGCTGCGAATACGGCCCCGCAGCTCAGCGGTGGCAGCCTCGGTGAAGGTCACCACCAGCAGTTCCTCCACGCTCAAAGGACGTGGAAAAGCGGCGTTGCCGCCAAGCCCCAGCAGCAGACGCAGGTACAGAGCGGCAATGGTGAAGGTTTTTCCCGTTCCCGCTGAGGCTTCAATCAATCGTTCACCCTGCAGAGGTAAACGTAAGGGATCAAGGGACTCAGCGGTATCGGTCATTCTTTCTTACTCCAGGGCATAGATTGCTGCAGCGCGCTGACGCTCTTCCAGACTTTCCAGCCTTTCGGGTTCACGTACTCCGTTTTCCCGTTCTGGCTACCGGAAACCTGAGACAGGATAGTGATTCCCTGCGGCTTAATGACCGCCTGATGGAAGAAGTCTGCAACCTTCTGCGGCGTCAGCTGTTTTATCTCGGCCACTACTTTATCACGCGAATCAAATTTCAGATTACCGCGATCGAAATCTTTGCTCAGCTGCGAGGCTTCTTCACCCAGCGTCTGCGGCGGCTGCATCACCTGTGCGATGACGGCCTGCTGGATCTGCCCAAACTCTTCCGGCTTCATGGCGCGCAGTTTCGCTTCCACCTGCGGGAAGAAGGCCTGGTAACGCTTCCAGAGATACGCCGGTTGTTTATCGCTGCTTTGCAGCAGGAAACCCAGTCCCCACTGTCGGCCTACGTTCATGGAGAAGGCAAACACCGCGTAGCCAAGCTGCTCCTCAGTGCGTAACTGGTTATAGAACCACGGCTGAATAATTTGCCCCAGTACGGCACTCTGCGCCGAGCTGGCGAATTCATCATAGCCCGTTGGCACAAATACCGCGGCCAGCGCGGAATCCGTGCTGTTACCCGCCTTTTCAAAAATCACATTCTGTTTTTTCTCAACCAGCACGTCCTGGTTGCGGCACCACTCGTCGCCTTTCGAACCGAGCTGAGTGCGTACATTCTCTGCCAGGGTTTTGGCCTGATCCTCACTCATGTTGCCAACGATCAGGAACTCCGGACGCGTGTTGGTTTTCAGCGCGTCACGGTAAGCCAGCACGTCTTTTAAGGTGATCGAAGGCAACAGCGCGCGGCGGTCCTCTCGCTGGAAATAAGGAACTTGCGACAGCATTTGCGCCGGCATAAGCGCCATATCGTAAGCTTTGCCCTTCTCCGCAGAATCCATCATCTGCGCATACCACGATTTGGCCTGTTCAAGCTGCTCTTCCGTCGGCGTATAGCTGAAATAGCCCTCCAGCAGTGCCTGGAACAGCTGAGGCAAACGCTGGGTATAGCCGTTTGCATTGAGCATCAAACCGTTGTTGGCGTTGGTGGAGAAGCTGATCCCGCCCACGGCCGCCTGGTTGCTGAGCTGATCGAGCGCAATCCCGGCGAGATAGTCATTGAGCGCGAACATCACCTGATTTTTAGCGCTGTTCATCGCTTTCGGGTTACGCAGCACCACGCTGACATCGGCCTTTGGCTCGCTTGCGAAGTAGCGGCTGGGGGTGTACACCACGCGCAGCGTCGGTTCATCAACGATGAGCGCCGGGTGCGGGTAATCTTTAGTCGTTTTGGTCAGCGAGAAGTCATCCGGAATATAGGGGTTCAGCTCCGGCAGCTTCAACGCAATCTCCCCGGCCTTCTTCTGCCAGTCGGCGAAGGTCTGCGCGCTGATTTTGTCCACCTGATAAGGAGCATCGACAAAATACGCCGTCTTGTTATGCGGTTCGTTCGGGCTGATGTACCAGATGCGGGCATTCTCCGGCGTCATCATCGCCAGGCGGGCTTTTACCGCATCGGCATCATAGCGGTCGGCAATATTGACCGCATCGAGGGTGTGTTCCACCGGCACGCGGATCATGGTATCCGCCAGCCACTCAACGTAATCCATATCGCGGGTAATGGACGGGTAACGGAAATCGAGATCCAGCACGTGGGCGAGCTCATCAAAGTAGCGCTTATCGACGCCTTTCTCACGCAGTAAAGAGAGGTAGCTGAAGATCGCCGCCACCACTTCGTCACGGTTTGCCAGGCCCTTGTCGGTCAGGGTGGCGGAGATCGCCAGCACGCCGCTATTGCCGTTCACAACCGGATCGGAGTCGGCGCGAATACCTTCCACCAGCCCCTGTTTTTGCAGCCAGTCAGAAAGCGTACCCGGGCTACGGTTACCTATCAGATAGGTCACCAGCTCATCGGTTTTACTGCGAAACTGTGCGGTGTTGTTATCGATGCGGAATTCCACGCGCAGCACTTTGCGCGGCAGCGCAGGCACGTAGTGGATCACGATGCCCTTTTGCGCATCCGTGACCACCGGTACGTCTATCTGCGGCAGGTCGATATTTTTATTCGGCACCCGGCCAAACGTTTTAGCCGCCATGCCTGCCAGTTCTGGCAACGGTTTATTGCTGTAGATGACCGCTTTCATCAGGTTGGCGGAGTAGTATTTATCGCGAAACGCGTGCAGGGCATCAAGCACCGGGCTGTTCGGTTTGTCGCTTAACGTCTCAAGGTTACCGCCGGAGAAGCGCGAACCCGGGTGCGCAGGGTTGATGGTTTCGGCGCTGACCTGGGCCATGCGCATACCGTCTCGCGTGCGGGCAAGGGTCAACTCAGCATTGACGGCATTGCGTTCACGGTCGGCATATTTTTTATCCAGCAGGGGGGCGGCGATGGAATCAGCAAGGCGATCGACCGCGCCTTCCAGCGCATCATTTTCGACTTCAAGATAAAAGGCCGTGCGGTACGGTGCCGTACTGGCATTGTGGCTGCCGCCATGCATTTTCAAAAATTCGGACAGGCTATCCGGCTGCGGGTATTTTTTTGACCCCATCAGCGTCATATGTTCCAGATAATGTGCAAGCCCAGGATGCGCGTCAGGATCTTCCAGCGATCCAACCGGCACCACTAATGCCGAGAGGGACTTCACCGCCTGCGGATCGGAAACCAGCAGCACGGTCATGCCGTTATCAAGACGAATAGCCTGATATTGACGGGTATCTTTTTCGCTTTTACGAATAGTTTCCTGAACGGGTTGCCAACCGGAGTCTGCCTGAGTGACAGGTACCCAGAGGGCGAAAAACAAAACAAACGCTTTAAACAAGGTGCTACCTCTTTATCACGGCTACATCATTAATACATTGCGTGCTGGACACGCCAACATCTCTTTATTGGGTACATCAGTCCGTGATAAGAAGTGCATCATAATTGAACACCCCACACTGCGCAATTTTTATACAGCGCTCAGGACTGATTAAATTTAAACAACGGCAGCAGGTAGCGCTGCGCCTCTTCCGTGATGGCCTCAAAGTACTCTGGCTCAAGCGTTCGCCATAAGCGCTGATACCAGACATCTTCACCTTCGCCCCGTACCATCATGTTACCTTCGTAGGCCTGCATAAATTTACTGCGCGCTTTCTGCAGTGACGCCTCATCCGTTAACATCGCATCATTCTGTGCGTCATAACAGGCTTTTATCCAGGCCCCGCCACTTTCCGGCAACAGCAGGAGCGGTTTGTTCATTCCCTGACGGTAGCCCTCAATGTACAAAGACAGATACCGTAACGCCTGCTCAGACTCCATCGGCGGGAAGCGCCATTCGCCCTCTTTGCGCACGAAAATCCGACTTTCACCTTTATGACCATCCGCACTGTAGACAAGATGTTCCAGCCAGAGTTGCAAACCCTGTGAAACGCTCAGCATAGAAGGCCGCCAGCGCAGCAGCCCGTCCGGCTGAACCTGGGTTAACCAGCCCGTGAGCTGTACACCATTGCAGTTGAGATCGATTTCAATACTTTTCCCTGGCTGTCGGCACGCTCTTACGCGCTCTGCCAGGGCGGTCATCTCCTGACACTGCGCCTCCCACACAATTTCTCCGAACGCCCCATAGGGCAGCTGTCCTGCAGCACGGTAGCGGCGGTAAAGTTTGTCCGCATCTTCCTCTTCAACCAGCGCATTCAACAGCTGCAGGTTTAACTGGTAGCGCTCCAGCCCTTCCAGCGTAAAAGGCTCTGCATCAGGAATTTCACTCTCTTCAGAACGGAAGTTGACCTGCAATCGCTGCTGGAAGAAGGCGCGCACCGGATGCGCCCAAAACCGCTGAAGCTGTTCGAAGGTCAGGGTGTCGACAGGGCGCGGGTCAAGCTCCTGAATGAAATCGGTATGCGCACTCCCCTCCTTTTTCGCCGCCGGTAGCCACTCCTGGGCATAGCTCTGGCGCTCGCTGGGCGTGTAGTTCACCGGGTCAAACGGCATGCGGCTGTGGAAACAGGTGATATGGGCTTTCACCCTCTTCTCGCTTTCATCGCAGTTGCGATCTTCATCCCCCGGCAGATAGTGACTCTGGCCTATATAGTCCACCAGCTCCTGCACCAGAACGGAGGGAAAACGCTCGCTGTTGTCCTGAATGGAACGGCCGATATAGCTGATATAGAGCTTACTCTGGGCGGAAATGAGCGCCTCAAGGAAGAGGTAGCGGTCATCATCGCGGCGGCTACGGTCGCCCCGCTTTGGATCTGCGCTCATCAAATCGAACCCCAGCGGCGCCAGCGCGCGCGGATAAACGCCGTCGTTCATGCCAAGCAGACAGACCACTTTAAACGGGATAGAACGCATTGGCATCAGGGTGCAGATATTGATGGGGCCTGCCAGGAAACGCTGGCTGATTCGCTCCTGGTCAAGCCGCTGCGTTAGCTCATCCCTCAACAGCGACAGTGGGATTGCCTCCTGATAATGGGAATTCACGCCTTCATCGACGATCGCCTGCCACTGCGTTTCAATCAGTGCCATTGCCGCTTCGGTGTCACTGTCTGGCAGGAAGAAATCATTAAGCAATGCCCTGCAAACCGGGAACCACGCTTCAAGCGGACGCGGCTGCATCAGCTCGTGTCGCCAGCGGTTAAGCTGCATCAGGAGTGATGCTAAATGCCCCACCAGTTCAGCAATTAACCCGCTGGACTCATCGTAAGGCAGCACCTCATTCCACTCGCCCTGGCTGCTCTCCATGGCGTAGCCCAGCAGCATACGCGTCAGGCCAAAACGCCACGTGTGCTGCCCGGTTGGAGGAAGTTCGAACTCCTGAACGTTATCGTCATCGATCCCCCAGCGTACGCCAGATTCATTCACCCACTGGCGAAGGTAGCGCAGCCCCTCTTCATTGATGTTGAAGCGTGCAGCCAGCACGGGAACATCCAGTAACGCCAGGACATCTTCGGAGATAAAGCGGCTATCCGGCAGTGAAAGCAGAGTGATAAAGGCCTGCAGTGCCGGATGCGACTGACGGGCACGACGGTCAGAGATAGCGTAAGGCAGATATCGCTCGCCCGTCGCACTGCCAAAAACGGCCTGGATGAAGGGACTGTAGCTGTCGATATCCGCCACCATCACCACAATATCGCGTGGCGTCAGTTCGGGATCGTCCTGCAGCATCGCCAGCAGCTGGTCGTGAAGCACTTCGACCTCACGCTGAGGGCTATGGCAAACATGGATCGCGATGCTGCGATCGTCAGCATCCAGCTTGCGCTTGCTGTCGCTGCGTTCGAATTCTTTCGCCGTCACGCCCATCACGGCACGGTTTTCCAGATCGAGGATATCCAGCTGAATATGATGCAGCAGGCTATCCGGGGCAATATCGACAAAGGCATCCACGTCACCTTCGCCTGATGAAGTGATGTCTGAAAGCATGTGAATGTAGTCACGCCCCAGCTTCCCCCACGAGGCAAGCAGTGGATTGGGCAGGTTCTGGATACCGTCTTCATCAAAAAGCTGCCCGGCAGTCGAGCCGTCTTTAAACAGCGGGACGGAACGTTCTTCAAAAAGGCGCTTTCGTTGGCGAGTCACCAGCCGCGCAAGCCAACGTTCGTCGAGGATATCCCCCCAATACTGTCGGCAAGGGTTGGTGAACAAAATATGAATATCAATATGTTTACCCAGCGCGTTCAACGCCTTCAGATAAACAGGCGGTAATGCGGATATCCCGCAGATAAAAACGCGTGACGGCAGTCGGGCCGGGCGCTCCGACGCATTCTCGAGTATGGAGATAAACCGATCGTACAGGTTGGCACGGTGCCACTTAGGCTGCCCAAGTTTCTCCGTATGCTCTACCAGCGCTTTCCACAGCGGTGCCTGCCATATTTGCGCCTCCGGTAGCCCTTCAACCAACTCGCCCGCTTCCCAACGAATTAACCAGTCAGAACGGTAAACAAGGTATTGATCGTAGAGATCGGCGGTGCGCGACGCCAGCTGGAACAGCTTGCGCTTATCGGTATCATCATTGAGGTAGTGGCGCAGCATGGCGAATTCATCGTGCTGCAGCATTTCCGGCAGCAGCGCCATGAGCTTCCAGCTCATGCCTTGCTTGTTGAAGGCGCTCTGCTCCGGGATGTCCGGCAACACGCGCACAAACATCTCCCAGATAAAGCTCGCGGGCAGCGGGAAATCAATATTTGCGGCTATGCCAAATTTACGGGAAAGCGACATTTGCAGCCACTGTGCCATACCGGTGCTCTGCACCAGCACCATTTCAGGCTCAAAAGGATCGTCAAGCCGCTCGCGCTCAACGATAAATTCCATCAGCGCTTCCAGCACATCCAGACGATTTGAGTGGTAGACCCTTAACATAGACGCTCCCGACTACTGGCTAACCGGGCAATGCAGGCGCGTTATCTCACCGCGCCGCCCCAGAGGAGAAATAAGTGTGACCGTGATGCTGACACATCCTGCGTGCGTTGTCTGCCCCCGACTGGCCTGCCAGCCAGCCGGGAGAACATTTGTTGAGAGCTGAGACTGATTCCAGGCATGATGCCAGAGCTGTCGATACTGGTTAAACAGGGTAAACCGAGCCGCCAACGCCCGATGATAACCGGACAAAGCCGTCACGACGATCACCAGCAGCATCATCGCCAGCAGTACCTCAACCATGCTAAACCCTTTTTCTCTGTTCACGGCAGCTGGCATAACGCGCTCTCCTTAAGGGGACAAAAATCACTCCAGCCGTGAGGCGAAAAGCGAACGTTCCCGTCGACAATCTCTCCTGAGCGCCAGAGCAGCAGGTCGCTGTCTCCGGCAATCAGCAGCACACGCGCCCCACTCAGCTGGCGCAAACACGCTCGCCACGCAGGAGTCTTCTTGCACTGAACCTGTGGCTCTGACGACCAGCTCTGAACTCGTCCCCACTCAAGCGCGGACTGCACCGTCGCCTGCTGCTGAAGCGAACGGCTCTCACCGCCGACGAGCGCGCTAAACGTTGTGAGCTGCTGATTGAGACCGGTGAGGATCAGGGTACCGAGCACCAGTAAAAGCAGAACCATCGCCAGCGAAGACATGCCGCGTTGACGATTCACAGGTTGTACCCCGTGACCGTATACAACGCCTGCCAGGGCTCCCCCTTCTCGCCTTTACGAATCGCCGCCAGTTCGATATTCACCTCTGGCGCAAAACCGGCATGTTCCACTGTCCTCACCACAAAATGCGCGATAGTAAGCCTGTCCGGGTCCGTGAGCTTTTCCCATCCTTTTCCTTCACATGAGGTCGCTCCACGCTGGGTTTCAAGCGCACCAGACTCCAGTCGAAAACCGGTGCAGTCATTTTCTGATGCGCTGTTATCCCAGCTGCCGTTACTGTTGGCATCCCACCGCACAATGACGCAACTTCCTTGCCTGGCTGTCACCAGCGCCTGTCCCTGACAGTTTCCCGCGCAGTACCCCGCACGCTGGAGCTGTTTGCCCAGGGCGAACAGGTGGTGCCAGACCTCTTCCTCCAGTTGTCTCTGGCCGGATTGCGCTAAGACCGCACGCTGCAAGCCGGGTAAAAAACGCGATGCGCTTATCAGCAGGAGGCTGCTAATCGCCGTGGCAATCAGAACTTCAGTCAGTGAGAAACCTCGCTGCTTCATCGACATGAACCTCCCGCAGAGACCTTACACATCCTGATGCGTCCTCCATTTGAGACAATAATCAGCCATTCTCCTGCACGACTTTGAACGCGTATCCGCCCTGCCCATGCCGTATCCTTTAATCCATAGAACGCGAGCGACGGCGTTACCTCGCCGATCGCGACCTCAGGCCAGAGTGGTATCAGCACAAAGGGATTGCCCTTCTCACAGCCTTGCGCGGCAGAGCTCAGCAGACAATCCATGCCTCCCATCCGCTGATAGGTAATTTGATGGTCGCGGTTGTAGCGGTTGGCATGATTGCGCAGAAACAGCAGGTAATCTCGTACCTGACTGGCGGTTTGCCACAGCCGCTGCTGCCGCTGCCAGCTGTCCCAGCCGTAAAGACCTGAGGCGCTGAGGATAACGACAAGCGAAATCGCGACCAGCGTTTCGATAAGCGTAAAACCGTTCTCTTTTTTCATATCGGGAGTGTGGCGAAGCGCGGTGAACATGACGAGCGACGGATCCTCGTTTTACGAGGCGTTATCCGGAGAATCAGGAGTGTTGCAGCGCGTTGCACGCTTTCTGGATAGCGCTTAGGGAAACGGGATAAAGCCGAAAAAAAACCGGCGCTAAACAGCACCGGTTGTGTCACGCTTTATCGCATCAGATAGCGACGGGCGCTTTGATGCCCGGATGCGGGTCATAACCCTCAATCTCGAAATCATCAAAGCGATAGTCGAAGATTGATGCCGGTTTGCGTTTGATAATCAGCTTCGGCAGAGCACGCGGTTCGCGGGTCAGCTGGAGATGCGTCTGTTCCATATGGTTGCTGTAAAGATGGGTGTCACCACCGGTCCAGACAAAATCGCCCACTTCCAGATCGCACTGCTGCGCCATCATGTGGACCAACAGCGCATAGCTGGCAATGTTAAACGGCAGGCCGAGGAACACGTCACAGGAGCGCTGATAAAGCTGGCAGGAGAGCTTGCCGTCAGCGACATAGAACTGGAAGAACGCGTGGCAAGGTGCCAGCGCCATTTTATCCAGTTCGCCGACGTTCCAGGCGGAAACGATGATTCGGCGCGAGTCCGGATCGTTTTTCAGCTGGTTCATCACGGTGGTGATCTGGTCAATATGGCGGCCATCAGGCGTTGGCCAGGCGCGCCACTGCTTGCCGTAAACCGGGCCCAGGTTGCCATTTTCATCTGCCCATTCGTCCCAGATTGAGACGTTATTTTCGTGCAGATACGCAACGTTGGTATCGCCTTGCAGGAACCAGAGCAGTTCATGAATGATCGAGCGCAGATGGCAGCGCTTTGTCGTCACCAGTGGGAAGCCTTCTTGCAGGTTGAAGCGCATCTGGTGGCCAAAAATGGAGAGCGTACCGGTGCCGGTGCGGTCGTTTTTCGGCGTGCCCTCGTCGAGCACTTTTTTCATCAATTCAAGATACTGTTTCATGGTTCCTCAGGAAATTTGTTGCTGTGGACGACGACGATACGCCCAAATCATCATAATGGCACCCGCGACAATCATCGGAATGGAGAGGATCTGCCCCATGCTGATGTACTGTACCCATTCGCCGGTAAACTGTGCGTCTGGCTGACGGAAGAACTCGACGATAATACGGAATGCGCCGTAGCCAATCAGGAACAGGCCGGAGACAGCACCCATCGGACGCGGTTTGCGGATAAACAGGTTGAGGATGATAAACAGCACCACGCCTTCCAGCGCCAGTTCGTACAGCTGAGACATATGGCGCGGCAGCACGCCGTAGGTATCGAAAATGGACTGCCACTCCGGGTGTGATGGCAGCAACGCGATATCTTCTGCGCGGGAGCCCGGGAAGAGCATCGTGTACGGCACGCTCGGGTCGACGCGGCCCCACAGCTCACCGTTGATAAAGTTACCCAGACGGCCAGCGCCCAGCCCAAACGGGATCAGCGGTGCGATAAAATCTGCAACCTGGAAGAAGTTGCGTTTGGTGCGTTTGGCAAAAATCACCATCACCAGGATCACCCCAATCAGGCCGCCGTGGAAGGACATGCCGCCGTCCCACACGCGGAACAGATAGAGCGGATCGTTCAGGAATACCGGGAAGTTATAGAACAGCACATACCCAATACGGCCACCGAGGAACACGCCGAGGAAGCCCGCATAGAGCAGGTTTTCAACTTCGTTTTTCGTCCAGCCGCTGCCCGGACGACTGGCGCGACGGCCAGCGAGCCACATGGCAAAAATGAAGCCCACCAGGTACATCAGACCGTACCAGTGAAGCGAAACAGGTCCTACTGAGAAAATGACCGGATCAAATTCCGGAAAATGCAGATAACCACTGTTCATCTGTCACCACAAGATGTTGTTATTCCGCTGAAAGTGGACAGCGGTAGAAATGCGATTCTGCCGTAAGCAGAGGCTCCAAAGTTGCGAATCATAGCACAAGGCTGGCGCGGAGGATGCGCCAGAGATGTAAAAGATGTGTATAGGGTTTTATGCGCGCTGGAGCCCTCTCCCGGAGGGAGAGGCAGAAAGATGATTAGCGGCCGCCGCGGATCAGGCCGCCCATACCGCGCCGTTCCATAAACGCCGCGACCTGATGACGAACCTCAGCGGCCAGCTGCGCGTCAAGGCTGCGTTCAGCCAGCTCGCGGGCATCGTTGATGTCGATATGCCGCAGCAGGTACTTCACGCGGGCGACAGCGCGACCGTTCATCGACAGATGGCGGTATCCCAGACCAATCAGGATCGCAACGCACATTGAATCCCCGGCCATTTCACCGCACAGGCGTAAATCAATGCCGTACTGTTCCGCTTCACGGGCAATCATCGCTAACGCGCGAATGATCGCCGGATGCAGGCTGTCGTAGATACTGGCGACGCGGGTATTGTTACGGTCGACGGCCAGAATATATTGCGTCAGGTCGTTCGTGCCGACAGAGATAAAATCAACACGGTTTGCCAGCTGCGGCAGCATAAAGACCATAGACGGCACTTCAAGCATCACCCCGATCCGCGGTTTCGGGATCGCATAGCCGATCATCTCTTCCACTTCACGGCCTGCACGTTCGATCAGTCGCCTGGACTCGTCGATCTCATCAATGCTGGTGACCATCGGGAGTAAGATGCTGAGATTGCCCGTCGCCGCGTTGGCGCGCAGCATCGCACGCACCTGGATCAGGAAGATCTCCGGCTGATCGAGCGTAATGCGGATCCCACGCCAGCCCAGGCACGGGTTTTCTTCGCTGATCGGCATATAGGGCAGCTGTTTATCCGCGCCGACATCCAGGGTTCGCAGGGTGACAGGTTTGTCGTTAAACATCTGCAGCATCCCCTGATACTGCGCCACCTGCTCCTCTTCGGAGGGGAAACCGCTCTGCAGCATGAACGGGATTTCAGTACGGTACAGGCCAATACCGTCGATGCGGCTGCCAAGCTTTTCTTCATGCTCAGGGCTTAAACCGGCGTTGAGCATGACTTTGATCCGCTCACCGCTCTTAAGCTGTGCGGGCAGGTTAACGTCATCTTCCGCCAGCTTGCTTAATTCATTCTCTTCGCTTATAAGACGCTGGTATTCCTGGAGCAGAACTGGCTCAGGATCGACCAGCAGCTCACCGCGATAGCCGTCAACTACCAGTGTACGGCGGTGCAGTACCGACGGCTGGATATCCGCCCCCATAACGGTTGGGATACCCAGCGCGCGCACCATAATGGCGGCATGCGAGTTGGCGGCGCCATCGCGCACCACCACACCGGCCAGCCTGTCCTGAGGCAGTTCAGCCAGCGTCGTTGCCGAGAGCTCATCGGCGACCAGAACAAACCGTTTTGGCCAGGCATTCGGCCCCTGAATGGTGTCATCGAGATGGAACAGCAGACGCTGTCCCAGGGCGCGGAGATCTCCAGCCCTTTCTTTCAGGTAACCGTCGGTCAGTGCCGCAAATTGGTCGGCAAATTTTTCGATGACCTTCTTAACCGCCCACTCTGCGACCGAGCCTTTATCCACTTCCGCAAACAGCTCACGACGCAGACGCGCGTCGGAGAGCAGGTGCGAATAGAGGTCGAAGATGGCCGCCGTCTCTTTCTGTGCGCCTGCGGCAAAGCGCTTGCTGTAACGACGAAATTCATTCGCCGCCTCTTCCAGCGCGGCGGTAAGACGCTCTCGCTCAAGCGCTTCATCAAGCGTTGAGGCTTCGTAAACCTGCTCCATCAGCGGCAGCGTGGCGTCCATCCAGCCTTCCGCAATCGCTACGCCTGGTGATGCCGGAAGGGCACGAATGCGCGTATGGCGATACTGACCAAAGAGCGCGGCAAGCTGGGACTGGGAGAGGATCGCCGCCATCTGAGTGGCCAGCGTGACGAGGAAAGACTCTTCGCTTTCATCGTACTGACGTAGCTCGCGCTGCTGGACAACCAGCACGCCAAGCAGCTGGCGACGCTGGATAATCGGCACGCCAAGGAAAGCGCGAAAGCGCTCTTCTTTTACGGAAGGGATGTATTTAAAGCTGGGGTGTTTTTGCGCGTCAGCAAGGTTGATGGGTTCAGCCAGCCGCCCAACCAGGCCCACGATACCTTCATCAAATGCGAGCGTGACGGTGCGTCCACGTGGTTTTTTCAAACCACGGGTCGCCATCAGGTAATAGCAGCGCCGATCGTGGTCGGCCAGATACACCGAACAGACCTCGGTCTCCATCGCAAGACAGATGTCAGTGACCAGAATATTCAGCGCCTCGTTCAGACGCGGAGCACTGGCCACCTTCTCGACTATTTCTCGCAAGCGGGTGAGCATGATTTGCGTAGCTTAACCTCTTTTACGTCGCCAGGCAGGTGCGCTCTGCGGCTTAGGCGGGATCTCCTGAAGCTGCATTACCACACTTGCAAACTCTTTCATCACCCTACGGTAAACATCGCGTTTAAATGACACGACCTGACGAACAGGATACCAATAGCTCACCCAGCGCCAGCCATCGAACTCCGGCGTACTGCTGGTTTGCATATTGATGTCTGAATCGTTGCCCACCAACTGCAACAGAAACCACTTCTGTTTCTGGCCGATACAAACCGGCTTTGTGTCCCAACGCACCAAACGTTTCGGTAACTTGTAACGCAACCAGTTGCGGGTCGAAGCCAGGATGCGAACATCTTTTCGGCTTAAACCGACCTCTTCAAAAAGCTCCCGGTACATCGCTTGTTCTGGGGACTCTCCCGGATTGATCCCGCCTTGAGGGAACTGCCAGGAGTGCTGACCATATCGCCGGGCCCACATTACCTGGCCCTGACGATTACAAATTACTATTCCTACGTTCGGGCGGTAGCCATCGTCATCAATCACCGGACTACCCCAAACTAAACCTTATATATGAATGATTGTTTCACACTACAGGGAGGCGGTAAACCACTCTCTTACAGGGCTGCAACCTAATAACATTTGAATAACTCACAAATAAGTGCTGAGTTATAAACAGATGAGAGGTGGTGAAGGGAATTTTATTCACCTTTTCTGTGGATATAGTTGTGAAGAAGTGTCTGATTACCGATGAACAACCTCAAACGATGCAGTCTCCCCTTTTTCACCTTAATTAGATAATGCAATTATTTTCAAATAGTTAAATGTATTTCCATGAGCACAAAACAGAATATCGTGACGATCGTCACGTCAGGGATCGTCGTGCTGATGAAAGATCGAACAGCGTCGGTTTTATCCACAGATTGTGCCAATAAGTTAGTCACAATTTGTTTGAAAATTCGATTTTCATCGCACGTCAAGGCTGTAAATTGAAACAGTAGTCAGGGTTATGCCCAGTTATCCCATTTTTCTGTGGATAACATGGTGTAAGATCCTGTTCATTGTCAGTGACCAGATTTGAACAACCGGTTTTCTGAGTCTGGCAAAACGATTTCAAACCAATAAAAAAACATATAAATCATAGACATGGAATATTGGTACAGAAATAGTTAAACTCTATCCACAGGGGACAATTTCTTAGTTTATTTTTTAATCAAAAGGTTACCTTCATGCATCCGCTTACACCCTTGCTCTCACCGCCATCCAGCGAAGGTCAGTTGCTACAGCAGGCACGGCGTCTTGCAGGCTTTTCGCTTGGCGAGCTGGCGGCAATGGCAGGGCTTCAGATCCCGAAGGATCTGAAACGGGATAAAGGCTGGATCGGCATGCTGCTTGAGCTGTGGCTGGGTGCCAGCGCAGGAAGCAAACCCGAGCAGGATTTTGCAGCGCTTGGCGTGGAGTTAAAAACCATCCCTATAGACAGCCAGGGCAAGCCTCTTGAGACCACCTTCGTCTGCGTTGCGCCACTAACCGGCAACACCGGCGTGACGTGGGAAACCAGCCACGTTCGCCACAAGCTGAAGCGCGTGTTGTGGGTACCGGTCGAAGGTGAACGTCAGATCCCCCTGGCTGACCGTCGCGTTGGCGCGCCGCTGCTCTGGAGCCCGAACGACGATGAGGAGCAACAGCTGCGTCTGGACTGGGAGGAGCTGATGGACATGATTGTGCTTG
This sequence comes from Enterobacter sp. UPMP2060, assembly GCF_053709655.1. Taxonomy (NCBI): domain Bacteria; kingdom Pseudomonadati; phylum Pseudomonadota; class Gammaproteobacteria; order Enterobacterales; family Enterobacteriaceae; genus Enterobacter; species Enterobacter sp. UPMP2060. Next base: position 226,766 of record NZ_JBSKJQ010000006.1, read on the forward strand.
GGCAGGTAGAGCGCATCACCGCCCGACACGGAGAAGTTTTACAATTGCGCCCGAAAGCGGCCAACAGCAAAGCGCTTACCGAGGCAATCGGCGCGAAGGGTGAGCCGATACTGACGTTACCGCGCGGTTTTTATCTCAAAAAGAATTTCACCGGCGCACTCCTTGCCCGTCATTTCCTGTTAAAAACATAGTTTTTTACTTATTTTGCGAGCTCTCAAACATAATCGACTGCTTTTTAAGATTTTACCGCTTCCTCAAGTCGCCATATCGGGTTAATACTAGATTATGATTTGATACGCGCCAGATGAGGACGATAACGATGAAAAAATGGGCAGTGTTAGTTTCAGCAGTCGGTTTAGCGTTTGCCGTATCGGGCTGTAGCAGCGATTACGTCATGGCGACAAAAGATGGTCGAATGATCCTGACCGACGGCAAACCCGAAGTCGACGATGATACCGGTCTGGTCAGCTACCGCGACCAGGAAGGCAATAAAATGCAGATCAATCGCGACGAAGTATCGCAAATTATCGAGCGATAAACAGATAAAGGTCAGTCGCTTGCTGGCCTTTTTGATTTTTTTCTTCCCCTTTTGCTTCCCCTCTGCCATGTTTATATTCCTTTGTCGGGCACGCCCTGACGCGGTCTATAAGTCTACTGAGGAAGCCGGCTATGCATTATCACCGTATCCCCCACAGCGCTCTGGAAATTAGCCAACTGGGGTTGGGCACGATGACATTTGGTGAACAAAACAGCGAAGCCGATGCCCATGCACAACTCGATTACGCCGTCAGCCAGGGGATTAACCTGATTGATGTCGCGGAGATGTACCCTGTTCCGCCACGTCCTGAAACGCAGGGACTTACCGAAACCTACGTCGGTAACTGGCTGGCAAAACGCGGCAACCGTGAAAAGCTGGTGATTGCCTCAAAAGTCAGTGGCCCCGCGCGCAACAACGATACCGGGATCCGCCCGAATCAGATCCTCGATCGCAAGAATATCCGCGCCGCACTGGACGCCAGCCTGAAGCGCCTGCAAACCGACTATCTCGACCTGTATCAGGTGCACTGGCCGCAGCGGCCAACCAACTGCTTTGGTAAGCTCGGCTACAGCTGGAATGAGAGCGCCCCCGCCGTAACGCTGCTGGAAACGCTGGAAGCGCTGACCGAGTGCCAGCGCGCGGGAAAAATCCGCTACATTGGCGTCTCTAACGAAACGGCCTTTGGCGTAATGCGCTATCTGCACCTGGCAGATAAACACGATCTGCCGCGTATCGTCACCATCCAGAACCCGTACAGCCTTCTTAACCGTAGCTATGAGGTGGGTCTGGCCGAAGTGACGCAATATGAAGAAGTGGAACTGCTCGCCTATTCTTGTCTCGGCTTTGGCACGCTGACGGGGAAATACCTGAACGGCGCGAAACCGGCCGGGGCGAGAAATACCCTCTTTAGCCGCTTTACCCGCTACAGCGGCGAGCAGACACAGAAAGCCGTTGCAGCCTATGTGGATATCGCAAAGCGTCACGGTCTTGACCCTGCACAGATGGCGCTGGCCTTCGTGCGTCGTCAGCAGTTTGTTGCCAGCACCCTGCTGGGCGCGACCACAATGGAACAGTTGAAAACCAATATTGAGAGTTTCCATCTGAACCTGAGTGAAGAGGTGTTAGCGGAGATTGAAGCGGTGCATCAGGTTTATACGTATCCTGCGCCGTAATAAAAGCAAAACGGCAACGCACGTTGCCGTTTTTAGGGTTTGCTCCCTCTCCCTGTGGGAGAGGGCCGGGGTGAGGGCATCAGGCCGCACTTATCAGCGCCGACGTTGCCAGACCCACAATCCCGCAATCGCCAGCGCAAACAGCCCACCAAACCCGACGCCAATCCCCACCACCGGCACACCCACTTTTACCGCCAGCGAGTAGAGCCCCAGCATTAATAACATTGCCAGGTTTTCACCCAGGTTTTGTACCGCGATGGCGTTCCCCGCCCCGACGGTCTGCTTGCCACGTTCCTGCAGTAACGCGTTCAGCGGCACCACGAAGAAACCGCCCAGAATACCAATCAGGATGAGGAGGACATACGCAGGCAATAATGCATGTTGCAACGAGAAAATAAGTACCACGACGCCAATCAGGATCCCTGCGGGCATGCAGCGTGCTACCGTCTCGAGCGTCACCAGCTTCGCCGCCGCACCTGCCCCCACCACAATGCCGATAGCCACCATCGCGTTAAGATAGGTCGGCGTCGCGTTGTCGGTAATCCCCAGAGCTACCGGCACCCACAGCACCAGCAGGAAGCGCAGCGTGACGCCCGCGCCCCAGAACATGCTGGTTCCCATCAGGGAAAAACGCGTTTCTCCGTTACGCCACAGCACGCGACAGGCGGTAAAGAAACTGCCGGTCATTGGTTTAAAGCGCCAGGATTGCCCCGGGCGAGCCACCGGCAGTTTGGGAATAAACAGGTTCGCCACAACCGCCCCGCCATACACCACCGCGCAGATGCCCAGTGCCGCCAGGACATGCCAGTCGGCCAGTACGCCGCCCGCGACGGATCCGAGCAGGATTGCGGCAATGGTTGACGACTCCATCAGGCCGTTGGCTTTCACCAGCTTATCGCCCGTGGTCAGCTCTCCGAGAATGCCATACTTCGCCGGGGAGTAGGCGGCAGCGCCGATGCCCACCAGCGTGTAGCCAATAAACGGGTTGAAGCCAAAGCAAATGCTGGCGGCACCCAGCAGCTTGAGGCCGTTGGCAAACATCATCACCCGGCCTTTCGGGAAACTGTCCGCCACCTGCCCGACGAACGGAGCAAAGATAATGTAAGCGCCCACAAACACCATCTGCAGGATCGGCTGGCTCCAGTCGGGGTAAAACTCGGCCTTCAGCAGCGCCAGCGTGGCAAACAGCAGCGCGTTATCACCGAACGCAGAGAGAAACTGTGCGGCGATAACGGCCATCATGCCTTTCGACCTGAGTGATGTGTTAGTGTGTACTGACTCACGCATTTTGCTGTTCCGCCTCTTCAACCATGCCTTTCAGGGTCACGAAATCGGGCTTCCCGCTACCCAGCACCGGGAGCTGCTTCAGGTAGCGAATATCGCGCGGCACCGCCAGTTCAGGAATACCGTGTTCACGCGCATAGCTTAGTAACCTGTCGCGCTTAAGCTCAGCGTCGGTCGTAAACAGCACCAGCGCCTCGCCTTTGCTGGCATCGCTCTTCACTACCGTCGCATGCATCTTATCCGCGGAGACGGCCGTCGCCAGTTGCTCAACCATTTCCAGCGAGACCATTTCACCGGCGATTTTGGCGAAGCGCTTCGCGCGTCCCTGAATCTGTACAAAGCCTTGTTCATCAAAACGGACAATATCACCGGTGTCGTACCAGCCGGTTTCAACCTCGCCGTTGACGTTTTCAGCCGTCGGCACCTCAAGCACGCCTGGGTTTTCCACGCGCAGATAACCGTTCATCACGTTTGGCCCTTTCAGCTGCAGACGGCCACCGTATTCAATGCCCGGCACGGCCAGCAGACGCGCGTCCATCCCCGGCAGAATTCGGCCCACCGTACCCGGCTTCGCCGCCATCGGAACGTTAATCGAGACCACGGGAGCACACTCGGTAACGCCATAGCCTTCGAGAATGCGCAGGCCAAACTTGTCCTGCCAGATCTGACGCGTGCTCTCCTGCAGTTTTTCCGCACCGGCCACCACATACCGCACGCGATAGAAGTCATACGGATTGGCGAAGCGCGCGTAGTTGCCGAGGAAGGTTGAGGTGCCGAACAGGACGGTGCAGTTACGGTCATACACCAGCTCCGGCACAATGCGATAATGCAGCGGACTTGGGTAGAGGAACACTTCTGCGCCGGTCAGCAGCGGCGTAAACAGCCCCACCGTCAGGCCAAAGGAGTGGAACAGCGGCAGCGCCGACATAAAACGGTCATTCGCGGTAAAGTCGGCAATGCTTTTGATCTGCTCAACGTTCGCCAGAATGCTCTTGTGGCTGTGGACAACGCCTTTCGGGTTGCCCTCCGATCCCGACGTGAAGAGGATAATCGCGTCATCTTCCGGCTGCTGTTTGACCTGCGCCAGACGCGGCATCAGCAGGTGAGCAAAAATCCACAGCTTGTCGCCGGTGGTCACGTCCGCTTTCAGATCCTCCAGGAAGACCCAGCGCACCTGGGTGAGCTGCTCGGGAAGATGCCAGAGCTTGCCTTTGTCCAGGAACTGACGAGAGGTAAAGACGGTATTAATCTGCGCAGCGGTAATGGCGCTGGTCAGCCCTTTCACGCCCGCCGTGTAGTTCATCATTGCCGGGATACGCCCCCGGGAAACCGCACCAAAAATCACCGCCGCGCTGATGCCCGCGTTAGGCAGCATCAGGCCAATCTTTTCGCCCTTCTTGCTGTACTTCTCCAGAATACGGCCCACAAACAGGGTCTTGGTCAGCAGCTTGCGATAGGTATCCGGGGTAAAGTTGATGTCTTCGATGCAGTTTTTCTTCGCGCCATAGCGGTGCTGCGCGGAAAGCAGGGACTCGTACAGCGTTTCGCGCGGGCGCACGGCCATGCGCGCTTCCATCATAATCTGATGCAACATTTCCCCGGCGATTTTACGGCGATCGCGGGCACGCGGCGCGTCCGGCATTGGTAACGACGTGGGCGGCAGAATATGCAGCGTGATTTTTGGGAACAGACGCTGCTTCACCAGCCCCTTCAGGCGGCTGAAATGGGTCAGTTCTGCGCCTTCAATGCGCAGCGGCACCACGGTCGCTTTTGATTTCGCGGCAACAAACCCCGCCCCGTCATAGATTTTCATCAGCGAACCGGTCACTGAAATACGCCCTTCCGGGAAAATAACCACCGGACGCCCCTGCTCAACCAGACGCACCAGATGCTTAATCATCATCGGCTTTGTCGGGTCGAGCGGCACAAAATCAATCAGCGGCGTGAGCCAGCGCATGTACCACTGCTGGCTGATAGAGGTATAGACCGCAAACACCGGGCGCACGGGTAAAAATAGCGCCAGCAGAATGCCGTCTATAAAGGAAACATGATTTGGTGTGATAAGAACGCGTTCACCGCGAAGCGCCTGGGCATCGCCAGTGACGCGGATGCGAAAAAGAATACGGAACAGTGTACGGAAGAACCCAAATAGCATCTCAACTCCCTTTGCCGGCCAGTGTGGAGGGTTGATAGTAAATGGTGGCAGATTACACGAGAAGTGATACGGGAGCGACAGCAAAAGTGGAGGCGAAAAAAAACCTGCGCATCCGCGCAGGTTGGTGCAAGAGATGAGTACGAAACCGTACTAAGAATTCTCACCAATCAATACCTCTGGGATCTTGATTGTGGCCGTTCGCCCTGCGCTTCGCCAGCAGGAAAACGCAAGGGAATGAGCCTAAGTGCAACCAGGTGTGAATATTCTCTGTTGCTGTTACAGATTGAACTATCAGGCAAAAAAAACCTGCGTAAAAACGCAGGTTGGTGTAAAGCGTGTTAATCAACCGGAGTTGATTCCACCTATCAATACCTCTGGGACTTTGACTGTATCAACCTCTTTGACCACCTCGCCATCGGCCAATCGCAACAGCCTGACGCAAAGTGTAACCAAAGGTTCAGATTGACATTCTTCAGACATGAATGCGCGTGTAACGATTACACTACCAGGGTTGTCCTGCGTCACGTTTGTGGAGCGCGGAAATCCGCTCCCCTTGAATGCGCGCCGCTTTTCCGCAACACTATTTGGTGTGTAAACGCTTACCCCCAATAAGAAGGTAATGAATGGCGACAATAAAGGATGTGGCCCGTCTGGCAGGTGTGTCGGTGGCAACCGTCTCTCGTGTGATTAACGACTCCCCAAAAGCCAGTGACGCATCGCGCCAGGCGGTACAAACCGCCATGGAATCCCTGAATTATCATCCCAATGCCAATGCCCGCGCGCTTGCCCAGCAGTCCACCGAAACCATTGGGCTGGTAGTGGGTGATGTTTCCGACCCCTTTTTCGGCGCCATGGTGAAAGCGGTTGAACAGGTCTCTTATCAGACAGGCAATTTTTTGCTGATCGGCAACGGCTATCATAATGAGCAAAAAGAACGTCAGGCCATCGAGCAGCTGATCCGCCACCGCTGCGCGGCGCTGGTAGTTCACGCCAAAATGATCCCGGATGCCGAACTGATTCACCTGATGAAGCAGATGCCCGGGATGGTGATCATCAACCGCATTATTCCCGGGTTTGAAAAACGCTGTGTGGCCCTCGACGACCGCTACGGTGCCTGGCTTGCGACCCGTCATCTGATTCAACAGGGCCATACCCGGATTGGCTATCTCTGTTCCAATCACCCGATTTCTGATGCGGAAGACCGCCTGCAGGGCTACTACGACGCCCTGCGCGAAAACGGCCTGCCGTGCAATGACCGTCTGGTGGCCTACGGTGAACCGGATGAGAGCGGCGGTGAACAGGCCATGACCGAGCTGCTGGGTCGTGGACGAAATTTCACGGCGGTTGCCAGCTATAACGACTCGATGGCCGCAGGGGCAATGGGGGTGCTGAATGACAACGGGATTGAGGTACCGGCAGAAATTTCGCTGATTGGCTTCGATGACGTGCTGGTCTCTCGCTACGTGCGCCCGCGTCTGACCACCGTACGCTACCCGATAATCACCATGGCAACGCAGGCCGCCGAGCTGGCGCTAGCGCTGGCTGAACAGCGCCAGCCGCCGGATATTACGCATCTGTTTAGCCCGACGCTGGTTCGCCGTCACTCCGTTGCTTCACCTGCGGAAGCGCAGAGCGAATAGCGATAGAGGTGAACCCGCGTGTTGGGGTATTCCAGCCCATCACCGATATACTGCCAGCCGTAACGTTCGTAAAAGTCGCGGCAGGCAGACCAGAGGTGCAGTTCTTCATATCCCGCCTGCGCGGCCCAGGTAATAACGTGCTGCTGTAGCTTTCCTGCCAGCCCCTTGCCTCGCGCCGCGTCGTCAACGTAGAGCGCCGCCAGCCACGGAAAGAGATCCTGACGGGTGATCAAATCGCAGCGCCAGAGCCCTACCGTACCAACAAGCTGTTCGTCTTCTACGGCGATAAAGGTCAGCGGTAATGCTCCCGGCGTCTGGCTGTGCTCAATGATGCTGTGGAAAAATTCACGAGAAAGCCCTTCGCCAAAGGCCTGCCAGAGCCAGTCGGTGACCTGCTCCGCATAGTGCGGTGCCTGGTAAAGCGGGAGGATGGCTATATTTTTCACGTTTCACCTGCGTTTTCTCATGTATTTGCTGGCCTGTCGCCCCAGCTCGGTTCGGCGATTATTTTACCAGAGTCAGACTATTTAGTTTTACTTCACGCAGGCCAGACGAATCGTGACCAAAAAGCGTGATCGTGGCAGAAGTTTTGCGCTTCCCGCATCGCTTATACGCCGTGAGGTCTGTGTTAAACTGCAAATCATTACGTGGAAGCAGGAATGTAGAATGGCAACAATGCTGGATGTCTCACTGCGTGCGGGCGTGTCGAAGGCTACCGTCTCGCGCGTGCTGAACGGCACAGGTCAGGTTAAAGAGAGTACGCGTCAGCAGGTCTTTGCTGCGATGGAAGAGCTGGGATATCGCCCGAACTTTCTCGCGCGTTCGCTGGCTAACCAGACCAGCAACAGCATTGGCCTGGTCGTCTCGACCTTCGACGGCTTTTACTTTGGTCGTCTTCTCCAGCAGGCGTCGCGGCAGACGGAAACTCACGGGAAACAGCTGATCGTCACCGACGGTCACGACGCGCCGGAACAGGAAGAACAGGCGGTGCAGATGCTGGCCGATCGCCAGTGCGATGCCATCGTGCTTTACACGCGCTACATGAGCGAAAAAGCGATCGTCAAACTGATGAACACCGTGAAAACGCCGCTGGTGGTCATTAACCGTGAAGTGAGCCAGGCGCCGGATCGCTGCGTGTTTTTCGAACAGCAGGATGCCGTATTTAAGGCCGTGGATTACCTGATCGCCCAGGGCCATCGGGAGATCGCCTGTATCACCGTTCCGATCCATACCCCAACCGGGAAAGCGCGGCTGATGGGCTACCGTAAAGCGCTGGAAAAGCACGGCATTCGTCTGGACGAGCGTCGGATAAAGTACGGCGATGCGGGAATGACGCGGGGATACGAGCTGTGCAAGGAGTTGATTGCCGACGGAGTGCCGTTTAGCGCCCTGTTTGCCTGTAACGACGATATGGCCCTGGGGGCGTCCAAAGCGTTACACCAGGCGGGGCTTAAAATTCCGCAGGATATTTCACTGTTCGGCTTTGACGATGCCCCAAGCGCGAAATGGCTGGAGCCTGCGCTCTCATCGGTTTATCTGCCCATCGACAATATGATTGTCACGGCCATCGATCAGGCGATCCGGCTGGCAAAAAACCAGCCGGTCAATGCTATCCCGCCGTTTACCGGCACGCTGGTGTTACGCGATTCGGTCACAACGGGGCCGTACTTTCATCAGATGAGTTCTAAAGCCAGCAGTTCCTGAATGGTCTGGCGACGACGGATCAGCCGTGCCTTGCCGTTATCAAACAGCACTTCCGGCAGCAGCGGGCGGCTGTTGTAGTTAGATGACATCGACGCCCCGTAGGCACCGGTATCATGCAGCACAAGATAATCACCCGGTTTGACCTCTGGCAGCGCGCGAGTCTCCACTTTGCCACCTTCCTGCTGGGTAAACACGTCACCCGATTCGCACAGCGGGCCCGCAACGACCGTCTCAACGCGCGGCGCCTGCGTTAAATCACGGCCGTCGGCAGCCAGTGCGGTAATGTGGTGATAGCTGCCGTACATGGACGGACGCATCAGATCGTTAAAGCCTGCATCAATCAAGACGAAGTGGCGAGACCCCATCTCTTTGACGCTGCGCACCTGCGAAACCAGCACGCCGGCTTCCGCCACCAGGAAACGACCCGGCTCAATTTCCAGCTTCACCGCGTGGCCCAGATGCGCGGCAATTTGGTCGCGCGCGGCGCTCCACAGACCGTAATAGTGATCGGTATCGATCGCCTCTTCGCCTTCGCGATAAGGAATGGAGAGGCCGCCACCGGCGGAGATCGCCTCCAGATCCTGACCGAAGTCGACAACCTGGCGCACCATCGCACCGCACACCTGCTCCAGGTGGCCGTAATCGACGCCAGAGCCAATGTGCATATGAATCCCCACCAGCTTCAGGCCATAGCGCTGTAATACCTCCAGCGCCGCAGGCATATCGGCATACCAGATCCCGTGCTTGCTGTTTTCACCGCCGGTATTGGTTTTTTGGCTGTGACCATGACCAAAGCCTGGATTCACGCGCAGCCAGACGCGATGGCCGGGAGAAACCTGACCCAGCTGCTCCAGCATATCTACAGAACCGGCATTCACCGGGATCTGCAGTTCGTGGACGCGCGCAAGCGTCGCATCGTCGATCACATCGGCGGTGAAGACGATCGCGTCGCCGTCGGCTTTCGGATCGAATCCGGCCGCCAGCGCGCGCTCGATTTCGCCAAGCGAAACGGAGTCGACCTTCACGCCCTGCTCACGCATCAGGCGCAGAATATGAATATTGGAGCACGCCTTCTGGGCAAAACGCACCACGTCAAACTGATGCAGGGCGGCGATCTTCTCGCGAACGATCTGCGCGTCGTAGACCCACACCGGGCAGCCAAACTCGGCAGGCAGGCGCAGCAGGTTGTCGGCGTTCAAATCGGTCTCAGTCTGGTTCAGCGGGCGTGGCATGGTCTTCTCCGGGTAAATGCGTTTTGAAGATTACGCCACAGCGCGAAGAGAATAAAAAATATCGTTTTATCGCGAGTCTATGCAAAAATGATATGGACAGTTATCTGCTTTCAGGTGCCCTATGCCCGCCGTCAATTTACGCCACATCGAGATTTTTCACGCCGTGATGACCACCGGCAATCTCACCGAAGCCGCACAGATGCTGCATACCTCGCAGCCGACGGTGAGCCGCGAGCTGGCCCGGTTCGAGAAAGTGCTGGGGCTGAAGCTGTTCGAGCGCACCCGGGGCAGGCTTCACCCGACGGTGCAGGGGTTGCGCCTGTTCGAGGAAGTCCAGCGCTCCTGGTACGGACTGGACAGAATAGTGAGTGCTGCGGAAAGCCTGCGCGAGTTTCGCCAGGGCGAGCTGTCGATCGTCTGTCTGCCCGTCTTTTCGCAATCCTTTTTGCCGATGCTGCTGCAGCCCTTTCTGGCCCGATACCCGGAGGTCAGCCTCACTATCGTTCCTCAGGAATCCCCCCTGCTTGAAGAGTGGCTTTCGGCCCAGCGCCATGATTTAGGCTTAACCGAAACCCTTTCCACGCCAGCGGGAACGGCACGCACGGAGCTGATCTCGTTAGATGAAGTGTGCGTTCTGCCCGCCGGACATCGGCTTGCCGGTAAGGCAGTGCTCACGCCGGAGGATTTTCACGGGGAAAACTACATTAGCCTTTCGCAGACAGACAGTTACAGACAGCTGCTGGATACGCTGTTTGCCGAGCATCAGGTCAAACGGCGAATGGTGGTGGAAACGCACAGTGCGGCTTCGATTTGCGCGATGGTGCGTGCAGGCGTCGGCGTCGCGGTGGTGAATCCGCTCACGGCGCTGGACTATGCCGGAAGCGGGATCGTCATCCGCCGCTTTAGCGTGTCCGTCCCGTTCACCGTGAGCCTGATCCGCCCGCTGCACCGTCCGGCTTCCGCGCTGGTGGACGCTTTCACCGAACACTTAATGGAGCACGCGCGTCAGGTGGCGCTTCGCTTACCTGACCTGCAAAACCCCTTATGACAGCATAAACGCCACGGCATCTGCCGCGTGAATGGCGGTGGTATCAAATACCGGGATGGGGCTTCGCTCGGCCGGCACCAGCAGACTAATCTCGGTGCACCCGAAGATCACCCCTTCTGCCCCCTGCTGCGCCAGCTTTTCAATCACGCTGACGTAATACGCCCGGGAAGATTCGCTGAAGGTACCGAGGCAGAGCTCGTCAAAGATAATCTGATTGATGCGCGCCCGATCGTCTTCATCCGGGATCAGGCTCTCGATCCCAAATTCACTGTGCAAACGCCCGCGATAAAAATCCTGTTCCATGGTGTAGCGTGTGCCCAAAAGCGCTACGCGGCGCATCCCGGATGCCGCAATCGCACGCCCGGTCGCGTCCGCGATATGCAGAAACGGCAGCGAGCAGCGGTCCTCAATATGCGACGCCACTTTGTGCATGGTATTGGTACAAAGCACGATACCCTCGGCGCCGGCACGCTCCAGTCCCAGCGCCGCCTGGGCCAGGATCTCTCCGGCTTTACCCCACTCCCCGCTCGACTGGCAGGCTTCGATTTCATGGAAATCAACGCTGTGCAGCAGCAGGCTTGCGGAGTGCAGACCACCCAGACGCTGCTTTACCCCTTCATTAATCAGGCGGTAATAAGGGATTGTCGATTCCCAGCTCATTCCACCTAACAGGCCGATCGTTTTCATCATCCCTCCTTTTCTTTGTTTCTTTTTTAACACAACCGAAGTACATAAAAAAAGGCGCTGTATTCAGCGCCTTTTTAAACTGCAGAGCTTATTTCGCCACCGGCTCTGGCGGCGAAGTACGGGTGAGCATCGCCTCGCGAAGTAAAACGCTACCGCAGGCAAACATCCCCCCCAGAAGCGCCGCCAGAACAACAATCAGAGCCTTGCCCGGGCCATCCTCTTTCACCGGCATGGAGGGAGAAAGCTGGTACCTGAATGGCTCAAGTTTAACATCGGCGAAGGAGAGCTTTTTCAGCTGTGCAAGGTAGTATTCCCTGTTCTGGAAATCCGCATTCAGCTCGGTCACGTCCTTCAAATTTTTTTCAATCTGCAGCTTTTGCGCGATACCGTCAGCACCGAGCGCAACGGAGTAATCCGGGTCATCTTTTACGGCCTGCCCGTTGCTGTAAACCGGCCTCTTGATGCCTGCGGCATTTGCCACTTCCAGCGAATAATTCAGTCGCTGCAGGTTGGTATTGTGAATATTGGTCAGACGAACTCGATCCAGTTCCAGCTGCTGCTCAACGACGTTCGTTTTTAGGGCGATCAGGTTGCGGATATTCTGCACCGTCTCTTTTTCTACAATAGCCGCGATATAATCAATGTACCCCGCCAGGACGGCTTGCGCATCGTCAGCTGTCGGTGCAGTGAAGCTCAATGTCCAGGAAACATAAGGTGTTTTATCCGCCTCTTTTCCCTGAGCGTTATTCACCGCTTTCATTCGATCTGAAATGTTGACTATCGCGCGATGCAGCTCAAGCGGATCCACCGTGGTGCCTTGCAGCTTCGATGTTACGTAAGGAGAGGTTGTCATATACTCTTCGAGCAATGACTGTGACTGGAACTTTTTAATAAACAGGTCAAAAGTTTGCGGACGGGTGATCTTCACGTCCACATCAAGCACCTGTAACGCCACCATCATCTGGCGCAGTGGGTTCCACTGCAGCTGTTCTGCCGGGGTGATCACCGCTTTACTGGTCCATTTCTGCGGCAGTAAAAATGAAACGGCCAGCCCCACCAGCGCGAAAGTAAAGATAATGGCGGCGATACGTTTTTTCGCCGCCAGAAGGACCTCAAACAATCCCAGAAGATCTATCTCTTTTGCGCTTACAGCCGGGGCGGCAAAACGGGGAAAGTCGAGGTCCGTGCTTTTTCTTAAATCCATTTCTGACATAGTGATTCTTCTTTTTCCGGATGCAACGCGTCTTTGCTCAATTGATAGCGGTGGCCCGACAATTCAACAATCTAAGAAAAATCCTAATGCCAGTTCCCTCTCTGTGTCTACTCCCTACCAGAGTTAGTAGTGATCTTAGTCACATTATTATTGTGGCTAAGCCACCTTTTTCTTTTCCAGTTACGGCATAGAGTGAAGCCTTCTAACATGCAAAACAATCACACGCCGATGTTCCGCAGTTTCTCTCCTGCCATCAGCTTGCGCTCGATATGTTCCAGCGTCACGCCTTTGGTTTCCGGGATCAGCCAGAACGTAACGCCAATAAACGCTACGTTCAGCACTGTATAGAGCCAGAAGGTTCCGGCAGCGCCAATCGCATCCAGCAGCGTCAGGAACGTCGCGCCGATGATCATGTTCGACACCCAGTTGGTGGTCGTGGAACAGGTGATGCCAAAGTCACGGCATTTGAGCGGCTGAATTTCGGAGCACAGGATCCACACCACCGGCGCGGCGCTCATCGCATAACCTGCGATACACATCATGGTCATACCGACAGAAAGCCAGGAAAGCCCGCTTGAGGCCGTGCCGTTATCAAACTGCATCAGGCAGTAGCCCAGGATCAGCGTGCCGAGCGCCATCACGCTGAAGCCAATTTTCAGCGCCGGTTTACGCCCGGCTTTGTCCACGGTGAATACCGCAATAAAGGTGGCGAACATGAAGGTCAGCCCGACCACCAGAGTCGCAATCATCTGCTGTTCCGTAGTGGTAAACCCGGCCATTTTGAAAATGCGCGGCGCGTAATACATGATGATGTTCATGCCGGTGAACTGCTGCATTGCCTGCAGCAACATGCCGAGGAAGACCGCGCGGCGCACGTTGCGGTTGATCTTAAACAGCGCCCAGCCGCCCTGCTTTAGCTTCAGGCTTTCGCGGATTTCGTTCAGCTCTTCGCGCGCTTTTTCCGAGGTATCGCGCAGCATGCGCAGAACCTCTTCTGCCTCCACGTGACGCCCTTTTTGCGCCAGCCAGCGCGGGCTGTTTGGCAGGAAAATCACCAGGACGATCAGCACCAGCGCCGGTAAGGCCAGCACGCCCAACATCGCGCGCCAGTTGCCGCTGTAGCTGAAGTAGGTGTCAGACAGGAACGCCAGCACAATACCCAGCGTGACCATCAGCTGATACATGCTGATCATCTTGCCGCGCACGTTTTCGCTCGCCATTTCGGAGAGATAAAGCGGCGCGGTGTAGGAGGCAATCCCCACCGCCACGCCCAGCAGCACGCGGGAGAGCAGGAGGATTTCAACGTTAGCGGCAAACGCCGAGCCAATGGAGCCGGCAACGAACAGAATCGCCCCGACCATCAGGCTGTATTTGCGCCCCAGGCGGAACGACAGCCAGCCGTTGAACAGCGCGCCGATGGCCGCGCCGAGCATCATGCTGCTCACCACCCACTCCTGCAGGCGACTGCTAAGGGTAAAGTGATCGGTAATAAACGGTAATGCGCCGGCAATGACGCCGATATCCAGTCCAAATAACAGGCCCGCCACGGCGGCGGCAATGGAGACAAACTGGTTCATGCGGCGAGTATCGCGCAGCGCAGCGGGCATTAGGGTAGAGTCATTTATCGATGTCATATTTTTCCTGCCTCAACAGCAAAATTCGTTAACTGAAATTACGAGAAAGCGAAGAAAAGTGTCAGGCAGGAAATCGCGAAGTTATGGATTATTCCGCTACGGCATACGGTTCTGTGATGGACATTACAATTTCAACTCGTGGCGAATAATCACGTATTTTTACTAATCAGTTAATATTTAAGCAATAAAAGTGTGATTACCGTCATTTGCGATTTTTTAGTATGGATTTTTCATCTTTATCGATATGGACTAAGCCAATTATTGCGCAAAAAAAACCTCCGCCCACAGGCAGAGGTTCTTAATACAGGTGGAATTAACGCGCCAGCCAGCCGCCGTCTACAGCCACGGTGTAACCGTTGATGTAATCCGATGCGGAGGAGGCCAGGAAGACAATCGGCCCCATCAGATCGCTCGGCAGACCCCAGCGTCCCGCAGGGATACGCTCCAGGATCGCCGCGCTGCGCTCTTCGTCAGCACGCAGCTGCTGCGTGTTGTTGGTCGCCATGTAGCCCGGCGCAATCGCATTCACGTTGATGTTATGTTTCGCCCATTCGTTTGCCAGCAGGCGGGTCACGCCCATTACGGCGCTTTTGGACGCGGTGTAAGACGGCACGCGGATGCCGCCCTGGAACGAGAGCATAGAGGCAATGTTAATGATCTTGCCGCCTTTCCCCTGGGCAATAAAATGCTTCGCCGCCGCCTGGGACATGAAAAATACGCTCTTGATGTTCAAATCCATCACGTCATCCCAGTCGCGCTCGCTGAAGCTGATCGCGTCTTCGCGGCGGATCAGCCCGGCGTTGTTCACCAAAATGTCGATATGACCGAATTCAGCCACTGCGCGGTCCAGCAGTTCAGGAATGGCATCGATTTTACGCAGGTCAGCGGTCAGGCTCAGGAAACGGCGGCCCAGGGCCGTCACGCGTTCGATGGTCTCAGTCGGTTCAACGATATTAATTCCGACGATATCGCAGCCCGCTTCCGCCAGGCCTAACGCCATTCCCTGACCCAGCCCGGTGTCACACCCGGAAACCACAGCCACTTTCCCCTGCAGAGAGAATGCATCCAGAATCATGTTTATTCCTTACTCTTTCAGAGCCTGTCACTCACAGGCAGGTTTATGCTTCACCGCCCGCGACTAGCGCAGATCGCTGACCGCAACGTGGTCCATATCATCAAAGACCTGGTTTTCCCCCACCATTCCCCAGATAAAGGTGTAGGCTTTCGTCCCTACGCCGGAGTGAATGGACCAGCTCGGTGAAATCACCGCCTGCTCGTTGTGCATCACGATATGGCGCGTTTCCTGCGGCTGTCCCATCATGTGGAATACGCAGGCGTCCTCATCCATGTTGAAGTAGAAGTAGACTTCCATCCGGCGCTCGTGGGTATGGCACGGCATGGTGTTCCACAGGTTGCCCGGTGCCAGCTCGGTCAATCCCATGCTGAGCTGGCAGGTCTCCAGCACGTCCGGCACGAAGTATTTATTGATGGTGCGGCGGTTGCTGGTGAGGTTGTCGCCCAGCGTCACGGGTGCGACGTCTGCGGTGGTCACTTTTTTAGTTGGGTAGGTGGAGTGAGCCGGCGCGCAGTTGTAGTAAAACTTCGCAGGCCTGCTGCCGTCGATGCTGGCAAAGACCACGTCTTTCGCCCCTTTACCCACGTACAGCGCCTCGCGATGGCCAATCTCATAGCATTTTCCGTCTACGGTGATGGTGCCCGGCCCGCCGATGTTAATCACCCCCAGCTCGCGACGCTCGAGGAAGTAGCTCACGCCCAGCTGTTTACCGACCTCACCGCCCACGGAGACGCTTTTCGTGACCGGCAGAATCCCGCCCACAATGATGCGGTCGATATGGCTGTAAACCATGGTGTACCTGTCGGCCTCGAATACCTGCTCGACTAAAAATGCATTGCGCAGCCCCTGAGTATCCAGCGTTTTGGCGTGCGCACTGTGGATGCTTTCTCTGACGTCCACGGTAACCTCCAGATGTGATCATGCCCGAAGGCGGAAATAAACGAAACAGCGTTCCGTTTTTCATAATGAGCACATACTATCGGCATAAAGCGGGCTTTTCAATTATATTTAAAACAACGTTTCATTTTTATTTTTGTTTATAGCGAAAATGATGTTCGGATCACAATTCAACCGCCGTGAGAAAAAGGACGCGAAAAAAAACCTCCCGGAGGAGGTCATTTTGAATGAGGAGAGGTTAGCGTTCGATGGCCAGCGCCACCCCTTGCCCGCCGCCTATACAGAGTGTGGCAATCCCTTTGCGGGCATTGCGCTTTTTCATTTCGTGAACCAGCGAAACCAGGATTCGGCAGCCGGACGCACCGATAGGATGGCCCAGCGCGATCGCGCCGCCGTTAACGTTGACCCGCAGGGGATCCCACTCCAGCATTTTTCCGACGGAGATCGCCTGCGCGGCATAGGCTTCGTTCACTTCGATCAGATCCACATCCGAAAGCTGCCACCCCGCGCGCTCCAGGCAGCGGCGGGTCGCGTAGACCGGAGCGATCCCCATCAACGCAGGATCAACCCCTACGCTGGCGAACGCCTTGATGCGGGCCAGGACCGGAAGATCGAGTTCAAGGGCTTTGCTTTCGCTCATCATCATAACGGCGGCAGCGCCGTCGTTAATGGAAGAGGCATTTCCCGCCGTCACCGAGCCCTGCATTTCAAACGCGGGGTTCAGCCTCGCCAGGCCTTCAGCGCTGGCGTCGGTGCGCGGCTGTTCATCGGTATCCACGAGGATACGCTCGCCGCTCTGACGCTGCGTGCTGACCGGGACAATCTCGTCGCGAAAGCGACCGGAATCAATTGCCGCACGCGCTTTTTGCTGCGAGCTTAGCGCATAGGCATCCTGCACCTCACGGCTGATGCCGTACTCGCGCGCCAGGTTTTCCGCCGTCACGCCCATATGATAGTCATTGAACGCATCCCACAGCCCGTCATGCACCAGGCTGTCGAGCAGCTGACTGTTGCCAAGCTGTGCGCCGGTCCGGCTGTCGGTCAACACGTGCGGCGCGCGGCTCATATTCTCCTGCCCGCCCGCTATGATCACGTCCGCTTCACCACACTGAATGGCTTGCGTCGCGAGATGCAGCGCTTTTAATCCTGAACCACAGACGTCGTTGATGGTGATGGCCGAAACGGTATTGGGCAGCCCGCCCTTCAGCGCCGCCTGACGCGCAGGGTTTTGCCCGGCACCGGCCGTGAGGACCTGTCCCAGGATCACCTCATCAACTTCATGTGCTGCGATCCCGCTGCGTTCCACCAGCGCTTTTACCACCACGCTGCCCAGGTCAACCGCCGAGTGACGCGCGAGCGCTCCCTGAAAACAGCCGATAGCTGTACGCAACGCACCCACTATTACGACATCTTTCATCACGACCTCTGTGTTAAATGACATGACGATAGTAGAGGATTGTTACTGGCAATTATCTTAATTGTTTAAAAATAGTGAGTTTAATCACAAGGATCAGCGCGCATCCTGCAGATACTGCCGCAGCCAGCTGCCGGCAACGCCGGGAGGGGATCGTTTATTCCACAGCAGATCGATGCCGATCGCCCGCGGCCAGCCGGGAACATTGAGCTGTACCAGGGATTTCGCGGCGGCAAATTCATCCACCAGCGCGCACGGCAGCACGCACCAGCCAAATCCCTGTACCGCCATACTCAAGAGTAACAGGTAATTCGGTGCTGACCAGACGGGCCCGCGCGCGATCTCAGCCTCGCGCTCAAGATAGGTGCTGAGCCGCAGCTCTCGCCAGCCGTGCAGCTCGTCATGCTGAACGTCATGTTGTCCGGCCAGCGGATGCGTGGTCGCGACGTAGATCGCCATGCGGGTCTGCATCGGCAGGCGGGTGACGCCAATATCCGTAGGGTAACCGTCGCGCGCTTCCGTCAGGCCAATCTGCGCTCGCTCCTTTTGCAGCAGATCGATCACGTCCTCTTCCTCGCCAATCAGACATTCGAATTCCGTATGGGGAAAATGCGCGTCAAACTGTTTCATCATCTCTTCCAGCACGTCCGGGTTGAGGGTATCGGAAAGGACAAACGTCAGACGCGCCTCCGTTTGCGCCGTTAGCGATACCGCCAGCTCATCCAGCCGCGTGCTGGCGGCCAGGATGGCCTGCACGTAGCCCAGCACCTGTTCTCCCTGGACCGTTAACACCGGCTGGCGCGCCGAGCGGTCAAACAGCTCGAAACCGAGATCGGCTTCAAGATTGGCAATCGACGTGCTGATCGTCGACTGGCTTTTACGCAGCCGGCGTGCGGCAGCGGAAAAAGAGCCCGCCGCAACGGTCTCGACAAACGCCTTAAGGGCTTCGGGTGAATAGCGCATAACCTATCTACTTTAGCGATGGATACTATCTTTAATATATCAGCTTTAGCGATGAAAATAGGCTGCATCAACGCCCATACCGGCGAATTAATGAGGTCTATGACTATGCAACATCAGGATGCACTCCAACGTAAACTGCCGGAGCGGATCTTTCATGCTGTCTGTTTCGAAGGGATCGCGACGGCGATCCTCGCCCCTACGGCGGCGTGGCTGATGCAGCGTTCCGTAGTGGAGATGGGTGGGTTGACCATTATTCTGGCCACCACCGCCATGCTGTGGAACATTCTTTATAACTTCGGCTTCGACCGTTTCTGGCCGGTTCAGCGCGTCAAACGTACTGCGAAAGTGCGCGCGCTGCATGCGCTGGGGTTCGAATGCGGGTTTATCGTGATTGGCGTGTCGATTGTCGCCGCCGTGCTGGGCGTTACGCTGCTTCAGGCATTCACGCTTGAAATAGGTTTCTTCCTGTTCTTCCTGCCGTACACCATGTTCTATAACTGGGCATACGATAGCCTGCGCGAGAAATTTCTTAAGCGTCGCCAGCAACGGCGCGCCCTGGCAGGCTAAACCGCCTCTGGCCGGACGCCCGTTCCGGCCAAACTCCGTCGAAGCAACTGCGCTCTTCAGGCATAACTATGGTAAATTGCACGCCATTCCGATGGTTTGATAGTTGATACGTTGCTCTAATGTCGAAAATTTGGTCAAAAGATGAGACTCTCTGGAGTTTCGCTCTCTATGGCACGGCCGTGGGCGCAGGAACGCTGTTCTTGCCCATTCAGCTGGGCTCCGCAGGCGCTATCGTCCTGTTTATTACCGCCCTCGTGGCCTATCCCTTAACCTACTGGCCGCACCGGGCGCTGGCGCAATTTATCCTGTCGTCGAAAACAAAAGGCAACGAAGGGATCACCGGCGCCGTCTCGCACTATTACGGCAGGAAGATAGGCAACCTGATCACCACGCTCTATTTCATCGCCTTCTTTGTGGTGGTACAGATTTATGCGGTGGCCATCACCAACTCGCTCACGGAGCAGCTGGCGAAACACCTGACGGTGGATACCGCCGTTCGCGTGCTGGTCAGCCTGGGGGTGGTGCTGGTTCTGAATCTGATCTTCCTGATGGGGCGCCATATCACGATAAAAGTGATGGGCTTCCTGGTGTTTCCGCTGATTGCCTATTTTCTGTTTGTCTCGCTCTACCTGACCGGAAGCTGGCAACCCTCGCTGCTGACCAGCCAGATGGCGTTCGATCGTCATACGCTGCATCAGGTATGGATTTCGATTCCGGTGATGGTGTTTGCTTTCAGCCATACCCCGATTATCTCAACGTTTGCCGTTGACCGTCGCGAGAAATTTGCCGACGGTGCTATGGATAAATGCAAGAAAATCATGAAGGTGGCATACCTGATCATCTGCCTGAGCGTGCTGTTTTTTGTCTTCAGCTGTCTGCTCTCAATTCCGCCGTCGTACATTGTGGCCGCCAAAGAGCAAGGGGTAACGATCCTGTCCGCGCTGTCGATGATGCCTTCTTCTCCGGCGTGGCTGGGCATTTCCGGGATTATCGTGGCGATTATTGCGATGTCGAAATCGTTCCTCGGCACCTATTTTGGGGTGATTGAAGGGGCGACGGAGATCGTGAAGTCGTCGCTCAATCAGGTGGGCGTGAAAAAGAGCCGCGCCTTTAACCGCGCGATTTCCATTATGGGGGTGTCGTTAATCACCTTTGCCGTCTGCTGCATTAACCCGAACGCCATTTCGATGATTTACGCCATCAGCGGCCCGCTTATCGCCATGATCCTGTTTATCATGCCGACGCTGTCGACGTATCTGATCCCGTCACTGAAACAGTACCGCTCCATTGGCAACCTGCTGACGCTGATCGTCGGCGTGCTGTGCGTGTCGGTGATGTTTGTCGGCTAAACGCCCTGCATGCCCGGCGTTCTGCCGGGCATGCCTCTCAGTCTCGCCCTGCTGATTCCAGCGGAAAAGGTCTGTCCTGCACGACCGTTTTCATCACAAGCGTAGAGCGAAGGTGCTGCACGCCGGGCATGGCGGAGAGCTTCTCGTCGTAGAGTTTCTGGAAAGCGGACAGGTCGCGGGTCACGACGTGCATCAGATAATCGGGATCGCCAAACAGACGCTGTGCCAGCACGATCTGCGGGATTTCCTCCACCGCCGCTTCAAACGCGCTAACCGCCTTTCTGTCACCCTCCTTCAGCGTCGCAAACACTATCGCCAGGAAGTTGAACCCCATTTTGGCGGGGTCGAGGCTGGCACGGTATCCCGTTATCGCCCCGCTTTGCTCCAGCGCCCGCACGCGACGATGGCACGGCGAGAGGCTCAGATTCACTCTTTCCGCCAGCTCGGTCAGGGATAAACGGCCATCAGACTGTAGCTCAGCAAGAATTTTTCGATCGATGCTATCCATGTGGAAGATTTTCTCATTTTCACGGTGTTATGAGCATAACATTGAAAGCCTATTTCGCAGGGTTAGCGATATTCTTTTTCTCAACGTTTGACGCACTGCGGGAGTTTTCACGACGATGGAAATGAGTATTGTGGCCGGCTTTTGGGTGGTTTCTTTTCTGCTCATCATGACGCCGGGCGCCGACTGGGCCTACGCCATTAGCGCCGGGATTAACGGGCGACGCGTGGTACCGGCGGTGATGGGGTTAATGTCCGGGCATCTGTTAGCTACGCTGATTGTGGTGGCTGGCGTGGGCGTAGTGATTGCTCAGCATCCGCTGGCGTTAACCGGGCTGACCGTTGCGGGGGCCGTGTATCTCCTCTGGCTTGGCATCGGGCTGTTGCGTCACCCGGCCGCACCGGAAAAGGCCACCCACCATGCGGGAAACTGGAGACAGTGGGCGGTGAAAGGGCTCTGCATTAGCGGCCTTAACCCGAAAGTCTTTTTGCTTTTCCTGGCGCTGCTTCCGCAGTTTACCGACCCGACCGGAAGCTGGTCGCTAGCGATGCAAATGTCCGCGCTTGGCGTGATGCACCTTATCACCTGTACGCTGGTCTATCTGCTGGTGGGGTATGGTTCGAAAGCGGTACTGGCGACCCGGCCACAGGCGGCGCGTAGGGTGAGCATGGCGTCAGGAGGGATAATGGTGCTGATCGCGATGGTATTGCTGTTTGAGCAGGTAAGATAAAAAAACACCGGCCATCGCCGGTGTTATTTACGCCCGAATATCGTCATATTCCCGCGTTTTATCAAACTCATGCTTCGCGAACGGGCACAGCGGGATAATTTTACGGTTCTCACCGCGCATCTTCTCCACCACTTTCGCCACCAGCTGTTTACCGACGCCCTGCCCTTTCAGGCTTTCATCCACGTCGGTGTGCTCGATAATGCTCAGGTGCTCGCCGGTCGGTACAAAGACAATCTCCGCGACCTGGTTGCCGTTCGCATCATTGACGTAAAACTTGTTATGGCCTTCCAGAATATCCATGGTTCCTCGCTTATTTTTGGCGATACTTCAGCGCACCGCTCGGGCAGGTATCAATCACGCGTACAACCGTTTCAACGTCCACTTCATCGGGAATGATCCACGGCTTACGTTTCAGATTAAACAGCTTTGCGCTCCCACGCACGCAGTTACCTGAGTGTTTGCAGATCCCGGTATTGAAGTAAACGTCAATTTTCTCGCCGGTATAGGCCCGGTAACCCGCATCCAGTAGTTCTTTATCCATGACATTGCCTCTGTAATTATTATCGTGCTGAATGAAGCATAGCCTTACGGGATCCTGATGGCTATAACGCCGAAAACGAAAAGCCAGGTCACAACTCTTTTCTCGCCAGATTGCGTCCGCTATTGGCCCATGTCAGGCTCGGCAAATGTCACTTTTACATAACTTCCGCAGGCTGAATGAAACGCAGACTCTCTTTTCAGGTAAAGCTGTTTTTAGCGCTGGTGTGCTTCTCCTGCCTGCTGTTAGTTCTGCTGGGAACAATCCTGTTCCATTTTATTGACCGACAGCTCCATCACGATCTCGGCCAGCGCGCCCGGGTTCAGGCCAGCCAGATCGCGCTGATGCCGGGTCTGGCGGCAATGGTAGCGGCCAGAGATATTCCGGGAATAGCCCGGTTAATTCAGCCGCTGCGCGCCGAAAGCGATGCCAGCTACATTGTGATTGGCGATACCGAGGAGCAGCACCTTTATCATTCGGAATCCCCGGAGCGTATTAATTTACCGATGATCGGCGGGGATAATGCCGAGGTGTTAAAGGGCAAAACCATTATTTCCGTGCGTCAGGGCGGAATTGGCGTGTCGCTACGCAGCAAAGCGCCCATCTTCAACGCGCAGCATCAGGTGATTGGTATTGTCTCGGTCGGCTATCTGACCTCGTATATTGCCAATATTAACGCCCGCATTCTCTGGCAGTCCGGACTATACGGCGCAGCGCTTCTGCTGCTGCTTTTTATTTTCTCCTGGCTGTTTACCCGCAATTTAAAAAAACAGATGTTCCGGCTGGAGCCGAAAGATATCGCTCAGCTGGTTTTGCAGCAGCGCGCGCTATTAGAAGCCATGTACGAAGGCGTATTTGCCGTTAATGGCGAGAAGCAGCTGATTTTAATTAACCGCGCGGCACGCGAAATGCTGGATATTCGGCAAAGTGAGAAAGAACTTATCGGGAAACCGCTGGAAGACATTCTGCAGACGGCGCCGGGGTTTTTATCCCAGCGCTACGCCTCGGTGAGCGCTGGCAGCCACGACCAGATTGCGGTGCTGAACCAGCGCGAGGTGATCGTCAACCGGGTAGCCATTGAGGTCGAACCGGGCGTTGAAAGCGGTTGGGTGTACAGCTTTCGCGACAAAAACGATATTAACACCCTCAGCAGCCAGCTCAGCCAAATCAAACGCTATGCGGATAACCTGCGCATTATGCGCCACGAACAGCTGAACTGGACCGCCACTCTGGTCGGGCTACTGCAGATGAAACATTATGACGAGGCGATCCGTTACATTCAGGTGCAGTCAGAAGGCGCGCAGCGCGTGCTGGACTTTGTCTCAGCCCATTTTGTCTCCCCGGCGCTGTGCGGGCTGCTGCTCGGAAAATACGTCAGCGCGCGCGAAAAAGGCATCGAGCTGCTGTTTGACCCCGCCTGCCAGCTCACCCGGATGCCTGCCGCGCTGAGTGAAACGGAGCTGATGTCCATTATTGGTAACCTGCTGGACAACGCCGTGGAGGCGACACTCAACGCGCCGGTCCACGCGCCGGTAGAACTCTACATTTCTGACCGTAACCAGGAGCTGCTGATCGAGGTGGCTGACCGGGGCTGCGGGGTGGACGATGCGTTGAAGCCGCACATTTTCCGCCAGGGATTCAGCAGCAAGCCGGACAGCGAAAACGACATTGTGGGTACCGAGCACGGTATTGGCCTGTTCCTGGTGGCAGGATATATCGACAAGGCCGGCGGCAGCATTGAGATTGCCGACAACACGCCGCAGGGCACTATTTTTTCTGTGTTTATTCCGAATGGGCAACAGCATGACCCGACCACTTGACGTTGTGATAGTTGAAGATGAGCCGCACCTGGCGGAGCTGCATCGCGAGTATATCGAGCAGAATTTCCATCTGCGCGTGGTGGGCATCGCCGCGTCGATTGAGCAGGCATGCAGCCTGATTCGTCAGCACCAGCCGCGACTTATCCTGCTGGACAACTATCTCCCGGACGGTAAAGGCGTAGAGCTCATCGATAATCCGCTGCTGAAAAGCTACGAATGCTCGGTGATCTTCATCACCGCCGCCAGCGATATGCAGACCTGCAGCCACGCCATGCGCAGCGGCGCGTTTGACTACCTGATTAAGCCCGTCTTTTTCCAGCGCCTGCACGCCTCGCTGGAGCGGTTTATGCGTTTCATCCACACCGTGCAGCAGGTGAAGGTGGTCGACCAGCATGCGCTGGATCGCCTGTTTAACCTGCCCGCCGCGGAAGCCTCCATTACGCCGTCGACGAAGGGCATTGAACCCCAGACGCTGGAACGGATTAAAAACCTGTTCGCCGAGCATCCCCATACCGCGATGTCGGTTGAAGAGGTGGTGGAAAACGTGGGGATTAGCAAAACCACGGGCCGTCGCTACCTTGAATACTGCGTGGAGAGCGGGTTAATCAGCGTCGAAATGCTGTATGGCAATATAGGTCATCCGCGAAGGTTATACCGCAAAGCGCCCGATAAACCGTAATCCAGAACCGTTCACAGGCTAACGTTCGCGGATTTTATGGTGTTAATTGCTGAAACGACGGCGACAATCACACTTCGGAATCATTGCCCGCTTCACCCTCTTGTGGGTGGAGCCCGATACGCTATGTTGACAATTAGTTCCTCAAATGTAACTAAAAGGTTAACTATAATGTCGAACACGTTCCGAATTTCTCTGCTTACCGCTACTGTACTGTTCTCTGCTTCTGCACTCTCTGCCCTGCCGCAGGGCTATCCTGCTGAGTATCAAAAAGTTGTTGATGCCGCAACGAAAGAGGGCAAGGTTGTTATTTACTCCACCACCGACATCAAGGCCGCGGGACCGCTGATCCAGGGCTTCGAAAAAACCTACCCGGGCATTAAAGTCGAATACAACGACATGAACAGCACCGAGCTGTACAACCGCTTCATCAGCGAACAGGCCTCCGGTGGCGTGAGCGGCGACGTGGTCTGGAGCTCCTCTATGGACACCGGCCTGAAGCTCGCCACCGACTACGCCATGGAGTATAAATCGCCGGAGCAAAGCCAGCTGCCGAAATGGGCGGTCTGGAAGGATAAGGCTTACGGCACCACCTATGAGCCGGTGGTCTTTATCTACAACAAGCGCCTGATCCCGGCCGGCGACGTGCCGGATTCTCACGCCGCGCTGGCGAAGCTGATTGCCAGCCAGACGGACAAATTCAAGGGCAAAGTCACCACCTACGACATCGAAAAATCGGGTCTGGGCTTTATGCTATCGGTTCAGGATCACAACGCCGATCCTAATTACTTCAAAACCCTGGCCGACGTCGCCAAAGGTGGCTTATCGGTGCAGTCGTCTACCGGCACCATGATGGAGCGGGTCTCCTCCGGTGAAAACCTGATCGGCTTCAACATCCTCGGTTCCTACGCGGAAGCGCGCGCGAAGAACGATCCTTCGCTCGGCATTTCCTATCCAAAAGATTACACCCTGGTGCTGTCGCGCGTGTCGTTCATCAGCCAGCAATCGCAAAACAGCAACGCCGCGAAGCTGTGGCTGGACTATGTGCTGTCTGAACAAGGGCAAAACATTCTGGCCAATCAGGCGGATATTCCCTCCATTCGTAACGATATCGAAGGGAAAAACGATATCGACGGCCTGACCAAAATCCTCGGTAACGCGCTGAAGCCAATTCCGGTTGATGAAACGCTGCTGGAATACCTGCAGCCGAAAAAACGCCTGGAGTACATCAAAGAGTGGCGTACCGCCGCCGGTAAATAAGCGTCTGAGCGCGGCGCAGGCCGCCGCGCTCCCTTATCGACTGAGTTCGTTTTTCTGGGCTGCAACACCAGGGATACCCCATGAATACATTACGCAGAAAGTGGCAAAGCCTGCCGCGAGGCATCGTCGTGCTGATAACCGCCCTGGTTATCTACACCCCGCTGTCGTTTATCGTGATACAGAGCTTCCTGTCCGCCCCGTTCTTTTCGCCGTCAAAAGAGTGGAGCTTTGAATCATTTGAGTTTATTTTCACCGACCCTGATTTTTATAAGGCCCTGAAAAGCGGCTTTATTCTTGCTTTCGGGCTGGTCTTTATCTCCATTCCGCTGGGCGGCGTGCTGGCGTTTCTGATGGTGCGTACCGACCTGCCCGGCCGCCGGCTGATTGAGCCGCTGATCCTGGTCCCGATCTTCGTTTCACCGATGGTGCTGGGCTTTGGCTACGTGGTGGCCGCCGGTCCGGTGGGCTTTCTCTCCCAGTGGGCTCAGGCGCTGATTGGTTTTGTGCCGTGGAATATCTACGACATGTCGAGCATTGTGGTCATCGCCGGCCTGACGCACGTCCCGCACGCCTATCTGTATATCTCGTCTGCGCTGCGCAGCGTGGGCTCCGATGTGGAAGAAGCCGCACGCACCGCGGGCGCGTCGCCCTGGCAGGTCATGACCTCCGTCAGCCTGCCGATGGTGCGCCCGTCCATTCTGTACGCCACCGTGCTGCTGTTCTTCCTCGGGCTGGAAGTGTTCGGCCTGATGCTGGTCCTCGGCGACCCGGAAGGCAACATGGTGCTGGCGACCTATCTCTATAAGCTGACGAACAAGATGGGCACCCCATCCTATAACCTGATGGCGGCGGTTGCCGTGGTGCTGATCTGCATCACCATCCCGCTGGTGATGCTCCAGCGTCGCCTGATGCGCACCGCCAACCGCTTCGTCACCATGAAGGGCAAGGCTTCGCAGGCCCGCGCGCTGCCGCTGGGTAAATGGCGCTGGGTGGCTGGCGGAGTGATTGCCTTCTGGCTCACCGTCACCATCGGCGTTCCGCTGCTCGGCGTGGTATTGCGCGCGTTTATCTCCAACTGGGGCGTGGGCGTTTCGCTGTGGGACGAGCTTTCTCTGAACACCTTCCGCACCATCTGGGCGCAGCCCAACCTGCTGCGCGCCATCGTCAACTCCATGGCGATTGGCGTGATTGGCGGCGCGCTGGCCGTGGTGTGCTACCTGTTTGTCGGCATTGCCATGCACCGCAAGCCGGACAACACCACGCGTTTTCTGGACTACAGCGTGCTGGTGCCGCGCGCCGTGCCTGGCCTGCTGGCGGGTCTGGCGTTCCTGTGGGTGTTCCTGTTCCTGCCGATGTGGCTGGATAACTCGCTGAAATCCGGCTGGCTTTCCGGGTTCGCCTGGACCGACTGGATGCGTGAAAACGTCATCGTCTGGCTGCGTTCGCTGCGCAGCACCATTTTCAGCGTCTGGCTGGCCTATACCGTGGTGTGGATGGCTTACGGGCTGAGGCTTATCTCTTCCACGCTGCTGCAGGTAGGGCCAGAGCTTGAGGAAGCGGCGCGCAGCACCGGGGCGACGCGCGGGCAGATCACCCGCCACGTCACCATCCCGCTCTCCCGCTACGGTCTTATCGGTTCGTGGCTGCTGATGTTCCTGATCTTTGAGCGCGAATATTCAACGGGTGTGTACCTGCTTTCACCCGGCACGGAGACCATCGGCTCGATGCTGGTTTCCCTCTGGGCCGCGGGTGCCATCGATATCGTGGCGGCGCTCTCTTTCATTAACATCCTGCTGGTCGTGGTAGGTCTGGGCATTGCCCTTCGTTTCGGAGTGAAAATACATGATTGAATTAGCGGTTGACGATCTGCACTTAACCTACGGCGACAATCCTGTTTTAAAAGGTGTCTCCATGAACCTGAAGCGCGGCGAAGTGGTCTCACTGTTAGGCCCCTCTGGCAGCGGTAAAACCACCCTCCTGCGCGCCGTTGCGGGTCTGGAAAAACCGACGCAGGGGTCGATTGTCATTGGCAATAATAAAGTTTACGACGGCACGCCGCGCAGCGAGGTCCCGGCGGAAGAGCGTAACCTTGGGCTGGTGTTCCAGTCCTATGCCCTGTGGCCGCACAAGACCGTGTTTGAGAACGTGGCCTATCCGCTCAAGCTGCGCAAAGTCCCGGCCAAAGAGATCCAGCAGCGCGTGCAGGACGTGCTGGACCAGCTTGGTCTGGGCCATCTTGGCAAACGTCACCCGCACCAGCTCTCCGGTGGACAGCAGCAGCGCGTGGCGATTGGCCGGGCGCTGGTCTACAACCCGCCGGTGATTTTGCTGGACGAGCCGCTTTCCAACCTCGACGCCAAGCTGCGCGAAGAGGCCCGCGTGTTCCTGCGCGAGCTGATTATTAAGCTCGGGCTATCGGCACTGATGGTGACGCACGACCAGAACGAGGCGATGTCCATTTCCGACCGCATCCTGCTGCTTAACAACGGCAAAATTGAGCAACAGGGCACGCCGCAGGAGATGTACGGCTCGCCGAAAACGCTTTTTACCGCCGAGTTTATGGGCAGCAACAACCGCCTGCACGGCAAGGTCACCGAAGTGCGCGACGGCAAAGCGCGTATCGAAGGAAAAGGCTGGGTGCTGTGGGGCCAGGCCGGTGAAGGGGTGCAGAGCGGTGAAGAAGCGACGGCTGTGATCCGCGTCGAGCGCGTGGCGGTGGTCGATGGGCCTGGGGAAAATCAGCTTGAGCTGCCGCTGCTCACCAGCATGTATCTCGGCGACCGCTGGGAGTACCTGTTCCGCACGGTGGGAGATGATTTTGTGATCCGCGCGTATGGGCATGAGGTTCGGGATCCGCAGCACTGCCATCTTTCGTTGCCTGAGAAGCATGTTTGGGTGTTCCCGAAAGGGTGATGAGTCAATATTAATCTGCCATGGCCCGGTGGCGCTTCGCTTACCGGGTCGACGGGATAGAGAAATGACAGATGCCAGGATTGGTGGCGCTAGCCATTATTGTTAAGGCATTCTCATTAAAATAGTCACCTGACACTTCTTTCCGTCCGTACGCATAACGGGTTAAGGCTCCATATCAAAATGTTATTACAGAGCATATAAAGAAAATTTATGCATCATATCCAGCATTTTTGAAAACTGATTGAACATGCTCCGTCAGTCCAACAAGATCTTCATAGGCGATTGGGCCAAAATCAGGATAATGGTTTTCAATATACTCGTTAACATCTTCCATACCTTCACTGACTCTGAGATTCTTAACAAATGTAGGCAAAATACGATGATTAACACCAGTACCATACTCTTTCGGATGATGGGTCATACACCACTCAACTTTACCTTTATATGATTGAATCGCATCTTCCAGTAAGGTAATAACTTCTGGAACCTCTTTTTCAAATCGAAAACTGGTATAAGGAGGGTACTTAGAGCGATCAATTTTTTCAAAATGGTCATTTATCCATTCATCTTCGATACGGCTCTGATAATGTAACCACTCCAGTTTTCCAAGAGAACCAATGAAGTCCAACAAGATAGTTTCTTTCTTACCTATCGGAAACATTATTTTAACCCCTGTAATTTATCAGAGATCGTAACACTTCCCTGATTTATAGATTTGATATGTTTTTCCCAATCTCCTTTAGGAATCGGTTTTAAGGACACTCTTGGATCGTAAACATACTGACCATCGGTATAAACCTGATGGAAAGCTTGTTCATGTACAATTTTTCCATTTTCATACACATTTAAATTGTACGGAGTCGTCGGCCTTGCTTCAATAATTTTCCCGTGCCCGCCAGCTGCATCGAGAAGCTTAGGTGCGATATCTGAGCAATCCGTACAATCTGTATTGCCTATCCAGGCAATAAACTTAGGTTCGTTCATTTTTTCAATAACACTCTGATTGGCTGGATAACCGGGATTTTCAGGGCGAACATTTTCAAGGCCGGGGATCTTCTCGTTCTGATAGAAAAGATCATCCATTGAAGGAGAATCCGGAACCGGCGTAGTTGTCGTCCAGCCATTATTGTTTGACGCTCCATCACCGTTGGTATTACCAGTATGATTTATCCCTCCGGTTGCTACACTATCATTCCCTGTGTTGGAGGGCGTATTTCCGGTTACAGTCTGGTCTCCACCAGTGTTTGATGGTCCCGGGTTGATGACCTGCGTACCACCAGTACTGGTGATCGTCTTACCTGTCAGGGACTCATAGGCCGCTTTCTGAGCATCATTTAACTGACTGAGCTGGGAAGGATCATTGAGCGAGGCCACATAGATCAGATGCAACTGCTCATCTTGTGACAATGTATCCATTGCTGATGTGGATGCACCAATCCCCAGTAAAGCACCCAGACCACTGGCAACCAGGCGATCACGGCAAGCAGAAATTTTCAGACATCCCTGTGCAGCCAGTTTACCGCCCTGTATAACGACACTCAGCGAGTTATTCTCAACCTCCACCTTCGCCGTTTCCGACGCCATCGCCGCCATGGAGACGCTACCATCCGTCACCGCAGCGCCCGCCAGACCACCCGCGATACTCACGAGACTACTGACCAGCCGTTTCTCCTCTGGCGTCAGGTCACTGGATTTTTTATCTCCATACAGCGCACTGACCAGATGGTCGGTCATCGCCGAGGCCGTGATGGCCCCTATAGCACCGGCCTTCAGGCCATCCGCAGTGCTCCCGCCACTCAGCTGCGTCAGCGCCGCCGCCACAATACCGTGCAGCGCGGCACGGGCTGTCGGGTCTTTCTGCTCCTTGACCAGGGTCGCCAGCAGAGGGGCCGCCCCTGCTGCCGCGCCTGCCTTCAGGTTACCGCCAAGCGCACCTGCCAGTAATCCTGCCGCTGCGCTGCCCTTCGTCCAGAAGGCACTCCCCGGGCCGTACTCGGTATTCTGATATCCGGGCTGCGTCTTCAGGAACGCTTCCTGCTCCTGCGGCGTATCGCCCTGCAGTTTTCCTTCTGACGCCAGCTTCGCGCCCAGCGCCGCATTGGATTCCCGCGCTTTCTGCTCCGCATACTTGCCGTAAGCATCCAGCGCAGAGGTAGCCAGGGCCGCGCCTTCGCTCTGGACCGCCAGGTTATCCCTGACCTTCTGCACATCACCGTTCACGTCCACGCCGTGGTGGGCGTCAGCCGTATCACGGCTCAGGTCAGCAATATCCTGTTTCTGTCCCGCCGGGTTGCGAATGACAATGCTACCGCCACTCACCGCTGATGAGGTCGTGCCGGTGTGGCTCTCTTCTGCCTGGCCCGTACCGATGGCCGGTGCCAGGTTGCGGTTTTCACCGTTTCCGCTGCCGCCCGCGCTGCCGGAAAGCGCCACCGTATAGCCGTTGCCGCTGGTCTGGCTCTCGTTGTGGAGATTACTGAAACCCAGCGTGATACAGCACGAAGGACTGAGCAGGCCGCTGGAACCGGCGGAGTTTTCCGACGGCACCTTACGCTTTCTGTGTCTGGCGGTAGCGCTGCTAAGCCCGCGCCCACCGGCGTTTATCGCATTGAACGAACCGGAAAACAGCCTGCACCCGCAGATGCTGCCCGCCCTGGCGAGCTTAATCGCCGAGGCCAGCCGCTACGCGCAGATCTGGCTCACCAGCCACTCGCCGGAGCTGGCGAAGTTGATTGAGAAGCAGAGGTCGTTCTCGCTGTACCAGCTGTCGATGGAGAAGAGGGAGACGGGGGTGGAGAGGCTGGGGTAAGCCGCATTATCTTCCTTTGAAGTCCAGTAAAATGAAGTTTTTATTTTTTCTCTTTCACCATCAGGGACTGTCCCCTCCAATGATGATCCCTGCGCCTACAGAGATTTTGAGCGCAGGAATCAAGTCGCTCTACTTGAAATCCAAATCATTAATGAAGAGATACGAGGCCGCTGCAATTAGCAGACGGCCTGTAGCCATAGTGATAAAGAGGCCTGACATCCAGAGTAATACCAGTAATAAGAAAAGTTTTAATCGCGGATTAATCATCATTTCTATAACTACCACAATCATTTTCGTAATATTGATATTCGTTTGGCAGTACGTCGAGACGCTTTGGCTTTCTCTTGATCACTTATTGGTATTGACCCATTAGCAACTCTTGCACGTGTCCGTTGCCGTCCATGCTTCTATATCAAACGCCTTATTCTCAACAGAAAAATTGTCAATATTTTGACAGCTACTCGGGAGATATTCTACGCATCTTTCACGCGTCGAGTATTGCATAAAACCCACGTTCTGCATCTGAACCTTGTCATACTCGTTGGCGTATTTTTCACGAACATTTGCTTTGCAACTGCTGTCAGTGCCGCAAGCTACCAGTTCTTCGCTGCGACTTTTTTGCTGCCCGAACTGAGAGAGTTATCCTCATCTACAACTCGATCCGGTGCACATTATCGTAATGATAACGATTTTCCCTATTTTTTCATTGAGTTATACTGTTTCCACCTGCTGAACTTCCGGACCGGAAACTCTTTGCCCCGAAACGCTTTTTTGGCCCGAATACGCTACCGCCCCGGCGAAGATCACCAGACACATCAATATTTTTTCATCCGCATATAATGACCCATGTTTCATATATGGATCCGCGTTCGGTAAAGAAAACCCGCTATGATGGCCGAGAGAGCATTATAAATGACAATCTTGTAATCTATTAATTACATTAAGGATTGTTCCTGGCGGGAGAACTGTTTCGTTTATTCGATCGCTAGAATCAGCACTCCATACAAGCCGATCTCCAACACTTGTCTTGATAAAGTAAAGATAGCAACGGTTATCTTCCATAGGGACACATGTCATATCAAATAACCCATCAATCAATTTTTCACCGTCTCCAAGAAAATAACCTTTTGCATTGTTGTAAAGCTCACCAGCACTAACATCTAAATCGTTGATATAAAGCTGATTTATTGGTGCCTTTGAATAAAAACTGAACGTCGTTCGTAGCTCAAAAGCGTCTACGGTATCAAACACTTTTTTACCTTCAATATATAAAGCAAAAAGACCATTTTTCCAGATATCATCCGGATCGTTCCAGCATTCAACAACGTCAAACTGGAGAGCAAAAAGAAATGGATCGCCATAAATCATTTTATTCTTACTCCCAATTGTTTCTGGATTGCAGTTGGTATTTGTTCACTAGTCAAAGCATTCTTATCTGCAGTACTTCCGTTCCAATGATACTCGCCATTCGTACCCACAAAGCGATGCACATTCCCTTGGCTATCAACAGCAAATCTAACCTCCTTATTTGAATATTGTTTTGTACTCGGAATTGATTGCTCAAAAAGCTTAAGTGAATCTTGAGGTTCAATACCAGCGTTAGGCCTATTACTTGACTGACCCGGCGTGTGTTTTGGATTCGATTTATATACCAACCCATTATTAGCTTTCATAGGGGTAGGTACAGGTATTGCGCTTCCCTTCCCAGCCTTACTAATTCCTCCGAAAGCCGCCGCCGCTGCACCAGCTACAATATCAGTCTGAATCGCATCCAGTCCATACTCTTTCTGAAGAGCTTCCGAGACTTTGTTGGTGGAAATAACTCCATCAGCCTGGATCTGATGCATCCATGTTGCTGTCAGGTCATAAGCCATCTTGGCCGGAATGTCCTGACCCAGTGCTTTATCCAGTGCATGCTTTACCGCCATGCTATCAGCCAGCACATCACCATATTTCTGCTGGCAAGTCGTAGGATTGGTCGCACAGTCTCTGATAAGCTGCTGTTGCTGAGAGGTACTCAGTTCCTCATATTTCTTTATAATGCCATCACAATTACCGCCGCTGGCCTGACAGGACTTCATTTCAGCAGACCAGGCCTCTATTTGTTTGCTGCTCAGATAGTTATTCTCAACCGCATTCTTCCCGGCCTGCGCTCCCTCCGCAGCCGACGCAGTACTACCCCCCTCAATCCCTCCGGCCATTCCTGCCGAAATTGTCGCTAGCGTGCTGACCGTCTGTTTCTGCTCCTCACTCAGGTCGCTGACCGCTTTACCTGGATACATTGCCGCCATGATTGCCCGCGCAGCCAGCTCACCCGTCGCGGCACCTGCCGCACCCGCCGCTGCGCTATTCCCCTGCAGTACCGCAACTGCGCCACCCAGTATCGCGTGCGCAATCGTGTTGATAGCCGGGTTATCCTCTGTCGATTTCAGCAGATGCGCCAG
>NZ_JBSKJQ010000007.1:0-193434 GCF_053709655.1 Enterobacter sp. UPMP2060
GAGAACCTCAGCGCTTAACCCCGCATCGGCAATTTCTTTTAACGCATTGGCGATTAAAGGGTACTGTTTATGCGGATTATCAGCAGCAATATGCTTTTTCATCTGATCATCAGCGTAGCCCTTTACCTCAATAACTTTATCGTCAACGTACTGACGCGTTGCCAGCACAACCGACGGATCAATTTTCAGGGAAATTGACGATGTGCTCGACACAATAAGAATCATGCGGATGGTCTGCGTGCGGCCACTGCCTTCCTGCAGCTGAGGCTTATATGTCTCCGGGCAGTTAGCCACGGCGATCAGAATGCCGTCGTCGTCATAGAGACCGATCTCTCGGATCCAGAAACCGCCCTCATTCTCGGGAATAATCTGTTCAGCGATGATCTGGCTGGTATTGTTTGGGTCAACAGCGAGCAGGTTCAGCGGCGCTATGCGTTTTTGGTTGACGAGCTTCGTCTGCGCCGGGTCGGGGGTTGGCAACGTTCCGTTGGCGTCGCCTACCGCCATTTGCGTCAGGTTGAGTTGCGTACCAAGTGCCGTCGCGTTAGCTAGCCGCGCCGCGCCCTGATTCGTCAGTATGGCAAAATATTTTGCGGTCATGCGTTCACTCTCAGGTTATCAATCAAATGGATGGCCGAGGCCGGGTAATAATCACCACCGACAATAAGTTCCTCAGTGGTATAGGGGTAAACAGCCAGCGCATCGCCGTGATAGCATCCTGCGCCAACATAAAACTCTCCCGTTGAGCTCAGGCTGATAGCCAGCCCGGTCATGTGTCTACTTGCCGGTTTGGCATCCTCAATGAGCCGTTCAAGCTCCTGATACATTTCGTCCGTGATGCCGTTATCAAGCACACCGACAACCAGACGGAATGTGCCAGGCTCCTCACCGAGCTGCCACCACTCGCGCACCTCAATCAAAAAGCCAAGCGGTTCCACCACACGACGCAATGCGCTGATGGTTCCTTTGTGCTGATGGACGAAAAACGAGGACATAATGACGCTGCGTTTGGTGCTCTCCGGCCACGCCTCATCCCAACGGTCTACCGACAGCGCCCATGCCAGGTAGGGAAGTAAATTTACCGGGCACGCGCTGGGGTTCCATAACGTGCGTAGAGGTACCGGCACACGCTCAATATTCGAGAGCGCAGCGGCAGCGGCGACTTCCAGCGGCGAGGATCCAACGGGTAACAGCCTTTCACTCATCCGAACCCCCGATTGCTATCTGATACGAGGTACAGTTCGAGGCCTGCGACTTACTCAGTACAATGTCAGAGTGGGGAGATTCCAGTTCCACGCGCTGCACGCCTTCAACGTGAAGTGCTGCATAGATGGCCGACAGACGAATATCGCGTCCAAGGCGATGCTGTGCGCTGATATAATTCAGCAGCTTCTGCTCTGCAGCTTGTCTGATGGGTTCAGCTTCTGGTCCGGGATAAACGTAGAGCGTTGCGTTTATCTTGTAAGGCACAATTTCGGCTGACTGGACAGTTACACGATCGCCGACCGGGCGGACGGTTTCAGCGTTAAGCGCTTTTTCAACAACCGCCAGTAGTTCAGGACGAGCGGTACCATCACCCTCACGGGATAACACCGAAATCGTCACGTATGCGGGCTGAGGGCTTTCAACCGAAACGTCAGCGACCCGTCCGTCGGCGCTTCGACCATGATATTCATAGGCTCCAACCGGCCCCGCGACGCTCAACCCTTCAAAGGCCTGCTGCGCACGCAGTCGCAGGTCAGCATCAGACTCCATGACGGCAGCCGTTGGCGGAATGGTAGTGACATCGCCCGGGGTGATGGTCAGGCGTTCGGTATTATTGTTTCCCGCAATAACGTCCAGATCGTGACCGGAAGAATAGGCCAGCGTCACGGCCAGCGCAGCCTCATTAACCCGCTGGCGCCAGATAACTTCCCGGTAGGCATTCTCCTGCAGCAGCTTCACAATCGGCTCGGATTCCAGCGTCAGCGTCCGTGCAATCGCCTCTCGCTCCTCTTCCGGATAGAGCGAGACAAAGGTGGCCTTTCGTTCTGCCAACAGCGTTTCATAATCCACCTCCTCCACGACATCAGGCGCGGCGAGCTGGCTCAGATCAACAATAGCCATAGCGTTTAACTCAGTGAAATGGTGATAGAAAAGGATTGCCCGGAGGTCGGGCGCGTGCCGGTGATATCGACATACAACGTCCCGTCGTTCTCCGAACGCTCGAAAGTGATGGCCGTCAGGCTTATTCGCGGCTCCCATTTCTGGATGGCGGAATAACAGGCGGCCATGATTTGCAGACGCAGCGCCGGGCTCTGCGGCCTGTCGATCATCGCCGCCAGCAGCGAGCCGTAATCCCGCCGCATGACCCGCGAGCCAATCGGCGTAACCAGAATGTCGCGCACGCTTTGGCGGATGTGTTCCGCCTCTGAAAGGCTAAGCCCGGTCTGCCTGTTCATCCCCCTGTAACGCACCGTCATTGTGTCCCCTTAGTCCAGCTTCCGCCGCTTTGCACACTGCCGTGCGCGTGGTTATCCACCTGCACCCCGTTGGAGGTGAATTTACCGCCGGAATGCTCAATATTTCCGGCCATCACACCGCCCTTCTGCACTTCAAGAGAGGCGGTAATTAACTTGTTGGTACACACCACTTCAGGCGTATCCAGCGTGATGCGGGACGTTGACGTCACCCTCACCTCCGGCACGGTGGCAGTCAGCGATTCAGAGGCGGTAATATCGGCCGTTTTAATGCCTGTAACCGTCAGCGCCCCGTGACCGGGTTCGTACTCAATCACCGCGCCGTCAGGGAACGAGACGTGGAACGCGTCAGGTGACCCGGACGGCGCCGGATGGTCGTCAGAGAAAATGCCGGGCAGCACAAAGGCGGTATCAAGCTCGCCGCCGATGGCCAGCAGCAGCACCTGTTCCCCCTCAGAAGGGGCCCACCAGACGCGCGAACGTCCCGCACGACAGGTGAGCCAGTTCAGCCAGGTGGTTTTCATCCCGCCGGTCTGGACACGACAAAGTCCTCTGCTGAGGTCAACATCGGTCACAACACCGATACGAATAAGATTGCGGATCGCGCGAGCGATGCCGTTCATGGAAGTTAATGTATTCATGAGAAGAGAATGCCGTTCAGGAGGAACGGCAGCAACGAGACGGGGTTTTCTGCGGGATGATACAACAAGCGGTCCAGACGGCAGTCGGATGGCGGCCTTCAGCGCGGGGAAATTACTCCTCCCACTGGCTGACCAGCTCGCCGTTAACGTACAGCGCCTTCGGACGCGTGACGGGCTCCGGCAGCGGCGGCTCGGGGGAATACGTCGCGTGCAGAGCGCCCTGCTCCTGGGAAACAAGAATACGCTCGGTTAATTGCACGCTGATGGTGATATCCATCGTATCGTCATCGTTTAAGACGATCGCGAAGGTGTAACCGTTTTTACGGCCTTCATCGAGGGTAAAAATATCCGGCTGGTTTTCCCGAAGCCAGGCCAGCACCGGGACGAAAAATCCCTCGCTGTCGCCGGTGAAGCCGCTAACCTTCGCGTTCAGCGCATACCGCTTTTCAAAGGAGAGCGAGGAGGCCTGGCGGGCGTCAATATTGCCGCCTCCGACCGACATCTGCAGGCGCTCCGGGTTGGCATTGAGTTGGGGGATCGCGTCAATTAATGCCTGACGCAGGCTCTTGAGTTTGTGCATCGAGTTTATCCTGACAGTCTTTAATGGTTTCAACCTGCAGCGCGCAGGCGATAAGGGCGTATTCCAGCCTGCGAATATCCGCGCTGAGATCGCCGTTAGTGGCGGGTTCGCTCCCCGGCATCGGGCAGCGGCTCACCTTCGGGCAGGCGTTGTAAACAATGGGCTGCAGAGGCGCAGGCGGTGCGGGTGTGCAGCCTGCGGACAGCATCAGGCAGCTGAGCGGTATACCAGCGGCGTAACGCTTCATTTTCATTGAGTAATCTCCCGATAGTCGCTTCCCGTCTTGCCCTCTCCTCGCCCGCGGTGACAAGCTCCTCACGGAGCCTGACCTGGGCATTTTCATTTGCTCTGGCCATCCGCTGCGACAGGGACAGCTGCTGATCAAGCGTGGCGAGGGCTGTTTTTTGCTCGCTGGCGACCCGGTTGGCCGTGGCTAAGGAACGGGACAGGTTCAGGTTGTCATGACGAAGCCACAGCGTGATGGCCAGCAGCCCGGCCAGCGCCAGCATGAGCGTTCTCACGGCAGCCCCTTCATGCACCAGGCCTTCTCGCGGACGCGACGGTTTTCCAGACCGGCATTTTTGACGCCGTTGACGTACACCCAGCGGGTAAGCTGCCCGCATGCCTGCGGCCACTGTTTACGTTTGATAAAGGACACCAGCGTCGAACGGCAGGCGGCGCCTGCGCCGACATTAAAGGTAAAACTCACCAGCGCGTCATAGACCCGGGGCGGCATCTCTACTGGCGCACACGCCGCCAGACGCCGCTCAACATTGAGCACATCAGCGACCAGATTTACCGCGGCCTCACGCTCGGTAATGTCCCGCGTCGGCACAACGTTTGCCGTGTGGCCAATGCCGGACGTCCATACGCCGGCGCTACACCGGTAGGGCGAGAGGCGACATCCTTCGAGATCGGCAATCAACGCCAATCCTTCCGGGGACGTTTTCAGTAATCGAAAGTCAGGCATCAGCACCGCCAGGGCCAGCACGCCGGCGACGCTGCAACGCTTAATGATTGAGTTCACGAATGCTCTTCTTATCGAGGCCAAGAGACTGGAGATAGCGCCAGGTTTTTCGCTTAAACCAGTAATTCGTTAATGCGGTAAAAATGGCGCAAAGACTCCCGACGTACAGCGCGACTTTTTCAGGAGACATCGCCCCGAACCAGGCCAGCGCCACGGCCAGCCAGTAGGCGATAAACGTGGTGATTTTCTCCAGGCTCAGTCCCATAGGTTTACGGATTCTTTTGTGGGGGCGCTATTCACCTCCGGCATCTCTACCGGCGTGCCGTGAGGCAAGATAACGCCTAACTCCGCGAGGCCAGGATTGGCCTTCAGAACGGCTTCAACGACGCCAGCCGTGCGCCCATAAAAGCGGGCGCAAACGGCATCAAGCGTGTCCCCCTGCATTGCATAGATTTTCATCAGACGCTCCCAACATCCGGTTTCCAGGTACCGTAGAGTTTCCCGGGCCAGCAGGCTTTTCGCTATCGCTGTCGGATGGACAATCGCGGGCACAACAGATCGTCCGCGAGCGGCGAAGCGTGGTTCAACGGAAGCGCAAAACAGGAATGAGGGTGTTGGTACGGG
Source organism: Enterobacter sp. UPMP2060 (assembly GCF_053709655.1). Lineage (NCBI taxonomy): Bacteria > Pseudomonadati > Pseudomonadota > Gammaproteobacteria > Enterobacterales > Enterobacteriaceae > Enterobacter > Enterobacter sp. UPMP2060. Next base: position 5,272 of record NZ_JBSKJQ010000007.1, read on the forward strand.
TGATGACGCCGGGGCTAGCGCCAGCTCTCGTCTTCCCAGACTTCCCGGAGGATAGCGTCCAGCGCCTCGCGATCGGCTTCTTTTTCAAGCCCCTGGAGCTCGACACCCGTCACCGATCCTATTTTCACGTTCACCCGCGATGACGGAAACAGGGAGCGTATTCTGCGGGTCAGTTCGCACTGAAAGGCCTCAACGACGGCATGATCGATCTGCTGATCTTTATCGAGAGTAATGTTCACCCGAACGTTGCCCTCTTTTTTGATTCGTTCCGGAACAGGCGATGCTGAGAACACAACGGTAAATGCGTTGTTCTTAATTAAATTTCCCCGCGCAATCTCAGCAATCAAATTCAGGGCAATCTCACGATCTCTTTCCTGACACGTTCCTTCTGTCGTCAGTCGCGCAATCAGCTCGACTCGTTCAATCATGACCTGCTCGTTCAACTCTCTGTCCACACAACCTCCACCACGAGATACTGTATAAACATACAGTAGCACGTATTCATAAAAAGAGTGAAGCGAAAAATCAGAACCCTTCACGGTATGTACATGATATGGATGGAGATTAGCGGGTTCTCTGAGCGAAGAGATCCGTTAAATACCCAATACGTTCAAGGATTTTCCGCGCCTTTTGCTGGTAAGAACACGGTGCCGGAAATAGCGATCCGTCGGCTGCACCTCTGCACCATTTATCGTTAAAGCGGCTGATGCCTCCCGCCATCAGATGCAGGGCTTCTGCCCGGCTGATGGCTATCCCGGTGGCGAGCCGTATCTCATCGATCACCTTCTCCGGCACGCCGTTCTGCGGGTCGCTCGCGAAGACGACGGGCGCTGTCGCGCCAGGGCGGATGAATTTGATGCGTTCGGTTAACGCCCGCCTCGCACGCCGGCTGAGGGGTTGAGAAAGATCGGTCTGCGTATAGTTATTGACAGAACTCCGAGAGGATACGGGCGCGTCCTTAAGATCCGCGGCCCGCTTCGGTACAATTTTCCACTGCGTGAGCCGGGTTAAAACTGGGCTGCCCGCGCCAACGGCGGAATCGTACACGCCGCGGATGCGGACCGTTTCCTCGCCGTACTGGTTAAACCCGGCGCGCGGCTCATACAGCGTGCGCACCTGTAAATCATCGCGACGCACAAACGGCCCGCCCTGCGCGGTAACGTAACCCGCCCAGTCCCCGGCGTCGGCAGCCTCCTGGACGGCGGCAAACTCAATGCTCAGACCGCGCGCGGCCTCGGCATCCACCAGACGTCGCAGCTCGCGGTAGACCGTTACCGGCGCGCCGCCGATGAACTGAAACTGGCGAATGTGCCAGCGTCCTGCCCAGGCCGACACGGCGGACGCCGTCTCCTTCAGCAATCCACCGCTTTCGTTATCGGTATCGCCATCGAGCGCATAGCCGTCGATATTCTTTGAGATGTATTTGGCGATATAGCCGGTAGCACTGCCTTTCTGCGGATCGATCGCGTCCGCGTGAAAGCGCGCCTGTCTGGCGTCTTCGCTCTGCAGCTCAGCGCCATCCTCCTGCCGGGCGTAATCCCCGATAATCCGGCGAACGCATTCGACGTCTTCCGGCAGCATAAACATCAGCATGTGCCAGTGGGGTGTACCGTCGTGATGGGGTTCCGCAACGCGGATACCAAAGATACGGCGCCCGTCCCGGTGCAGTTTTGCCCGGATACGCGCCCACAGGCGGGTAAAGTAGAGTTGCGTATCCGCCGGGCTGGCCCCGTTCCACTTCGCGTTGGGGAAGCCTGATTTCAGCGTCGCGTGATACTGCGCGGGCGCGGTTAAGGTATAGAACTCGCCCACGTAGCCCAGCGCCTCACAGATATTTTCAAACCCGCGGATACGGGTCATCAGTTCACAGCGACGTATCGCCGGGTTGGCCGCCGAGCTGTCGTATTTTTCAATCAGGCTGATGCGGTTGCCCTCTTCATCTTCCAGCTCCATGCCCTTGAGAAATTCGCGCGTGCGGCGCTTCTGCTCGCGCCACTCGGTCACGCAGCGTTTGCTCGCATACGCCGTTCTCCGTTTGCTGACGTTGCCGAGGGCAATCTGCAAATGCTCGCTCCAGGCAGCCGCGACCCGACGCAGGCGCCCGCGCCACCACGCCTCGGAAAACATGCGGATCACCGCCGCGGCAACGTCATCTTTGTTGAAAAACGTCTTCGACACCCGCTCCCAGTGCGGAGGCGACACGTTGAACTGTCGGGCGATCAGTCCGGCGCGCTGATACCAGACGTACAGCGTCTGGTATTCACCCATCTCAGCATCGTTAATATTCGCCAGCTCGCCGCGAATAAAGCTGGCGATATCTGCGGCCAGCAGGTCGATGTCCGCGCGGGACATATCAGGAAGGCGGTTATAGCGGGCAACCAGTTCGACCATCCGCGAGGCGAGGTATTGCAGAAGCAGAGTGTCGAAATGGCCGTCAAACACGGCCCTGGAGACCTCGTCGTGCAGGCCTGTGCAGGCATAGCGTTCAGAGACCCGCCTCAGACGGGGCAACATCCTTTTGCAGAAGCGGATCAAAAAGGCGTTAGCCTGCGGGCTGCCCCGATGCTGTTCGAGGGCGTCAACCGTGCGCCAGACCTCGAAGCGTACGCAGTCTGGCTGCTGTGAGAGGGCAATTCTTGCCTGCTGCAGCGCCGCGAAAAGGCGATCGCGGCGCTGCTGTTGGGCGTGGGTGAGATAAGGGCTGGCAATGGCCGACCGTGGGGCATTCCACGGATAAGCAAATGACGTAGCCAACTTATCCTCCCCGGACGTGTTTATTTTTCATCTCCGCGATCTCCTGGCAGGTCACGCACAGGGCTACGCCAGGCACCGCTATTCGGCGCGCCTCCGGTATCGGGGCCTCGCAGTCCTCGCAGAGGAAACGCGAAGGCGATGCGGGTCGTCTGCGGGCGCGATTAATGTAACGCTCTCTGTCCTCCTGCTCGCGCGCCTGCGCAAGATCGATAAAATCGGCCATCAGTGTAGCTCCTGGGATTCACGCTCGTAGCGGGCCGCCTCGTGGCACAGCAGTTCGGCAACGTCTTCTCCGCTCATGCCGGTTTTGTAGATATGGCTCGCCAGCGCCTCCAGACGCAGGGAGACCGCGAGGGCTCGCGCGCATCGTTCCTCTGTTTTTGCCTCTGCCAGCAGGCGCTTCAGTTCTTCACTTCCGGTCGGATAAGGGCGGTTTTCACTGTTTCGCATCACGCGTTCTCCTTAAATTCAGGCAAAAGGATGCCCGGCGGGTTTACGCCATTAGTTTTTGGGTTGGGTTATATCGGCATGGTCAGCCGTTCAGGAAATAAACTCACGACAGCACGAAAATGATTCATGGCGTTAATCAGCGCCCTTTTCTCCTCTGTGGTTAGCTCACTGAGCTCGCACTCATGACGGGCGACGGGCAATCTCGCCAGGAAAAAGAGGGCGGCCAGCGCCCTGCTGTTCTCCTCAAAACAGGGATCGCGCTTATCGCGCAGCTCAGCCATAAACCGCGCCAGCTCTTTTCCGCTATCGCTCCCGTATCGGGCGCGCAGTTCAGCGATGTGGTTAAGCCCGCTAAGGCGAGCTCCCACGCTAAGTGGAACCCTTGCACGGGCAGCTTCTATCGCCATATCTCCCCTCGCGTAAATTCACGCACGCTAGTGCGCTGAAAACGGGCACAGCACGGTTTTTTCCGCCGTTTGATGATTGCGATTTCAGATGCCATGCTGCATGATTCCCATTTTGATAATGTCTGCAATCATTAGCCTCTGTTTGCCAACGCCTGCCGCTGATTGCCCGAATTTGTAATGATACTAATACCCAAGTGAGTATTAGTAAACACCCAAAGGAATATATTTTGATTTTAGATTCTCAAGTGAATAATGAAGAGTTACTCGATAGAATCTGTCAGGTATATGGTTTCACGCAGAAAATCCAGCTGGCCCGGCACTTTAATATCGCCGCCAGCTCGCTTCAGAACCGCTACGCGCGCGGTACCGTCTCTTACGACTTTGCGGTTCAGTGCGCGCTGGACACCGGTGCCAGCCTTCGCTGGCTGATGACCGGACAAGGTGCACAGTTTGAAGGTCACCCCGCGCCGGGCGATCCGGTTTCGGTTTCCACATTCACACTAAGTGATGGGAAGCTGGAAGAAAATACCACTTTGAGTATTGGCTCTGGTTTCTTTAGCAAACCGCTGGCTCGCGGCATCGCCGTTCGGGCGGAGGGAAAGCTGCACTTTATTGAAAAAGAAGCATCGTTAACCGACGGCCTGTGGCTGGTTGAGATTGAAGGCACCGCCAGCATCCGCGACCTCACGCTGCTGCCGGGTAAAAAACTCCACGTGGCGGGCGGCAAGGTTCCGTTTGAATGCGGTATCGACGAGATAAAAACGGTGGGTCGCGTAGTGGGGATTTACAGCGAGGTGAGCTGAGGTTGGGTCATGAGAATCCTACTGGCGGTTGGATTTGTGAGCTCTACCCAAACGGTGCAAAAGGCAAGCGTATCAGAAAGAAATTCGCTACTAAGGGCGAGGCTCTGGCGTTTGAACAGTACACCGTTCAAAACCCGTGGCAGGAAGAAAAGGAAGACAGGCGCACGTTAAAAAAGCTGGTTGATTCATGGTATAGCGCTCATGGCATTACACTGAAAGACGGCCTGAAACGCCAGTTAGCCATGCACCATGCTTTTGAGTGTATGGGTGAACCACTCGCACGCGATTTCGATGCGCAGATGTTTTCCCGCTACCGAGAAAAACGGTTAAAAGGTGAGTATTCCCGTTCAAACAGAGTGAAAGAGGTATCGCCTCGCACGCTTAATCTTGAGCTGGCCTACTTCCGGGCAGTGTTCAATGAGTTAAACCGCCCTGGAGAATGGAAGGGTGAAAACCCACTGAAAAATATGCGCCCATTCCGCACAGAAGAAATGGAAATGGCATGGCTAACTCACGACCAAATTTCGCAACTGCTCGGAGAGTGTAAACGGCATGACCACCCTGATTTAGAAACTGTGGTAAGAATTTGTCTCGCCACTGGCGCACGGTGGTCTGAGGCCGAGAGCCTGAGAAAAAGCCAGCTCGCGAAATACAAAATCACATACACCAACACGAAAGGCAGAAAAAACCGTACCGTCCCAATCAGCAAAGAGCTCTTTGAGTCTCTTCCTGATGATAAAAAAGGCCGGTTGTTTAATGATTGTTATGGCGCGTTCCGGTCTGCTTTGGAAAGAACTGGCAGCGAACTACCGGCAGGACAACTTACCCACGTTTTGCGCCACATCTTTGCCAGTCACTTTATGATGAATGGTGGTAATATTTTGGTCTTGCAGCGGGTACTCGGCCATACCGACATAAAAATGACGATGCGATATGCGCATTTCGCTCCAGATCACTTAGAAGATGCCGTGAAGTTGAACCCTCTCAATTCCCAAACGAAGATTAATGAGGTTTTGAATGTTGCTTGATAATGTATCTATAGACAGCCGTATCAAGGGGATTTGGTATCAAATATCCAGCCAAAATAAGCATACATCAATTACTTTAGATGAAATAAAGTCCTTAGCAGACACGAAGGGTTTAACTATAATTGAATTAAGAGAAATCACCTTTGGTTATGATGTGCATTCAGATGGCATATTAATAAAAACCAACACAGGGAGCGCAATTTTCCCTAGACTAAGGGCTACCGAAATTAATTTATCACAAGAGCGAATTGCCCCGTCACTAAATTATGAAAAATACTGGAAGCATATCGATTGGTTTTTACCACCATATATTTCTAATGGGGCATTATCGGAATCGATACAACGGTGTGATGTAACCCCCAGAACCTTTTCAACAATTGATACCAAAATAGCTCAAAAACGTTTTGAGAATGAATTCTGCTCATTATATCCATTATCAGTAATAATTCCCGTAACCATTCAAAACCTATCAACATCCACAGCAATCAGCAAACACCTCCCTATAATTAAAGAAGCTATATTAGCGTTTTACAGCGGAATGAAAATAGCCGCCATTGCAGCTCTCATCCCAATAATTGAAGACATATTGAGAGTCATCGTTGGTGAAGAAGGAAGCGAGCTAGATACAGTAAGTAAAATAAATAGTTGTTTTGATATAGCTCGATTGAATGTTTTGAAACTTGATATTCATGGAGTGGATTGGATTCCTAACGAATTTTGCGATCCTACGTTTTTAAAAATCAATAATGAAAGAGTATTTATGCTTGAGACGCTTCGAGCATGGTTGTTAGATAGTTTTTACGCAAACACGATTAACTATGACAAAGAGTCTGGTTTTAATAGACACCATTTTGCACATGCCCTTTCCGATGTATGGCAAAATGAAAGTAATTTTTTCAGAGCGATAGGTTTAATACATGCGTTAGCATTTGTTGAATGTTTTTCATTTGCCGATAGCAGAATCAGTATATTCGTTCCTGAAAGCAATGACGAATCACTGTCTTTTCATGCAGAGGTACTAGCATGCCTTGAGGCACAAGCTATTAAAAAATTTGCATTGAATCGTTATCAGTTGACAAATGAATTGCCATTTAATGTGACAGCATCTGATGACGGATGGTCAATCCGTGCTGTTACACTGAGTGAAAAAATGGATAAAATAATAATACCTCTACTGAGAGATAAAGGTTGGCAATGTCACAACATTGGAGACCCAATAAAAGATGGTGAATACATAACCGTTGAAGCAAAGAAAAATGGGAGAAATATAAAAATAGCATTAGTTTACAGTTTTGCTATATCTCCCCAAATCTATTCACGGTTTAATGGGTCTTATGATTTTGTGCTGTGTCAAGGTGCCTCTTACAAGAGTAATGAGTTTACTTCTCACTTACAATGTCAGGCTTTACCCTTAAGCGCCTGGATTGCCCCTGATGCATGATTTTCTCATGTTTTAGGCATGGATCTTACTTGGGTTTAGATTGGCGATAAAGTGGCGGTAGAAATGGCGAATAATGGGTAATTATTGGCAAACAATGGCAATCTATATCAATGATAAATAACGCAAACTATTGATTTTCGGTTGTTCCTGTAGGAACTACATAATCGCTTGGTCGCTGGTTCAAGTCCAGCAGGGGCCACCAAATTTTAGTTTTACAATCATATGATTAAGCCACTCTATTGAGTGGCTTTTTTTGTTGGGTGAATGATGGATGTCCCCTGACTTTTCCCCAGGCATTCGCCAGGCTGTATCCCGCCTCTGATTTTTGCTGCACCCTATGCGAGCACATACGGAATCAATCACTCGTAGCCCGCCCTGCAGCTCACCCTCACAAACTGCAAAACTAAAGAAATCCCCCATCGCGCCGATCATCATCCGTGTGTATTATTTCCTGTAGCTTTTACAACAACTAACCTTAACTCAAATACTTAAGCGCCAAAGCGAAAGGCATCATGAGCACACCGATCAAACGGCTAGAAATCATTAAAAATGCCATTGAACTGGAAGATGACGACATCATCCAGAGCCAGCTGACACGCCTGAAAAATGAAGCGTTTGACGATGAGCTGCAGGCAATCGTCGTGGCGCTTGAGGAGAAGAACTACACCGCTGCGATGGCGGCAATTACCGCCTGGCTGCAGGGCCAGCGCGCCGTGACCCAGTGGCGCGATCCGCAGGTGGCCGCCAGCAAGCTGGAGCTGAAGGCGCTGGAAGAGCGTCTGCGCGATCTGATTGACCGGCGCAACGCCCGGGTGCAGCAGCTTGATGAGTTCAACGATCTCTATTTTTCTCGCCTCGGGCCGCTGATGCAGCAGATCCTCGCCCTGCGTAAAACGCTGGCCGAGCTCAATCTGCGCCGTCAGCAGGCGGAAGCGCGTCGTCGCGAGGAAGATTACCGTCGCTGCCAGCGCTATATGGCGCAGGCGGTAGAGGTGCTGGCGACGCTCACCCAGCGCTGGCGCGATCTCCCGGCCGACTCCGTGCAGGCCGCTGAGGCGCGTAAGCATCTGGAACAGCAAAGCAATCTGATTGCCAACCTGCTGGCCGAAGCGCTGGAGCTGGAGAGCGGCTTAACGCGCGAAGAGGAGCCTACGCGTCAGGCGCGCGACGACGCTAACGAAGAGTACGAGAAATATCGCGAGCAGCATCACGATGCCGAAGTGCGGCTGCGCAAGGGCAAGGATCTTTCGGAAGAGGATCGGAACGAGCTCAAGCGCCTCTGGCGGCAGGCGAGCAAGCTCTGCCATCCGGATCTGGTGGCGGACGACCTGAAAGAGGAAGCTAACGCGATGATGGTGCAGCTCAACCAGGCGAAGCAGCGTGGCGACGTTAAAACCATTCGCTCACTGGTGGCCCGGCTGCAGCAGGGCTTTGAGCCATTGATGGCAAGCGACAGGCTGAACGATCTGGAACGTATCCGCAAAAAAATGGCGCAGGTTCGCGAGCAAATCGACATTTTAGTGAACGAGCTGGCGGAGCTGGAGAAAGAGGAGTCCTGGCTTCTGGTCTCGTCGCTGAACAATATGGAAGCGTACTTCGCTCAGCAGGAGAAAGCCCTGCACGAGGTCCGCGCCTCGCTCGAACATCAGGTGAGCGAAGCGCAGCTGGATTCCGCCGCCTGATTATTTGGCGTGCCAGTATGCGCTGGCACGCACCAGCTGCTGGTCAATCGCGTCGGTTTCAAACTGACGGCTCAGCGTCTTCACCACCTTCCCTTCCCCGGTCAGCCAGATGAAGTAATCTTCCCCTGGAACGGTCAGCGCCGCCAGATGGTCCGCTACCGCCTGCTCGCTGTGGCCCACCACCCAGGTGATGTTGAATTCACTCAGGTGCGCCAGATACGCCTTATAAGAATCGTCTCCGACCGTCACAACCGCATGAATTTCCGGGCGAACCGGCAGTTTAGCAATGCTCTCCAGGCGTCGGCGCAGCGCGGGCATGCCGGACTCGTCGCACACGTACAGCTGCCAGGCGTAATCCTCCGGCACCACCAGCGAACCGCGCGGGCCGCCGATGGTCAGCCTGTCTCCCGCTTTCGCCTCGACCGCCCAGCGGCTGGCAATGCCGCCGTCGTGAATGAAGAAATCGAGTACCAGCTCATGGTTTGCCTCGTCGTACAGCGGCGTATAGTCGCGCGTCTGAGGACGTACGCCGTCGCCCCAGTCGATGCCTTCATCGGTGACCACCGGCGGCACAAACACTGCCCCCGGGGCCGGGAAAAAGACTTTGGTATGGTCGTCGAAACCGCGGGAGCTAAAGCCCTCCAGCTGCTCGCCGCCTAAAACAATGCGCTGGAAACCCGCGCTGGCGCGCTCAACGCGGAGCACCGTCAGCTCGCGAAAGCGCAGGTCATTACGAACACGCTGTGGGTAACGGGTAGATGCCATTTTTAGCCCCTTCTCTGGTGAATACGATATATCTAAATCAATTATCCAAATGATAATGATTACTAGTAAGTAAAAATGCAAGATCTTTTAGATTGCATCTGAATATATCTTAGATATAGTTTAGATATATCAAATTAAGAGAGCTACTATGCGACACGAACACGACAGCGGCGGGCGCCGACCGCGCTTTTTCGGCCACGGCGATCTGCGGCTGGTGATTCTGGATATCCTGACCCGCAGCGCGAGCCACGGCTACGAGCTGATCAAAGAGATCGAGAACCTGACCCAGGGGAATTACACCCCGAGCCCAGGAGTGATCTACCCGACCCTGGATTATCTTCAGGATCAAACCTTTATCACCATTACGGAAGAAGAGAACGGTCGTAAGACGATTACGATTACCGCTGAGGGACAACGCTGGCTGGACGAAAACCGGGAGCAGCTGGAACAGATCCAGGTGCGTATCAAAGCGCGTTCCGTCGGTTTTCAGCTGCGCAAAAACCCGCAGATGAAGCGGGCGCTGGATAACTTCAAAGCGGTGTTAGACCTGAAGGTGAATCAGGGAGAGCTCAGCGACGCGCAGCTCAAGCAGATTATCGGCGTTATTGACCGCGCGGCGCTCGAGATCTCCCAGCTGGATTAAGCGGGAGCGTGCTCGCTCACGCGGAAGACGCGTACCAGCTCCTTCAGGTGCATCGCCTGTTCGTTAAGCGATGCTGCCGCCGCGACGGACTCCTCCACCAGCGCGGAGTTCTGCTGGGTGGTGGCATCAATCAGGCCAATCGCGCTGTTAATCTGCGAGATACCTTCCGTCTGCTCGTGGCTGGCCTGGCGGATTTCGCGCAGGATAACGTCCATCTCTTCCACGTTGCCGACCATCCCGTTGATCAGTGCACTCGCTTTTTCAACCAGGTTCATCCCGTCCTGGGTCTGGCTGGTAGAGCTCTCAATCAGCTCGCGGATTTCGCTGGCAGACGACGCGCTCTTCTGGGCAAGCTGGCGAACTTCACCCGCCACCACCGCAAAGCCGCGACCGTGCTCGCCGGCGCGCGCCGCTTCCACCGCCGCGTTCAGCGCCAGAATGTTGGTCTGGAACGCAATGGCGTCGATCAGGTCGATAATGTCGGACATTCGGTTCGACGTCTCGTTAATCAGGCGCATTTTGCTGGTTACCTGCTTCATCATCTCGCCGTTGTTTTTGACCACCGTGGCGGCATCCGCCGAGAGGTTGGTCGCTTCCCCGGTATGCGAGGCGGTATTTTTCACCGTCGCGGTGATCTGCTCCATCGAGGCGGCGGTCTGTTCTACAGAACTTGCCTGCTCTTCCGTGCGCGCGGCCAGATCCTGGTTCCCGGCGACAATCTGCGCGGCTGCGCTGGAGATATTCTCCGAGCCGGTTTGCACCTGCTGCACGATGTCCAGCAGTCGCGTTTTCATCTCCATCAGCGCATGCAGCAGCAGACCCGTTTCGTCTTTACCGTGTGGCGTGATGCTGCCCGTCAGATCGCCCTCAGAAATGGCTTTTGCAAAATGCACCGCCTCGCCGAGCGGTCGAGTGATAGCGCGCACGATAAACCAGCCAATCAGGCTGCCTGCCGCGACGCTAAAGAGCGTGAGCAGGATCAGCAGCAGACGGTTAGACCTGAAATCCCCTTCCACCTGCGCGCCGGCACTCTGCATCTCGCTGTTTTGAATGGTAATCAGCTCCTTCACCTTCGCTTTATAAGCCTGCTGCACGGCGAGGGTGGTGGTCATCATCTCCTGAATAGCGCCCGCACGATTGTTGTTCTGCACGGCCTGCAAAATGCGGTAGCGCGAGTCCAGATACTGCTGGCGCACGCTGCGGATCTCCGCCAGCACCTGCTGAGACTTTTGATCCTGCAACGCGTTGTTCAGCTCGCCCAGGATCACCGTGATGTGCTCGCTGATCTCTTTCAGGCGCTGCTGAGATTGCCCCGTATAGGTGCCCTGCTCGTCCAGCAGCATCAGCTGTTGAGTGCTAATAAATTCCTGGAAGTTATCGATTAACTGGTTCGCTTTTACCGTGGTCGGATAATCACTGGTAATAATCGATTGCATCCCGTTATTAGCCCGATCCAGACTCAGCAGAGACAGGCTCGCACTGATGGCCATCAGGACAATAAAGAACCCGAACGCCAGAAATAATTTCGTGCCGATCTTTACGTCATGTAAGAACATATTTTCTCCATCGATGTGATTATTTCTCAGACGATCGCTGTTATCGGTAACGATTTCGCTAACTTTATGAGTTTGATCGTTTTTTTATTTCATAACCACCGCAATGCATAGGTGTAGGCTATTAATATGGCCTCATCGATCGTTACCAGACCGTCAAACGGGGTATTTTCGAAATAGCATTCTGAAGAACTGACTTAGGCAGGAATAAATAACTGAGGCACTTTCTTTAGTTATTTAATATTAAATTAACAATAAACCACATTAATAGTCACAATCAGAAAAATAAAAAGCCGTTTATTCCCTACGGTATAAACGGCTTTTTTGGAACATTACTGACTCAGTGGAGCACAGTCACCGCATCCTTGAGGCGTCCGGCGCGGTGCTTCACCATTGCAGAAATGTGGGCGCTCTCCTCGACCAGGTCGGCGTTTTTCTGCGTAATGCTGTCGAGTTCAGCCACCGCGCGGGTCAACTCTGACAGCCCGGTGGCCTGTTCGGAGGTCGCGTGGCTGATCTGGGCGATAAGCTGCGTCACGTTTTTCACCTGCACCACGATATCATCCATCGTGCGGCCTGCGGCGTGAACCTGCTCAGAGCCGGACTGCACCTTGCTGGCGCTGGCATCAATCAGTTTACGAATATCATTGGCGGCACTGGCGCTGCGACTGGCGAGATGGCGCACTTCGCCCGCGACCACGGCAAAACCTTTTCCCTGCTCTCCTGCCCTTGCCGCTTCAACCGCCGCGTTCAGCGCCAGAATGTTGGTCTGGAAAGCGATATCGTTAATCAGGGAGGTAATCGAGCCAATCCGCTGCGTGCTGTCGGCAATGTCATCCATGGTTTTGACCACGGTCTGCATCGCGTTGCCCCCTTTCGTGGCCGCGCTGCTCGCGGCCACGGAGAGTTTATCCACCTCGGCGGCAGTTTCAGAGTTACTCTGAACGGAAGCGGCCATCTGGTTCATTGTTGCGACGGTCTGCTGCACGTTCGCCACGGTCTGACGCGTCCGATCGTTCAGGTCTTCATTTCCCTGTGCCAGCCTGTCGCTGCCGTCACGGACGCTCACCACCTGGCTCGACACGTCATTGATTAACCAGCGGCACATCAGGCCCAGCTGCCCGACCGCGCGCAGCGTCAGCCCGAGCTCGTCGCTGCGGTTCAGATGCTGCACGCTGTTGCGCTCACCGGTTGCGACCTTCAGGGCCTGTCGCGCCACATTCTCTACCGGGCGGACAATCTGTTGCTCAAACAGCAGCGTTCCCAGCAGCATCACCACCGCGGCAGCAACGAGCGGCATCCACCCGGCGGAAGTCGCGATCAGCGTGGCGGCGAGAACGGCAAAAAGCGCCGCCATCACGCTGCGTACGCGCCAGCGCAGCGGCATTGCCGGCAGTTTACCCAGCCAGCCTTTTCCAACCACCAGCCCCTTGTGCACGCGTTTCTTACAGCTCCCGTCGTTCAGCGCCCGGTAGAGCGGCTCCACGGCCGCAATCTCTTCGGCTGTGGCTTTGGTGCGAATGGACATATAGCCCGTCACCTGCCCGCGGCGCACCATCGGCACCGCATTCGCACGCACCCAGTAGTGGTCGCCGTTTTTGCGCCGGTTTTTGACAATTCCGCTCCACGGCTCGCCCTGCTGCAGCGTGTACCACATATCGGCAAACGCGGCTTTTGGCATGTCGGGGTGGCGGACCAGATTGTGCGGCTGGCCCGTCAGCTCATCAAGCTGGTAGCCGCTCACCTGCACAAAGGTGTCGTTGGCGTGTGTGATGTAGCTGTGGACGTCTGTGGTAGACATTAAGGTGGTGTCATCGTCCAGAGAATATTCATTCTGGGTGACATAGGTTGGAGAGGACATCGTGGGCATCCCTTGCAGGTTATTTGAATGTTAATTTTGTGGGTCAATGTTTTTTCGGCGGTAAACAATTTATCTTTAGTTGTTAAACTTGATGAAGATCGCAGATTTCACTTAAACCATACTTTTTGTACGATTTTATAATTCATTGATTTCAAATACTTTCGTAAAGAAATTACCTATAAAGCATGACCAGTTAATGCCCACTTAAGTTGCAGCCAATGCACTTCTTTAGTGCAGATGCGCTTTTCCGCCTCATTTACCCTTTTTGTCCTGTACCGCTAAATCCCGTTTCGGTTGCTCCGGCATGATTAAATATTGTGCAACATTATTTTAACCTGGCGTTTATCCCGATTTTCGTTAAGTCATCTGAAGTGGCGTAATCCCTGCAATACTTAAACCAGTATCATGTGATACGCGATCCCCGGGAGCACATTTTGAACAGGTTACCTTCCAGCGCCTCGGCTCTTGCCTGTACCGCGCACGCACTGAATCTCATTGAGAAGCGAACGCTCGATCATGAGGAGATGAAACAACTTAACCGAGAGGTCATCGATTACTTTAAAGAGCACGTCAATCCAGGTTTTCTGGAGTATCGCAAATCTGTTACCGCCGGCGGGGATTACGGAGCCGTAGAGTGGCAAGCGGGGAGCCTTAACACGCTTGTCGACACCCAGGGACAGGAGTTTATCGATTGCCTGGGTGGTTTTGGTATCTTCAACGTGGGGCACCGTAATCCAGTTGTGGTTTCCGCCGTACAGAATCAACTTGCGAAACAACCTCTCCATAGCCAGGAACTGCTCGACCCGCTTCGCGCCATGCTCGCGAAAACGCTGGCGGCCTTAACGCCCGGCAAACTGAAGTACAGCTTCTTTAGCAACAGCGGCACGGAATCGGTCGAAGCGGCGATTAAACTCGCCAAAGCGTACCAGTCGCCGCGCGGGAAATTCACCTTTATCGCCACCAGCGGCGCGTTCCACGGTAAATCCCTGGGCGCACTGTCTGCTACCGCCAAATCCACCTTCCGCAAACCGTTTATGCCGCTGCTGCCGGGCTTCCGCCACGTGCCGTTCGGCGACATTAACGCCATGCGCACCGTGCTGAGCGAATGCCGTAAAACCGGCGATGACGTGGCGGCGGTGATCCTGGAGCCGATTCAGGGCGAGGGCGGCGTAATCCTCCCTCCGCAGGGCTATCTGCCCGCCGTGCGTCAGCTGTGCGATGAGTTTGGCGCGCTGCTGATCTTCGACGAAGTCCAGACCGGGATGGGGCGCACCGGCAAGATGTTTGCCTGCGAGCACGAAAACGTGCAGCCGGACATCCTGTGCCTGGCGAAAGCGCTCGGCGGCGGCGTGATGCCGATTGGTGCGACGGTTGCGACTGAAGAGGTCTTCTCGGTGCTGTTCGACAACCCGTTCCTGCATACCACCACTTTTGGCGGTAACCCGCTGGCCTGTGCGGCCGCGCTGGCAACCATCAACGTGCTGCTGGAGCAAAACCTGCCCGCCCAGGCGGAGCAGAAAGGTGACATGCTGCTGGACGGCTTCCGTCAGCTAGGCCGGGAGTATCCGGACCTGGTGCAGGACGCGCGTGGCAAAGGGATGCTGATGGCGATTGAGTTTGTCGATAACGAAACCGGCTATAGCTTCGCGAGCGAGATGTTCCGCCAGCGGGTGCTGGTCGCCGGAACGCTCAACAACTCGAAAACCATCCGCATTGAACCGCCGCTGACGCTGACGATTGAGCAGTGCGAGCAGGTGCTGAAAGCGGCGCGTAAAGCGCTGGCAGCGCTGCGAATAAGTGTGGAAGAGGCGTAATCAACGCCGGGTGGCGCTACGCTTACCCGGCCTACAAAATACTGCATGCAGGCCCGGTAAGCGTAGCGCCACCGGGCATGGTCATTACTCCGGCAACAGCCCCACAAAACTGCGTTTCTTGCGCGGCTCCGACATCAGCTCCTCAAGCTTATCCACGCACGCCAGATAGTGCGGGGTTTGCTTGTGCGCCAGCACCGCCTCTTCGTCTTTATAGGCTTCGTAGATAAAGAACCGGGTTTTCACCCTCGGATCCTGCAATACGTCAAAACGCAGGTTTCCCGGCTCCTGGATTGCCCCCTCGTGGTTGGCGCGAAACACCTCCAGAAATTCGTCCACCCGCTCGGGCTTAATGTTGATCTCCACCAGCGTCACGTTCATTTTGCTTCTCCCTGTTTCTCATCCTGCCAGAACTGGAACGCATCGCGGGCGTTCCAGTTCTCGTGAACCACTTTTTTCACCGCCTTCAGCATGGCGAGCGGCGCGCTGGACTGGAAGATGTTGCGCCCCATGTCCACACCGGACGCGCCCTGGTCAATCGCGCGCCAGCACATCTCCAGCGCCTCGTGCTCCGGCAGCTTTTTGCCCCCGGCGATAACGATCGGCACCGGGCAGCTGGCGGTCACTTTTTCAAAGCCCTCGTCCACGTAGTAGGTTTTGACGAACTGCGCCCCCATTTCGGCCGCGATGCGGCTGGCGAGCGAGAAATAGCGCGCGTCGCGCGCCATCTCTTTCCCCACGCCCGTCACCGCCAGCGTCGGCATACCGTAGCGCGCGCCCGCATCGACAAGCTTGATGATGTTGTTGATCGACTGATGCTCAAACTCGCTGCCGATATACACCTGCGCCGCCACCGCGCAGACGTTCAGGCGCAGCGCGTCCTCCATCGCCACCGCCACGCACTCGTTGGACAGTTCGCCCAGAATCGAGTTACCGCCGGAGGCGCGCAGCACCACCGGTTTGTTCGTCGCGGCTGGCACCTGGCTCCTGAGGATGCCGCGGGTGCACATCAGCACGTCGGTTTCGCCAAACAGCGGCGCGATGGAGAGATCGATACGCTCAAGGCCGGTGGTCGGCCCCTGAAAGTAGCCGTGGTCAAAGGCCAGCATCACCGTGCGGTTGCTCTGCGGGTTGAAGATGCGCGCAAGCCTGGACTGCATGCCCCAGTCCAGCGAGCCGCAGCCCTTCAGGGTGTACGGCACATTCTGCTGCGGCGTGCCGATGCCAAAATCCTTGCCGTCTTTGATGTCGTCTAAATCAGCCATTTGCTCCCCCGTCAGAAATCGTATTTGCTGATGTTCTCTTTGGTGAACACCACGCGCTCCGGCAGCAGCACGATGCCGTTGCCCTTCGCCTCATACTGGTAGCCCTGCACGCTGTTCGGCTCGACCTTCAGCGCGCCGATATTTTTTACGTCCACGCTGTCGCCGACGTTAAGATCGCCTTTTTTCAGCAGGCGATCGGCGACGTTGACCGCAATTTTGCCCTGTTGTACGACATCCCACAGGCCGAAGGCTTTCACCGTGCCGCGCTCAACGTACGGGCGCATCACGTTCGGCGTGCTGAACCCGACAATCGCCACTCCTTCCCGCTTCAGGTTTTCCGCCGCCTGCGCCGCCGCTGGAAGCGCGTTGGCGTCCGGGGCGATAATCGCATCCAGATCCGGATAGGCTTTTAAGATCCCTTCGGCGGTTTGCAGGGATTTGGTGGCGTCGTTATAGCCAAACTGGGTCGTCACGACCTGCCACTGGGGGTGATCTTTCTCGATTTTGGCCTTCGCCTCTTTCACCCACTGGTTCTGGTCGGTGACGGTCGGGCTTGAGTAGAAGAACGCCACTTTAGCGTTCGGTTTGGTGACCTGTTTGCCCGCCATCTCCACCAGCAGGCCGCCAAGCTGCTCCGGCGTCCCCTGGTTGATGTAGATGCTGCGGCACTCCGGTTTGGTGTCGGAATCCCAGGTCAGGACCTTGACGCCACGCTGCATCGCGCGCTTGAGCGCCGGGCAGAGGCCGTCCGGCGACACGGCGGAGACGATAATGGCCTTATAGCCCTGGTTAACGAAGTTATTGATGAGCTGCACCTGCCCGGAGACGCTCGGCTCGGTTGGGCCATCGTAGGTCACGTCCACGCCGAGGTCTTTCCCCGCCTCTTTCGCGCCGTTGCCGCCGCTGGTGAAGAACCCCACGCCCACCAGCTTCGGGATAAAGGCAATGCGGTCCGCCGCCTGCGCCGAGGCAAAGCTGAGGGCCATTGCCAGGACTATCAGTTTTGTTTTCATCTTACGCTCCGGAAAGTTTTCTAAAGAGAGAACGCACCCACTCGCGGTGCAGACTCAGCGAACGTCCCATCACCACCACAACCAGCAGCGCCCCTGACAGCGCGCTCGACACCTGGTTAGGGATGCCGACCATCTGTAAACCCTGCTGCAGGTAGCCCACCAGCAGTGCCGCCAGCGCAGTACCAACAACCGAACCTGACCCGCCGTAGATATTAGCCCCGCCGAGCACGGCGGCGGTGAGCGCGGGCATCAGCAAATCACGCCCCAGATCCGAACGCGCGGAGCCGAAATAGGAGACCATCACCAGCGCGGCAACCGCCGAGGCCACGCCCACCAGCCCGTACAGTGCGTAGGGCATGCCGTTCACCGACAGCGCCGCATAGCGCGCCGCGCGCGGGTTTTGCCCGATCAAAAACAGATGAC
The DNA here is from genome assembly GCF_053709655.1 of Enterobacter sp. UPMP2060. Lineage (NCBI taxonomy): Bacteria > Pseudomonadati > Pseudomonadota > Gammaproteobacteria > Enterobacterales > Enterobacteriaceae > Enterobacter > Enterobacter sp. UPMP2060. Next base: position 23,171 of record NZ_JBSKJQ010000007.1, read on the forward strand.
GACCAAAGCGCCCTCGGTGGGTAATCAGCCAGAAGAAAAACGTAATCACCGCGAACAGCACCAGCGGGATCGGCAGGCCCAGCACCGTGAGGTTAGCGAACGCCGTGAAGCCGTCCGGGAAGCCGCCGATGCCCTCATAGCCCGTCGCGCCCGCCATGCCGGAGAGCAGCAGCGCACCCCCGCCGTAGAGGTAGAGCGTGCCAAGGGTGATAACCAGCGGGCTAATGCCGGTATAGTGAATAAGCGCGGCATTAAGTAATCCGCACAACAGGCCGAGCAGCAGCGTCAGCGGAATGGCAACCGCCATCGGCCACCCCGCCTGCATCATCACGCCCAGCGCGATGGCGCACAGTCCAATGGTTGAGCCGAGGGAGATGTCGATCCCGCCGCTGATAATCACCAGCGTAAGCGGCAGCGCCACGATGCCGATGCAGATGAAGTCGCTGGTGCTGAACAGCAGCATGTTGACATCGAGCATGCGCGGGTTGCTGGCGCCAAAGAGCAGGATCTCCAGCACCAGTAAAATCAGCAGCGCGCTTTCCCAGTTAAGCCTCATTTACGCCACCTCTTTTTTGCGTTTGGGAAACGGGGTGACGTGCTTTCCCCCTTTGTTACCCGGCTGGAAGCGACCGTACTTCAGCGCCCGCTGATGGCGCGCCAGCGCCTGGCGCAGGCGCCCGTCGAGCACCAAAACGCCTAGCAGCACCAGTCCGGCGATAAAGTCGTTCCACCACGCCGGGAGCCTGAACAGCACCAGCACGGTGTCGATTTGGGTCAGGAAGAAGGCGCCGAGCAGCGCGCCAATCAGCGTGCCCGTGCCGCCCAGCAGCGAAATACCGCCGAGCACGCAGGCGGCGATGGCCTTCATCTCCAGCCCGCTGCCGGTCTGGTTGGGCACAAAGCCAATCTGCGCGGCAAAGACGATCCCGGCGCAGGCCGCCAGCATGCCGTTGAGGGTAAAGGCGATCATGCGGGTGCGGTTCACCGCCACGCCCAGCTGGCGCGCGGCGGCGAGGTTATCCCCCACCGCGTAGAAATCACGCCCGAACGCGGTGCGCGAGAGCGTCCACGCGCCCGTGACCGCGATAATCAACACCAGCATGCCGAGCGGCGAAATGCCGACGGCGGCAGGCTCAGAGAGGGATTTCAGCCCGGGCGGCAGCCCTTCAATCCACTTTCCGCCGGTCCAGAGCAGCATTGCCCCGCGGTACAGCCCCAGCGTGCCGAGGGTGGCGACAATCGCCGGGATGCGCAGCCCCACCACCAGGAACCCGTTGAACGCCCCGGCCAGCGCGCCAATAGACAGCGCGAAGAGAATGGAAACGGGAAGGCTGTAGCCGCTATTAAGCGCCACGCCGACGGCGATGGCGGACAGCCCGACGATGGAACCGACGGACACGTCGATATTGCGGGTCAGCATCACCAGCGCGGCACCGATGGCCAGCAGGATCAGGATCTGCGAGCTGGCGAAAATCATCCCCAGCGTCTGTAAACTCAGGTAGGACGGATTCAGCGCCACCAGCACGGCGAACAGCGCCAGGATGGCGAGGAACGCGCTCAGCTCGCGGTTTTTCAGCAAGGTCTTCATGACTGCCCTCCGAATGCCAGCGCCATCATCCTGTCGAGGCTGACGGCGTGGCGCGGCAGCTCGCCGCTGAGCACGCCCTGATGCATCACCAGCACGCGGTCCGCAAGGCCCGGGAACTCGTCAAGATCGCTTGAGATCATCAGCACCGCCACGTTCTGCGCCGCCACGCTTTTTATCAGCTGATAGATGTCGGCGCGCGCCGAGACGTCCACTCCGCGCGTCGGTTCATCGACGATCAGCAATAAGGGGTTGGCCTCCAGACAGCGCGCCAGCAGCACCTTCTGCTGGTTGCCGCCGGAGAGCGTGCGCACGGTTTGATCCGCATGATTGAGCTTGATCCCCAGCGCCCGGTGATAGCGCTCCACCACCGCCGACTCCCGCTTGCGCTGCTGCCAAATCGACGGCTCGTTCAGCGCCACCGTGTTCCAGCGGATCGGCGCGTCGAGGAACAGGCCGGATACCTGCCTGTCTTCCGGCAGGTAGACCAGCCCTTTTTCCAGGCGTGAACTTACCGGCTCGGCGGTAATGTCCTGATTCTCCAGCCAGACGCGTCCGCCGCGTACCGGCCGCAGGCCGTAGAGCGTTTCCGCAAACTCGGTGCGCCCGGATCCCACCAGCCCGGCCAGGCCGACGATCTCTCCGGCGTAGATCTCAAGGCTGAGATCGATAAAGCCTTCCCCGGTGAGATCCTCCACCCGCAGCACCGGGAAATCCTGCGGCTGGGTGCGGCGGTTGCCCGGCAGCGCCAGCCACAGCTTTTGCGTATCGCTGAGGGATTTCTCCCGGCTTACCGGCGTCATGGCGGCGATCAGGGCGCTGTCGTCAAACTGCGCGGTTTCACCGCTCAGCACCACCGCGCCGTCGCGCATCACCGAGACGTGGCTTGCCAGCTGGCGAATCTCCGGCAGCTTGTGCGAGATAAAGACAATCCCGACGCCGAGCGCCTGCAGGGCGCGGATCTGGCGGAACAGCCGCTCGGTTTCGCCCGGCGTGAGGGAGGCCGTGGGTTCGTCGAGGATCAGGATCCTGGCGTTGCGCATCAGCCCGCGCAGGATCTCCACCATCTGCTGATCCGCCACTTCCAGGGTGCTGGCGGCGGCGTCGAGGTTAAGCTGGCACTGGAGCTGCTGGAGCTGCTCCGCCAGCCGCTTTTCCAGATCGCGTTCGCGCGGCAGGCGAAACAGGATATTTTCCCGCACCGTCAGGTTGGGGAACAGCAGCGGCTCCTGCGGCACCAGATAAATGCCTAACCCGTGCGCCTGAGCGGGCGTGAGCCGCGCATATGACTGCCCCTCGACAGAAAGTTCACCGCCGTCCGGCGTTTCGACCCCGGCGATTATCTTCATCAGCGTCGATTTTCCCGCGCCGTTTCCGCCCATCAGGGCGTGCACCTGGCCCGCAAGCAGCGTGAAATCAATGCCTTTTAAGACCGGCACGCCTGAGAACTGCTTGCTGATATTCCGCGCGTCGAGAAGTGGTGTCATCATCGCTCCGCTATTGAACAAATGATTTTTAGATTTAATAATGTTCAAAAGCGTAGACGGTGAACTATATTTACAACCGTGCAGGGATCACAGTTTTATCGATTGAGATTCAGATAAACCAGAAACGATCTAAAAGATCCGTTTTGTCGCGTGGCTCACACTTTCCCTTCGCGTCATCACGAACATATGATCTAAATTTTTATAAGAGTTCAACTATGAGCGATAAACGCACTGCGGAAGAAGTAAGGTTTGCCGGGCTGGCACTGGCGGAAGAGGAGCTGGTGGCGCGCGTGGCCTGGTGCTACTACCACGACGGGCTGACCCAGAACGACATCGGCGAGCGGCTCGGGCTGCCGCGCCTGAAGATCTCCCGCCTGCTGGAAAAAGGCCGTCAGTCCGGGGTGATCCGCGTGCAGATCAACTCCCGCTACGAGGGCTGTCTGGCGCTGGAGACCGAGCTACAGCAGCGCTTTGGCCTGAAGCTGGTGCGCGTGATGCCCGCGTTAAATACGCCGCCGATGAACGTGCGGCTCGGCATTGGCGCGGCGCAGTCGCTGATGGGCGTACTGGAGCCCGGCCAGCTATTAGCGGTGGGGTTTGGTGAAACCACCATGAGCTGCCTGCAGCACCTGAGCGGCTTTATCAGCTCGCAGCAGATCCGCCTGGTGACGCTTTCCGGCGGCGTCGGGCCGTACATGACCGGTATTGGCCAGCTGGACGCGGCCTGCAGCGTCAGCATGATACCCGCCCCGCTTCGCGTGTCATCCGCAGAGGTGGCCGGGATCTTAAAACGCGAGACCAGCGTGCGGGACGTGATCCTCGCCGCGACCGCCGCCGACGTCGCTGTGGTCGGCATTGGTTCAGTGAACCAGCGCCGTGACGCCACGATACTGCGCTCCGGCTATATCAGCGAAGGTGAACAGCTGATGTACGCCCGCAAAGGCGCGGTCGGCGACATTCTCGGTTATTTCCTCAATGCCGAAGGGGAATGCGTCGAGGAGCTGGAGATCCACAAAGAACTGCTGGGCGTCACGCTCGATGAACTGGCGCAGCTGCCCACCATCGTTGGCGTGGCCGGAGGAGAAGAGAAAGCCGATGCGATTTATGCCGCACTGAAGGGTCGCCGTATCAATGGCCTGGTGACGGAGGAGACGACAGCCCGCGCGGTGCTGGCTCTGGCCGACTAAGAGCCGCCCTGCGCTAACAACGAGGCAAGCTCATGAGTTACCTTTTAGCGTTAGATGCAGGGACAGGCAGCGTTCGCGCCGTGATTTTCGATTTACAGGGCAACCAGATTGCCGTCGGCCAGGCCGAGTGGAAGCACCTGAGCGTGGAGAACGTGCCGGGATCGATGGAGTTCGATCTGGAGACCAACTGGCAGCTGGCCTGCCGGTGCATTCATCAGGCGCTGGAACGTGCGTGCCTGAGCGCGGCGGATATTCAGTCCGTCGCCTGCTGCTCGATGCGCGAAGGGATCGTGCTGTACGACCGCAACGGCGAGGCCATCTGGGCCTGCGCCAACGTCGACGCCCGCGCCAGCCGCGAGGTGGCCGAACTCAAAGAGATCCACGACGACCGTTTTGAATCCGAAGTGTATGAGGTTTCCGGCCAGACGCTGGCGCTGAGCGCCATGCCGCGCCTGCTGTGGCTGGCGCACCATCGTCCTGACATCTACCGTAAAGCCGCCACCATCACCATGATCAGCGACTGGCTGGCGGCGAAGCTCTCCGGCGAGCTGGCGGTCGACCCGTCTAACGCGGGCACCACCGGCATGCTGGATCTCTTCTCCCGCGACTGGCGTCCGGCGCTGCTCGACATGGCCGGGCTGCGCGCAGATATCCTCTCCCCGGTGAAAGAGACCGGTACCGTGCTGGGCGCGATTACCAAAGAGGCCGCGCAGCAGAGCGGCCTGCGCGAAGGCACGCCGGTGGTGATGGGCGGCGGCGACGTGCAGCTGGGCTGTCTGGGGCTGGGCGTGGTCCGCGCCGGACAAACGGCGGTGCTGGGCGGTACCTTCTGGCAGCAGGTGGTGAACCTGCCGCAGGTGCGTACCGACCCCGAGATGAACATCCGCGTGAACCCGCACGTTATCCCCGGCATGGCGCAGGCGGAGTCGATCAGCTTCTTTACCGGGCTGACCATGCGCTGGTTCCGCGACGCCTTCTGCGCCGAGGAAAAGCTGATTGCCGAGCGGATGGGGATGGACACCTATTCCCTGCTGGAAGAGATGGCCAGCCGCGTACCGGCGGGCTCCCACGGGGTGATGCCGATTTTCTCCGACGCGATGCATTTCAAGCAGTGGTACCACGCCGCGCCGTCGTTCATTAACCTTTCCATCGACCCGGAAAAGTGTAACAAAGCGACGCTGTTCCGCGCCCTGGAGGAGAACGCGGCGATCGTCTCGGCCTGCAACCTGGCGCAGATTTCGCGCTTCTCCGGCGTGACGTTTGAAAGCCTGGTGTTTGCGGGCGGCGGGGCCAAAGGCGCCCTGTGGAGCCAAATTTTAAGCGACGTCACCGGGCTGCCGGTGCGCGTGCCGGAAGTGAAAGAGGCGACGGCGCTCGGCTGCGCGATTGCCGCAGGCGCGGGCGCGGGGCTGTTTGCGGATATGGCCTCGACGGGCGAGCGGCTGGTGAAGTGGAGCCGCGAGTTCACGCCGAACCCGCAGCACCGCGAGCTGTACGACGGCATGATGCAGAAATGGCAGGCGGTGTACGCGGACCAGCTCGGGCTGGTGGACAGCGGGCTGACGACGTCGATGTGGCAGGCCCCGGGGTTAGTAAAAACCCACACCCCTCACCCTGCCCCTCTCCCCTGAGGGGAGAGGGAAAAAATCAGATCGAGCCAATTCTTTGAGACCGCACCAGCCAGTCCCCTCTCCCCTTTGGGGAGAGGGTTAGGGTGAGGGGCGAAGTTCTTTGAGATCTATCACAATCATTCGATCCCGCTTTTACCTTTCCGCTCCCGCTGGCTAAATTAGTAACTCATCCGACCACATAACAATAATTTTACACTGGAAGAGACTATGAGCCGCTACCCGTCGTTATTCGCCCCCCTCGATCTGGGGTTCACCACACTCAAAAACCGCGTGTTGATGGGCTCGATGCACACCGGGCTGGAGGAGCATCCGGACGGGGCCGAGCGTCTGGCAGCCTTCTATGCCGAGCGCGCCCGCCACGGGGTGGCGCTGATTGTCACCGGCGGCGTGGCCCCGGCGCCTTCCGGCGTGGGCATGGAGGGCGGCGCGGTTCTGAACGATGCGTCACAGCTGCCGCACCACCGCATTGTGACCGACGCGGTACACCGCGAGGGCGGTAAAATCGCCCTGCAAATCCTGCACACCGGACGCTACAGCTATCAGCCGAACCTGGTCGCGCCGTCGGCCATTCAGGCGCCAATCAACCGCTTTAAACCTCACGCCCTCAGCCACGATGAGATCCTGGCGCTGATCGACGACTTTGCCCGCTGCGCGGCGCTGGCGCGCGAGGCGGGCTATGACGGCGTGGAGGTGATGGGCTCAGAAGGCTATCTGATCAACGAGTTTCTCGCCGCCCGCACCAACCAGCGCGACGACGAATGGGGCGGCGACTATGCCCGCCGGATGCGCTTTGCCGTGGAGGTAGTGCGCGCGGTGCGCGAACGAGCGGGCGCAGACTTTATTATCGTTTTCCGCCTGTCGATGCTCGACCTGGTGGAAGGCGGCGGCACGTTCGACGAAACCGTGCAGCTGGCGCAGGCGATTGAAGCCGCAGGCGCTACCATTATCAACACCGGGATTGGCTGGCACGAGGCGCGCATCCCGACCATCGCCACGCCAGTGCCGCGCGCGGCGTTCAGCTGGGTAACACGGAAGCTGAAAGGCAAAGTCTCTGTTCCACTGGTCACCACCAACCGCATTAACGATCCGCAGGTGGCGGACGATGTGATTTCGCGCGGCGACGCCGACATGGTGTCGATGGCGCGCCCGTTCCTGGCGGATGCCGAACTGCTCTCCAAAGCGCAAAGCGGCCGTGCGGACGAGATCAACACCTGCATCGGCTGTAACCAGGCCTGTCTGGATCAGATCTTCGTCGGCAAGGTCACCTCTTGCCTGGTTAACCCGCGCGCCTGCCATGAAACCAAAATGCCGGTCGTTCCGGCGGTCAGTAAAAAGCGCCTGGCCGTGGTGGGCGCTGGCCCGGCGGGCCTGGCGTTTGCGGTGAATGCCGCCTCGCGCGGGCACAGCGTGACGCTGTTTGATGCGCTGGCGGAAATTGGCGGGCAGTTTAATATCGCCAAACAGATCCCCGGCAAAGAGGAGTTCTATGAAACCCTGCGCTACTACCGCCGGATGATCGACCTGACGGGCGTCGAGCTGCGGCTTAATCAGTTTGTCAGCGCGGCGGATCTGATCGGTTTCGACGAGGTGATCCTGGCGAGCGGGATCGTACCGCGCACGCCTGCGATCGAGGGCATCGATCATCCTAAAGTGTTGAGCTATCTGGATGTATTGCGTGACAAAACGCCGGTCGGCGAGAAGGTGGCGATTATCGGCTGCGGCGGGATCGGCTTTGATACCGCCATGTACTTAAGCCAGCCGGGCGAGGCTACCAGCCAGAACATTGCCGAGTTTTGCGTGGAATGGGGTATCGACACCAGCCTGAACCAGTCCGGCGGGCTACGCCCGGAAGGGCCGCAGCTGCCGAAAAGCCCGCGCCAGATCGTGATGCTGCAGCGCAAGGCCAGCAAGCCGGGCGAAGGGCTGGGCAAAACCACGGGCTGGATCCACCGCGCCACCCTGCTCTCGCGCGGGGTGAAGATGATCCCGGCGGTGAGCTACCAGAAGATCGACGACGAGGGTCTGCACGTCACGATCGGCGGCGAGCCGCAGCTGTTACGTGTGGATCATGTGATTTTATGCGCCGGGCAGGAGCCGAAGCGCGATCTGGCGGATCCGCTGCGCGAAGCCGGTAAAACGGTGCATTTGATCGGCGGGTGCGACGTGGCGATGGAGCTGGATGCGCGGCGGGCAATTGCGCAGGGGACGAAGCTGGCTCTGGCGATCTAGGGTATTGCCGGGCGGCCAGGGTAAAAGCAAAACGGCAACCCAGTTGCCGTTTTTAGCGTTTGCTCCCTCTCCCTGTGGGAGAGGGCCGGGGTGAGGGCATCAGGCCGCACATCCCCAATCTTACCGACGACGTCCCAGCTTCACCGCCTTCAGCACCACGAACTTATTGTTCGTCGCAACGGTGACGCAGTTGCCGAAAATCTTCTTCAGCTTGTGGAAGTAGTCCAGGTGGCGGTTCGCCACGATGTACAGCTCGCCGTTGATTTTCAGGCAGCGGCGCGCGTGGTGGAACATCTCCCACGCGACGTTATCCGTCAGAGCGTGCTTCTGGTGGAACGGCGGGTTGCAGAACACGGCGTTGAAGCGGAACGGCTCTACGCCGGACAGCGCGTTGTTGATCATAAACTCGCAGCGGTCCAGCGCTTCCGGCATGTTGGTTTCCACGTTCAGACGGCTGGAGGCCACCGCCATTGGCGACTCGTCGCTGAACACCACGCTGGCGTCCGGGTTCTTCGCCAGCAGCGTCAGGCCAATCACGCCGTTACCGCAGCCCAGATCGACGATTTCCCCTTCCAGATTTTCCGGCAGATGTTCCATAAAGAAACGCGCCCCGATATCCAGCCCGGTGCGGGAGAAGACGTTCGCATGGTTGTGGATGGTCCAGTCGGTGCCTTCCAGCTTCCAGCTCAGCGTCTCCGGCGCGTCGGCCAGCTCCGGCGCGCTGAAGGTGCAGTTGATCAGGCGCGCTTTTTTCCAGGCCAGCGTCGTGGTGGTCGGGCCGAGGACTTTCTCGAACAGCTCGAGCGTCGAGGTGTGAATATCGCGCGCTTTAGCGCCCGCAATGATGCGCGTTTCCGGCGTCACGACCTTACGCAGCGCGCGCAGCTGTTGCTCCAGCAGCGCCAAGGTTTTTGGCACTTTGATCAGCACCACGCCCGGCGCCTGCGGGTAGTCCGCGGTGCTGTCGAGGAACTTCACGCTGGACTCTTCGATGTCGTTATGGCGCAGGTTTTCACGCGTCGCCAGCTCGCTCAGGTAGGAATCGCCGATGCTGTATGGCGTGTGCTCCGCCAGGGCGCAGCCCAGCGCGCCAAAGGCGTCATTCAGGATCAAAACCGGGCCGCGGATTTCAGTCTCATCCAACTGCTGCAGCAGATATTCATCCGCCGCTTCCCACGCCATGAGCGGGTTAACGTCGTCCGTTTCCGGGAAACGTTTAAGGTTGAGTGAACGGAAACCGTTGTCTAAGTGGCTCATCGGCCCTCCTGAATGGTAAAATTTGGCGTATCCCTGAAAAGGGTGCGTGAGTATACCCGTTTTCGCATTAATTTGGGCTTTTGATGAACCAACTTACTTATCTCCAGGGCTATCCGGAGCATTTACTGACTCAGGTTCGCAGCCTGATTGCCGAGCAGAAGCTCGGCGCGGTGCTGGAAAAACGCTATCCCGGCACGCACGATTTCGCGACCGATAAGGCCCTCTGGCAGTATACGCAGGATCTGAAAAGCCGGTATCTGAAGAGCGCGCCGCCGATCAACAAGGTGATGTACGACAACAAGATCCACGTGCTGAAAAACGCGCTCGGCCTGCACACCGCCATCTCCCGCGTACAGGGCGGCAAGCTGAAAGCGAAGGCCGAAATCCGCGTCGCGACGGTTTTCCGTAACGCGCCGGAAGCCTTTCTGCGGATGATCGTGGTCCACGAGCTGGCGCACCTGAAGGAGAAAGAGCACGACAAAGCGTTCTATTCCCTGTGCTGCCACATGGAGCCCCAGTACCACCAGCTGGAGTTTGATACCCGCCTGTGGCTTACGCATTTATCGTTAAATGGTAATGCGGAATAGCGCACGCGATTTGTCATGATGACGTGCTACAGTGGCTAAAGGTTCCCCGCTACGGAGTACGTAAACGTTTATGATACGTTTCGCAGTCATTGGTACGAACTGGATCACGCGCCAGTTCGTCGACGCCGCCCACGAAACCGGCAAACTTAAGCTTACCGCAGTCTATTCCCGCAGCCTTGAGCAGGCGCAGAGTTTTGCCAACGATTACCTCGTTGAGCATCTCTTCACTTCGCTTGATGACATGGCGCAAAGCGACGCCATTGACGCGGTGTATATCGCCAGCCCGAACTCCCTGCACTTCCCGCAAACGAAGCTGTTCCTCAGCCATAAAAAGCATGTGATTTGCGAGAAGCCGCTGGCGTCAAATATTGAGGAAGTGGAGGTGGCCATTGCGCTTGCCCGCGAAAACCAGGTGGTGCTGTTCGAAGCGTTCAAAACCGCCAGCCTGCCGAATTTCCTGCTGCTGCAGCAGTCCCTGCCGAAAATTGGCAAAGTGCGTAAAGCCTTTATCAACTACTGCCAGTACTCGTCGCGCTACCAGCGCTACCTGGACGGCGAGAACCCCAACACCTTTAACCCGGCGTTCTCGAACGGCTCGATTATGGATATCGGTTTCTACTGCCTGGCCTCTGCCGTGGCCCTGTGGGGCGAACCGCACGGCGTCAGCGCCACCGCCAGCCTGCTGGAGAGCGGCGTGGATGCGCACGGTGTAGCGGTGCTGGATTACGGTGATTTCAGCGTCACGCTGCAGCACTCCAAGGTGAGCGATTCCGTGCTGCCGAGCGAAATTCAGGGCGAAGCGGGCTCGCTGGTTATTGAGAAGATCTCCGAGTGCCAGAAAGTGAGCTTTGTGCCGCGCGGCGGCAAAGCGCAGGAGCTGACGCAGCCTCAGCATATTAACACTATGCTCTATGAGGCAGAGGTCTTCGCCCGTCTGGTGGAAGACAACGAAGTGAATCACCCCGGCCTCGCGGTGAGCCGCACCACGGCGAAGCTGCAAACGGAGATCCGTCGCCAGACCGGCGTGGTATTCCCGGCAGACGGCGTGAGCGCGGAAGCGATCGCGTAAAGCTGTGTAATGAAACGGCGCAAACCATTGACGAAACCGATGGTCTGACATATTTTGTTACCTGCAAAGGGGAGTAACTTCTTCGCCGGTGGATCGTCATTACGATGCGTTAAATACGCATCCGGTCGCCGGGCAACCTTCGTGGTTGTAAGTGAGACCTTGCCGGAAGGCGAGGTCTATGCATAAAAAGCTAACGGCTATCGTCTTCTGACCATGGCCGTTTTTGTTTTTTTATGTGTAAGGAAAATAGTATGCATTCTGTCGGCACTCCAATGTTGTGGGGCGGATTCGCGGTTGTCGTGCTCATCATGCTGGCGATCGACCTCTTTTTGCAGGGGCGTCGCGGCGCACACGGCATGAGCATCAAACAGGCTGCGGCCTGGTCTCTGGTGTGGGTCACCCTCTCCCTGCTGTTCTGTGCCGCCTTCTGGTGGTACCTGGCCTCGACCGAAGGCCGCGCGGTGGCCGACCCTCAGGCGCTCGCCTTCCTCACCGGTTATCTGATTGAAAAAGCCCTGGCGGTTGATAACGTCTTCGTCTGGCTGATGCTGTTCAGCTACTTTGCCGTGCCTGCTGCCCTGCAGCGACGTGTGCTGGTGTACGGCGTGCTGGGCGCGATTATCCTGCGTACCATCATGATCTTCGCCGGCAGCTGGCTGATTACCCAGTTCGAATGGCTGCTGTACGTCTTCGGCGCGTTCCTGCTGTTCACCGGGGTCAAAATGGCGCTGGCGAAAGAAGACGGCTCCGCGATTGGCGATCGCCCGCTGGTGAAGTGGATCCGTGGGCATCTGCGCATGACCGACAAGATCGAGAGCGAGCACTTCTTCGTGCGCAAGAACGGCCTGCTGTTCGCCACCCCGCTGCTGCTGGTGCTGATTCTGGTTGAGCTGAGCGACGTGATTTTCGCTGTGGACAGCATTCCGGCGATCTTCGCGGTGACCACCGACCCGTTCATCGTCCTGACCTCAAACCTGTTCGCCATTCTCGGCCTGCGTGCGATGTACTTCCTGCTGGCAGGCGCGGCGGAGCGCTTCTCGATGCTGAAGTACGGTCTGTCGGTGATCCTGGTGTTTATCGGCATCAAGATGCTGATCGTCGATTTCTACCATATCCCGATCGCCATTTCGCTCGGCGTGGTGTTTGGCATTCTGATCGTGACGCTGATTATCAATACCTGGGTTAACCGCCAGCACGATAAGAAGCAGCAGGTGGAGTAATCCCCCTCACCCCGGCCCTCTCCCACAGGGAGAGGGTGAACACACTTTTGTAACGCAGCAGTTAAAAAATATGATGCAACACGTAAAATCCAGCATTTTACGCTTCCTTCCTTTCGCGCATTCCCTATACTCGACCAGGCAAACATTTACTTACATCCGGACATAAATGTGACTAAGAGCACATCCGGGATGGAACGCAATTTCACTCAGGAAATACGTATGAGCACACAATCAAGCGGACTGTTCGCGCGCCTGGCGCAGGGCAGCCTCGTTAAACAAATTCTGGTCGGGCTGGTGCTGGGTATTCTGCTGGCGATGGTGTCAAAACCTGCTGCGGAGGCTACGGGGCTGCTCGGGACCCTTTTCGTTGGCGCACTGAAGGCCGTCGCACCGGTACTGGTTCTGATGCTGGTCATGGCGTCAATTGCCAACCACCAGCACGGACAAAAAACCAACATTCGCCCCATTCTGTTCCTGTATCTGCTGGGAACCTTCTCGGCTGCCTTAACGGCCGTGGTGTTTAGCTTCCTGTTCCCGTCCACGCTGCACCTGACCAGCGCGGCCGGTGACATCACGCCGCCATCCGGCATTGTCGAAGTGCTTCGCGGACTGCTGATGAGCATGGTTTCTAACCCCATCACCGCGCTGATGAGCGGAAACTACATTGGCATCCTGGTCTGGGCGATTGGTCTGGGCTTCGCGCTGCGTCACGGTAACGACACCACGAAAAACCTGGTCAACGATCTGTCCAACGCCGTGACCTTTATGGTGAAGCTGGTGATTCGCTTTGCGCCAATCGGTATTTTCGGGCTGGTCTCCTCTACGCTTGCAACCACCGGTTTCGACGCGCTGTGGGGCTACGCGCAGCTGCTGGTTGTGCTGGTCGGCTGTATGCTGCTGGTGGCGCTGGTGATCAACCCGCTGCTGGTGTTCTGGCAGATCCGCCGCAACCCGTATCCGCTGGTGCTGACCTGCCTGCGCGAGAGCGGCGTGTATGCCTTCTTCACCCGCAGCTCTGCGGCGAACATTCCGGTTAACATGGCGCTGGCGGAGAAGCTGAACCTGGACCGCGATACCTACTCCGTGTCGATCCCGTTGGGCGCAACCGTGAACATGGCGGGCGCGGCAATCACCATTACCGTGCTGACCCTGGCGGCGGTGCATACGCTGGGCATTCCGGTGGATCTGCCAACCGCATTGCTGCTGAGCGTGGTGGCGTCACTGTGCGCCTGTGGCGCATCCGGCGTAGCGGGCGGTTCGCTGCTGCTGATCCCGCTGGCGTGTAATATGTTCGGCATCCCGAACGAGATTGCGATGCAGGTTGTGGCCGTCGGCTTTATCATCGGCGTGCTGCAGGACTCCTGCGAAACAGCGCTGAACTCCTCTACCGACGTGCTGTTTACCGCAGCGGCCTGTCAGGCGGAAGACGCGCGTTTAGCGAAGAACCCCCTGCGAGGCTAACAGCAAAACGGCAACCCTGAGGTTGCCGTTTTTAGTGTTTGTCCCCTCTCCCCGTGGGAGAGGGTCAGGGTGAGGGCATCAGGCCGCACCGATTAAAGCGTCACACCACTCTTAAAGATCGCCAGCTCGCGGAAGTCGTTCTTCTCGTTACAGGTCTGCCTGCCGTTAGCAAATTCCACGATAGTATCCACGAACTCCGTCAGCAGCTGCGGCATCGCTTTGCCGTGAATCAGCTGGCCCGCATCAAAGTCGATCCAGTGCTTTTTCTTTGCCGCCAGCTCGCTGTTGGTAGCGATTTTCACCGTCGGCACAAAACCACCGTACGGCGTGCCGCGACCGGTACTGAACAGCACCATATGACAGCCAGCACCCGCCAGCGCGCTGGTGGCGACCGCATCGTTGCCCGGTGCGCTCAGCAGGTTCAGACCGTGAGTTTTCAGGCGCTCGCCGTAGCGCAGCACGTCAACCACCTGGCTCGCGCCCGCTTTCTGGGTGCAGCCGAGGGATTTCTCTTCCAGCGTGGTGATCCCGCCCGCTTTGTTGCCCGGCGACGGGTTCTCGTAAATCGGCTGATTGTGGGCGATGAAGTACTGTTTGAAGTCGTTCACCATGGTGACGGTCTTCTCAAAGGTCTCTTCGTCGCGGCAGTGGCTCATCAGAATACGCTCCGCGCCGAACATTTCCGGCACTTCGGTCAACACCGTCGTGCCGCCGTTGGCAATCACGTAATCCGAGAAGCGGCCCAGCATCGGGTTAGCGGTAATGCCGGAAAGGCCATCTGACCCGCCGCACTCCAGCCCAAACTTCAGCTCGCTCAGCTTGCCCGGCTCGCGCCTGTCGTGGCGCATCACCTCATAAAGCTGGTGAAGCTGTTCAACGCCCGCTTCCACTTCGTCGTCCTGATGCTGGCACACCATAAAATGCACGCGCTCGGGATCGAACTCGCCCAGCGTGTCGCGGAAGGCGTCAACCTGATTGTTCTCGCAGCCCAGGCCAATCACCAGCACCGCGCCCGCATTCGGATGACGCACCATGTTTTGCAGCATGGTGCGGGTGTTAATGTGGTCGTCACCGAGCTGGGAACAGCCGTAGGTGTGGCTGAAAAGATGCACGCCGTCAGTCCCTTCGGCGTTGTTGGTCTCTTTCAGGAAGCGCGTCTGGATCTGGCGCGCAATTCCGTTGACGCAGCCGACGGTCGGGAGGATCCACAGCTCGTTGCGGATCCCCACGTCGCCGTTGGCGCGACGGTAGATCTGCACCTCACGATCCGCCGCCTGACGCTCTTCCGCCGGTAAATCAGGTTGATAGCTGTACTCGTCCAGATCGCTCAGATTGGTGCGGGTATTGTGTGAGTGAATGTATTCACCCGGCGCAATATCCGCCAGCGCATGGCCGATGGGCAAACCGTACTTCACCACGTTCTCCCCTTTCGCAATGGGGATCAGGGCAAACTTGTGTCCACGGACGATCGCCTGACGCAGGGTGACGCTCTGGTTATCAACGGTCACCACGTCGCCTTCAGCGAGATCCGTCAGCGCGACGGCCACGTTATCCAGCGAATGGATTTTGATGTATTGCATATCAACCTCAAACGGCCTTAGTTCAGTTCAATGGCGAAGTAGTCACGCGCATTGTTAAAGCAGATGTTTCTCACCATTTCGCCCAGCAGCTGGATATCCGCTGGCGCTTCGCCCGCGTGTACCCAGCGGCCAATCATCTGGCACAGAATGCGTCGGAAATATTCATGACGGGTATAGGATAGGAAGCTGCGGCTGTCGGTCAGCATGCCGACAAAGCGGCTCAGCAGACCCAGCTGCGCGAGCTGCGTCATCTGACGCTCCATGCCATCTTTCTGATCGTTAAACCACCAGCCGGAACCGAACTGCATCTTGCCCGGCATCCCTTCGCCCTGGAAGTTGCCGACCATGGTACCCAGCACTTCGTTATCGCGCGGGTTCAGGCAGTACAGGATGGTTTTAGGCAGCAGGTTTTGTTCGTTCTGTTTGCTCAGCAGTTTTGACAGCTCTTCCGCCAGCGGACGGTCGTTGATGGAGTCGAAGCCCACGTCAGCACCGAGCAGTTTGAACTGGCGCTGGTTGTTATTGCGCAGCGCGCCGATATGGTACTGCTGTACCCAGCCGCGACGCGCGTATTCCGCACCGAGGAATACCAGCACCGCCGTTTTGAACTGCGCCACTTCGTGCTCGCTTAAGCCTTCGCCAGAGAGACGACGCGCCAGAATGCTGTCCAGCTCGGCTTCGTTTGATTCCGCAAACAGCACTACGTCCAGCGCGTGGTCAGACACTTTACAGCCGTGCGCCGCGAAGTGATCCAGACGTTTGGTCAGCGCGGTTTGCAGGTCAGCGAAACGACGGATATCGGTATCCGACACTTCCGCCAGCTTCGCCATGTAGTCGGTGAAGGTGGCCTGCTCAATGTTGAAGGCTTTGTCCGGGCGCCAGCTTGGCAGCACTTTGATATCAAAAGAGGTGTCTTTCGCGACAACGGCATGATGCTCCAGGGAGTCGATCGGATCGTCGGTGGTGCCCACCATCTTCACGTTCATCTGCTTCATGATGCCGCGCGCGGAAAAGTTATCCTGCGCCAGCAGCGCGTTGCAGCGATCCCATATTTCATCCGCGGTCGTTGGGGAAAGCAGCTTGCCGGTGATGCCAAACGGACGGCGGAGTTCAAGATGGGTCCAGTGGTAGAGCGGGTTGCCGATGGTGTGCGGAACGGTTGCCGCCCAGGCGTCAAACTTCTCGCGGTCGGTCGCATCGCCGGTACACAGGCGCTCCGCCACGCCGTTGGTGCGCATGGCACGCCATTTATAGTGGTCACCCTTCAGCCAGATGTCATACAGGTTTTTGAAGCGATAATTTTCGGCAACCTGCTGCGGCGGTAAATGGCAGTGGTAGTCGAAAATCGGCTGGTCTTTTGCGTAGTCGTGGTACAGGCGGCGAGCAAATTCGGTATCTAACAGAAAATCTTCGGTCATAAACGGCGTCATTATCGTCTTCCTCATTACGGGAGCGCAGAAAGCGTATGTTCATATGCTGCAAAGTTATCACACCAATTTCCACCAACCGAAGCTTTTTTCGTGAGTGAGATCAATAAACGCCAACAAATAAATTACCCTCAATGAAGCAAACCCTTCTGCAGGCCGCGCCAATACTGGCTTTGCGCGCGACGATTAATGTCCCCACAAAGAATCATACATTTGTGATGTCACTCACCTTTTAAAGTTGTATGACAAGTTATCTTTTCGCCGTCGCAAACACTCAGCCGACGGAATGCATTACCGGTGTGAGAGACATCGGGTTTAACGGTACGGATACCGACTTATGCACGCTTACTTATGGCAAGGTTCGGGCCGTTCCGGGACATGCTCCTGGTTACGCCCCTCCCGTTACACAACTGCTCCCGGAAACGGTTGAGAGGTTGCCGTGCTCTGGCGCGGAAATAACATAACGATGAGGTTTTAGATGCGTAAAATTAAAGGGTTACGTTGGTATATGATCGCACTGGTGACGTTAGGCACCGTGCTGGGCTACCTGACGCGTAACACCGTGGCAGCAGCAGCGCCAACGTTGATGGAAGAGCTGCATATCTCCACGCAGCAATACTCCTACATCATTGCCGCCTATTCCGCGGCGTATACCATCATGCAGCCTGTTGCGGGCTATGTGCTGGACATTCTCGGTACCAAAATCGGTTATGCCTTCTTCGCCATCGCCTGGGCGGTGTTCTGCGGTGCAACCGCGCTGGCAGGCAGCTGGGGTGGACTGGCGCTGGCGCGCGGTGCGGTCGGTGCGGCTGAAGCCGCGATGATCCCGGCGGGTCTGAAGGCCAGCTCCGAGTGGTTCCCGGCGAAAGAGCGTTCCATTGCGGTCGGCTACTTCAACGTGGGCTCGTCCATTGGGGCTATGATAGCGCCGCCGCTGGTGGTGTGGGCCATCGTGATGCACAGCTGGCAGATGGCGTTCATCATCTCAGGCGTGCTGAGCTTCGCCTGGGCGATGGCGTGGCTGATTTTCTACAAACACCCGCGCGATCAGAAAAAACTCTCCGAAGAAGAACGTGAATACATCATTGGCGGTCAGGAAGCGCAGCATCAGACCAACAACGGCAAAAAAATGACCGTCTGGCAGATCCTGGGCACCCGTCAGTTCTGGGGCATCGCCCTGCCGCGTTTCCTGGCTGAACCGGCCTGGGGTACCTTTAACGCGTGGATCCCCCTGTTCATGTTTAAAGTCTACGGCTTTAACCTGAAAGAGATCGCGATGTTCGCCTGGATGCCCATGCTGTTCGCTGACCTGGGCTGTATCGTGGGCGGCTACCTGCCACCGCTGTTCCAGCGCTGGTTTGGCGTGAACCTGATCGTTTCCCGTAAGATGGTGGTGACCATGGGCGCGCTGCTGATGATCGGCCCAGGCATGATCGGCCTGTTCACCAGCCCGTACGTTGCCATTGCCCTGCTGTGCATCGGTGGCTTTGCGCACCAGTCCCTGTCCGGCGCGCTGATTACGCTCTCGTCTGACGTCTTTGGTCGTAACGAAGTGGCAACCGCCAACGGCCTGACCGGCATGGCCGCCTGGACCGCGAGCACCATGTTTGCACTGGTGGTCGGCGCGCTGGCGGATACCATCGGCTTCAGCCCGCTGTTCGCGGTGCTGGCGATCTTCGACCTGATGGGTGCGGTGGTTATCTGGACGGTGCTGAAAAGCAAATCCGCAGAGGAGCTGGCGAAAGAGTCCCTCGGGAAACCGGCGACGCAGAGTTAGCGAAAATGCGTTTCGCCGAAGCCGCCTCCGGGCGGCTTTTTTAATGGCAAAATCTGGAGAGTGGCACGCAAAAGTGGTATAACAAATCATCTGCCGTACCCTGCCTGGAGCGCATATGGAAATCACCGAACCACGTCGTTTGTATCAACAACTTGCTGCGGAGCTGAAAGATCGCATCGAGCAAGGGGTCTATCTTGTCGGTGATAAACTTCCCGCCGAGCGCTTTATCGCGGATGAAAAAAGCGTCAGCCGCACGGTGGTGCGTGAAGCGATTATCATGCTGGAAGTGGAAGGCTACGTTGAGGTACGCAAAGGCTCCGGCATTCACGTGATTTCTAATCTGCCGAAACACTCTCCCGTCGCGGACGAAAGTCTGGAATTCGCCAGCTATGGCCCGTTTGAGCTGCTCCAGGCTCGCCAGCTGATCGAAAGCAATATTGCTGAGTTTGCGGCGACGCAGGTGACCAAGCAGGACATCATGAAGCTGATGGAGATCCAGGAGAATGCCCGTAAGGAAAAATGTTTCCGCGATTCAGAGTGGGATCTGCAGTTCCACGTTCAGGTCGCCCTGGCAACCCAAAATACGGCCCTGGCGGCAATCGTTGAAAAAATGTGGACTCAGCGCGTTCACAACCCGTACTGGAAAAAACTGCACGACCATATCGATTCCCGTACCGTCGACAACTGGTGCGACGATCACGACCAAATCCTTAAGGCGCTGATTCGTAAAGATCCGCATGCCGCTAAGCTGGCGATGTGGCAACACCTGGAAAACACCAAGCAGATGCTGTTCAACGAAACCAGCGATGACTTTGAATTTAACGCTGACCGCTATCTTTTTGCCGATAATCCGGTTGTTCATCTCGATACGGCTTCCAGTGCCGCAAAATAGATGACCTTTCTGCTGGCAGGCGCTACGTTGCGCCTTCCGGCTTACAGGAGTAAGCAAAACATATATAGTGTCAGCCTTTGTAAATCCCCTCGCTCACTTCCTGGGCTTACGCCAAAATCAATTCACCCCTGCAAATTCTGTGACGCAGAACGTTGGGCTTTGTTACAATTGGATTCAATTCCTTATTTTGTAAGTTAGTGCTTGCTAACCAGCCAATTAACAGGGAACAGTGTTGGCCACACCGCAATGTGTCCGCGAGCGACCATAATGAAATCACAACAATGTCGCCGTGCTGTATGTCCCGGATAACAGGCGTGACGTTAACCGATTTCCAGGAACACTGAATGGAACTTTTGACCCAACTACTGCATGCCCTCTGGGCGCAGGATTTTGAAACGCTGGCCAACCCTTCCATGATTGGCATGCTCTATTTCGTCTTGTTTATGATCCTGTTCCTTGAGAACGGTTTGCTGCCTGCTGCCTTCCTGCCCGGTGACAGTTTGCTGGTGCTTGTCGGCGTGCTGTGTGCCAAAGGGGCGATGGCGTTTCCACACACCATTTTATTACTGACCGTTGCGGCAAGCCTCGGCTGCTGGGTGAGCTATATCCAGGGACGATGGCTGGGCAATACCCGGATCGTCCAGAACTGGCTCTCTCATCTTCCCGCGCATTATCACCAGCGGGCGCACCACCTTTTCCACAAGCACGGGCTTTCCGCGCTGCTGATTGGCCGCTTTATCGCCTTTGTTCGCACCCTGTTGCCGACCATTGCCGGTCTGTCGGGGTTGAGCAGCACGCGCTTCCAGTTCTTTAACTGGATGAGCGGCCTGCTATGGGTGCTTATTCTGACGACGCTCGGCTATGCGCTGGGTAAAACGCCGGTCTTTATGAAATATGAAGATCAGCTGATGTCCTGCCTGATGCTGCTGCCTGTGGTTCTGCTGGTCTTCGGCCTGATTGGCTCACTGGTTGTCCTGTGGAAGAAGAAATACGGAGCCAGAGGCTAACGATGGCTATCTCACCGCTCGCCCTGCGCCGTTTTGCGGTTGCCGTGATTACGCTGATCGTCCTCAGCGCCATGCTGCTGGCATGGAGCGCGCTTTCGCATCAGGAATCGACGCTGGCTATTCGCCCGGTAAACCAGGGCGCCAGCGTGCCTGACGGTTTTTCTGTCTGGCATCATCTGGACGCGAACGGGATCCGCTTTAAGAGCATTACCCCGCAGGACGATGTTTTACTGATCAAGTTTGATTCCCGTGCGCAAAGTGCCGCCGCGAAAGTGGTTCTCGACCGTACGCTGCCGCACGGGTATATCATTGCCCAGCAGGAAGATGACAGCCAGCCTGCAGCCTGGCTGTCATTGATTCGCGATACGTCGCATCGGTTTGGATAACTTCCAGGATTCCGAATCTTTTCACTCACTTTGGTGAATCCCCCGTTTACTTACTATGCTTAAGTACGCGGAGCACCCCTCGATGTACTCCGCATAACTTTGGATAGCGGCTAACGCCGCAACACAATGGAAGGTTTCGATAATGAAATTCCGCATGACTCTGGCTCTGGCCCTTTTTTCTTTAAGCACAGCATCCTTCGCAAACTCTCTCTGTCAGGAGAAAGAACAGGATATTCAGCGTGAGATCGGTTATGCCGAAAAGCATAACAATCAGCACCGTGTTGATGGTCTTAAAAAAGCGCTGAGCGAAGTGAAAGCGAACTGTTCAGACAGCAAGCTTCGTGCCGATCACAAGAAGAAAATCGCTGAACAGAAGGACGAGATAGCCGAGCGCCGTCGCGACCTGCAGGAAGCGAAAGAGAAAGGAGATGCGGAAAAAATTGCTAAGCGCGAGAAGAAGTTGAAAGAAGCGCAGGACGACCTGAAAGCGCTGGAAGCTCGCGATTATTGAGTTAACGGAAATCTCAACAGGAGAGAGAATCATGTCAAAAGATACGACGTCTGAACATCTGCGCGCTGAACTGAAATCCCTGGCCGATACCCTTGAAGAGGTGCTGAACTCCTCTGCTGACAAGTCAAAAGAAGAGGTCAGCAAGCTGCGCAGAAAGGCGGAGCAGGCGCTGAAAGAGAGCCGCTATCGCCTGGGTGAAACCGGTGATGCGCTGGCGAAACAGACCCGCGAAGCGGCTGCCCGCGCGGACGAATATGTGCGTGATAATCCATGGACGGGTGTTGGGATTGGTGCCGCAGTGGGTGTGGTACTGGGTGTCCTTCTGACGCGTCGTTGATATGGAAGATCCTCGTCACGCACAAGGGCCTGCTAACAACGTCCTCGGCATCGGCCAGCGTATTTTAACGACGCTGGTCGGGATTGCCGAAACGCGCGTCCGGCTGGCAGTGGTGGAGCTGGAAGAGGAGAAAGCGAACCTCTTCCAGATGCTGCTAATGCTCGGGCTGACCATGCTCTTTGCAGCGTTTGGTCTGATGAGCCTGATGGTGTTAATCATCTGGGCCATCGATCCGCAGTATCGTCTTAACGCGATGATTGCCACCACCGTCGTTCTGCTGGTCGCTGCGTTGATAGGCGGTATCTGGACGCTGCGTAAAGCGCGCAAATCCACTTTCCTGCGCCATACGCGTCAGGAGCTGGCGAACGATCGCGCTCTGCTGGAGGATGACTAGCCGTGAGCGATAAAGCCGAACGTCAAAAGCGAAAAGCGTACCTGTTAAGCCAGATCCAGCAGCAACGGCTGGATCTGTCTGCCAGTCGTCGCGACTGGATCGACGCGACGCGACGGTTTGACCGGGGCTGGAATACCGTCCTGAGCCTGCGTTCGTGGGCGCTGGTCGGCAGCAGCGTGATGGCGATCTGGACGGTTCGTCATCCGAACATGCTGATCCGCTGGGCTCGTCGTGGATTCGGCGCCTGGAGCGCCTGGCGTCTGGTGAAAGCAACGTTACGGCAGCAGCAGCTGCGGTGATAAAAGCAAAACGGTAACTCAGGTTACCGTTTTTTGTTTTTGCGCCCTCTCCCCGTGGGAAAGGGTTGGGGTGATGGCACCAGCGCGCACGTTCCCTTACTCAATATCTTTGAAGAAGATTGACAGTTTTCCTTGCTAACAATTACCACCCGCCCCGTTTATTATCCTCTCCATCAACAGCAACGCCGCGGTATCTACCCGGAATTGCAGACAAATAATGTTCAGCCGCTCATGTGGTTTCCTGGAGAGTAAAATGAAAAAATTAGAAGATGTTGGTGTACTGGTCGCGCGTATTCTGATGCCAATTCTGTTCATCGTGGCAGGTTGGGGAAAAATCACCGGTTATGCGGGTACCCAGCAGTATATGGAAGCCATGGGCGTTCCGGGGTTCCTGCTGCCGCTGACCATTCTTCTTGAGTTCGGCGGCGGCCTCGCGGTACTGTTCGGCTTCCTGACCCGTACCACCGCGCTGTTTACCGCAGGCTTCACCGTGCTGACAGCGTTCATCTTCCACAGCAACTTTGCGGAAGGCGTGAACTCTCTGATGTTCATGAAAAACCTGACCATCGCGGGTGGCTTCCTGCTGCTGGCCGTCACTGGCCCGGGCGCATACAGCATCGACCGCGTTCTGAATAAGAAGTGGTAAGCACGCTATACTGAATGAACACAAAGCGAGGAGACATCTCCTCGCTTTTGCTATCTGACGGAGGAGAAAAAATGGGACAACTCGTAGACGGCGTATGGCAGGATGTCTGGTATGACACCAAATCCACCGGAGGTCGCTTCAAGCGCTCAGTTTCGGCCTTCCGTAACTGGCTGACCGCCGACGGCGCGCCAGGCCCGAGCGGCGAAGGCGGCTTCGCGGCTGAGAAAGACCGTTATCATCTTTATGTTTCGCTTGCCTGCCCGTGGGCACACCGCACGCTGATTGTGCGCAAGCTTAAAGGTCTCGAATCCTTAATTCCGGTTTCGGTCGTGAACCCGCTGATGCTGGAAAACGGCTGGACGTTTGACAGTGATTTCCCCGCGGCGACCGGCGACGATCTCTACCACCACGATTTCCTTTACCAGCTCTATCTGCGCGCCGATCCTCACTACACCGGGCGCGTTACCGTGCCGGTGCTGTGGGACAAGAAAAACCAGACGATTGTCAGCAATGAGTCTGCGGAAATTATCCGCATGTTCAATACCGCGTTTGACGCGCACGGTGCCCGCGCCGGAGATTACTATCCGGCTGAGCTGCGTGAGAAAATTGACGAGCTGAACGGCTGGATTTACGACAACGTCAACAACGGTGTCTACAAGGCCGGTTTCGCCACCAGCCAGGAAGCGTATGACGAAGCGGTTGGAAAGGTGTTTGAATCGCTGGAGCGTCTCGAGCAGATCCTGGGCCAGCATCGCTACCTGACGGGCGATCGCCTGACGGAAGCGGACATCCGCCTGTGGACCACGCTGGTTCGCTTCGATCCGGTCTATGTCACCCACTTTAAGTGCGACAAACACCGCATCAGCGATTACCTGAACCTGCATGGTTTCCTGCGTGACATCTACCAGATGCCGGGTATTGCCGACACGGTCGATTTCGACCATATCCGCACCCACTATTTCCGCAGCCACAAAACCATCAACCCGACGGGCATTATCTCCATTGGGCCGTGGCAGGATCTGGATGAACCTCACGGGCGCGACGTCCGATTTGGATAAATACGAAGGGCATCACCAGATGCCCTTTTTTAATTCACAATCTCCATCTATCCTTACCTCGATCGCTTAGAAAACAAGTGATTGACTGACTAATGAGGCAAGGAAAATGGACTGGTATTTAAAAGTACTGCGTAACTACATTGGATTTGGTGGCCGTGCCCGCCGCAAAGAGTACTGGATGTTCGTTCTGGTGAACTTCATTCTCATTATGGTGCTGGGTATTGTGGATAAAATTCTTGGCTGGGAGCGGGCTGGCGGTGAAGGCGTGCTGACCACCATTTATGGCCTGTTAGTCCTGCTGCCATCGTGGGCGGTGCTGTTCCGTCGACTACACGACACCGATCGTTCAGCGTGGTGGTTATTGCTGCTGCTGATCCCGATTATTGGCTGGATCGTGATTTTGATCTTCAACTGCCAGAGCGGGACGCCGGGCGAAAACCGCTTTGGTCCGGATCCTAAGATCGGTGCATAAAAAAAGCCCGGTGGCGCTTCGCTTACCGGGCCTACCAATTAAGATTTTATTTATTGTATTGCGTGAAAAGCTTCGGAATTTCGCGTAAACACCATGATTTGGCTTCGCCCATGCTGTCACGGCGCCACGCCATAATGATATCCACCTCGTGGCTATATTCAGGGCTGACAACGCGCAGCCGCCCTTCTGCAATGTCTTTTTCGACAAACGGGTACGGCATGGTCGCCACGCCCAGACCGGCCAATAGCGCCTGCCGTTTGTCTTCCAGTGACGTGACCGTCAGACGAGGCTGTTTATCCAGCAGCTGCACCGTCAGCACCGGACGCTCGCGCGCGGTATCCGCTACCGCCACGCCGCGATACTTCACGCGCGTCACTTCAGAGAGCGGCTCCGGCTCCTGGTGAATCGGGTGATTAGGTGCGGCAACATAGACGTTCATCACGCTGTAGAGCTTGCGCGAGTTGATTTCCGATGAGGAACGGAAGTGCATGTCCGGCGCAATTACAATATCCGCCCTGCCCGTTTCCAGACGTTCCCACGCGCCTGCCAGCACCTCGGTGATGATTGACAGCTGCGTATTGGCCTTCGCCGCCAGGCGGTCCACCAGCGGGAACAGCGCTTCTGTCGGCACCAGCGCTTCGGTAACTAACGTCAGATGGGTTTCCCAGCCGCGCGCCAGCGCTTCGGCGTCCGTCGTGAGCTTGTCCGCCGCTTCGAGCAGCACGCGGCCGCGCTCCAGCAGCATTCGCCCCACGTTGGTGAATTTTGTTCGATGACCGGAGCGGTCAAACAGCACCACGTCCAGCTCTTCCTCCAGCTTCTGCATGGTGTAGCTTAGCGCAGACGGAACGCGCCCCAGCTCATCTGCCGCCGCCGCAAAACTGCCGCGCCGGTCAATCGCGTCCATGACGCGAAGCGCCTCAAGCGTCAATGCTCTCTCTTTAGCCATCTCGTTCTCATTCAGGAAATTTGAACATACCGGGCAGAATATCTGGCTAACAATGCAGCGTCCATACCTTTACCATTGTTTTAGTGTAAAGAGAGGTCAAGTTTATGATTACGACAAGAACAGCTAAACAGTGCGGACAAGCCGATTTCGGTTGGCTGCAGGCCCGCTACACCTTTTCCTTTGGACACTACTTTGACCCTAAACTCCTCGGTTACGCTTCACTGCGCGTGTTAAACCAGGAAGTGCTCGCCCCGGGCGCCTCCTTCCAGCCGCGTACGTACCCGAAAGTCGATATCCTGAACCTGATCCTGGAAGGCGAGGCAGAATACCGCGATAGCGAGGGCAATCATGTCCAGGCAAAGGCTGGCGAAGCGTTGTTAATTTCCACGCAGCCGGGCATCAGCTACAGCGAGCATAACCTCAGCAAAGACAAAACGCTGACCCGTATGCAGCTGTGGCTGGACGCCTGCCCCGAGCGGGAAAATCCGCTGGTACAGAAGTTAGATTTAACGGGCGATAAGCAGCAGCTGATTGCATCGCCGGACGGCAGTAAAGGTAGTCTGCAGCTGCGCCAGCAGGTGTGGCTGCACCATATCGAACTGAAGAAAGGTGAACAGGCGAGCTTCCAGCTTCATGGTCCGCGCGCCTATTTGCAGTCTATTCACGGTACGGTACATGCGGTGACGCACACGGAAGAGAAAGAAGCGCTCACCTGCGGCGACGGGGCGTTTATTCGTGATGAAGCGAATATCACCCTGGTGGCGGATACGCCGCTGCGCGCGCTGCTGATTGATTTGCCGGTTTAGAGAATGCTCTCACCCTAACCCTCTCCCAATGGGAGAGGGAACCGATCGAGCCACGGCAGAATCATCCGGCGCCGTAAGAAATCACTCTGCCAGCGCGTTAGCCATATCGGTTCTAATCTGCTTACGCTGTTCCGGCGTCAACACCTGGCTGACGTCGAAGTAATATTTCACGCGGTAATAGCGGGTCTGCTCTTCAATTTTGCTAAAGGCAGCAAGCTGGCTTTTCACCGTGCTTTCGTCCCATTTACCCGCCTGGAACATGTCGATCAGCGCGCCGTCCTTCACCCCCGTCATCGGGATCTTGCTGACATTTTGTTCCAGCTGCTTATGCAGATCTTCAATCTTTTTAACCTGCTCATTGCTGAGCTTCAGGTGCTGTACGAGCGGATCCTGCGAGGGAGACGGGGCAGCCTCAACGTTCGCGGCCTGCGCCGTAAAACTGCACGCTGCCAGCGAGGCGGCGACCAGCGCAATACGGGTCATTTTCATCATCTTACTGTCCTTACATGCTGTGATAGGGAAAAGCAGGCGTATTGTTTTTCAAGAGCGGATGAATATGTGTGAGTAATTATATAAACAATTTTGTATGTTTAGCGGGCAAAAAAATGCCCCCAGGGTGAGGGGGCATGAGACCTGAATGTCGTCAGATAGATTGCGTAAACGTCCTCGAAATCACATCCTGCTGCTGCTCGCGCGTCAGGGCGTTAAAACGCACCGCATAGCCTGAAACGCGGATCGTCAGGTTCGGGTAATTCTCGGGATGCGCGATGGCATCGAGGAGCATTTCCCGGTTCATGACGTTGACGTTCAGATGCTGCCCGCCCTCAATGGACGCTTCGTGATGGAAGTACCCGTCCAGCAGCCCCACCAGGTTGGTTTTGCGCACCAGCTCGTCCTTGCCCAGCGCCTGCGGCACGATGGAGAAGGTGTAGGAGATCCCGTCTTTCGCGTAGGTGAACGGCAGCTTGGCCACCGACGTTAGCGAGGCCACGGCCCCTTTTCTGTCGCGGCCGTGCATCGGGTTCGCGCCAGGCGCAAACGGCGTGCCGCCGCGGCGTCCGTCCGGCGTGTTCCCGGTCTTCTGGCCGTAAACCACGTTGGAGGTGATAGTCAGGATCGACTGGGTTGGCACCGCGTTGCGGTAGGTTGGCAGCGCCTGAATTTTCTTCATAAAGCGCTCCACCAGGTCGCAGGCGATGCTGTCCACGCGGTCGTCGTTGTTGCCGTACTGCGGATAGTCCCCTTCAATCACGAAATCGACCGCCAGACCGGTGTGGTCGCGCACCGGCTTCACCGTGGCGTATTTAATGGCCGACAGGGAATCCGCCGCCACCGACAGCCCGGCAATGCCGCATGCCATGGTGCGATAGACGTCGCGGTCGTGCAGCGCCATCAGCGAGGCTTCGTAGCTGTACTTATCATGCATGTAGTGAATGAGGTTCAGGGCGCTGATGTACTGCACCGCCAGCCAGTCCATAAAGTGGTCGAGGCTCGCCATCACGGTATCGTAATCCAGCACGTCGTCCAGCAGCGGCTCGGTTTTCGGGCCGACCTGGATCTTCAGCTTCTCGTCCACGCCGCCGTTGATCGCGTAAAGCAGCGTTTTGGCGAGGTTGGCGCGCGCGCCAAAGAACTGCATCTGCTTGCCGATCACCATCGGGCTGACGCAGCAGGCAATGGCGTAGTCGTCGCTGTTGAAGTCCGCACGCATCAGATCGTCGTTCTCATACTGCAGCGAAGAGGTGACGATCGACACCTGCGCGGCGTATTTCTTGAACGCGATCGGCAGTTGTTCAGACCAGAGGATCGTCAGGTTCGGCTCCGGCGCAGGCCCCATGGTGTGCAGGGTATGCAGATAGCGGAAGCTGTTTTTGGTCACCAGCGTGCGCCCGTCCAGCCCCATGCCGCCGATCACTTCCGTCGCCCAGATCGGATCGCCGGAGAAGAGCGTGTCGAACTCCGGCGTGCGCAGGAAGCGCACCATACGGATCTTCATGATGAAGTGATCGATCAGCTCCTGCGCCTGGACTTCATTCAGCCTTCCTGCCTGCATGTCGCGTTCAATGTAGATATCGAGGAACGAGGCCGTGCGCCCCAGCGACATCGCCCCGCCGTTCTGGGATTTCACCGCTGCAAGATAGGCAAAATAGACCCACTGCACCGCTTCCTGGGCGTTCATCGCCGGACGTGAAATATCAAAGCCATAGTTCGCCGCCATCTGCTGGATCTGCAGCAGCGCGCGCCTGTGCTCCGCCAGCTCTTCACGCAGGCGGATCGTCGCCTCCAGATCTTCACCGCGCTCCAGCCTGCCCTGCAGATCGGCAAACTGCAGTTCGCGCTCGCGCACCAGATAAGCGATCCCGTATAGCGCCACGCGGCGATAGTCACCGATGATGCGTCCGCGCCCGTAGCCGTCCGGCAAGCCGGTCAGCACGCCGGATTTACGGCAGCGCATTATCTCCGGCGAATAGACGTCAAACACGCCCTGGTTGTGGGTTTTGCGCAGGTCGGTAAACAGGTATTCGAACTGCGGATCCATCTCCCGGCCATAGGCTTCGAACGAGCTGCGGATCATGTTGATCCCGCCATACGGGTGCAGCGCACGCTTGAGCGGCTTATCGGTTTGCAGGCCGACGATCGTCTCCAGCTCCTGGTCGATATAGCCCGGCCCGTGGGCCGTAATGGTGGTGGCGATGTTGGTGTCGAAATCCACCGGGGCGTGGGTGGCATTCTCCTGGCGAATGCCGACCATTACCTTCTGCCACAGCGCCGTCGTTGCTGGCGTCGCCTGCGCGAGGAAAGCTTCATCGCCTTCATAAGGGGTGTAGTTATGCTGAATAAAATCGCGGACGTTGACGGCGTTTTTCCATTCTTCACCGCGAAACCCGGCCCATGCGTCGCTGTAGGGCGCGACGCCCGTATCGATTGTTACTTTCATGTGATTCTCGCTTTATCAGGCGTAAGCCGCGGCCGGGGTAACCTTTCCAAGACGGAGGGCGTCCAGCGCGATCATTTTTTCTTCGTTGGTAGGGATAACCGCGCAGGCCACGCGGGACGATTCGGTGGAGATCACGCGCTCACCCGCGCTCCCCGGCAGGGCATTTTTGGCGTCGTCGAGGATGATGCCGAAGACTTTCAGATGTTCCGCCACCAGCGTGCGGACAAGCTTCGAGTTTTCGCCAATTCCGCCGGTAAAGACCACCCCATCCAGGCGGTGCAGCGACGCCGCATGGCCGGCAATATGTCGCGCAATGCGGTGCACGAAGGTATGGATAGCCAGCTGCGCCCGCTCGTTGCCTTCGTGCCAGGCTTTCTCCAGCGCGCGTAAATCGGAGGAGATGCCGGAGATCCCCAGCAGCCCGGACTCTTTATTGACCACGCGCTCCAGATCCTCAAACGACTGGCCGGTCTGCTGGGCAATCCACGCCATCGCGCCGAAGTCCACATCGCCGCAGCGCGTCCCCATCACCAGCCCTTCCAGCGGCGTCATCCCCATCGAGGTATCAACGCTTTCGCCGTTGCGCACCGCGCAGATGGACGCCCCGTTGCCGAGATGGGCAATCACCAGGCCGCTGTCGTCGGGGGACAGCCCGAGAAGCGTATGCGCCTGCGCGGCCACGTAGCGGTGAGAGGTGCCGTGGAAGCCGTAGCGGCGCACGCCCAGCTCTTCAAAATAGCGGTACGGCAATCCGTACAGATACGCCTGCGGCGGCAGCGTCTGGTGGAAGCTGGTATCAAATACCGCGACCTGCTGCACGCCCGGGAACAGGCGCTCTGCCGCTTCCACGCCGCTCAGGTTGGCGTAGTTATGCAGCGGTGCCAGCGGGGAGACCTGGCGAATCTGCGCGATCGCCTCTTCCGTGATCAGGGTCGACTCGCTGAAGAGATTTCCCCCGTGCGCAATGCGGTGGCCAATTAAGGCCACGCTGCTCATCAGGTTACGCTTCTCCAGCTCCAGGGCGATGGCAGCCAGCGCCCCTTCGTAGTCCTGGTGAGCCAGTCTGGCTGGCTCACCCCCGTTCACGGAAATAAAGGCCTTCTCGGTGTTGATCCCGTCTGCAATGCCCGTCATCAGGGCATCGCAGCTGCTGGCGTCGAGCACCGAAAACTTAACAGAGGACGATCCGCAGTTAATAACCAGTACAACCGGAAACTCAATCATCATGTGACTCCGCTCTTCCTGAGCAATGGGTTAGAACAGTTTGTAAACGATATTCAGAATGGTCAGCAGGCCGACCGCGGTAACGAAGATGTTCTCGGTACGCCCTTTGTACTTCGCCAGCGCCGGTGCTTTGCGGATGGCATACATCGGCAGCAGGCACAGCAGAGAGGCAATGATTGGCGCCCCCATGGCTTCAATAAGGTCCAGAATGTTCGGGTTGGCGTAGGCCACAACCCAGGTGGAGCCCATGATGAACACCATGCTGATGGTGTTCAGCTTGCCAACGGAGACTTTCTTCTTATCGCCCTTGTAGCCAAACTTGAGGATCAGGCCGTTCAGCCCTTCCAGCGTGCCCAGGTAATGACCGAAGAAGGATTTGAAGATAGCCACCAGCGCGATGATGGAGGCACCGTATTCCAGTACCGTTGCGAACGTCGATTTGGTTCCTGACATTGACGCAAAGTGGTTCGCCAGGTAGGAGAGCACCGGAATGTTCTGCGCCTTGGCGTCCGCCATGTTCTGCGGAGAGAGCGTAAACAGGCAGCTAAAGGCGAAGAACATCACCACGGCCACCATCAGCATGCTGGCGCGACCGATGATTTTGGAACATTTCTGCTCGGTGAACGCTTTCCCGAACTCCGGCTCGTACTC
Organism: Enterobacter sp. UPMP2060; assembly: GCF_053709655.1. Classification (NCBI taxonomy): domain Bacteria; kingdom Pseudomonadati; phylum Pseudomonadota; class Gammaproteobacteria; order Enterobacterales; family Enterobacteriaceae; genus Enterobacter; species Enterobacter sp. UPMP2060. The sequence continues at coordinate 54,238 of NZ_JBSKJQ010000007.1, forward strand.
TTCGCGCTTGGAGACCACAAACGAGGAGACGATAGGCGAGAAGTTGAAGGAGAAGACCATGATGGAGATACCCAGCCACACCGTGACCAGAATGCCGTCATGACCGGTGAAGGCGATATCGCTCAGGTTGACCTGGTCAATCACCGCCGAGTTCCAGTAAGGGATCAGCGACAGGGAAATCAGCACAAGGCTGGCGATAAACGGGAACACCAGGAAGCTCATGACTTTCACCATCAGGTCTTTACCAAACCAGATAACAAAGGCCATCAGCAGCAGCAGGAACAGCGCCACCACGCCGCGGTTCAGCGCAGGCAGCTGGAGCTGGTTTTCCCAGAAGGTCATAAAGGTGTTGGTAATGGTGACGCCGTAAATCCACAGCAGCGGGCAAATGGCGAAGAAGTAGAGGAAAGTGATCACCACCCCACCGGTTTTACCAAAGTGCTCTTCCACCGTTTCGGTGATGTTGCCGGAAACGTTGCTCCCGGAGAGGCACAAACGCGCCAGCGCGCGGTGGCAGTAAAACGCAATCGGGAACGCGAGAACCAGCATCAGCAGAATAGGGATCAATCCACCAAAGCCTGCGCGAATGGGAAAGAACAGCACGCCTGCGCCAATGGCGGTACCAAACAGGCCGAGCGTCCATGTGGTATCAGACTTACGCCAGGAGGACGTTTTTGTCTGGCCAACGATAATGCTTTCTGTGTTGCTCATAGGTCACCTTTATGCGTCAACGAAGCCGGTAATTTGGGAAACACGGGAGAGATCGATATTGCCGCCGGAAATAATGCAGACGGTTTTACGCCCCTGAATATAGTGGTCAAGCTTGCCGCTTAATAACGCGGCACAGGCCAGCGCGCCGGCGCCTTCCGTCACCACTTTATTTCGCTGAATAAGTGCGATCATGCTGTCGCGAATGTTGTCTTCGCTGACCAGCACAATGTCATCAACCAGCTCGCGAACAATTTCGAACGGTAAATTACCGGGACGAGAAACATCACAGCCGTCGGCCAGCGTGCCGGTAACGCGATGGCTCATTATTTCCCCGGCCTGGTACGATGCCGCCATGCCGTGAACATTTTCTGACTGCACGCCGATGATATTAATGGTGGGGTTGATGGATTTAATTGCCGTCGCAATCCCGGCAATTAAACCGCCGCCGCCGATAGGCACAATAACGTTATCCACGTCGTATAAATCTTCGAGAATTTCCAGACCGATGGTGCCCTGCCCGGCGATCACTTTGGCATCATCGTACGGAGGAATAAAAATGCGCCCTTCCATCTCGACGATTTCGCTGACTTTGGCAATGGTGTCGTTGAAGTTCTCGCCGTGCAGCACCACTTCGGCGGAGTAGTCGCGCGTCGCGGCCACCTTAGACTTCGGCGCGCCCATCGGCATCACCACTTTGCCGTCGATGCCAAGCATCGCGCAGGAGAGGGACACACCCTGCGCGTGGTTTCCCGCGGAGCAGGCGACAACGCCTTTGCGTTTTTCAGCGTCGGTCAGCGAGCTTAATTTGTTAAACGCGCCGCGGATCTTAAACGAGCCGGTACGCTGCATGTTCTCAAACTTCAGGAATATTTCGCCCTTGCAGCGTTCGCTAAGATAATTCGAGCGCGGCATACCTGTTTTATATATTTTTCCTGCCAGTCGTTTTCTGGCGTCCTGAATATCTTCAATCGTTACCGGGAGATCGTAGGTAATATGCATAATATCCTCGTTATAATAATTCATTCTTTTCAGGCAAAGTCAGGGTATCAGAGCGTTACAGAGATAAGCTCTGGGTGTTTTTAAAATGATTACTTATTATTCATCGTCGTCTTTCGATATTCATCGACGAATACTGTTTCGCCAGCTCAACTAATACTGACGCCGATTTTTTAATCCTGTAATTTTTTGACCACACGGCGGCATAACGCGCCACGGGTAATTCATCTTCTACGGGCAGCACAATAAACTGGTCAGAACCGAACGGCGCAATCATGTCGCGGGGAATGACCGTCAGATAATCGGCATTCAGCACAAGGTTATAAATGGTGACGACGGAATCGGTCTGGACGATGTTTTCGATGCTGATGTGGTTGTCTTGCAGGGTAGTCAGAAGTTCTTTGTAGTAGCCCATATCGGTTTGCGGCATCACCCACTGCTCGTGCGTGAGCGATGCCAGTGTCGTCGGGCCGGTGCACGTTCGCGTTTTGCTGGCGACCAGCACAAACTCGGACTCAAACAGCGGTTCGACGTGCAGATCCTGCAGCAGCATTTCATCGCTTAGCGTGCCGATAGCGAAATCCAGACGACCGTCGCGAATGGCCGGAAGGAAAGAGGAGAGCTGGGCTTCATACATCGAGACGCGTGCTTTCGGGAACACTTCCTTGAATTTTTTGATCATCTCGGACAGGAAGGTAAAGCCGATCAGCGACGGGTAGCCAAAGGAGACGTCCATAACGGTACTGAAGCTCAGGCTGTTAATCTCACTCACCATGTTTTTCATTTCGCGGGTGATCGACTCAGAGTACGAGAGCAGAACCTGGCCCGCGGCAGTGAGTTTTACGCCGGTGTTTTTACGCACCATCACTTCCACGCCGAAGTAGGACTCAATATCGCTGATGATTTTGCTGACGGCGGGTTGCGTCAGGCCAAGCTGTCTTGCTGCAGAACCTATGGAGCCACTTTTAATGACTTCCTGAAATACCACGAGGTGCTGTGTTTTCGGTAGAATAATAGTGTTCATAATATTCTGCGCTTATTTCCCTATGACGGAGCGGATTCTACCTAATAGTGTTTAAGGGGGTATGTGCTGTCACTCACAATTTGCTTTTTCGCACGCTTCACAGGAACAACGACAACCAAAAAATGCATTTATTATCAATAACATAAATAAATACAACCACACCATTACGCTGATATCGATCAATAAAAGCAGTAGTAATAAATTTATTTTATGGCGATAACCTTGATAAATTTTTCAGCGTTAAAAAAATCAATAAAGACGATCTTTCAGGCAATTAAAGACCAATAAATAACCGCTATTTGCTTGAAACATTCTTTCAATTTATTAAATTTTTCCGATGCGAATTTTCAGGTTTGCGGAAAAGAGTGGAATTCGTCACATATTCACGGGAGAAATGTATTTGATTTCAATATATGCATATCAAACGAGAAAAGATTCTCGATCATATAGGTAACAAACATAACAAATTATCAATACTAACAATCGTGTGTTTTTTAGCGCGAAATTTTGTGATGGCGATCGTCTACAGGTACAGGATCGATACGAAAGGTATAAAAGCAGTGAAATGTGCTTAATGTCGCAAATATGAGAATTGATGTCGTTTGTCCGGCGCTGCGCTTACCCATCCAGCATCACCCGGAAAGCAAAAAACCCGCCGAGGCGGGTTTTTTTAAGAAGTTGAAGCTGACCGATAAGCCGGGTTCTGTCGTGGACAGTCATTCATCTAGGCCAGCAATCGCTCACTGGCTCAAGCAGCCTACCCGGGTTCAGTACGGGCCGTACCTTGTGAACCCCTATTTGGCCTTGCTCCGGGTGGAGTTTACCGTGCCACGGACTGTTACCAGCCGCGCGGTGCGCTCTTACCGCACCCTTTCACCCTTACCTGATCCCGCTTGCGCGGGCCATCGGCGGTTTGCTCTCTGTTGCACTGGTCGTGGGTTTCCCCCCCAGGCGTTACCTGGCACCCTGCCCTATGGAGCCCGGACTTTCCTCCCCTCCGCCCGTCTCCCCCGAAAGGGACGACGACGAAGCGGCGACTGTCTGGTCAGCTTCGGCGCGCAGTATAGAGGGTTTGCGCGCCGCTGTCACCCTCAGGTGTGGGCAAGGCGTGATTAACGCGCCACTTCCACCTTCGCCAGTTTTTCGTAGTAGCACGCAATCGCGCTGTGATCGGCCGTGCCCAGGCCATCAGCACGCAGCGCCTGCATCATCTCCATGACCGCCGCGGTCAGCGGCAGCTGCGCGCCTACGCCGTGTGACGTATCCAGCGCGTTCGCCAGATCTTTGATATGCAGGTCAATGCGGAATCCCGGCTTGAAATTACGATCCATCACCATCGGCGCTTTGGCATCCAGCACGGTACTGCCCGCCAGACCGCCGCGAATGGCCTGATAGACCAGGTCCGGATTAACGCCCGCTTTGGTTGCCAGCGTCAGCGCTTCGGACATGGCGGCAATGTTCAGCGCTACAATCACCTGGTTTGCCAGCTTGGTCACATTACCCGCCCCGATGTCCCCGGTATGCACCACCGAGCCCGCCATGGCTTTCATCAGGTCGTAGTATCTATCGAAAATGGCTTTATCACCGCCGACCATCACCGACAGCGTGCCGTCGATCGCTTTCGGCTCACCGCCGCTGACCGGCGCATCCAGCATATCGACGCCCTTCGCTTTTAACGCCTCGCTGATTTCACGGCTTGCGAGCGGTGCAATAGAACTCATATCAATCAGCACAAGGCCCGGCTTCGCACCGTCGATAATGCCGTTCTCACCCAGCGCAACCTCTTTAACATGCGGGGAGTTGGGCAGCATGGTGATGATGACATCGCACTGCTCGGCAATGGCCTTCGCGGTGGTGGCCGTTTCAGCACCCGCCGCTATCACCTCTGCCACGGCCTGCGGATTGTGATCGGATACCACCAGTGAGTAACCCGCTTTGATGAGGTTCTTACTCATTGGTTTACCCATTATCCCCAGGCCAATAAAACCCACTTTCAGCGTCATAATCTGTTTCCTCAATGATGGTTATTTTTTAAAAGCGTCGGCTAATTTCTGCGTGGCCGAGCGGAATACCCCGAGGTCGCTGCCGACGGCAACAAACGTGGCTCCCCACTCCAGATAGCGACGGGCGTCAGCCTCAACCGGCGCCAGAATGCCGCACGGTTTGCCGTGTGCTTTAGCGCGGGCAAAGATGTGCTGGATCGCGCGCTGCACGTCAGGGTGGCCGGCGTTACCCAGATGGCCAAAGGCGGCCGCCAGATCGCTTGGGCCGACGAAGATACCGTCCACGCCGTTTGTGGCTGCAATCGCGTCAACGTTATCAACGCCCTGCTGGCTCTCGATCTGAACCAGAATAGTGATGTTGTTATTGGACTGCGCGAAGTAGTCCGGCACGGTGCCAAACATATTGGCGCGATGCGAAACGGAAACGCCGCGGATCCCTTCAGGCGGATAGCGCGTTGAGGCTACGGCCAGGGCCGCTTGTTCTTCCGTCTCCACAAACGGGATCAGGAAGTTGTAGAAACCGATATCCAGCAGGCGCTTGATAATTACCGGCTCGTTAGTTGGCACGCGCACTACCGGGGCGCTGAGGCTGCCTTTCAGCGCCATCAGCTGCGGAATAAAGGTGCTGATATCGTTCGGCGCATGTTCGCCGTCCAGCACCAGCCAGTCAAAACCTGCCAGGCCCAGCACTTCGGTGCTGATTGGGTTTGCCAGCGCGGACCAGCAGCCAATCTGAATCTGGTGTGCCGCGAGGGCCGCTTTAAATTTATTCGGGAAGATATCGTTACTCATCGTATTTACCTTTTTTATTCCGCAGCCTTTTTCAGTATCATTTTATTTATTCAGACACCGCACCAGCATTATATTTATTATTCTGACGTATTTTGGCGTTATAAAATCGTCATTCAGTATAAAACGCAACCCACGACCGCACATTGTTTTAATGCTCAAGCATTGCGTAACATTTCAAAGAATTTTTTTTGCATATGCACAAGGCGCTGGGCGCTAATGCACAGAATCAGGCATTACCGGTTCTGGAGCGATCGCGATCACATTTTCATATCCCCTATGCTGACATGCTTTATTTCTGAAAGCCGCGCATTTATTTCTGCCCTTTGAAAATTGGCTGAATTTATTATCAGACACTTTGCTGGAGAATACTGAACAATGGCCGACATTGAAATTCGACAGGCATCGCCGACGGCGTTTTATATAAAAGTCCACGACACCGATAATGTGGCGATAATTGTCAACGACAATGGCTTAAAAGCAGGCACCCGCTTCCCGGACGGGCTGGAACTGATTGAGCATATTCCACAGGGACATAAAGTCGCCCTGGTGGATATCCCTGCTAACAGCGAAATCGTACGTTACGGTGAAGTCATCGGCTATGCCGTTCGCTCTATACCGCAGGGCAGCTGGGTTGAGGAGTCGCTGGTGGCGCTGCCGGAAGCGCCGCCGCTGAACACGCTTCCGCTGGCGACCCGCGTGCCGGAACCGCTTCCTCCGCTGGAGGGCTATACCTTCGAAGGCTACCGCAACGCGGACGGCAGCGTCGGCACCAAGAATCTGCTCGGCATTACCACCAGCGTGCACTGCGTGGCGGGCGTAGTGGATTACGTGGTGAAAATCATCGAACGCGATCTGCTGCCGAAATACCCGAACGTCGACGGCGTGGTGGGCCTGAACCACCTCTACGGCTGCGGCGTGGCGATTAACGCACCCGCTGCGGTAGTGCCGATCCGCACCATTCACAATATTGCCCTCAACCCGAACTTTGGCGGCGAGGTGATGGTAATTGGTCTGGGGTGTGAAAAATTGCAGCCAGAGCGCCTGCTGCAGGGCACCGAAGATGTGAAAGCCATTCCGGCAGACGAGGCCAGCATCGTGCGCCTGCAGGACGAACGCCACGTGGGTTTCCGCTCAATGGTCGACGATATCCTGCAGGTGGCTGAACGCCATCTGGACAAGCTCAACAAGCGCCAGCGCGAAACCTGCCCGGCGTCTGATTTGGTAGTGGGAACACAGTGCGGCGGCAGCGATGCCTTCTCCGGCGTGACGGCCAACCCGGCGGTGGGCTATGCGTCCGATCTGCTTGTTCGCTGCGGCGCCACGGTGATGTTCTCCGAGGTGACCGAAGTGCGTGACGCCATCCATCTGCTCACGCCACGCACCGTTAATGAAGAGGTCGGCAAGCGCCTGCTTGAGGAAATGGCCTGGTACGATAGCTATCTCGATATGGGCAAAACCGACCGCAGCGCCAACCCGTCTCCGGGGAACAAAAAAGGCGGCCTCGCGAACGTGGTGGAAAAAGCCCTTGGTTCGATTGCCAAATCCGGCCAGAGCGCGATTGTGGAAGTGCTCTCTCCGGGCCAGCGCCCGACCAAACGCGGCCTGATCTACGCGGCAACGCCGGCCAGCGATTTCGTCTGCGGCACGCAGCAGGTGGCGTCCGGCATTACGGTACAGGTCTTTACCACCGGGCGCGGCACGCCGTACGGCCTGATGGCGGTGCCGGTGATCAAGATGGCGACCCGTACCGAGCTGGCAAACCGCTGGTATGACTTAATGGACATCAACGCGGGCACCATCGCCACCGGAGAAGAGAGCATTGAGGACGTGGGCTGGAAACTGTTCCACTTCATTCTGGATGTCGCCAGCGGGCGGAAGAAAACCTTCTCGGATCAATGGGGATTACATAATCAGCTGGCGGTGTTTAACCCGGCACCGGTGACGTGATTTTTCGCACCACATCTATCCCGCATTTAGGTAACCCGCCGGACACGCCGCAAACCTTCCAGGTTGAGGCGATACCTGTTGGCTAAAAGACGCATAACGATCTGCAGGCCGGGTTAGGCGCAGCCGCCACCCGGCAAAACAGGCGGCAGGGGCTTACTCCCCCTGCTGCTCCAGAGCATGCTTATACAGCGCATTTTTCTTCACGCCGTGAATTTCCGCCGCCAGCGCAGCGGCCTTCTTCAGCGGCAGTTCCGCTTGCAGCAATGCCAGCGTGCGCAGCGCGTCGGCAGGGAGCGCGTCTTCCTGCGCCTTATGCCCTTCGACGATCAGCACCATTTCGCCCTTGCGGCGGTTTTCGTCTTCTTTCACCCACGCCAGCAGTTCACCCACTGGCGCACCGTGAATGGTTTCCCAGGTTTTGGTCAGCTCGCGCGCCAGCACCACGTAGCGGGCTTCTCCCCACACGGTCACCATATCTTCCAGGCTCTCCAGCAGGCGGTGCGTGGATTCGTAGAAAATCAGGGTGCGCGGTTCCGCTTCCAGATCTTTTAACACGTCGCGACGGCCTTTGGATTTGGCAGGCAGGAAGCCTTCATAGCAGAAACGGTCAGACGGCAGACCCGCGGCACTCAGCGCAGCAATGGCGGCACACGGCCCCGGCAGCGGCACAACGCGAATACCGGCTTCACGACAGGTACGCACCAGGTGATAGCCGGGATCGTTGATCAGCGGCGTACCGGCGTCGGAGACCAGGGCAATGTTCTGCCCCTCTTTCAGCTTCGCCACCAGCGTTTCGGCTTTTTGTTGCTCATTGTGATCGTGCAGAGCAAACAGACGGGCGTTAATCGCGAAATGTTGCAGCAGCAGGCCGGTGTGGCGGGTATCTTCAGCAGCAATTAAATCAACAGCCTGCAGTACGGCGAGCGCACGTTGGGTAATATCAGACAAATTCCCGATAGGAGTAGGTACAATATAAAGCTGGCCTTGAGAATTATCTGCCGTTTCGTGTTGTTTCATTGTTTCGTCCGTATTGCCGATTTAATATTGAGCATTGCGTAAAAAAAATCACTGGATACAGTATGGTACCGTTAACGTTTCTTCGAAAAAAAGCCACGCGCAGCGTGCCGCTTCTGCTGGCAGCCCTGATCTTTGCAGGCTGTGGCACCCAGGCACCTGACCAGAGCACCGCCCATCTTCAGGGATCTGCTCAGGCTGATTCTGGCTTTTATCTGCAACAAATGTCGCAGAGTTCAAATGATACCAAGACCAACTGGCAATTACTCGCCATTCGTGCACTGCTGAAAGAGGGTAAAACCCAGCAGGCAGCCGAACTGTTTAACCAGTTGCCAAAAGATCTTAACGACGCCCAGCGTCGTGAGCAGAGCCTGCTCTCTGCCGAGCTGAAGGTCGCGCTGAAAGATTACGCCGCCGCGAAGAAGATCCTCGGTGACATTGACGTGAGCGCGCTGGATAAAAATCAGCAGGCTCGCTTCTGGCAGGCGGGCATTACCGCTGAGCAGGCGCGCCCTTCTCTCACGCTGCTCCGCGCCCTCGTCGCGCAAGAGCCGCTGCTCGGCGGTGCCGATAAGCAAAAAAATATTGATGCCACCTGGCAAGCGCTTGCCTCGATGACCCAGGAACAGGCGCAGGCGCTGGTCATCAACGCCGATGAAAACGTCCTTCAGGGCTGGCTGGATCTGCAGCAGATGTGGTTTAACAACCGCAGCGATCCAAAGATGCTGAAAGCCGGTATTACGGACTGGCAGACGCGCTACCCGCAAAACCCGGGGGCGAAAATGCTGCCAACCCAGCTGGTAAACGTGCAGAACTTTAAGCCAGCGTCCACCAGCAAAATCGCCCTGCTTCTGCCGCTCAACGGCCAGGCGGCGGTGTTTGGCCGTACCATTCAGCAGGGCTTTGAAGCCGCGAAAAACGGTACCACTTCGGTAACCGGCAGCGCGGTTCCCGCGCAGGCGGCCCAGGCGGCTAACGTGAATGATGTGGTCAGCCCGTCCGCAGCGGAGACCAGCGATCTGACCACGGCGCAAGCGCCGGCACAGGGTACGATGCAAAACCCGGTGACGGCCCCGACGACGCCTCCGGCTTCAGCAGCACCTGCTGCGGCAGCCCCAGCTACTCAGGCTCCGGCCGAGACGCAAGCGGCACCAGCACCTGAAGCGACAGCAGAACAGCCTCAACAGCAGCCTGCGCAACCCGCAGCCCAGCCTGCCGCTCAGCCGCAGGCCGTGGCAACCACCAGCGCCAACCCGGGCGCTGAGGTGAAAATTTACGACACCAGCTCGCAGCCGCTTGACCAGGTTCTGGCGCAGGTTCAGCAGGACGGGGCCAGCATCGTTGTCGGTCCGCTGCTGAAAAACAACGTGGAAGAGCTGATGAAGAGTAATACCACGCTGAACGTGCTGGCGCTCAACCAGCCTGAGCAGGTTCAGAACCGGGCCAATATTTGCTACTTCGCGCTTTCCCCTGAAGATGAAGCCCGCGATGCGGCGCGCCATATTCACGAGCAGGGTAAGCAGGCTCCGCTGCTGCTCATCCCACGCAGCGCGCTGGGCGATCGCGTGGCCAATGCCTTTGCCGATGAGTGGCAGAAGCTCGGCGGCGGCGTGGTGTTGCAGCAGAAATTTGGTTCCGTCTCTGAACTGCGCGCGGGCGTAAACGGTGGAGCGGGTATCGCGCTTAACGGCAGTCCTGTCACCGCGAGCCTGCCGCAGCAGCAGGGCGTGACGATTGGCGGCCTGACGATCCCTGCCCCGCCTACCGACGCGCAGATTAGCGGTGGCGGTAAAGTGGATGCGGCCTATATCGTTGCCACGCCGCAGGAGATCGCCTTTATCAAACCGATGATCGCGATGCGTAACGGCAGCCAGAGCGGCGCAACGCTCTACGCCAGCTCGCGCAGCGCGCAGGGCACCGCAGGCCCGGATTTCCGTTTGGAAATGGACGGTCTGCAGTACAGCGAAATTCCGATGCTGGCAGGCAGCAACCCGGCGCTGATGCAGCAGGCGCTGAGTACCGTACGTAACGATTATTCGCTGGCGCGTCTGTATGCGATGGGTGTCGATGCATGGGCGCTGGCGAACCACTTTACCCAGATGCGTCAGGTGCCGGGCTTTGAGCTTAACGGCAACACCGGCGATCTGACCGCGACTCAGGACTGCGTGATCAACAGGAAGTTATCATGGCTCAAATACCAGCAGGGGCAAATCGTCCCGGCCAGTTAAGCCGTAAAGAGACCGGCGATGCGTGGGAGTTAAAGGCGCGTCGCTGGCTTGAAGGCAAAGGACTGCGCTTTATCGCCGCTAACGTCCGCGGGCGCGGCGGCGAAATCGACCTGATCATGAAAGACGGTCAGGTTATCGTGTTTGTAGAAGTCCGCTTTCGACAGTCCTCCCGTTTTGGCGGTGCTGCCGCCAGCGTGACGCTCGCCAAACAACATAAATTATTACAGACTGCCCACTTGTGGCTTGCCCGCCATAATGGGAGCTTTGATACTGTGGATTGCCGGTTCGATGTGATAGCCTTCACCGGAAATGAGATCGAATGGCTTAAAAACGCTTTTGGCGAAGACGCATAATTAAGATTTAAAAGGGATAACGTGCTCGAAAGAATTAAAGTGTGCTTCACAGAAAGCATCCAGACTCAGATTGCCGCGGCGGAAGCCCTTCCGGATGCTATCTCGCGTGCCGCAATGACGCTGGTGCAATCCCTGCTTAATGGCAACAAAATCCTCTGTTGTGGCAACGGCACGTCAGCCGCCAACGCACAGCATTTTGCTGCCAGCATGATCAATCGCTTTGAAACAGAACGCCCGAGTTTACCCGCCATTGCACTTAATACCGATAATGTGGTCTTAACGGCGATTGCTAACGATCGTCTGCATGACGAAATTTACGCAAAGCAGGTGCGAGCCCTGGGTCATGCGGGAGATGTGCTGCTGGCCATCTCCACGCGCGGCAATAGCCGGGACATTGTCAAAGCCGTTGAAGCCGCCGTCACCCGCGACATGACCATCGTGGCCTTAACCGGCTATGACGGGGGTGAGCTGGCGGGTCTGCTTGGGCCGCAGGATGTGGAAATCCGCATTCCTTCTCACCGAAGCGCGCGTATTCAGGAGATGCATATGCTTACGGTGAACTGCTTATGTGATTTGATCGATAACACGCTTTTCCCTCACCAGGATGATTAAGGAGTTCTTATGAAGGCTTTATCGACCCTCGCAGTCCTTATGTCTGCATTACTGCTTCAGGGATGTATCGCTGCGGCCGTTGTGGGTACCGCCGCGGTAGGCACCAAAGCGGCAACCGATCCACGCACCGTGGGGACACAGGTGGATGACGGTACGCTGGAGCTGCGCGTCAACAGTGCGCTGTCGAAAGACGAACAAATCAAGAAAGAAGCGCGTATCAACGTGACGGCTTACCAGGGCAAAGTGCTGCTGGCAGGCCAGGCGCCAAATCTGGAGCTCGCCTCGCGTGCGAAACAGATTGCGATGGGCGTAGAAGGGACCACAGAGGTGTTTAACGAAGTGCGCCAGGGCAAGCCAATTGGCCTGGGTGACGCCTCTTCCGATACCTGGATCACCACCAAAGTGCGTTCCCAGCTGCTGGGCTCGGACCAGGTGAAATCTTCCAACGTGAAAGTGACGACTGAAAACGGCGAAGTATTCCTGCTGGGTCTGGTGACCGACCGTGAAGGGAAAGCGGCGGCGGATATCGCCAGCCGGGTGAGCGGCGTGAAGCACGTCACCACCGCGTTTACTTACATCAAATAAAAAAAATCCCCTCGCTTGAGGGGATTTTTTTGTAGGCCCGGTAAGCGCCAGCGCCACCGGGCTTTTTTTACATCAACGCAATACTGCCCACAATTACCCCGCTCAACGCCACCAGCCCTGCGGTCAGCCACAGCGCTTTCGCCGGGAACGACTTACGCAGCATGATAAGCGACGGCAGGCTGATCGCCGGCAGCGTAATCAGCAGCGCCAGCGCCGGCGCGGTGCCCATACCGGCCAGCATCATGGTCTGAACAATCGGGATTTCCGCCGCCGTTGGGATCACAAACAGGCAGCCTGCAACGGCCATCGCAATGACCCACATCAGCGTGTTGTCGATAGCGCCATCCGCATGCGGGAAGAGCCAGACGCGCGCCGCCCCCAGAACCAGTACCGCCAGGATATAGACCGGGATGGTGCTCCAGAACAGCTGCCATAGCGCCCTGCCCCAGCGCGCAAAGAAGCCCCCCTGCGGTTCGCTGACGTCCAGCTCAACGGCTGCGGGTTCTGCGGCAGTATCCTTGACCAGTTTTTGCACCAGCGTCGCCACCACCAGCACGGTCAGCAGCCCGGCGACCAGGCGGATGAACGCGAAATGCCAGCCCAGCACAAAGCCCATAAACACCAGCGTCGCCGGGTTGAGCAGCGGGTTCCCCATCCAGAACGCCAGCGCGCCGCCCATCGACACGTGCTGACGCCGCATCCCTGCGGCCACGGGCGCGGCGCAGCAGGAACACATCATCCCCGGCAGGGAGAAAATCGTCCCCAGCAGCGTGCCCTGAAAGCGCGGCTGCCCAAGGGTTTTCACCAGCCAGTTACGAGGGATAAGCACCTGAATCAGCGAGCCCAGAATGACGCCTAAAACGGCGGCCTTCCAGACGGCAAGGAAGTAGACCATGGCATAGTCCCACGCCGCCTGCAGCGGGCTGGAATCAGCCTGTGCGAGAATAGATTTACCGATGCTGTGCGTTTCGGCGGCGGTGAAGGCTTTGCCGTAGTACGGCTGCCATTTCACGTACCAGAGGCCAACAATGACCACGAGAAAGAAGAGTGCGGGCTTCCACCATTGGACAGGTGTTGCCGCCTGAGATGAAGACTGACCAGTCATAGCATTCCCCGGAGAGTATTAGGTTATTAGCCGGGGGAGTTTACGCCTCGCCCTGCGCGATTTCACGCAGTTTTGCCGAAGGGATAATGTTAACACCCGCTTTCGACGGGGCCAGCCCCTCTTTTAGCATCGCGCGCGCGACGTCCCGCGCCTCGATGGATTTCCAGTTGCCGGGAAGAATGCGAAACAGCGGGGCAAATATCGACTCGTTAAACCGGCGTTCGTCCCGGTGGCCGATCAGCATCGAAGGGCGCACAATCGTCAGCTGTTCCCATTTCTGCGCTATCAGCGCATCCTCCATCTTGCCCTTCACCTTGTTGTAGAAGAAAGGCGATCCGGCACTGGCGCCCAGCGCGCTGACCACCAGAAAATGTTTGGCGCCCAGCTTTTTCGCCGTGAGTGCGGTATCCACCACCAGCGTATAGTCGGCGTGGATAAAGGCCTCTTTGCTGCCCGCCTCCCGCCGCGTGGTGCCCAGACAGCAAAAGGCGATATCAATGGGATCCTGCACCTGCGCCAGCGCGTCGGTCAGCTGAGGATCGTGCGGATTAAAGACGCCGGATAAGTCCGCCAGCGGTCGACGCGTCGGGGCGGCGATATAGTTCACGCGGCGATCCTGAATCAGCAGCCGCAGCAGATGATCGCCCACTAACCCGGTAGCACCCGTAATCAATACCTGACTCATCTTTTCCCCTTTACAGAATTGTCCGTTTGCGAACTCAGCGTCGTCGGCCACACTTAGAAGTCTGTTACAGGTAAGTATTTACCACAAGCGGAGAAAAATCAGTCTGAAGCCAAAACAACGGAGGAAGCATGGGCAAGAAAATCGCAGTCTTGATTACCGACGAGTTTGAAGATTCAGAATTCACCTCTCCAGCAGAGGCGTTCCGCAAGGCGGGACATGAGGTCATCACCATTGAGAAAGAGGCGGGCAAAACGGTGACAGGCCATAAGGGCGAAGCGACCGTAACCATCGATGAGACCATCGATAACGTTAGCCCCTCAGATTTCGACGCCCTGCTGTTACCCGGCGGTCATTCCCCGGATTCCCTGCGCGGGGACGAGCGCTTCGTGACCTTCACCCGGGACTTTGTCTCGACCGGCAAACCGGTCTTTGCCATCTGCCACGGCCCGCAGCTGCTCATCAGCGCAGAAGCGGTCCGCGGGCGTAAGCTTACCGCCGTGAAACCGATCGTTATCGATCTGAAAAACGCGGGGGCCGAGTTTTACGATCAGGAGGTGGTCAACGACAAAGACCAGCTGATCACCAGCCGAACCCCGGACGATCTCCCGGCGTTTAACCGCGAAGCGCTACGCCTCCTCGGCGCGTAACCAGTGCAGCTTCTTGCCAAAGCCCAGGGTGTTGTCGGTAAATTTCAGCTCATCGAGGCGGATTTCCCACACCGGGGCTTTTAGCGCAGCGGCAACGGGAAAGCGGCGCGTGTAGAGCTTACGGCGCGCGTCGCTCTCTTCACCATCCAGACGACGGATCTCCCCTTTAAACTGCACGCCGCGGATCAGCGCGACCGTTTTCGGCTGGCCGTTTACCGTGCCTGCCACCTTTGCCTGCTGGCCGGTCATCTGCGCATGACGCGTTTTGTCTTCACTCATGACATAAAAAGCCACGCGCTCAGGGTCATAGTAGTAAAACGCATTTGCGCACCACATCTCACCCTCGTCACAGACGCACCAGGTGACAACATGCTGCTTCGCCAGCCAGCGGTTAATGGCGGCCAGTGTTTCCATTTTCGTTCTCTCTCATGCTATGGTGCGTTCACCTTAACATACTGAATCCGTTTACCGTGTGCTGGTTTCTCTATCTTGTCCGAACCGCTGATAACGCCCTCTACACCGGGATCACCACCGATGTGGCGCGGCGTTTTTTACAACATCAAACGGGGAAAGGGGCAAAAGCGCTGCGGGGGAAAGGGGAATTACAGCTCGCCTTCTCAGCGGCCGTCGGCGACCGATCGCTGGCGCTCAGGCTGGAATACCGCATCAAGCAGCTGACGAAGCGCCAGAAAGAGCGCCTCGTGACCGGAGACGGCTCCTTTGAGGCGCTGCGCGAGAGCCTGATTAAAAACGATTGAAATGGTCGTGATACTCGACCAGGCCATTGACGCCGTTGAGCGCATCGTCCGCCAGGCGATGGACCTGGAAAGCGGATTCCGTACCCGACCAGCGGCAGCGCAGATCGTAATGCGCGGCCTGCTCAAAGCCTAAACGGCCATAGAACGCAGGATCGCCCAGCGTGACAACGGCCGCGTAACCGAACTCATTGAGCGAATCCAGCCCTTCATAGACCAGCTGGCGCGCCAGCCCCTGCCCGCGATAGCTTTCATCTACCGCCAGCGGCGCCATGCCTACCCACTGCAGCTCTTCGCCCTGAACGATGACCGGACTGAAGGCAACATAGCCCACCACCTGACCTTCGTCATCGGTGGCAACCAGCCCCAGCGTAATCAGGCCGTCTTCGCGAAGGTCGTGGACCAGTTGGGCTTCGGCATCGCTCGCAAAGGCGCGGCGTAACAACGCATCGATCCCCGGCGCATCAATCCCAATTTCGACTCGAATCAGCATGGCTCACCTACTGAAGTGTGTTTACCGTCCGGCGGGGTTTTCAGCCCTGCCTCAACGAAATCTGCCATTTGCATTAACATCACGCGCAGCGCTTTTGGCATCTGCTCCAGCTCAATGGCATCCATTAAATTCTTCACGTACAGGCCCAGCTCCGTGTCGCCTTCAATTACCAGACGGCGCTGGAAGAAGAGCGTATCCGGATCCTGCTTGCGCGCGGCGATCATCAGCAGATCGCTGGCGTTGGCGCTAAAGCTCACATCCGCCTCTGCGGATTCGCGCACGATCAGCTGGCCGTTCTCTACGGAGGTAAACCAGCGCAGCCCGATGTCGCGTACCTCAATGCTTAACCAGCGGCCTTCCAGGAACTCCAGCTCGCCGTCCTGCAGCGCCTGGCGGAACTGCCAGCTCAGGACCTGTTCCAGCACCTGGCGTTTTAGCGCGAACGGCGCCAGCTTGACCGGCACGCTCAGCATTGATGGACCAAATTGTACGAGACGTGAACGCAGTTTATCCAGCACGAGCTTTACTCCCTGATATCTATAGTCCTGCTATTTTGCCATATCCGAAGCGCAACATAGCGGCGTAAATCAACAAACCGTCGCCCGCCGTACCTCATTATTGGTGTCATCAATACGCCATTAGCTGCCTTAAATCAAAAATTGTCGCGTATGGGTTAATTAAAATCCCAGCTCGTTAACAATTTTGCGATCGACTACATCAGGATAAATTATGGAGCTGCTCTGCCCTGCCGGAAATCTTCCGGCGCTTAAGGCGGCCATCGAAAATGGGGCCGATGCGGTCTATATCGGGCTGAAAGATGACACCAACGCCCGCCATTTTGCTGGCCTCAACTTTACGGAGAAAAAGCTTCAGGAAGCCGTTAACTTCGTTCACCAGCACCGCCGCAAGCTGCATATCGCCATCAATACCTTTGCTCATCCTGACGGCTACGCCCGCTGGCAGCGCGCGGTGGATATGGCAGCACAGCTGGGTGCCGATGCGCTGATCCTGGCCGACCTCGCCATGCTTGAGTATGCGGCAGAACGCTATCCCCATATTGAGCGCCACGTCTCTGTTCAGGCATCTGCCACCAACGAAGAGGCGGTGCGTTTTTATCATCAACACTTTGACGTGGCCCGCGTGGTGCTGCCGCGCGTGCTCTCTATTCATCAGGTTAAGCAACTCGCGCGCGTCACGCCAGTACCGCTGGAAGTTTTTGCCTTTGGCAGCCTGTGCATCATGGCCGAAGGCCGCTGCTATCTTTCCTCTTATTTAACCGGAGAATCGCCGAATACCGTCGGGGCCTGCTCTCCTGCCCGCTTTGTTCGCTGGCAGCAGACCCCTCAGGGCCTGGAATCTCGCCTGAATGAGGTGCTGATTGACCGCTACCAGGACGGTGAAAACGCCGGTTATCCCACCCTGTGTAAAGGCCGCTATCTTGTCGACGGCGAGCGCTATCACGCGCTGGAAGAGCCGACCAGCCTCAACACGCTGGAGCTGCTGCCGGAACTGCTGGCGGCCAATATTGCCTCGGTGAAAATCGAAGGTCGTCAGCGCAGCCCGGCCTATGTGAGCCAGGTAGCGAAAGTGTGGCGTCAGGCCATCGACCGCTGCATGGCGGACCCGCAGAACTACGCTCCACAGCAGGCCTGGATGGAAACGCTCGGTTCGATGTCCGAAGGCACGCAAACCACGCTTGGCGCGTATCACCGTAAATGGCAGTGAGAAAATCATGAAATATTCATTAGGACCGGTGCTCTACTACTGGCCAAAAGAGACGCTGGAAGATTTTTACCAACAGGCCGCGACCAGCAGCGCCGACGTGATTTACCTCGGCGAAGCGGTGTGCAGCAAGCGCCGCGCCACCAAAGTGGGCGACTGGCTGGATATGGCAAAGAGCCTTGCCGGCAGCGGCAAGCAGGTGGTGCTCTCCACGCTCGCGCTGGTGCAGGCGTCTTCCGAACTGGGCGAGCTGAAGCGCTACGTCGAAAACGGCGAGTTCCTGCTGGAAGCGAGCGATCTGGGCGTGGTGAACATGTGCGCTGAACGCAGGCTGCCGTTCGTCGCGGGTCATGCCCTCAACTGCTACAACGCCGTCACCCTGCGCCTGCTGCTCAAACAGGGAATGACGCGCTGGTGCATGCCGGTGGAACTCTCCCGCGACTGGCTGGCAAACCTGCTTAACCAGTGCGACGAGCTGGGCATTCGCAATCAGTTTGAAGTGGAAGTGCTGAGCTACGGCCATCTGCCGCTGGCCTACTCCGCCCGCTGCTTCACCGCGCGCTCGGAAGACCGCCCGAAAGACGAATGCGAAACCTGCTGCATCAAGTACCCGAACGGACGCAGCATGCTGTCGCAGGAGAATCAGCAGGTGTTTGTCCTCAACGGTATTCAGACCATGAGCGGCTATGTCTATAACCTCGGCAACGAGCTGGCGTCGATGGACGGGCTGGTGGATATGGTTCGGCTGTCGCCGCTGGATACCGGCGTGTTCGCGATGCTGGACGCCTTCCGCGCCAATGAAAACGGCGCCGCGCCGCTGCCGCTGACGGCAAACAGCGACTGCAACGGCTACTGGAGACGGCTCGCCGGGCTGGAGCTGCAGGCGTAAAAAAGGCTCACTTTGTTAACAACGGTTATCATTATTTAATGCAGTATTAAAGATTCACCGTCGACAAAGTGAGCTGTTATGACTGACAAAACCATTCCGTTTTCGGTGCTGGATCTGGCGCCGATCCCACAAGGCTCCTCGGCAAGAGAAGCCTTTTCGCACTCTCTGGATCTGGCACAGCTGGCCGAAAAGCGTGGCTATCACCGCTACTGGCTGGCCGAGCACCACAATATGGTTGGCATCGCCAGCGCCGCGACCTCGGTTTTGATCGGTTATCTGGCGGCAAATACCACCACCCTGCACCTGGGCTCCGGCGGCGTAATGCTGCCGAACCACGCCCCGCTGGTGATTGCCGAGCAGTTTGGCACCCTGAATACCCTCTATCCTGGGCGTATTGATTTGGGTCTTGGTCGTGCGCCCGGCAGCGACCAGCCGACCATGCGCGCCCTGCGCCGCCATATGAGCGGCGATATCGACAACTTCCCGCGCGACGTGGCCGAGCTGGTGGACTGGTTCGACGCGCGCGATCCGAACCCGCACGTGCGCCCGGTACCGGGCTACGGTGAGAAGATCCCGGTGTGGCTGTTAGGCTCAAGCCTCTACAGCGCACAGCTCGCCGCGCAGCTTGGGCTGCCGTTTGCGTTTGCCTCGCACTTCGCTCCTGATATGCTGCATCAGGCGCTGCATCTTTACCGCACGAACTTCAAACCGTCCGAGCGTCTTGAGAAGCCGTACGCGATGGTGTGTATCAACATCATTGCGGCCGACAGCAATCGCGACGCGGAATTTCTGTTTACCTCAATGCAGCAGGCGTTTGTGAAGCTGCGCCGCGGTGAGACGGGCCAGCTTCCGCCGCCGGTGGAGAATATGCATCAGCTGTGGTCAGCCTCCGAACAGTATGGCGTGCAGCATGCACTGAGCATGTCGCTGGTAGGCGATAAGGCGAAAGTGCGTCACGGGCTGGACGCGGTGCTGCGCGAAACGCACGCGGATGAGATTATGGTTAACGGCCAGATTTTCGATCACCAGGCGCGTTTGCATTCGTTTGAACTGGCGATGCAGGTGAAAGAGGAACTGGTGGGGTAGTTTTTTGCTTTTTTCCCTCTCCTTATGGGAGAGGGCCGGGGTGAGGGGTTCAACCCCTCGTTTTACTGATACACAGGCAACAGGTTAAAACTCGACAGCACGTGTACCAGAGCGTTACCAACGCCGAATACCAGAATCAGCGCAATCATCGGCTTGCCGCCCCAGACGCGGAATTTTGGGCTACCGAAGCGTTTACGTGATTTGCGCGCCAGCAGCGCCGGCACAATCGCCGCCCAGATAGTTGCCGCCAGCCCTGCATAGCCGATGGCGTACAGGAAGCCGTTCGGCCACAGCAGGCCGCCCACAATCGGCGGCAGGAAGGTCAGCAGCGCGGTTTTTAAACGCCCCATCGCAGAATCATCAAAGCCGAACAGATCCGCCAGATAGTCAAACAGGCCCAGCGTCACGCCCAGGAAAGAGCTCGCCACCGCAAAGTTAGAGAAGATAACCAGCAGCAGATCCAGACTGCGGCTGTTCAGCACGCCGCTCAGCGCCTGCACCAGCACGTCGATGTTACCGCCCTTCTGGGCAATGCCGATAAATTCCGGACGCGGGATGTTGCCCATCGTCCCCAGCAGCCAAATCACATACAGACCCAGCGCCAGCAGCGTGCCGTAGACCAGACACTTCACAATGGTGCGCGGATCTTTGCCGTAGTACTTCATCAGGCTCGGCACGTTACCGTGGTAGCCAAACGACGCCAGACAGAACGGCAGCGTCATCAGCAGGTACGGCGTGTAGGAGGTGTTCACTTCGGCGACGTTAAACAGCGTGGTGGGCGTCACGTGCCCCAGCAGACTGCCGAAGGTCAGGAAGAAAGTGATGACCTTCGCGCCTAATACGATCGCCGTCATGCGGCTCACCGCTTTGGTACTCATCCAGACGATAAACGCCACAGCCAGCGCAAAACATAACCCTGCCAGACGCGCCGGAACGTTCAGCGACATCTCCGAGAAGGTGTGATGCAGAATCGAGCCGCTCGCCGAAATATACGCGTAGGTCAGGATATAGAGCACAAACGCGATGGACAGGCCGTTCACCAGGTTCCAGCCTTTGCCCAGCAGATCTTTGGTGATGGTGTCGAAGCTGGAGCCAATGCGGTAGTTCAGGTTTGCTTCAAGGATCATCAGCCCGGAATGGAGCATGCAGAACCAGGTAAAGACCAGCGCCGCCAGCGACCAGAAGAACCACGCACCGGACATGACCACTGGCAGGGAAAACATCCCGGCACCAATGATGGTTCCGCCGATGATCACCACGCCGCCAAGCAGCGAAGGTGACGTTTGGGTGGTGGTTAGTGTCGCCATACAGCCTTTTCTCCAGTCAATCATGCGGTTCTGCATTTTAATGTGACGCACTGTACCAGTACAAGAGTACAAAAGGAATAAAAAAAGCCCCGATAGCGTGTATCGGGGCTGTATATTTTACTTTACGTCAGAAGAGTGAGGCTTACGCGTCACCGAAACGGCGACGGCTGGTGCCTTCTTCACGACGTGGGCCGCGGTTTTCGCGACGCTCGCCGGAGAAACGACGACCTTCACCACCGCGACCTTCGCTGCGGCCGCCTTCACGACGCTCGCCACCGAAGCTGCGACCACCGCCACGACGTTCACCACCGCGGTCTGGACGTGGCTGTGCATCGCCCATCAGCTGCATGTTCATCGGTTTGTTCAGGATGCGGGTACGCGTAAAGTGCTGCAGCACTTCGCCCGGCATGCCTTTTGGCAGCTCGATGGTAGAGTGGGATGCGAACAGCTTGATGTTACCAATGTAACGGCTGCTGATGTCGCCTTCGTTAGCGATCGCGCCAACGATGTGACGAACTTCAACGCCATCATCACGGCCCACTTCAATGCGGTACAGTTCCATATCACCCGCGTCGCGACGTTCACGACGTGGACGATCTTCACCACCACGCTCTGGACGGTCACCACGTGGGCCACGGTCATTGCGGTCATTACGGTCGCCACGACGTTCGAAGCGATCGTCACGGTCACGGAATTCACGCTTAGGACGCATCGGCGCATCTGGTGGCACGATCAGGCTACGTTCGCCCTGAGCCATTTTCAGCAGTGCTGCAGCCAGGGTTTCCATGTCCAGCTCTTCGCCTTCAGCAACAGGCTGAATCTGCGACAGCAGCGCACGGTACTGGTCCAGATCGCTGCTTTCCAGCTGCTGCTGTACTTTCGCGGCGAATTTTTCCAGACGGCGTTTGCCCAGCAGATCTGCGTTTGGCAGGTCAGCTTCTGGAATGGTCAGCTTCATGGTGCGTTCAATGTTACGCAGCAGACGACGCTCGCGGTTCTCAACGAACAGCAGCGCACGACCCGCACGACCCGCACGACCGGTACGGCCGATACGGTGAACGTAAGACTCGGAATCCATCGGGATGTCGTAGTTAACAACCAGGCTGATACGCTCAACGTCCAGACCACGTGCTGCCACGTCGGTTGCAATCAGGATATCCAGACGACCGTCTTTCAGACGCTCCAGAGTCTGCTCACGCAGGGCCTGGTTCATGTCGCCGTTTAGCGCTGCGCTGTTGTAGCCGCTACGCTCCAGGGCTTCAGCCACTTCCAGGGTCGCGTTTTTGGTGCGCACGAAGATAATCGCCGCATCAAAATCTTCCGCTTCCAGGAAACGTACCAGCGCTTCGTTTTTGCGCATGCCGTACACAGACCAGTAGCTCTGGCTGATGTCCGGGCGAGTGGTTACGCTGGACTGAATACGCACTTCCTGAGGATCTTTCATGAAGCGCTTGGTGATACGACGGATCGCTTCTGGCATGGTGGCAGAGAACAGCGCGGTCTGATGACCGTCCGGGATCTGCGCCATGATGGTTTCGACGTCTTCGATGAAGCCCATACGCAGCATTTCATCTGCTTCATCCAGTACCAGGCCGCTCAGTTTAGAGAGGTCCAGAGTACCGCGCTTCAGGTGATCCAGCAGACGGCCCGGCGTACCGACAACAATCTGTGGGCCCTGGCGCAGGGCGCGTAACTGCACGTCATAACGCTGGCCGCCGTACAGGGCTACCACGTTTACGCCGCGCATATGTTTAGAGAATTCCGTCATGGCTTCTGCAACCTGAACAGCCAGTTCACGGGTTGGAGCCAGGACGAGGATCTGCGGTGCACGCAGGTCCGGATCAATGTTGTTCAGCAGCGGCAGCGAGAATGCTGCAGTTTTACCGCTACCAGTCTGGGCCATGCCCAGCACGTCACGACCAGAAAGCAGGTGTGGGATACACTCAGCCTGGATCGGAGATGGTTTTTCGTAACCCAGATCGTTAAGGGCTTCAAGGATAGGAGCCTTCAGGCCCAGATCTGCAAAAGTGGTTTCGAATTCAGCCATGTAGTACAAGTGCCTCGATATTAATGGCGGCCAGTCTACTTAGCTCATCGTGAAAATGATTAGCAATTTTCATTGAAAAGTGTGAACCGGCTCAAAGTAGGTGTATTGACGAACAACAACGCCCTCACCAGTTAAGGTGATGGCAATCAAAAGATTACGGGCTGATGTTTATGTCGTCAGCTATTGCTGGTCCGATTCTGCCAGGTCGTCATGCTCCTGGCCCAAGAGCGATAATTCCAACAATGCATAACGGTGCTCAACGAAGTTGTGTACGTTGTTAGCAACCGCTAATTTGAACAGTGCCGTAGCGCTGTCCATATCCCCCAGACTTAGGTAGTACTTACCTAAATAGAAGTTGGTTTCACTGAGATGCTCAGCGAGCGAGGTGTTATCCGTTGCGTCCGCCTTGAGGCGTTCCATCAGCGTTGCTTCGCTAATGTTGCCCAGGTAGAACTCGACAATGTTCCATCCCCACTGTTCCTTGTCCGATTTATCGAAGCGCTGTTTTAGTGCCTCTTTTGCCTGCTTCTCATCGAGCTTCCGCTCAACGATGTAAAGCCACAGGCTACGGAAAGGATCATTAGGATCGTCTTGATAAAACGCCAGCAGATCATCTTGCGCTAACTTATCACGACCGCCGTAATACAATGCGATACCGCGATTCAAGTGCGCGTAGTTGTAAGTTGGATCAAGCTCAAGTACAGAATCAAACGCTTCATAGGCAGCATCAAAATTGCCTGCCTGCGTTAAATAAATGCCTAAGTAATTGAATACTTCAGGCATATCAGGTCGGATAGCCAGCGCTTGTGAAAAATCATTTCGCGCCAATGCCCTCAGACCGAGACTATCATACAACACTCCGCGCTCATATAAAAGCTGTGCGCGTTCTTCATCGGTTAAAGCCCGACTGGCAAGTATTTGTTCCATGCGTGCCAGGATCACTTCCTGCTGCAAAGTCGGTTGCAATGGCACTGCGAGGACTTCGCTCTTACGCCAGGCAGAGTTGCTGCATCCTGCCAGCGTTAAAGCTGTCGCAACGAAACACCAGCGCAAAAAAGGCTTCATTTCCCACTCCCGAAGACAACTATTGGATGAACGTCCTGTCCCCCGGCGGCTTAACAAGGCGTCCTGCCTGATAATAGGCCCTCCGCAAAGCGGAGGGCAAATGGCAACTTACTCGCCTTGCTGTTCTGCTGCCTGTGCTTCTGGCGCAGCAGCTGGCTGAGACTGCTCGGTTGCTTCTTTAATGCTCAGACGGATACGGCCCTGGCGATCAACTTCCAGAACTTTCACCGGTACTTCCTGACCCATCTGCAGGTAATCGGTCACTTTCTCAACGCGCTTGTCAGCGATCTGAGAGATGTGAACCAGACCTTCTTTACCGCCACCGATGGCAACGAAGGCACCAAAGTCAACGATACGGGTCACTTTACCTGCGTAGACGCGGCCCACTTCGATCTCTGCCGTGATTTCTTCGATGCGACGGATCGCGAATTTCGCTTTCTCGCCGTCGGTTGCTGCGATCTTCACAGTACCGTCATCTTCGATTTCGATCGTGGTGCCAGTCTCTTCGGTCAGCGCACGGATTACGGAACCGCCCTTACCGATAACATCTTTGATCTTGTCTGGATTGATCTTGATGGTGTGGATACGTGGAGCGAACTGAGAAATGTCGCCACGCGGCGCGTTAATCGCCTGTTCCATCACGCCCAGGATGTGCAGACGCGCACCTTTAGCCTGGTTCAGAGCAACCTGCATGATCTCTTTGGTGATACCTTCAATTTTGATATCCATCTGCAGCGCAGAGATACCTTCGCGGGAACCCGCTACTTTGAAGTCCATATCGCCCAGGTGGTCTTCGTCACCCAGAATGTCAGACAGAACAACGAAGTTGTCGCCTTCTTTCACCAGGCCCATTGCGATACCCGCAACGGCGGCTTTGATTGGCACGCCTGCATCCATCAGCGCCAGAGAAGCACCACACACGGAAGCCATGGAAGAAGAACCGTTGGATTCGGTGATTTCAGAAACCACACGAACGGTATACGGGAACTTGTCAGCTTCTGGCATCACTGCCAGCACGCCGCGCTTCGCCAGACGACCGTGACCAATTTCACGACGCTTCGGCGAGCCAACCATACCGGTTTCGCCTACGGAGTACGGAGGGAAGTTGTAGTGGAACAGGAAGCTGTCAGTGCGCTCGCCCATCAGTTCGTCGATGATCTGTGCGTCACGTGCAGTACCCAGGGTCGCTGTTACCAGCGCCTGCGTTTCGCCACGGGTGAACAGCGCGGAACCGTGAGTACGTGGCAGAACGCCAGTACGCACATCCAGACCACGGATCATGTCTTTTTCGCGGCCATCGATACGCGGCTCGCCTGCCAGTACGCGGCTACGAACAACGTTTTTCTCGATTGCGTGCAGGATGTCGCTCAGTTCGTTAGCGTCCAGCGTTTCGTCTTCAGCAACCAGCGTCGCGATAGTTTCAGACTTGATCACGTCAACCTGAGCGTAACGCTCCTGTTTGTCAGTGATGCGGTATGCATCGCTCAGACGGGATTCTGCCAGAGCTGCAACGCGTGCGTTCAGCGCGTCGTTTGCTGCTTCTGGCTGCCAGTCCCAACGTGGTTTACCGGCTTCTTTCACCAGGTCGTTGATGTTCTGGATAACGATCTGCTGCTGGTCGTGGCCAAATACCACAGCGCCCAGCATCTGGTCTTCGCTCAGCAGTTCAGCTTCGGATTCAACCATCAGCACAGCCGCTTCAGTACCCGCAACAACCAGGTCCAGCTTACTTTCTTTCAGCTCTTCCTGGGTTGGGTTCAGCACGTACTGGTCGTTGATGTAGCCAACGCGCGCGGCACCGATTGGGCCATTGAATGGAATACCAGACAGTGACAGAGCAGCGGATGCGCCGATCATGGCAACGATGTCCGGGTTAACCTGTGGGTTAACGGAAACAACGGTCGCGATAACCTGTACTTCGTTAACGAAGCCTTCCGGGAACAGCGGACGAACCGGGCGGTCAATCAGACGCGCAATCAGGGTTTCGCCTTCGCTTGGACGGCCTTCACGACGGAAGAAACCACCCGGGATTTTACCGGCAGCGTAGGTACGCTCCTGGTAGTTAACGGTCAGCGGGAAGAAGTCCTGACCTGGTTTAGCTTTTTTCTGGCCAACAACGGTAACGAATACCGCAGTGTCATCCATGCTTACCATAACGGCAGCAGTAGCCTGACGTGCCATCATGCCGGTTTCCAGCGTGACGGTATGTTGACCATACTGGAATTTACGAACGATCGGATTCAGCAAAGTTCTGTCCTTTCTTAAATGTTTGACAGCACACCACCGGTGTGCTGTCGATTTAACCCGACCTTCTTCGCATCCTCGCGACTAATGACAACCAACACCCCCATGGGTGAAGCCTCTCATTAGCCGCGCGAACCTCTGCAATGAAGATCATTTATAGCAACAATACAATAGTTTCCAGTGAATTGCTGCCGTCTGGTTGAAAAAAGGGGCCATCAGGCCCCCTTTTCTGAAACTCGCAAGAATTAGCGACGCAGACCCAGACGCTCGATCAGCGCGGTGTAGCGTGCAACATCTTTACGTTTCAGGTAGTCGAGCAGTTTACGACGCTGAGAAACCATACGCAGCAGACCACGACGGCTGTGGTGATCTTTTTTGTGCTCTGCAAAGTGACCCTGCAGGTGGTTAATCTGTGCAGTCAGCAGTGCAACCTGAACTTCGGTAGAACCGCTGTCGTTAGTACCACGACCAAACTCAGAAACGATTTTAGCTTTAGCTTCAACGCTTAGAGACATTTTCAAACTCCAAAGTATAAAGAATGTAAGGATGCCGATCTCTAATTCAGCAATCCCATGTACGCCCCGCAGATTGTTAAACAATTTACCAGGCGTTAAGCGGCGATATTCTACTCGTCTCCCCTGCTTATCGCAAGGTGAGCCGTTACCACCGTCACGCGTCGACCGGATATTCGACGACCAGACGACGCGGCGCAACGCGCCCTTCGCCATCCATTTCGCCCATACCGATGAATTTCCCTTCGTCACCTTCGGTCACGCGTACCAGTCCTTCCAGCGGCGCTTGTGCCGTACGAACCGGGTTGCCGTTCTTAAAGTAAACGGACGATGTTAAAGGAAGATTAACAACCGGGAAGTCCGCTGCCGGACTGTCCATCGGCATCAGCAAAGGATCCAGCAAATCTGCCGGCGCAATCCCCTGCGCTTCCGCCTGTTCTACCAGCTCGCGCAGATATTCCAGGGTCACCATCCGCTCCACCGGGTACTTGCTCACCGCCAGGCGGCGCAGGTAAATCACATGCGCGCCGCAGCCCAGCTTTTCACCGAGGTCGTCGATGATAGTGCGAATATAGGTCCCTTTCGAACAGTGTACTTCCAGCTCCAGCTCATCACCTTCGTGGCGAATAAACAGCAGCTCATACACGGTTATCGGACGGGCTTCACGCGGAACGTCAATGCCCTGGCGCGCATATTCGTAGAGCTTCTTGCCCTGATATTTCAGCGCCGAATACATCGACGGCACCTGCATCGTGTCCCCACGGAAGCTCTCCAGCGCAGCATCAAGCTGCTCCGCGCTGAACGTCACCGGACGCTCTTCCACCACCTGGCCATCCGCGTCGGAGGTATCCGTGCGCTGGCCCAGTTTAGCGATAACGCGGTAGCGCTTATCGGAGTCGAGCAGGTACTGGGAAAACTTTGTCGCCTCTCCCAGGCAGACCGGCAGCATGCCGGTTGCCAGCGGATCGAGCGCGCCGGTGTGGCCCGCACGGTTGGCGTTATAAATACGCTTAACTTTCTGCAGCACGTCGTTGCTGGAAGCGCCCTGGGGTTTATCCAGCAGCAGCACACCATGCACGTCGCGACCACGACGACGAGGACGACTCATTAGTCCTCCTTGCTGTCGTCCGCCGGGTTAACACGACGCTCGTCGTCATGTTTAACCACGCTGGTCACCAGGTTGGACATACGCATACCTTCAACCAGCGAGTTGTCGTAGAAGAAGGTCAGCTCAGGCACGATGCGCAGGCGCATCGCTTTGCCGAGCAGGGAGCGGATGAAACCAGAAGCTTCCTGCAGCGCTTTAATGCCGTTTTTCACTGCCGCTTCGTCCTGATCGTTCAGGAAGGTGACGAACACTTTTGCATAGGCCAAATCGCGGGACATTTCGACACCGGAAACGGTGGTCATCATGCCGACGCGCGGGTCTTTAATTTCACGTTGCAGAATGAGTGCGATCTCTTTCTGCATTTCCTGCGCTACGCGCTGAGGGCGACCAAATTCTTTCGCCATAATAAATTCTCCAGACAAAAAAGGGGCTAAAAGCCCCTTTTAAAATTATTGCCGGGTGGCGCGAGGCGATCCCGGCTTACAATCGGTAATTAAGCGATGGTACGCTGAATTTCGATGATCTCGAACACTTCGATCATATCGCCAACGCGAACGTCGTTGTAGTTCTTCACGCCGATACCACATTCCATGCCGTTACGGACTTCGTTAACGTCATCTTTGAAGCGGCGCAGGGATTCCAGCTCGCCTTCGTAGATAACCACGTTGTCACGCAGTACGCGGATTGGGTTGTGACGCTTGATGTTACCTTCGGTAACCATACAGCCCGCGATCGCACCGAATTTCGGTGATTTGAACACGTCACGTACTTCAGCCAGACCGATGATCTGCTGTTTCAGCTCAGGAGACAGCATGCCGCTCATCGCTGCTTTCACTTCGTCGATCAGGTGATAGATGACGGAGTAGTAACGCAGATCCAGGCTTTCGGCTTCAATTACTTTACGCGCAGATGCATCCGCACGAACGTTGAAGCCAACCAGGATAGCGTTGGAGGCCGCAGCCAGGGTTGCGTCGGTTTCGGTGATACCACCTACGCCAGAACCGATGATCTTCACTTTCACTTCGTCGGTAGACAGTTTCAGCAAGGAGTCGGAGATCGCTTCCACAGAGCCCTGAACGTCAGCTTTCAGAACGATGTTCACTTCGTGAACTTCGCCCTCGGTCATGTTGGCAAACATGTTCTCGAGTTTAGATTTCTGCTGACGAGCCAGTTTAACTTCACGGAATTTGCCCTGACGATACAGCGCAACTTCACGCGCTTTCTTCTCGTCACGCACAACCGTCACTTCGTCACCGGCAGCCGGAACACCGGACAGACCCAGGATTTCCACTGGAATGGACGGACCCGCTTCCAGAACTTCCTGACCCAGTTCGTTACGCATCGCACGAACGCGGCCGTATTCGAAGCCACACAGAACGATGTCGCCCTTGTTCAGGGTACCTTCACGAACCAGAACGGTTGCAACCGGACCACGACCTTTATCCAGGAAGGATTCGATTACCGCGCCGCTCGCCATACCATTACGGATCGCTTTCAGCTCCAGTACTTCAGCCTGCAGCAGGATCGCGTTCAGCAGGTCGTCGATACCGGTACCCGCTTTCGCAGATACTGGGATGAACTGCGCTTCACCGCCCCACTCTTCCGGCATAACGCCGTACTGAGACAGTTCGTTCTTCACGCGGTCCAGATCGGCTTCTGGCTTATCGATTTTGTTGACTGCAACAACCAGAGGCACCTGCGCCGCTTTCGCGTGCTGGATAGCTTCGATGGTCTGTGGCATCACGCCGTCGTCTGCGGCAACAACCAGTACAACGATATCCGTTGCCTGAGCACCACGAGCACGCATTGAGGTAAACGCTGCGTGGCCTGGGGTATCCAGGAAGGTGATCATGCCGTTTTCGGTTTCTACGTGGTAAGCACCGATGTGCTGGGTAATACCACCCGCTTCACCAGAGGCAACCTTAGTAGAACGAATGTAGTCAAGCAGAGAGGTTTTACCGTGGTCAACGTGACCCATGATGGTCACAACCGGTGCACGCGGTTCAGCCGCAGCGCCAGTATCACGGTCGCTCATTACTGCTTCTTCCAGCTCGTTTTCACGACGCAGGATAACTTTGTGGCCCATCTCTTCAGCAACCAGCTGTGCGGTTTCCTGATCGATGACCTGGTTGATGGTCGCCATGGCGCCCAGTTTCATCATCGCTTTGATGACCTGAGAGCCTTTAACCGCCATCTTGTTCGCCAGATCGCCAACGGTGATGGTTTCGCCAATCACGACGTCACGGTTAACGGCCTGAGCAGGCTTCTGGAAGCTCTGCTGCAGAGCGGAACCTTTACGCTTACCGCCTTTACCGCCGCGAACAGCAGCGCGTGCTTCTTCACGGTCAGCTTTGGATTCAGCGTGTTTGTTGCCTTTTTTCGCCGGACGCGCTGCTTTTGCATTACGGCCACGGCCACGACCGCCTTCAACTTCACGGTCGTTATCATCTTCAGCCTGACGCGCATGCTGAGAAGTGGTCACGTGATAGTCGCTGGTGTCTTCAGTCGGCTCAACGGTATTCACACCATTCTTCTCGTTTTCTTCTGCCATACGGCGCGCTTCTTCGGCGACGCGGCGAGCTTCTTCTTCCAGCTTACGGCGGGCTTCTTCTTCCGCTTTACGCTTCAGCTCGGCAGCTTCATTTTCACGGCGGGCTTTTTCAGCCTGGGCGGTTTTGGTCATTTCGTCTGTCTGTTGATTGCTCACTTTGTCTTTTTCCGCAGCGTCACGCTTCACTTTATCACTTGCGTCGCGTTTCGCTTTTTCTGCGGCCTCACGTTCAGCTTTTAATTCTGCTTCACGTTTGGCGGTTGCTTCCGCCTCACGCTGAGCTTGTTCTTCCGCTTCACGCTGTGCCTGCTCTTCCGCGGCAAGGCGTTCTGCCTCTTGCGGATCACGTTTTACAAAGGTGCGCGTCTTGCGGACTTCAATTTGGACCGATTTGCTTTTGCCACCGGTACCAGGGATGTTTAACGTGCTACGCGTTTTGCGCTGCAGCGTTAACTTGTCAGGCGTCGAACCGTGTTCACGGTTCAGGTGCGTTAACAAGGTTTGTTTTTCTTGCGCGGTCACCGAGTCATCAGCGGACTTCGGGATCCCTGCATCAGCAAATTGCTGTACCAGGCGGTCCACGGAGGTCTGAATCTCAGCAGCCAGCGATTTTACAGTTACATCAGTCATGCTGTTCCTTCCTGCTACAGTTTATTACGCTTCGTCGCCGAACCAGCAAATATTACGTGCGGCCATGATGAGCTCGCCGGCTTTCTCGTCGGTTAAACCTTCGATATCAGCCAGGTCATCAACGCCTTGCTCAGCGAGATCTTCCAGCGTACAAACACCACGGGCAGCCAGCTTGAACGCAATCGCACGATCAAGACCTTCCAGATTCAGCAGGTCATCAGCCGGCTTCTTATCGCCAAGGCTTTCTTCCTGAGCCAGTGCCAGGGTGGTCAGTGCGTTTTTAGCGCGTTCACGCAGGGCTTCAACGGTTGGTTCATCCAGACCGTCAATTTCCAGCAGCTCTTTCATTGGCACATAGGCCAGTTCTTCCAGCGTAGAGAAACCTTCTTCAACCAGAACAGTGGCGAAGTCTTCGTCAATATCCAGGTATTTAGTGAAGGTATCGATCGCCGCATGGGCTTCAGCCTGATGCTTAGCCTGCAGGTCATCAACGGTCATTACGTTGAGTTCCCAGCCGCTCAGCTGTGACGCCAGGCGTACGTTCTGACCGTTACGGCCGATTGCCTGCGCCAGGTTGCCCGCTTCAACAGCGATATCCATGGTGTGTTTGTCTTCGTCAACAACGATAGACGCCACATCAGCTGGAGCCATTGCGTTGATCACGAACTGCGCCGGGTTGTCATCCCACAGAACGATATCAATACGTTCGCCGCCCAGCTCAGTCGAAACTGCCTGAACGCGCGCACCGCGCATACCGACGCAAGCACCGACCGGGTCGATACGCTTGTCATTGGTTTTCACCGCAATTTTCGCACGGGAGCCCGGATCGCGAGCCGCCGCTTTAATCTCGATAACTTCTTCACCGATTTCCGGCACTTCGATACGGAACAGTTCTACCAGCATTTCTGGTTTAGAACGGGTCACGAACAGCTGTGCACCACGCGCTTCAGGGCGAACGGCGTACAGAACACCGCGAATACGGTCGCCTGGGCGGAAGTTTTCACGCGGCAGCATATCTTCACGCAGGATCACGGCTTCAGCGTTACCCGGCAACCCTTCGGATTTGATCTCCAGGGAGATGTTGTCGCGGTTCACTTTCTTCACCACGCCGGTGATGATCTCGCCTTCCTGATCGCGGAACTGATCGACAACCAGCGCACGCTCGGCTTCGCGCACTTTCTGCACGATAACCTGTTTAGCGGTCTGAGTCGTGATACGGTCGAAGGTCACAGATTCAATCTGATCTTCTACGTACTCGCCCACGTTCAGACTTTCGTCTTCAAAACGGGCAGCTTCCAGCGTGATCTCTTTGGTCGGCTGGGTCACTTCTTCAACGATTACCCAACGACGGAATGTATCGAAGTCACCGCTTTTACGATCGATTTCTACGCGAACATCGATCTCTTGTTCGTATTTTTTCTTGGTTGCTGTAGCCAGTGCACTTTCCAGCGCTTCGAAAATCTTCTCACGCGGCAGTGATTTCTCGTTGGAGACGGCTTCAACAACAGCCAAAATTTCTTTGTTCATCGCGGGCTTTTCACCTCAATCCAGACTGTTAAAAGTGGGGAACCAGGTTCGCCTTCTGGATATTACTCAGCGCGAACACTTCATCTTTGCCTTCGACTGTCACCGTGATCATTTCACCATCAACGGCTTTGATAATTCCCTGCCATTTACGGCGGTTCTGTACGGCCATACGCAGAACGAGAGCCACTTCTTCACCGGTAAAGCGCACATAGTGCTCGGCCGTGAACATCGGGCGATCGAGGCCAGGTGAGGAAACTTCCAGGTTGTACGCAACGGTAATCGGGTCTTCAACATCAAGAACCGCACTCACCTGGTGGCTGACATCAGCACAATCATCAACATTGATGCCATCTTCACTATCAATATAGATGCGCAGCGTCGATGTACGGCCGCGAACGAATTCGATGCCGACCAGTTCGTAGCCCAGTGCTTCGACCGGTGCAGTAATCATCTCTGTTAATTTTTGCTCTAATGTGGACAAGCCCACCCCCAAGACATAAAAAAAGGGCGTAAAGCCCAGTTATTCTGTAGTCAGATAACAAAAAACCCCGATAAATCGGGGCTTTAGATAACTGAACCCTATAGCCACAACTGTGGCCTGGAGCACTTTCCGAAAGAATTTTTTCAAATCCAGCTACGAAGGCTCTAAGTCTTCACAGTATATTTGGAAAAGAACTTTATGGGAAAGTGGTTGCGGGGGCCGGATTTGAACCGACGACCTTCGGGTTATGAGCCCGACGAGCTACCAGGCTGCTCCACCCCGCGCCTGAAACGTGGCAAATTCTACGCGTTTTGGACAGAATTTGCAAATAATGCTGGGATTTGGTACCGAAGACGGGACGTAAAATCGGCGTTTAGTATATTGATAGTTGACCCCACCTGTCAACCCAACTTCCGCCAGATCGATTAGACCAAAATTTTTACAAAAAACGCACGACTCTCTTCCGGTCTTCGCCAAAAGATGATTAAATGAATACTCACTTATTTTGCATAAAAATGCACAAGAGAGCGAAAGCGGTCTCTAATCAGTCAATCAAGCAGGGTTTTATTCTATGACGACGATTCTCAAGCATCTTCCGGTAGGACAACGTATTGGCATCGCTTTCTCAGGCGGCCTGGATACCAGCGCTGCACTGCTGTGGATGCGCCAGAAGGGAGCGGTTCCGTACGCCTATACTGCGAACCTGGGTCAGCCGGATGAGGACGACTACGATGCCATTCCTCGTCGCGCTAAAGAGTATGGTGCAGAGAACGCGCGCCTGATTGACTGCCGCAAGCAACTGGTCGCTGAAGGTATCGCGGCTATTCAGTGCGGTGCGTTCCATAACACCACCGGCGGCCTGACCTATTTCAACACTACCCCGCTGGGCCGTGCGGTCACCGGCACCATGCTGGTTGCAGCGATGAAAGAAGACGGCGTGAACATCTGGGGTGACGGTAGCACCTATAAAGGTAACGATATTGAACGTTTCTATCGTTATGGCCTGCTGACCAACGCCGAACTGCAGATCTACAAGCCGTGGCTGGATACCGACTTCATCGACGAACTGGGTGGCCGTCATGAAATGTCCGAGTTTATGATCGCCTGCGGCTTCGACTATAAGATGTCAGTCGAGAAGGCCTACTCCACCGACTCCAACATGCTGGGTGCGACGCACGAAGCGAAAGACCTGGAATTCCTGAACTCCAGCGTGAAGATCGTTAACCCGATCATGGGCGTGAAGTTCTGGGACGAGAACGTCAAAATCCAGGCTGAAGAAGTGACCGTGCGTTTCGAACGCGGCCATCCGGTTGCGCTGAACGGTAAAACCTTCTCTGATGATGTTGAACTAATGCTTGAAGCTAACCGTATTGGTGGTCGTCACGGTCTGGGCATGAGCGATCAGATTGAAAACCGCATCATCGAAGCGAAAAGCCGTGGCATCTATGAAGCCCCGGGAATGGCGCTGTTGCACATCGCTTACGAGCGTCTGCTGACCGGCATTCACAACGAAGACACCATTGAGCAGTATCACTCTCATGGCCGTCAGCTGGGTAAACTGCTGTATCAGGGCCGCTGGTTCGATCCACAGGCGCTGATGCTGCGTGATGCGCTGCAGCGTTGGGTGGCAAGCGCGATCACCGGTGAAGTGACGCTGGAGCTGCGTCGCGGCAACGACTACTCCATCCTGAACACCGTGTCTGACAACCTGACCTATAAAGCAGAGCGTCTGACCATGGAGAAAGGTGAATCCGTGTTCTCGCCGGACGATCGTATCGGTCAGCTGACCATGCGCAACCTGGACATCACCGATACCCGCGAGAAGCTGTTCAACTATGTTGAGAATGGCCTGCTCTCAGCGAATTCCGGTAACGGTCTGCCGCAGGTTGAAAACCTGGAGCACAGCGATAAGAAGTAATCGCTGATATAACGTGCAAAAGGCGTCCTATGGACGCCATTTTTGTGGACTTTCGTAGGGCGGGTAAGCGCAGCGTCACCCGCCATTTTGCCCGGTGGCGCTGCGCTTACCGGGCCTACAAAACCACACCTCAGAATATGCAGACGAAAAAAAAGACGCCTTTCGACGTCTTTCTTCTGGAATATTGGTACCGAGGATGGGACTCGAACCCACAAGCCCGTTAGGGCACTACCACCTCAAGGTAGCGTGTCTACCAATTCCACCACCTCGGTACAGAATACTTAGTGCGGGATATCGCTGGTTGGCTTAGCCGGTGCAGCTGGCTGAGTCTGCTCAGTTTTCGCTGGCGCGCTCAGATTTTCCCACTCGCTTCCTTTGCTGGTCTTGTTGCTGTTGATATTCCCAAGCACCAGACTGATGATGAAGAACAACGTAGCCAGAATCGCCGTTGTGCGGGTCATGAAGTTCGCAGAACCACTTGAACCGAACAGCGTACCGGAAGCGCCTGCTCCGAAGGAGGCTCCCATATCAGCGCCTTTACCTTGCTGCAGCATAATCAGCGCTACGAGAGCGATGGCTACAATAAGGAAAACAACTAAAAGAGCTTCGTACATAATCAACCTGTTCCTTGCGGATTTGCCGCATACCAATGCTTCGACCAATTAGCAGGATTTTTGTTTCCCACTGAAGCGGGTGTGAATACTAACCAAAGCGAATGACCTTCGCAAGGGCATTTTTGACGCATTG
This sequence comes from Enterobacter sp. UPMP2060, assembly GCF_053709655.1. NCBI lineage: Bacteria > Pseudomonadati > Pseudomonadota > Gammaproteobacteria > Enterobacterales > Enterobacteriaceae > Enterobacter > Enterobacter sp. UPMP2060. The sequence goes on from NZ_JBSKJQ010000007.1 coordinate 90,022, forward strand.
TATCAACTGCGGAAAAAAACAGCAAAAAGCCATTAATTGCTTAAAACAAAGGCGACAAAAGCCGCCTTTTTATACATTTAGCGTGCACAATTATGCAGCTTTCACAGCATCCGCAATACGATGTGCAAATTCGGTTACCTGCGCTTCGTCTTCACCTTCCACCATCACGCGGATCAGCGGTTCAGTACCTGACTTACGCAGCAGCACGCGGCCACGATTGCCCAGGGCCGCTTCAACGTCAGCCATCACCGCTTTAACGTTCTCATTTTCCAGCGGATCGCCTTTACCTGCAGTGAAGCGTACATTTACCAAGATCTGTGGGAACATTTTCATTCCGCTGCACAGATCGTGCAGGCTCATATGGTTGCGCGCCATTGCGGCAACCACCTGCAGCGCAGCCACGATACCGTCACCGGTTGTGGTTTTATCGAGCAGGATCACGTGACCCGAGTTTTCTGCGCCGATGCGCCAGCCCTTCTCCTGCAATTTTTCCAGCACATAGCGGTCACCCACTTTCGCGCGGACAAACGGAATACCGAGCTGTTTCAGCGCCAGTTCCAGGCCCATGTTACTCATCAGCGTGCCCACCGCACCGCCGCGCAGCTGGCCCTGACGCAGGCCCTCACGGGCAATGATGTAGAGGATCTGATCGCCGTCTACCTTGTTACCTTCGTGGTCGACCATGATCACGCGGTCACCGTCGCCGTCCAGCGCAATGCCCAGGTCGGCTTTCTCTGCCAGAACACGCGCCTGCAGGGCACGAACATCAGTTGCCCCCACCTGCTCGTTAATGTTCAGACCATCCGGCTCGCAGCCAATGGTGATGACTTTCGCACCCAGTTCGCGGAAGACATTCGGGGCGATGTGATAGGTCGCGCCATTAGCACAGTCCACCACAATTTTGAGGTGAGCCAGGCTCAGCTCATTCGGGAAGGTACCTTTACAGAATTCGATATAACGGCCCGCCGCATCAACGATACGGTTCGCTTTACCCAGCTCTGCGGAATCTACACAGGTGATCTCTTTTTCCATTTCGGCTTCAATGGCTTCTTCCACGTCATCCGGGAGCTTGGTGCCGTCAATGGAGAAGAATTTAATGCCGTTGTCGTAGAACGGGTTGTGAGAAGCTGAGATGACAATCCCCGCTTCCGCACGGAAAGTGCGCGTCAGATACGCGACAGCAGGCGTTGGCATTGGGCCCGTAAAGGACGCGGACAGTCCAGCCGCCGCCAGACCCGCCTCCAGCGCGGACTCCAGCATATAGCCGGAAATACGGGTGTCTTTACCGATAATGATCTTACGGGAACCATGACGCGCCAGCACTTTGCCAGCAGCCCAGCCGAGCTTCAGGACAAAATCAGGGGTGATGGGAGCATCGCCTACACGCCCACGGATACCATCGGTGCCAAAATACTTACGATTACTCATAGCGTTTGTTTTCCTTCGCTGCCAGTGTGGCTTCCACCACACGCATGGCTTCTACTGTTTCTTTGACGTCATGGACACGAATAATGTGCGCGCCCTGCATCGCCGCAATCACCGCGCAGGACAGGCTGCCGCTCAGGCGTTCGCTCGGCCCCACGTTCAGCAACTGCCCAATCATCGACTTTCTCGACATCCCCACCAGCAGCGGCAGGTCAAAGTGATGGAATTCCGATAAGCGCGCGAGCAACGCATAATTGTGGGAGAGATTTTTACCGAAACCGAACCCCGGGTCGAGCAACAATTTCTCTTTTGGGATACCTGCACGTTCGCAGCGCGCAATATGTTCAATAAAGAAGCGATTCACGTCGGCAAAGACATCATCATACTTCGGTGCTTCCTGCATGGTTTTCGGTTGGCCCTGCATGTGCATCAGGCATACCGGTAACCCGGTCTCTGCCGCAGCTTCAAGTGCGCCGGGCTCAGTGAGCGAGCGAATATCATTGATAATGTGAGCGCCCACTCTCGCCACTTCACGAATCACTTCGGGTTTAGAGGTATCAACGGAGATCCATACTTCAAACCGCTGCGCGATAGCTTCAACCACCGGCACCACGCGCGCCAGCTCTTCTTCCACAGACACGTCAGCCGCACCAGGACGCGTCGATTCGCCGCCCACGTCAATAATGGTGGCACCCGCATTAATCATTAGATTCGCGTGTTTAACCGCCTCGATAAGCGTGTTATGCGTGCCGCCGTCAGAGAAGGAGTCAGGGGTAACATTCAGGATCCCCATCACATGGGGATGTGAAAGATCGAGATGCGAGTCCTGAGCGAATAATTTCATGGCGAAATCCCTGGTATCTATATCGTTAAACAGAAATGAAAAACCCCGGAGCAAGCTCCAGGGTTTGAGGTACAGACAAACGCTTCAACAGCAGTGACTTACTTATCGCCCAACTGTTCTGACATGGTGTTGCCCGGGTTTGGCGTACGCGGTTCATCAACCGGACGCGGCGCACGCGGGGTGCCATTGTTGTCAGAATTATTGGAAGCGCCTGGGTCTTCCCAGCCCGCTGGCGGACGCACTTCACGGCGCGCCATCAGGTCGTCAATCTGCGGTGCATCGATGGTCTCATATTTCATGAGCGCATCTTTCATCGAATGCAGGATGTCCATATTGTCGGTCAGGATCTGGCGTGCACGTGCGTAGTTACGCTCTACCAGAGATTTTACTTCCTGGTCGATGATACGAGCCGTCTCATCGGACATATGTTTCGCTTTAGCCACAGAACGGCCGAGGAATACTTCACCCTCTTCCTCTGCATACAGCAGCGGACCGAGTTTGTCGGAGAAGCCCCACTGCGTCACCATGTTACGCGCCAGGTTTGTCGCAACTTTAATGTCGTTGGACGCACCGGTAGAAACATGTTCCACACCGTAGATAATCTCTTCTGCCAGTCGACCGCCGTACAGGGTCGAAATCTGGCTTTCCAGCTTCTGGCGGCTGGCGCTGATCGCGTCGCCTTCAGGCAGGAAGAAGGTCACACCCAGCGCACGACCGCGCGGAATAATCGTCACTTTATGCACCGGATCGTGTTCCGGCACGAGGCGACCAATAATCGCGTGACCCGCTTCGTGGTATGCCGTGGACTCTTTCTGCGCTTCCGTCATCACCATGGAGCGACGTTCCGCACCCATCATGATTTTGTCTTTCGCTTTCTCAAACTCCACCATCGACACGACGCGCTTGTTACCGCGAGCGGCAAACAGAGCAGCTTCGTTGACCAGGTTCGCCAGGTCAGCACCGGAGAAGCCCGGGGTACCGCGCGCAATGATTGCCGCGTCGATATCTGGCGCCAGCGGTACGCGACGCATGTGAACTTTCAGAATCTGTTCACGACCGCGAACGTCCGGCAGACCCACAACAACCTGACGGTCGAAACGGCCTGGACGCAGCAGCGCGGGGTCAAGTACGTCCGGACGGTTAGTCGCCGCGATAACGATGATACCTTCGTTACCTTCGAAGCCGTCCATCTCAACCAGCATCTGGTTCAGCGTCTGTTCACGTTCATCGTGACCACCGCCCAGACCTGCGCCACGCTGGCGGCCCACGGCGTCGATTTCATCGATGAAGATAATGCACGGTGCTGCCTTTTTGGCCTGCTCAAACATGTCACGCACACGAGATGCACCGACACCCACGAACATTTCAACGAAGTCAGAACCTGAAATAGTAAAGAACGGCACCTTCGCTTCGCCCGCGATGGCTTTCGCCAGCAGGGTTTTACCGGTACCCGGAGGGCCAACCATCAGCACGCCTTTCGGGATCTTACCGCCCAGCTTCTGGAAACGGCTCGGTTCACGCAGGTACTCAACCAGTTCACCCACCTCTTCTTTCGCTTCGTCACAACCGGCGACGTCAGCGAAGGTAGTCTTGATCTGGTCTTCCGTCAGCATACGCGCCTTGCTCTTACCGAACGACATGGCACCTTTGCCACCGCCGCCCTGCATCTGGCGCATAAAGAAGATCCAGACGCCGATAAGAAGCAGCATCGGGAACCAGGAAATGAAGATAGAAGCCAGCAGGCTTGGTTCTTCTGGCGGCTCACCTACCACCTTGACGTTTTTGGTCAGAAGGTTATCAAGCAGCTTAGGATCGTTCACCGGGATGTAAGTCGTGTAACGGTTACTATCTTTCTTGGTAACGTTGATCTCACGTCCGTTGATACGCGCTTCGCGAACCTGGTCCTGATTGACCTCCTGCAGGAAGGTAGAATAATCCACCTTGCGGCCATTCGACTCGCTGGGCCCAAAGCTCTGGAATACTGACATCAGCACAACGGCAATGACCAGCCAGAGTATTAGGTTTTTCGCCATGTCACTCAAGGGATTAACCTCATATTACAACTGTGTTAAAAACAGCGTCAGGATACTCTATATCCAGTTTCATTCAAACTTTCGCCTGAAATCTACCGGTTATCATTTTCGCCCGGTCGCTACAATATACACTTCTCGGGAACGGGCCCGGGAAGAGTCCGGCTTACGAACTTTAACCTTCGCAAACAGGGAGCGAATTTCCTTAAGATACTCCTCGAAACCTTCGCCCTGAAACACCTTCACAACAAAACTACCACCAGGCGCTAGTACATCACGACACATTTCTAACGCTAGCTCCACCAGATACATGGCGCGGGGGATATCCACCGCCGGTGTTCCGCACATATTTGGTGCCATATCTGACATGACAACCTGGACCTTACTGTCACCTACACGATCAAGTAACGCTTTCAGCACTAATTCATCACGAAAGTCACCCTGAAGGAAGTCGACACCGACGATGGGATCCATTGGTAAAAGATCGCACGCGATGATTCGGCCCGTTCCGCCGATCTGCGTTACCGCATACTGGGACCATCCGCCAGGTGCCGCACCGAGGTCAACAACCGTCATCCCCGGCTTAAAAAGTTTGTCACTTTGCTGTATTTCATCAAGTTTAAACCAGGCACGGGAACGCAACCCCTTTTTCTGTGCCTGTTGAACATATTTATCGCTAAAGTGTTCCTGAAGCCAGCGGCTGGAGCTGGCAGAACGCTTTTTACCTGTCATTTAACATTTCCGTCCTGGTTCATCGTTACCTGCCTGTGACGTAAATTTCTACGCAGCTATTTGGCGATATAAGGGAGATGGCGGTAGAATGAACCGTTTTCAATCCCAACGTAAGCAAAAATATACGATGAATCTGAGTACTAAACAAAAACAGCACCTTAAAGGTCTGGCACATCCGCTCAAGCCTGTAGTGATGCTTGGCAACAATGGTTTGACCGAAGGGGTGCTTGCCGAGATTGAACAAGCGCTGGAACACCACGAGCTGATCAAGGTGAAAATCGCCTCTGAAGACAGAGACACTAAAAACCTGATCGTGGAAGCCATCGTGCGCGAAACCGGCGCCTGTAATGTACAGGTCATCGGTAAAACGCTGGTGCTCTACCGCCCATCTAAAGAGCGTAAAATCTCGCTGCCACGCTAAGGATATCCTGAATCAAACACATTTTCTGTGTGAAACGAGGGATTTCTGTCAGCAGGCGAGCAAAATGCCATGCTCCTTGAGTTGATAAAAGGCCGCTATGCGGCCTTTTTCTTTTCTTTACAATGTATCAACATCTTAGTAGAGAAGCGAATTACAGGTATTCAACCTTAATAATTTCGTATTCCACTTCACCGCCAGGGGTGCGAATGGTGACAACATCGTCCTGCTCTTTGCCAATCAGGCCGCGAGCAATCGGGGAGTTCACTGAAATCAGGTTCTGTTTGAAGTCTGCTTCATCATCACCCACGATGCGATAGGTCTGCTCTTCGTCGTTGTCCAGGTTCAGCACGGTCACGGTAGAACCAAAGATCACACGCCCGTTGTTAGGCATTTTGGTGATATCGATAACCTGTGCATTGGACAGTTTTGCTTCGATATCTTTAATACGCCCTTCACAGAAGCCCTGCTGCTCACGAGCGGCGTGGTATTCAGCGTTCTCTTTCAGGTCGCCATGCTCGCGCGCATCCGCGATAGCGGCGATGATTTCAGGACGACGCACGGATTTCAGGAAATCCAGCTCTTCGCGCAGTTTTTCGGCACCACGTAAGGTCATCGGAATAGCTTGCATTTGTTATACCTCTTAAACATTCCTGTTGGGAGCAGTGTTCCCTGCTCCTGCCCCCCTAAGCGGGCAAGAAGCAAAAAGAAAACCGACCCGGGAGCAATGCCCCAGGTCAGAAGCAATTTTTCAATTTGATATGTATTTTACCGCGAAGTTCACTATGGGTCATCGTTTACTTTGCAGTGCCATGCACCGTAGTATGACGGTTTGTTTTCGGGTTGTTAGCGCGAGATTATGCGATTTTCCAGATTTATCATCGGATTGACTACCAGTATAACGTTCACCGCCCAGGCCGCGAATGTTGATGAGTACATTAATCAGCTCCCCGCAGGCGCGAACCTTGCCCTGATGGTGCAGAAGGTTGGCGCACAGGCTCCCGAGATTGACTATCACAGTCAACAGATGGCGCTGCCTGCCAGTACCCAAAAGGTGATCACTGCCCTCGCCGCCCTGCTCCAGCTCGGGCCTGACTTCCGTTTTACGACCACACTCGAGACCAAAGGTAACGTCGAGGGTGGCGCACTGAAAGGCGATCTTATCGCCCGTTTTGGCGGCGATCCGACCTTTAAGCGCCAGGATATCCGCAATATGGTTGCGGTACTGAAAAAATCTGGCGTGCAGAAAATTGATGGCAATGTACTGATCGACACGTCCATCTTTGCCAGCCACGATAAAGCCCCAGGCTGGCCGTGGAACGACATGACCCAATGTTTTAGCGCCCCGCCCGCCGCCGCAATCGTTGACCGTAACTGCTTCTCGGTTTCGCTTTACAGCGCGCCAAAGCCAGATGATTTAGCGTTTATCCGCATAGCGTCCTACTACCCGGTCACAATGTTTAGCCAGGTCCGCACGCTGGCGAAAGGCTCCCCGGATGCGCAATATTGTGAGCTGGACGTCGTGCCGGGCGATCTTAACCGCTTCACGCTTACCGGCTGCCTGACGCAGCGCGCCGATCCGCTGCCGCTGGCCTTTGCGATACAGGATGGTGCAAGCTATGCGGGTGCCATTCTGAAAGATGAACTGAAACAAGCGGGCATTACATACAGCGGCACGCTGCTTCGCCAGACGCAGGTCAATCAGCCCGGCACGGTCATCGCCAGCAAACAGTCTCCTCCGCTGCACGATTTACTGCGAATCATGCTGAAAAAGTCGGACAACATGATTGCCGATACCGTATTTCGCATGATTGGCCACGCGCGTTTCGGCGTGCCGGGAACCTGGCGCGCGGGTTCAGACGCCGTTCGTCAGATCCTGCGCCAGCAGGCCGGGATCGAGCTGGGTAATACCATCGCCGTCGATGGCTCAGGATTATCGCGTCATAATTTGATCTCTCCGGCCACGATGATGCAGGTGCTTCAGTACATTGCACAGCATGACACTGAGCTAAACTTTATTTCAATGCTGCCGCTGGCCGGGCATGACGGTTCGCTGCAGTATCGCGCCGGGCTTCACGCTGCCGGCGTGGATGGCAAAGTATCCGCTAAAACTGGCTCACTGCAGGGGGTTTACAACCTTGCAGGCTTCATCACTACCGCCAGCGGACAACGCATGGCATTCGTGCAGTATCTTTCCGGCTATGCCGTCGAACCGACCGACCAGCGCAATCGCCGTATTCCGCTTGTTCGCTTCGAAAGCAGGCTTTATAAGGACATCTACCAGAATAACTAGCGATGAAACTACTCATAGTTGAAGACGATCTGTTATTGCAGGAAGGGCTGGCGCTGGGGCTGGCCAATGAAGGGTATGCCCTCGACTGTGCTGGCACCGCAGCGGAGGCGGACGCCCTGATCCAGAGCGGCGAATACAGTCTGGTGATCCTCGATTTGGGCTTGCCTGATAAAGACGGCGCCACGCTGCTCAGCCAGTGGCGACGCCGCGGTATCGCCAACCCAGTGTTAATCCTGACGGCACGCGATGCCATTGAAGATCGCATCACCGGCCTCGACGCAGGCGCAGATGATTACCTGGTGAAGCCTTTTGCGCTTGCGGAGCTGCAGGCGCGAGTGCGGGCGTTGATTCGCCGCTATCAGGGCCATAGCGATAACTTACTCACCGACGGCGATATTACGCTGAATCTGCAAACCCAGCAGGTACTGCGCCGGGACCAGGCGGTAGAGGTGACGCCAAAAGAGTTCGCCCTGCTTACGCGTCTGATCATGCGCAGCGGACAAACGGTGCACAGAGAGACGCTCCAGCAGGATATCTACTCCTGGCAGGACGATCCTGGGTCAAATACCCTGGAAGTTCACATCCATAACCTGCGTCGCAAGCTCGGCAAGGACAGAATCAAAACCGTCCGTGGCGTTGGCTATCGCCTTGAGAGCCAGAAATGAACAGCATGCGTCGGCGTTTGATGGTGCTGCTGGCGGTCATTCTCTTATTTTTCCAGCTGATAAGCGTCATCTGGCTGTGGCATGAAAGCCGCGAGCAGATCGGTTTTCTGGTGAATGAAACGCTGTCGGCAAAAGCCCGTAATAACCATGTCGAAAAAGAGATCCGCGAAGCGATTGCTTCCCTTCTCGTCCCTTCTCTGGTGATGGTAGGCTTTACGCTGTTTTTCTCTTTCTGGGCAGTCACCTGGATAACCCGACCGCTGAATAAACTGCGTGACAGCCTGGCTAACCGTTCGGCAGATAACTTAACTCCGCTTCCTATGTATTCCGACATGGAAGAAATCGGCGCGGTGACAACCTCCCTGAACCAGCTGCTCGCCCGGCTGGACAATACCATTCAGCAGGAGCGTCTCTTCACCGCTGACGCCGCGCACGAGCTTCGAACGCCCCTTGCCGGTATCCGGCTTCATCTGGAGCTTATGGCGCAGTCAGGCGCACCACAGGCTGCGACGTTAATTAGCCGTATCGATCAGCTCATGCATACCGTTGAGCAGCTGCTGATGCTGGCCCGTGCCGGACAGGCAATGGCCAGCGGACACTACGAAACCGTGAGCTGGACTGAAAATATCATTGAACCTCTCGGCCTGGGCCATGAAGCCAAAGAGCATACGGTGATTTGGCCCGCTAAAAGCGCGCTCACGGTTCAGGGAGACGCCGTGCTCCTGCGTCTGATGCTGCGCAACCTGCTGGAGAATGCCGGGCGCTACAGCCCGGCAGGGACAACGATTACAGTGACATTAACCGGGGTCGACGGGGGAACGCAGATCAGCGTGATCGATCAGGGGCCCGGTATTGATGACGCGCACCGACAGTCAATTACCGAGCCATTCCGCCGTCTTGACCAGCGCTACGGTGGCAGCGGTCTGGGCCTGAGTATCGTGCAGCGCATCGTGCAGCTCCACCACGGCAGGTTGACGCTTGAGAATGGCTCTGAAGGTGGTTTGATCGCCAGCTGCTGGCTACCCGCAACGCTGGAATAAAAAAAGCCCCCATAATGGGGGCTTTGGACAGATATTAGTGCTTGTAGATGAACTCGACGCCTTCTTCGTCGTCTTCATCCCAGTCATCGTCCCAGTCCTCATCATCCTCTTCCGCTTCCAGCTCTTCGAGCTGCTGGCGGTGGTAGTCATCCCACATGAATTCGACTTTTTCAGGCTGTTTCGCTTCTTCCGCCTGAACAACTGGGTTCTCAATGATGAAGGTCATCACATCCCAGCACAGATCTTTCACGCCAACCTGGCTTGCCGCAGAGATCAGGTAGTATTTATCTTCCCAGCCCATCGCTTCAGCAATCGCTTTAGCTTTCGCTTCCGCTTCAGCTTTGTCCATCAGGTCGATCTTGTTGAAGACCAGCCAGCGTGGTTTATTCGCCAGTTTTTCGCTGTATTTTTCCAGCTCACCGATGATGATGCGGGCGTTTTCAACCGGATCGGAACCGTCGATAGGATCGATATCGATAAGGTGCAGCAGCACGCGGCAACGCTCAAGGTGTTTCAGGAAGCGAATACCCAGACCCGCGCCTTCCGCAGCGCCTTCAATCAGACCCGGAATATCGGCAACCACAAAGCTCTTCTCGTTATCCATACGGACAACGCCCAGGCTTGGTACCAGCGTGGTAAACGGATAGTCCGCCACTTTTGGTTTCGCCGCAGAAACGGCGCGAATGAACGTCGATTTACCGGCGTTTGGCATACCCAGCATGCCCACGTCTGCCAGAAGCATCAGCTCCAGCTGAAGATCGCGCTTATCGCCCGGCGTACCCATCGTTTTCTGACGCGGAGTACGGTTAACGGAGGATTTGAAACGGCTGTTACCCAGACCGTGCCAGCCGCCTTTCGCCACCATCAGGCGCTGACCGTGTTTGGTCATGTCACCCATGGTTTCACCGGTTCCCTGGTCAATCACACGCGTACCGACCGGAACTTTAATGGTGACGTCTTTACCGCGTTTCCCGGTACAGTCACGGCTCTGGCCGTTCTGGCCACGTTCAGCGCGGAAGGATTTTTCGAAACGGTAGTCGATCAGCGTGTTGAGGTTCTCATCCGCCTCCAGCCACACGTCACCACCATCCCCACCGTCGCCGCCGTCAGGACCGCCACGTGGGATATACTTTTCACGGCGGAAGCTCACGCAACCATTGCCGCCATCACCAGCCACGACCAGGATCGTCGCTTCATCAACAAACTTCATTTTACTCTCCGTAACTCATTCGCCTGAGCGGGGGACTACTACAACCGCTTCATTTTTGCGCCAACGTCCCCAAAGACGATGACCAATGGCGGAATACATCGCGCCCGCAACCACGACAAACGCACCGAGATAACCCAACAGGTTGAGCATCGGTCTGACGAAGACATCGGGCCAGGCCATTGATAACAAATCTGAAAATAACAGCGTAAACAGCGGAGTAAGCGTAATTAACGCGCTCACCTGTGCCGCCTGCCAGCGCGCCATCGCTTCGGCCAGCGCGCCATAACCGACCAGCGTGTTCAGCCCACAAAAAATGAGGCACGCCAGTTGCCAGTCGCTAAGCTGGGAAATCACACCCGGCTTTGCTAATGGCAGCAATGCTATTGTACACAAAGTGTACAGCAAAAAGAGGATCTGCTGTGAGGCAAGACGACGCAATAACACCTTTTGCGCGACGCCATAGCTCACCCAGACCGTTGCCGCCCCCACGCCGAAAATTACACCCCATGTGTAATCCGTCAGGCGGGTGAAAATCTCAATCAGACTGGTGTTGAAGAACATCACCAGACCGCACAGCAGCATGCTCGCCCCGATAATCTGCGTACCGCGCATCTTTTCCTTGAGGATAAAGACGCTGGCGACCATCATGCCCACCGGTGAAAGCTGACCTATCACCTGCGACGCCGTGGGGCTGAGATATTGCAGGGAAGAGCTGAACAGGATGAAGTTACCGAACAGACCGCCCGTCGCGATAGCCAGCAATACCAGCCAGCGCGGTTTGCGGAAGAGCCGCAAGGGTGGAAGCTTACCTTTGACAGCCAGAATGGCCCCGAGGCCGATGCTTGCCATCAGAAAGCGATAAAAGACCACCGTAGGCGGCTCCATCACTTCCAGTACCTGCTTCATTGCAATTGGCAGCGCACCCCAGCACATTGCGGTAGTGAGCGCCAAAAGAATACCAATGCCGGCCTGCTGCTTCATGCCCGTTTTCCCTACAGAAAAAATTACCGGGTTTCCAATGTAAAAAGCCCCGCAACAGGTTGCGGGGCTTTAATCCGTTACCGGACCGAGAAAACCTTACTCAGCAACGATGCTGATGTATTTACGGTTGTTCGGGCCTTTAACTTCAAATTTCACTTTACCGTCTGCTTTAGCAAACAGAGTGTGGTCACGACCGCAACCTACGTTGTTGCCAGCGTGGAATTTGGTACCACGTTGACGAACGATGATGCTACCCGCCAGAACGGATTCGCCACCGAAACGCTTAACGCCAAGGCGTTTAGCTTCTGAATCGCGACCGTTACGTGTGGAGCCGCCAGCCTTTTTATGTGCCATTTAAATCTCTCCTCAGGTCTTAGGCGCTGATGCCAGTAATTTTCACATCAGTGAACCACTGACGGTGGCCCTGCTGCTTACGGTAGTGTTTACGACGACGAAACTTAACGATTTTAACTTTCTCGCCACGACCGTGTGCAACAACTTCAGCTTTGATAACGCCGCCATCAACGAAAGGAACGCCGATTTTGACTTCTTCACCGTTTGCGATCATCAGAACTTCTGCGAACTCAACAGATTCGCCAGTTGCGATGTCCAGCTTTTCCAGGCGAACGGTCTGACCTTCGCTTACTCGGTGTTGTTTACCACCACTTTGGAAAACCGCGTACATATAAACTCCGCTTCCGCGCACGTCCTCGTATGAATCAGAGTGCGCTATAAATATTCACAATAGGGCGCGAATATTACGCAAAACGCGAGCCTTTGACAAGTGCTACCGTCAATACATGAAGAAAAAAAACACAACACGTACGGTAACGTTTATCTGTGCCGTTTTTTCAGTACAATCAGCACTACTATTGATAAACCGAAACCCTTCGTTACCCCATTGAAGATGGGATCAACAGGATAAAAAGCCCGGCTTTTGCGATGAATTTAGAAAAAATCAACGAGTTAACCGCGCAAGATATGGCGGGTGTGAATGCAGCAATCCTGGAGCAACTCAACTCTGACGTTCAGCTGATCAATCAGTTGGGCTATTACATCGTCAGCGGCGGCGGTAAACGCATTCGTCCGATGATTGCCATTCTGGCTGCCAGAGCCGTTGGCTATCAGGGAAATGCTCACATCACTATCGCAGCGCTCATCGAATTTATTCACACGGCGACGCTTCTGCATGACGATGTTGTGGATGAATCGGATATGCGTCGTGGCAAAGCCACGGCAAACGCCGCTTTCGGAAACGCAGCCAGCGTCCTGGTGGGGGATTTTATCTATACCCGCGCCTTCCAGATGATGACCAGCCTGGGCTCCCTGAAAGTGCTGGAAGTGATGTCCGAAGCCGTAAACGTCATTGCTGAAGGCGAAGTGCTGCAGCTGATGAACGTCAACGACCCTGACATTACCGAAGAAAACTACATGCGCGTCATCTACAGCAAAACTGCGCGCCTGTTTGAAGCGGCTGCCCAGTGTTCCGGCATTCTTGCTGACTGTACCGAAGCACAGGAAAAAGGCCTGCAGGACTATGGCCGCTATCTGGGTACGGCATTCCAGCTGATTGATGATTTGCTGGACTACAGTGCGGACGGCGAGACGCTCGGCAAAAACGTGGGCGATGACCTGAACGAAGGCAAACCAACTCTGCCGCTGCTTCATGCTATGCGCAATGGAACAGCCGACCAGGCGAAAATGATCCGTGAAGCGATTGAGCAGGGAAATGGCCGCCATCTTCTGGAACCTGTCCTGGAAACCATGGCTATCTGCGGATCGCTGGAATGGACGCGTCAGCGTGCGGAAGAAGAAGCCGACAAAGCCATCGAAGCGCTTCAGGTCATTCCAGACAGCCCATGGCGCGATGCACTGATTGGTCTTGCCCACATCGCCGTTCAGCGCGACCGTTAATCCCCTTGTTTCTCCCCGCAGCGATAGCGGGGAGATTCCAGTACACACCTGTAAATTCCGTGTTCATGTAAATTCATCGGTTTAGATACCGCATGAATAAAGCCGTGTCTTATTCTGAATATCCCTTCAAGTAACGCGAACTTTTTAGAACAAGAAGTTGAAATGGGTATAGTAACCGCGTCGTTTCAGAAGAAACGGCGTAGGTGAATCCGAACTTAAGGACGGCGTTATGGATACGAAATTTATCGACTGGCACACGGCTGATATTATTGCCGCGCTGCGCAAAAGAGGCACTTCACTGGCAGCAGAGTCCCGCCGCCATGGACTGAGTTCTTCCACTCTGGCAAACGCCCTCACCCGCCCCTGGCCCAAGGGAGAATTAATTATCGCGACGGCGCTGGATACGCATCCGTGGGTAATTTGGCCTTCACGCTATCACGATCCCATCACCCATGAATTTATCGACAGATCGCGCATGATTCGCCAGAGAAAGGTAAAAAGAGAACCGCAGGAATAACGCATTTTTGACAGGAACAGCAACCCCCCGGTCATTGCTGGCAGGGGGCTGCCGGAACGATTACTCGCCCTTCACACGCTCGATATTGGCACCCAGCGCGCGCAGTTTATCTTCGATACGTTCATAACCACGATCGATGTGATAGATACGATCCACGATCGTTGTACCTTCCGCGATACAACCCGCCAGCACCAGGCTTGCAGACGCACGCAGATCGGTTGCCATCACCTGAGCACCTGACAGTTTCTCAACGCCGTGGCAAATCACGGTATTACTTTCGATCTCAGCATGCGCGCCCATACGGATCAGCTCCGGTACGTGCATAAAGCGGTTCTCGAAAATGGTTTCTGTGATGAAGCCAGTGCCTTCGGCGACCAGGTTCAACAGGGTAAACTGCGCCTGCATGTCCGTAGGGAACGCCGGATGCGGCGCCGTACGCACATTGACTGCTTTTGGACGCTGACCGTGCATATCGAGGCTGATCCAGTCTTCACCGATTTCGATATCCGCACCCGCATCGCGCAGTTTCGCCAGCACCGCATCCAGGGTATCTGGCTGCGCGTTGCGACAAACAATCTTCCCGCCAGAAATCGCCGCAGCGACCAGGAAAGTACCGGTTTCGATACGGTCCGGCAGAACGCGATAGACACCACCGCCCAGACGCTCAACGCCTTCGATGGTGATACGGTCGGTACCCTGACCGGAAATCTTTGCCCCCAGCGCCACGAGGAAGTTGGCGGTATCCACAATCTCCGGTTCGCGCGCGGCATTTTCGATGATGGTGGTACCTTCTGCCAGCGTCGCCGCAGACATAATGGTGACCGTTGCGCCCACGCTCACTTTGTCCATGACGATGTGCGCGCCTTTCAGACGACCATTAACGGACGCTTTAACGTAACCTTCTTCCAGCTTGATCTCGGCGCCCAGCTTCTCCAGACCAAAGATGTGCAGGTCAACCGGACGCGCACCGATGGCGCAACCGCCAGGCAGAGAGACCTGCCCCTGACCAAAACGCGCCACCAGCGGGCCAAGCGCCCAGATGGATGCACGCATGGTTTTCACCAGATCGTAAGGGGCTGAGAAGTTGTTCACCTTGCTGGCGTCGATCCAGACGGAACCGTTACGCTCAACTTTCGTGCCCAGCTGGGTGAGCAGCTTCATGGTGGTGTCGATATCTTTCAGCTTCGGTACGTTCTGAATTTCTACCGGCTCTTCAGCCAGCAGCGCAGCAAAGAGGATTGGCAGCGCGGCGTTTTTAGCGCCAGAAATTGTGACTTCGCCCTGGAGACGCGTTGGCCCCTGTACACGAAATTTATCCATTGTGTGCTCTCTTATAAATTCAACCGTGCTGCGGGCCTGTCGCCCTCAGCTCAAAAACCGTTTAGTTTGCGATCGCGTGCCCACTCTTGCGGGGTGAACGCTTTAATCGACAGGGCGTGGATGCGGTTATCCGCAATATATTCCATCAGCGGCGCGTACACAGCCTGCTGTTTCTTCACGCGGCTCATACCGTCGAACATCTCACCCACAGCAATAACCTGGAAGTGACTGCCATCGCCAGTGACGTGGGCTTCCTGAAGGGAGAGTGCATTCATCAGCACTGTCTGGATTTCATGATTTTCCATGGGCTCTTAATCATCTGATAGTGAAAACAAGCCCAACATCTTAGAGCAAAGTGGCGTTGTCTTAAACAAGCAAAAAGCCCCGACGATGAAACAGTCAGGGCTTTCGGAAGTAACGCACTGAAAATATTAACGAGGCAGTACGTCCTGAGGGAGATTGTAGAGCTGCGCAAGGGTCACGACATTATCGCTCGCGCCGTGAAGTTTGACGCTTGTCCCCTGCTTTTTCCCCACGGCAACCAGATGGGCAAGCAGCGCAACACCCGCCGTATCCACCCGCGTGACGTCGGTTAAGTCGATAAGCGTCACGCCCTGCATCGCTTCGTGGCGTTTGTCCCACAGTGGGTTCAGCAGATCCTGATCCAGTTCACCGGACAGCTTTAATGTCTCGCCTTCACGCGACCAGCTGAGTTGCTGTGACATTACTTCTTCTCATCCAGAGTAATTTTCTGGCGAGAGATAGACTGCAGCTGAGCGGTCAGGCCATCAATGCCTTTGGTGCGCAGCAGGTCGCTCCATTCGTTCTGTTTGGTGGTGATCATGCTTACCCCTTCGGCAATCATGTCATACGCCTGCCAGTGACCGGTCTGGCTGTTTTTACGCCACTGGAAATCCAGACGAACCGGCGGACGACCGTTAGGATCGATGATCGTCACACGGATAGGGACGATGGTCGCATCGCCCAGCGGCTGCTCAGGCGCAATCTGATAGGTCTGGCCGTGGTACATCGCCAGCGCCTGGCCATAAGCCTGTTTCAGGTATTCACGAAACGCGGCAAAGTAGGCATCACGCTGCGCAGGGGTCGCGTCTTTGTAATAACGTCCCAGCACCAGCGCACCCGCATATTTAATCTGCACGTACGGCAGCAGCTCCTGGTCAACGACGTCACGCAGATAATCAGGATTAGCACGAATTTTAGGCTGTTCGTTTTTAAGACGGTCGAAGGTCTTCTTCGCCGCTTCGTCCATCAGTTTGTACGGGTTACTCTGATCCGCAGCGTGGGCGGCGGTTAGAGGGGCGATGACCAGCATGGCAACCATTAACAGTCGTTTAAACATGAATGACTTCTCCTGATATTAATTCGCAGCACCTGGCGTCGGTGCGACGTCGGTATGATCTTCGCTCTGCGCAGGGGCAGCGTCGGATTTTTTCTCATCCCCTTTACTGTTGTAAAGGAACTGACCAATCATATCCTCCAGAACCATCGCGGATTTCGTATCCTGAATGACGCTACCGTCTTTAAGGATAGTCGTTCCCAGCTCGGGATCTTCAAAGCCAACGTTAAGCGCCAGATATTGTTCGCCCAGCAGGCCGGAAGTACGGATAGAAAGGGAACTGGTGTCCGGGATATGGTTGTAACGCTCTTCGATATCCATCGCGACGCGGGGCAGATAGGTTTTCTCATCCAGCGTAATGTCAGATACGCGTCCGATCACCACGCCGCCGATGCGGACCGGTGAACGCGCCTTCAGCCCGCCGATGTTATCGAAGGTGGCATAGATGCGATACGTCGGCTCGGTGCGTACAGACGTGATATCCGCCGCTCTCAGGCAGATAAACAGCGCGGCCAGCAGCGCCAGCAGCAGGAATACACCGACCCAAATTTCATTTTTTCTCGTTTGCATGAACTCAATTCCCAAACATCAGTGCGGTGAGCACAAAATCCAGACCCAGTACGGCCAGCGACGAATGTACGACTGTACGTGTAGTTGCGCGGCTAATGCCCGCCGACGTCGGGATGGCATCGTAACCATTGAACAATGCAATCCAGGTGACCGTAATGGCAAATACCACGCTTTTAATCAGGCAGTTAACCAGATCCATTCGCAGGTCGATGGCGTCCTGCATCGCGGACCAGAAGAAACCGGCATCAATGCCTTTCCAGTACACACCAACCAGCGAACCGCCCCAGATACCCACGGCGACAAACAGAATAGTCAGTAACGGTAAAGAGATCACCCCAGCCCAGAAACGCGGCGAGATCACGCGACGCAGCGGATCGACCGCCATCATCTCCATGCTGGAGAGCTGCTCGGTCGCACGCATCAGGCCAATTTCAGCCGTTAATGCCGACCCCGCGCGCCCGGCGAACAACAGCGCCGCCACAACCGGCCCCAGCTCGCGCAGCAGCGAGAGCGCCACCAGCATCCCGAGGCTGGTTTCCGCACTGTAGGTTGTCAGAACCAGATAGCCCTGCAGCCCAAGCACCATACCGATAAACAGACCGGAGACAATGATGATGAGCATCGACAGCACGCCGACATTATAAAGCTGCCGCACCAGCAGCGGTGCGTGCTTACGGAATTCCGGCTTGCCGACCAGCGCGTTGAATAACATCAATCCGGCACGCCCGAACGTCCTGATGGTTTTTATGCCACGGTGTCCGAGAGCGGCCAACGCATTTAACAGCATGAGTGGCTTAACTCCCTATTCCCAGTAAATCGTCACGATAGTCGCCCGCCGGGTAGCGGAACGGCACAGGGCCATCGGCAATACCGTCAAGGAACTGCCGCACGCGCGGATCGCAATTTTCCTGCAGCGCCTGAGCGCTACCGTGTGCGACGATCTTTTTGTCCGCCACAATATAGGCGTAATCGGCAATGCTCAATACTTCCGGTACATCGTGAGATACCACAATGCAGGTGACGCCAAGCGCGCTGTTCAGTTCAGAGATGAGCTTCACCAGCACGCCCATCGTGATGGGATCCTGTCCAACAAACGGTTCGTCGAACATGATTAAATCAGGTTCTAATGCAATGGCGCGTGCCAGCGCGGCGCGGCGCGCCATCCCGCCGGACAGCTCCGAAGGCATCAGCTTTGCAGCGCCCCGCAAACCGACGGCTTCGAGCTTCATCATCACCGTGCTTTTCAGCAGTTCAGGCGGCAGGCTGGTATGCTCACGCAGCGGATAGGCCACGTTATCAAAGACATTCATGTCGGTGAACAAGGCTCCCGACTGAAAGAGCATGCTCATGCGTTTGCGGACAGTATACAGACGCGAGCGTGACATCTCCGGGATGTTTTCGCCATCAAAGAGGATTTCACCGCTATCAGGTGGGATCTGCCCACCAATAAGGCGCAGCAGGGTCGTTTTACCGATCCCGGACGGCCCCATGATGGCAGTGATTTTGCCACGCGGTACGGTCAACGAAATATCATCAAATATCAATCTGTTGGCGCGAGAAAAACTCACGCCGCGAACATCGACTAAATTCGCCATCGTTTGGCTCATTTATGGTTCCTTTATTACCCTGCTCACGTTAAGGCATGCCGCCTGAATCAGCCCTCAATTCCGCATTTTTACAGAATAATAGCCGTTGAGGTTAGCGAAAGCTGGCATTTGTTTTACTTTTCCGGCGCATAAAGTCAAAATTAGGAATTCGTTACGCCTCAGACTGTATGCAGTCCAGCCATTCCCGTGCGATGGACCGACGAGTATACCTGAAGAAAGGACTTTTGATGCTTTTAGCAACAGCACTGTTAATAATTGGTTTACTTTTGGTGGTCTACAGTGCTGACCGTTTAGTGTTTGCCGCATCTATCCTGTGTCGCCTGACGGGCGTACCGCCTGTCGTCATCGGGATGACCGTGGTGAGTGTTGGAACATCACTTCCTGAAATCATCGTCTCTGTCTCGGCATCGCTGCATGGTCAGTTAGACCTGGCAGTAGGTACCGCGATTGGCTCCAACATCGTCAATATACTCTTGATTTTGGGCCTGGCCGCACTGCTCCATCCATTTCGCGTGCATTCTGATGTTCTGCGCCGTGAATTGCCGCTAATGTTAATCGTAAGCCTGCTGGCAGGCTGCGTATTTTACGATGGTGTTCTGAGCTACAGCGACGGCATTTTCCTGCTGGCGCTGGCCGTCATCTGGCTGCTGTATAGTGTTAAAATCGCCCGTCTGGCTGAGAAGCAGGGTCAGGATAGCCTCACGCGGGAGCAGGTCGCCGAACTGCCGCGAGAAGGTACGCTGCCTGTTGCCCTGCTCTGGCTTGGCGTTGCGCTGATCATCATGCCGATGGCAACGCGCATGGTGGTGGATAACGCGACCGTGCTGGCGAACTATTTCGCCATCAGTGAACTGACCATTGGCCTGACGGTGATTGCCATCGGCACCAGCCTGCCGGAGCTGGCCACGGCCATTGCGGGGGCACGTAAAGGTGAGGATGACATTGCCATTGGTAATATCATCGGTTCCAACATATTTAATATCGCCATTGTGATGGGCCTGCCGGCCCTGATAACGCCAGGGCCCTTTAATCCCCTGGCGTTCTCACGCGACTACGGCGTGATGTTATTGGTCAGCGTGATATTTGCCCTGCTCTGCTGGCGGCGGCAACGACAGATCGGCAAAGGCGCAGGCGCGCTGCTGACGGGTGGATTTATCGTATGGATGGCGATGCTGTACTGGCTCTCGCCTCTTCTCTCTGGGTAAACGGAAACGCATTATGTCGCAAATAGAATTGCAGCCGGGTTTTGACTTTCAGAAAGCAGGCAAAGAGGTTCTGGAGATTGAACGTGAAGGTCTGGCGCAGTTAGATCGGTACATTAATCAGGATTTTAGTCTGGCATGTGAGAAGATGTTCTACTGTGCTGGCAAAGTTGTGGTGATGGGGATGGGTAAGTCCGGCCACATTGGACGCAAAATGGCGGCAACGTTTGCCAGCACCGGAACCTCTTCCTTCTTTGTACATCCGGGGGAAGCCGCGCACGGTGACCTGGGTATGGTCACGCCGCAGGATATCGTCATCGCGCTGTCCAACTCCGGGGAGTCCAATGAAATTCTGGCGCTGATCCCAGTACTGAAGCGACTGCAGGTGCCGCTTATTTGCATGACCAGCCGTCCGGAAAGCAGCATGGCGCGGGCGGCCGATATTCACCTGTGCGTGAAAGTGCCTAAGGAGGCCTGTCCGCTCGGCCTGGCGCCGACGTCCAGCACCACCGCCGCGCTGGTCATGGGTGATGCGCTTGCCGTCGCGCTGCTCGAAGCCCGCGGTTTTACGCCGGAAGATTTCGCGCTTTCCCACCCGGGCGGCGCGCTGGGGCGCAAGCTTCTGCTTCGGGTAAACGATATTATGCACACCGGGGATGAGATCCCTCACGTCAGTAAAGAAGCCTCCCTGCGTGATGCGCTGCTGGAAATCACCCGTAAGAATCTGGGTATGACGGTCGTGTGCGACGATCTGATGAAAATTCAGGGGATCTTCACCGATGGCGACCTGCGCCGCGTGTTCGACATGGGTGTAGATGTCCGCACGCTCGGCATTGCCGATGTGATGACGCCGGGCGGTATCCGCGTCCGTCCGGGTACGCTGGCCGTGGATGTGCTGAACCTGATGCAGTCCCGCCACATTACCTCAGTGATGGTTGCCGATGGCGACCAGTTGCTGGGTGTGGTACATATGCATGATCTGCTGCGCGCAGGCGTAGTGTAATGAAGGATAAAACAATGAGTAATGCGGGTGCATCCCTTGCAACCTGTTATGGACCGGTCAGTACCCAGATGATGGCAAAGGCGGAAAACATTCGTCTGCTCATCCTGGACGTGGATGGCGTACTTTCCGATGGCCTGATTTACATGGGCAATAATGGTGAAGAGCTGAAAGCGTTTAACGTTCGCGACGGCTACGGTATCCGCTGCGCGCTCACCTCGGGTATTGAGGTGGCTATCATCACCGGGCGAAAAGCTAAACTGGTAGAAGACCGCTGTGAAACCTTAGGAATTACCCATCTGTATCAGGGTCAATCCGATAAGATGGCGGCGTTTAAGGATTTACTGGGTAAACTGGCTATCGCGCCGGAAAACGTAGCCTACGTCGGGGACGATCTGATTGACTGGCCCGTGATGGCTGAAGTCGGGCTGAGCATCGCCGTTGCGGATGCGCATCCGCTGCTGATCCCCCGCGCTGACTACGTTACCCACATCAACGGGGGCCGTGGTGCCGTACGTGAAGTCTGCGATCTGCTTTTGCTGGCGCAGGGCAAGCTTGATGAGGCCAAAGGGCAATCGATATGAGTAAAACCAGACGCTGGATTATCATTTTGCTTTCGCTTGTCGCACTGGTATTGATTGGCGTGAACCTTGCCGATCGCGACGATCCGCAAACGGAAGTGGTCAACAATAACGATCCAACCTATAAAAGCGATCACAGCGACACCGTGGTCTACAGCCCGGAAGGCGAGCTGAACTATCGCCTGATTGCCCAGCATGTTGAATATTTTTCAGATGACGGTATTTCGTGGTTTACCCAACCTGTCATGACCACATTTGATAAGGACAAAGTGCCGACGTGGTCAATTAAGTCAGATCGGGCAAAACTGACAAATGACCGTATGCTTTATCTGTATGGCCACGTTGAAGTCAACGCCCTGACCGCTGACTCGCAACTGCGAAAAATTACGACGGATAATGCCCAAATTAACCTGGTAACCCAGGACGTGACCTCGCAGGATCTGGTCACACTGTATGGCACAACATTTAATTCCAGCGGTTTGAGAATGCGCGGGAACTTACGCAGCAAGAACGCCGAGCTGATTGAAAAGGTTAGAACCTCCTATGAAATTCAAAACAAACAAACTCAGCCTTAAAGTAATTATCGCCAGCGCGATGCTGGCGACCAGTCTCCCCGCGCTTGCTGTAACGGGCGATACCGACCAACCGATCCATATCGAGTCTGATACCCAGTCTCTCGATATGCAGGGCAACGTCGTCACCTTCACAGGTAACGTCGTCATGACTCAGGGCACCATCAAAATTAACGCCGACAAAGTGGTCGTGACCCGTCCGGGTGGCGAGCAGGGCAAAGAGATCATTGATGGTTACGGCAACCCGGCCACCTTCTACCAGATGCAGGACAACGGCAAACCGGTGAAAGGCCGCGCCTCGCATATGCACTATGAGCTGGCGAAGGACCTGGTCATCCTGACCGGAAACGCGTATCTGGAACAGCTGGACAGCAACATTACCGGCGACCAGATCACCTATCTGGTTAAAGAGCAAAAAATGCAGGCCTCCAGCGAGAAAGGCAAACGCGTCACGACTGTCCTGGTTCCGTCGCAGCTGCAGGACAAAGGCAAAGGCCAGGCCCCGGCACAGAAGAAGAGTAACTAATTCGTTATGGCAACATTAACTGCAAAAAATCTCGCGAAGGCCTACAAGGGCCGCCGTGTCGTAGAAGATGTCAGTCTGACCGTCAACTCCGGCGAAATCGTGGGGCTGCTTGGCCCTAACGGTGCGGGTAAAACCACCACTTTCTACATGGTCGTTGGCATTGTGCCGCGCGATGCCGGCAACATTATTATTGACGATGAAGACATCAGCCTTCTGCCGCTGCACGCGCGCGCGCGTCGCGGGATCGGCTACCTGCCGCAGGAAGCCTCCATTTTCCGTCGTCTTAGCGTTTACGATAACCTGATGGCGGTCCTGGAAATTCGTAACGATCTGACCAGCGAACAGCGTCAGGATCGTGCCAACGAGTTGATGGAAGAGTTCCACATTGAGCATCTGCGCGACAGCCTCGGTCAGGCACTCTCCGGGGGTGAACGCCGTCGTGTTGAGATTGCACGTGCGCTGGCCGCAAACCCGAAATTTATCCTTCTGGATGAACCGTTTGCGGGCGTTGACCCGATCTCGGTTATCGACATTAAACGCATCATTGAACACCTGCGTGACAGCGGGCTTGGCGTACTGATCACCGACCACAACGTCCGTGAAACGCTGGCCGTGTGTGAACGCGCGTATATTGTCAGCCAGGGCAATCTGATCGCCCACGGTACGCCGCAACAGATCCTCGAAGACGATCATGTTAAGCGCGTCTATCTTGGGGAAGACTTCAGACTCTGATAGGGTAGAGGTAACGTAACGCCGAACCGGAGAAAAACGCTCTGAACATGAAGCAAGGTTTGCAATTAAGGCTCAGCCAACAACTGGCAATGACGCCGCAGCTACAGCAGGCAATTCGCCTGTTGCAACTGTCCACGTTAGAACTTCAGCAGGAGCTCCAGCAGGCGCTGGACAGCAACCCCCTGCTGGAACAAACCGATCTTCATGACGAGGTAGATACTCAGCAGTCACAGGATACAGAAGCGCTCGACACCGCGGATGCACTCGAACAAAAAGAGATGCCCGACGAGCTACCGCTGGATGCCAGCTGGGATGAAATCTACACCGCCGGAACCCCTTCCGGTACGCGTGCAGACTACCAGGATGATGAGCTACCGGTCTATCAGGGAGAAACCACCCAGTCGCTGCAGGATTACCTGATGTGGCAGGTGGAACTTACCCCCTTCTCCGATACCGACCGCGCGATTGCCACCTCAATTGTCGATGCCGTTGACGACACCGGCTATTTGACCGTCACGCTGGACGATATCCTGGAAAGCATGGGCGACGAAGAGATTGAACTTGAGGAGATCGAAGCCGTTCTGAAGCGCATCCAGCGTTTCGATCCGGTAGGCGTGGCCGCAAAAGATCTGCGCGACTGCCTGCTGATCCAGCTTTCTCAGTTCAGCAAAGAGACGCCATGGCTCGACGAGGCGCGCTTAATCATCAGCGATCATCTGGATCTGTTGGCCAACCACGATTTCCGCAGCCTGATGCGCGTCACGCGCCTGAAGGAAGAGGTGCTGAAAGAAGCGGTGAATCTGATCCAGTCACTCGATCCCCGCCCGGGACAGTCGATCCAAACCAGCGAGCCCGAGTACGTGATCCCGGATGTGCTGGTCAGAAAACACAATGACCGCTGGGTCGTTGAACTGAACTCAGACAGCATCCCTCGCCTGCAAATCAACCAGCAGTATGCCTCCATGTGCACCAGCGCGCGTAACGACTCCGACAATCAATATATTCGTAGCAATCTTCAGGAAGCGCGATGGTTGATCAAAAGTCTGGAGAGCCGAAATGATACGCTGCTGCGCGTCAGCCGCTGTATTGTCGAACAGCAGCAGGCGTTCTTTGAGCAGGGCGAAGAGTATATGAAACCGATGGTACTGGCGGATATCGCCCAGGCCGTCGAAATGCATGAATCAACCATTTCCCGTGTCACCACGCAGAAGTATCTGCACAGTCCACGCGGTATATTTGAGCTTAAGTATTTCTTCTCCAGCCATGTGAATACCGAGGGCGGCGGCGAAGCGTCGTCAACGGCCATTCGTGCCCTGGTGAAGAAGTTGATCGCCGCGGAGAACCCCGCGAAGCCACTAAGCGACAGTAAGTTAACCACCATGCTGTCCGATCAGGGTATTATGGTGGCACGTCGTACTGTTGCGAAGTATCGAGAGTCTTTATCCATTCCGCCGTCCAACCAGCGTAAACAGCTGGTCTGACACAACCGATAAGGAAGACACTATGCAGCTCAACATCACTGGACAAAACGTCGAAATTACTGAGGCTTTACGCGACTTCGTGAACGCGAAGTTTGCAAAACTCGAGCAGTATTTCGAAAGGATCAATCAGGTCTATATTGTGTTGAAAGTGGAGAAAGTGACTCATATCTCGGATGCCACCCTGCATGTTAACGGGGGTGAACTGCATGCCAGTGCGGAAGGGCAAGACATGTACGCTGCTATCGACGGCTTGATTGATAAGCTTGCACGACAGCTCAATAAACATAAAGATAAACTGAAACAACACTAATTGTCCGGGCAGTTAACGGGTGCAGGACGGCCTGTTGTGAAACACAACAGGCCATTTGTACAGTTAGCGCTTAGGTGAAATTATGATGAACAACGATTCCGCTCTTCAACTGAGCAATGTCCTTAACCAGGAATGTACCCGCAGTGCGGTTCACTGCCAGAGCAAAAAACGTGCGCTGGAGATCATCAGTGAACTGGCTGCCAAACAGCTGGGCCTGCCGCCGCAGGTGGTGTTCGAAGCGATTCTGACCCGTGAAAAAATGGGCAGTACCGGTATCGGCAACGGCATCGCGATCCCGCACGGCAAACTGGAAGAGGATACCCTGCGTGCCGTTGGTGTGTTTGTGCAGCTTGAAACACCCATCGCCTTCGATGCCATTGATAACCAGCCCGTCGATCTCCTCTTCGCGCTGCTGGTACCTGCCGACCAGACGAAAACCCATCTGCATACGCTGTCGCTGGTCGCAAAACGTCTGGCCGATAAAACCATTTGCCGTCGACTGCGCTCGGCCCAAAGTGATGAAGAGCTCTATCAAATTATCACTGAAGCAGAAGGCAATCAGGATGATGCATAACCAGGAGATGGCCTTCACATCTGTTGTCCTGAGGAGAAACGGAACATGGTGCTGATGATTGTCAGTGGCCGTTCAGGGTCGGGGAAATCCGTTGCTCTGCGCGCCCTGGAAGACATGGGTTTTTACTGCGTCGATAACCTGCCGGTCGTGTTGTTACCCGATCTGGCCCGCACGCTGGCGGAGAGACAAACCTCTGCCGCGGTCAGTATCGACGTTCGTAACATGCCTGAATCGCCAGAGATCTTCGAACAGGCCATGAGCAACCTGCCTGACGCGTTCTCGCCTCAGCTGCTGTTCCTCGATGCAGACCGCAATACGCTGATCCGCCGCTACAGCGATACCCGTCGTTTGCACCCGCTATCCAGCAAGAACCTCTCTCTGGAGAGCGCTATCGATGAAGAGAGCGACCTGCTGGAGCCGCTGCGTTCTCGTGCCGACCTGATTGTCGACACCTCTGAGATGTCCGTTCACGAGCTGGCGGAAATGCTGCGTACCCGGCTGTTGGGTAAACGCGAGCGCGAACTGACGATGGTGTTCGAATCCTTCGGCTTTAAGCACGGTATTCCGATTGATGCGGATTACGTTTTCGACGTGCGCTTCCTGCCGAACCCGCACTGGGATCCAAAACTGCGTCCAATGACCGGTCTGGATAAGCCGGTGGCGGCGTTCCTCGACCGGCACACAGAAGTACACAATTTTATCTACCAGACGCGAAGCTACCTTGAGCTATGGTTACCTATGCTGGAGACAAACAATCGTAGCTACCTGACGGTGGCGATTGGCTGTACCGGCGGTAAACATCGTTCGGTTTACATCGCCGAACAGCTGGCCGACTATTTCCGCTCGCGCGGGAAGAACGTTCAGTCCCGTCATCGCACGCTGGAAAAACGTAAAACATGACCGTAAAACAAACCGTTGAGATCACCAACAAGCTGGGTATGCATGCACGCCCGGCGATGAAGCTGTTTGAGCTGATGCAGGGTTTCGATGCAGAGGTTCTGCTGCGGAATGACGAAGGCACCGAAGCGGAAGCGAACAGCGTGATCGCGCTGCTGATGCTGGATTCCGCCAAAGGGCGCCAGATTGAAGTAGAAGCCACCGGCCCTCAGGAAGAGGAAGCGCTGGCGGCGGTGATTGCCCTGTTTAACGCAGGGTTCGACGAAGATTAAGGTCTGCTATTCAGGCGGGTAGCGCTGCGCTTACCCGCCCTACATAAGATTATTACGCTGCATAAACTCCTCTCCACCCAGCTGATTCATCTGGCGCATAATCCACGCCTGTCGGCTTCGCACGTACCCTGATGGGGCACTGGCCTTAAAGCGGATAGGGTTCGGTAACACAGCGGCCAATAGCGCTGCTTCTGACATGCTCAGACGGCTGGCTGGCTTATTGAAATACCGCTGTGCGGCAGCTTCCACGCCAAATATGCCGTCGCCAAACTCAGCGACGTTGAGATAGACGGTCAGAATGCGTTTTTTGCTCCAGACCGTTTCCATCCCCAGGGTCAACCCTGCTTCCAGCCCTTTTCGCAACCAGCTTCGACCATCCCACAGAAACAGATTTTTGGCCGTCTGCTGCGACAAGGTTGATGCCCCGCGCACGCGGTTTTCATGGCGTTCGTTATGGGCTAGCGCCTTCTCAATGGCCGCCACGTCGAACCCCCAGTGCTCCGGGAATTTCTGGTCCTCCGCCGCGATGACCGCCAGCCCCATGAACGGGGAGATCTCGTCCATGCTCACCCAGTCAGAGTGGGCAACGTAGCTGAAATCGCCGCTGAACCACGCGCCGAGCTGGCGCTCAACCATAACGGCAGAGAACGGAACCGGCATAATGCTGAATAAAGCCAGCCCGCCTCCCCAGAATACCGCCAGCACAAGTACGATGCGCAAGAGAAAACGTTTCACCCCTGCGCCTGCGGCAAATTTACGCCTCATTCAGTCAGCACCAGCACGCGGGCCACCAGCTTTTCAATACCTGAGGCCGCCTCAGCGATATTGTTCGCCAGCATATACGCTGGCGTGGTGACAATTTTGTTATCTTCATCAACCACAATGTCATCAACCGGGCACGGAACGTGTTCGCCCCCCATTTCCTCGACGATCTCTGCGGTATCAATATCCGTCCCGATAGTCAGGCGCAGCGGGAAATCAAAAATCCTGGGCAGCATTGCCGGCGCGATGCAGATAAAGCCCTGCGGTTTTCCTGCCGCGTGCATGGCCTGCGACAGCGCTTTAAGATGAGGATCGATCTGACACTCCGCACCCTGCGCAGCAAAGGTACTGAGATTTTTGGCCGCGCCAAACCCACCGGGCAAAATGAGCGCATCAAGCTCTGTAGGGTCTGCCTGAATAAGAGGATGGATATCACCTCGCGCAATACGCGCGGCTTCAATCAGTACATTGCGGGTTTCTGCCATCGGCTCGCCGGTCAGATGATTAATCACATCCGCCTGATTTTTGTCCGGCGCAAAACAAATAACCTCTGCTCCCTGCTTAGCCAGGGCCAGCAGCGTGATTACGGCTTCATGTATTTCAGAACCATCGTAAACACCGCATCCGCTCAGCACGACACCAATCTTTTTCATCATGACAATCCTTTTCTGCAACTTGCTGAAGCACATTAATAATTTTGATTAAAACGCTATGCTTCACACATTTCACTGATTCATGTAACAAACCATTTAAGATTTGCTATCTTATCTGCGTGCGGCCTAAATTTTTCAGGCAGCGCCCTTTCGAAAATAACTTTAAAAAACAGGCGCAGCCACGATTTCCCTGGTGTTGGCGCAGTATTCGCGCACCCCGGTTAAGCCGGGGTCATTTTTTTCTGGCGTCTACCCAGGCTTTAAGCACCGCTACATCGTTTTGCCACTCTTGTTTCATCTCTTCAACCCAATCACCCACGTTATCTTCCCATGCAGGTAAATCAGGCGACTGAATCTGTTGACCCAGCTGCTGCAGATGGCGTAAGCCAACCGAGCCGGCGGCACCTTTGATTTTGTGTCCTTCTTCGACGATGCCTTTTTGGTCACGAGCCGTCAGGTTTGATTCCAGCACGCTCAGATAGCCCGGCATCATTTTTTCGAACACCGCCAGACCATCGGTAATCAGTTTCGGACCCACCAGATCGATGTACTGCTCCAGCATCGCGGTATCGAGTATCGTTTGGGCTTTTGCGCTATCAACAGACGTCATGGTGCTCTCCTCTTCATCACGGGTATCCCAGAACTTCTTAATCATGGCGGTCAGAGCAGGCACCGCCAGCGGCTTGCTGAGTACATCGTCCATACCGGCATCGAGATACTCTTTTTTGTCTTTCAGCACGTTCGCCGTCAGCGCCACCAGCGGCGGCAGCTCGTCGGCCGCGTACTGACGCGTCAGCTCACGAGAGATATCCAGCCCGGTCATATCCGGCAGCTGGATATCGAGCAGAACAAGATCGTATTCGCCCGGTTTAAACATATCCAGCGCGGCCTTACCGGTCATCGCGACATCCACGCTGTTGCCCAGTTTTTCCAGCACCGAGCGCGCCACAATCACGTTCAGCTCAATGTCTTCTACCAGCAGGACGTGCAGCGCGGGCAGCGGCATGTCGTCGTTTTCAAAGGTATCCTCAACTTCCTCCGCCACCGCCGGCGCATGGACCGTCAGCGTGAAGGTTGACCCTTTGCCCGGCTGGCTGACAACGGTGATATCGCCACCCATACTCTTCGCCAGCCGCTTAGAGACCGCCAGGCCAATGCCCGTTCCTGTCGCCGGTTTCCCGCCGTTGCTGTCCTTCACCTGGTAGTACATCGCGAAAATTTTGTCCTGCTCCTCCTGCGGAATACCCATCCCGGAGTCTTCCACCTCGAAGTGCAGCATATCGCCTTCGTCATAGCGGATGCGCACCGCCACCTGCCCCTTCTGGGTAAATTTCACCGCGTTGCTGATAAGGTTCCACAGGATCTGGCGCAGACGCGTGCCGTCGGTCACCACTTTATGCGGCAGCGGCAGGGTTGGCTCCATGACAAAGCTCAGTCCCTTCTGCTGCGCCTGCAGGCCGGACAGGTTTTCGAGGTCGGCAAGGAAGCTGGTGAAATCAACCGGCTGATTATCAAGCTGAACTTTACGGCGCTCCATCTTATCCATATCAATAATATCGTTGAAGATATTACCCAGCGTGACCGCGGATACATGGATAGTCTTGAGGTATTTTTCCTGCTCTGCGGTCAGGTCGGTATCCAGCAGAATACGGCTCAGCCCGACAATCCCATTAAGCGGCGTACGCAGCTCGTGGCTGATGGTGGAGATAAAGGTAGTCTTGTCGCGGCTGGCGCGCTCCAGGGCATCCTGGTAGCGCTTACGTTCGGTGATATCGCGGCCAAAGCCCATCAGGCCGTGGCGTTTCCCCACGCGGTCATAGTAGGGCACCTTACGGATCTCAAAGCAGGCTTTGCGTCCGTCCGGGTAATCCAGCCACTGTTCATAGGTCAGCGAGACGTTATGGCGGAATACTTTTTCGTCCGTCTCCATGACCTTAGCCGCCGCCTCTTCAGAGTAAACGTCCTGCGGCTTCAGGTTAATCAGCTGCTTCTCGCTTTTCCCGGTGAGCAGCTCCATCGCCCGGTTACAGCCGGAAAACTCTTTATCTTCATTACGGTAAAACACCAGATCCGGCGAAGCATCAAGGAACGACCGCAAGAAAGAGGATTGCTGCTCAAGCTGGATCTGCGTGACCTCGCGCTCTTTCATTTCGATTTTCAGCTGTTCCAGCGTGGCCTGACGCTCGGCTTCCGCCTTCTCACGATCGGAAATCTCCTGATTCAGCTGCGCAATGTTGTCTTTAAGCTGGACGTTGAGCTTCAGATCGCGCTCGCGCATCTCTTCCAGTTTATCGACCAGTTTTGACAGACGCTGACGGGACTCTTCCAGCTGTTCAACCACCACGGAAAGGAAATAGACCGCCCAGGGCGTAATGAGCAAGCCAAAGAAGATGGAGCGGATGACGTCGATACTCTCGACCTGACCATGCAGAACCATGGTGACGGCCATTTGCACGACAATGGCCAGAACGACCAGCGCCAGCGCAAGCAGCATGGAGAAACGCACCAGCCCAAGCTTCATCATCAGGTCGACGTAATACTGGGCAAGCATTCGAATTTGCTTCATAGAGGATCCCTTCACGACTTTATCGCTCAATAATACTCAAATTCAGGGCGAGGCGTTGAAGGTTGTGAGAAAAAGTGCGGGGTGAAACAGGAGATTAGCCTCGCTTCCGGTTAACCGGAAGCGAGGAGAGGTCAATCAGGAGCGTTTCAACAGCAGCCAGAGGCTGATCAGGAGGAAACTGGCGCTTGGCAGCAGCGCACCAATTATCGGCGGAATGCCATAAACCAGCGTCAACGGACCGAAGATCTGATCGAGCACGTAGAACACAAAGCCGAAACTGATACCGGTCACGACGCGCACGCCCATCGGCACGCTGCGTAACGGGCCGAAGATAAACGACAGCGCCATCAGCATCATCACCGCCACGGACATCGGCTGGAAGATCTTGCTCCACATGTTGAGCTGATAACGTCCTGCGTCCTGCCCGCTCGACTTCAGGTATTTCACATAGTTGTGCAAACCGCTGATGGAGAGCGCGTCAGGATCCAGCGCCACAACACCGAGCTTGTCAGGCGTCAGGTTGGTCTTCCACGTACCGGTTACCGTCTGAGAACCGGCGATCTGTTTCGGATCGGTCAGGTTAGATTCATCAACCTGGGACAAACGCCACTGTTTATGTTCGGCGTCAAATTTCGCCGAAGAGGCGTGGCGGACTGACTCCAGACGGCGCTGGTCATCGAAAGCATAGATGCTCACCCCACCCAGTTCATCATTCCCCTTCACCCGTTCGATGTAGACGAAGTTTTTACCGTCTTTCGCCCATAAACCTTGTTGGGTCGAGAGCAGCGAGCCGCCGTACATGGCCTGCGCACGGTAGTTACGCGCCATCTGTTCACCCTGCGGCGCGACCCACTCGCCAATCGCCATGGTCAACAGCACCAGTGGGATCGCGGTTTTCATGACCGACAGCGCAACCTGCATGCGGGTAAAGCCCGAGGCCTGCATAACGACCAGCTCACTGCGCTGCGCCAGCATCCCCAGTCCCAGCAGCGCGCCCAGCAGGGCCGCCATCGGGAAGAAAATCTGCACATCTTTCGGCACGCTGAGCAGGGTATACATCCCCGCGCCCATCGCGTCATAGCTCCCCTGGCCGGCTTTTTTCAGCTGATCGACAAATTTGATAATGCCGGAGAGCGACACCAGCATGAACAACGTCATCATGATGGTGGTAAAAATGGTTTTACCGATATAGCGATCAAGAACGCCAAACGCCTGCATTAGATGGCTCCTTTACGCGAGAATCGGGCACGTATGCGGCGCACAGGCACCGTATCCCACAGGTTTAATCCCAGCGCCAGTAAGATGTACAGGCTGTTGACGAACCATGTCCAGACCATAGGGTCCAGCTTACCCTTCGCGCCGTTAGAACGAATCGAGGTTTGCAGCAGGAAATAGATCAGGTAAAGCAGCATCGCCGGCAGCATAGAGAGCACGCGGCCCTGGCGCGGGTTCACCACGCTCAGCGGAACGACAATCAGCGCCATCATAAACACGGTGAAGACAAGCGTAATACGCCAGTGGAACTCAGCACGCGCTCTGTCGGTATCGTTATTCCACAGGGTACGCATGTCCATTTGCTCGGTATCCGTTGGATCGAGCGCCACCGCCTGATGGCCGATAATGGCCTGATAGTTCTGGAAATCCGTAATACGGAAGTCGCGCAGCATGGCGGTGCCTTCGAAACGGGTGCCTTTGTTCAGCGTCACGATCTGAGAACCATCTTTGCGCTGAGCAAGCTGGCCGGAGTCTGCAACCACCACGGAAGGACGCGCGTTACCTTTGGGACGTAACTGCGCCAGGAATACGTCGTTGAATTTACTGCCGTCAACGCTCTCAATGAACAGCACGGAGTTACCGTCGGTCGCCTGCTGGAATTGCCCCTGGGCTAAGGCTGCCATGCCGGGGTTGGCTTTCGCTTCGGCCAGCACTTCGTCCTGATGACGGGAAGACATGGGACCCGCCCACATCACATTCACCGCTGCGACAATACCCGTGAACAGCGCCAGTATCATGGCCGCTTTCACCAGTACCGCTTTGCTCAGGCCACAGGCATGCATCACCGTGATTTCACTCTCGGTGTAGAGTTTCCCAAGCGTCATGAGCAGGCCAAGGAAAAGACTTAGCGGCAGGATGAGCTGCGCCATTTCCGGGATCCCTAAGCCAAGCAGGGAAAGCACCAGATTTGTTGGAATTTCGCCGTCAACGGCCGCACCGAGGATCTTAACCAGCTTCTGACAGAAAAAAATCAGCAGCAGGATGAAGAGAATCGCCAGTTGGCTTTTGAGCGTCTCCCGCACCAGATATCTTATGATTATCACTTTAAATACGCCCGTAAAAACCCGTCTCTTTGCTGGAAAATCGCTTGTTTCATGGCTTAAACGTCATTTATTCTCTTGAGTCGTCGAAATCATCGCTAAGATTAAAACATCCGGCGGATTCACGCTTCAGGACTTTTTCTGACGTGTCGAAACCGTAGTAACGTAAGATTAACACGAAGTCACCACAACAGCGGACATGAGTTACGAAAGGTTTCAATTCTATCCGTAGCTGCCGCCGTTGTCTTTAAGATTCAGGAGCGTAGTGCATGGAGTTCAGTGTAAAAAGCGGTAGCCCGGAGAAACAGCGGAGTGCCTGCATCGTTGTGGGCGTCTTTGAACCACGCCGACTCTCCCCGATCGCCGAGCAACTCGATAAAATCAGTGACGGCTATATTAGCGCCCTGCTGCGCCGTGGCGAACTGGAAGGCAAACCTGGGCAGACGCTGTTACTGCACCATGTTCCGAACGTACTGTCAGAACGTATTCTGCTGATTGGCTGCGGCAAAGAACGCGAGCTGGATGAACGTCAGTATAAGCAGGTAATTCAGAAAACAATCAATACGCTGAATGATACTGGCTCAATGGAAGCCGTCTGCTTCCTGACGGAGCTGCACGTTAAAGGGCGTAACACCTACTGGAAAGTGCGTCAGGCGGTTGAAACGGCAAAAGAGAGCCTGTACAGCTTCGATCAGCTGAAGACCAATAAAAGCGAGCCGCGTCGTCCTCTGCGTAAAATGGTCTTTAACGTGCCAACCCGTCGCGAGCTGACCAGCGGCGAACGCGCGATCCAGCACGGTCTGGCGATCGCGGCCGGCATTAAAGCGGCCAAAGATCTCGGCAACATGCCGCCTAACATCTGTAACGCGGCGTACCTGGCCTCTCAGGCGCGTCAGCTGGCCGACGCCTACAGCAAAAACGTCATTACCCGCGTCATCGGCGAACAGCAGATGAAAGAGCTGGGGATGCACTCTTACCTGGCGGTCGGTAACGGCTCGCAGAACGAATCCCTGATGTCCGTCATCGAGTACAAAGGCAATCCGTCCGAAGACGCGCGCCCGATTGTGCTCGTCGGTAAAGGCCTGACCTTCGATTCCGGCGGTATCTCCATCAAGCCTGCCGAAGGCATGGATGAGATGAAGTACGACATGTGCGGTGCGGCGGCGGTTTACGGCGTGATGCGCATGGTCGCGGAACTGCAGTTGCCTATCAACGTGATCGGCGTACTGGCGGGCTGCGAAAACATGCCTGGCGGGCGCGCCTATCGTCCGGGTGACGTTCTGACCACCATGTCCGGCCAGACCGTTGAAGTGCTGAACACCGACGCCGAAGGGCGTCTGGTGCTGTGTGACGTGCTGACCTACGTTGAGCGCTTCGAGCCGGAAGCGGTGATTGACGTCGCCACCCTCACCGGTGCCTGCGTGATTGCGCTGGGTCACCACATCACCGGCCTGATGTCGAACCACAACCCGCTGGCGCACGAGCTTATTGGTGCCTCAGAGCAGGCCGGGGACCGCGCATGGCGTCTGCCGCTGGGTGACGAGTATCAGGATCAGCTGGAGTCTAACTTTGCGGATATGGCGAACATTGGCGGACGTCCTGGCGGGGCGATCACCGCGGGCTGCTTCCTGGCACGCTTCACCCGCAAGTACAACTGGGCACACCTGGATATCGCGGGCACCGCATGGCGCTCCGGTAAAGCCAAAGGCGCAACCGGCCGTCCAGTGGCGCTGCTGTCGCAGTTCCTGCTGAACCGCGCAGGTTTTAACGGCGACGAGTAAGTCAAAACGGCAGTAAACCGTAGGCCGGGTAAGGCGAAGCCGCCACCCGGCTTAAGCATTTAAAGTGAGCACAAGAAGCCCCATATATGAAGAATGCAACGTTCTACCTTCTGGACAACGACACCCATCAGGATGGCCTCAGCGCCGTAGAACAGCTGGTGTGTGAAATTGCCGCAGAACGTTGGCGCGCAGGTAAACGCGTTCTGATTGCCTGTGAAGATGAACAGCAGGCGATTCGCCTGGATGAAGCGCTGTGGGCGCGCCCGCCGGAGAGTTTTGTGCCGCACAACCTGTCGGGCGAAGGCCCGCGCGGTGGAGCACCGGTTGAAATTGCCTGGCCGCAAAAGCGCAACAGCAGCGCGCGCGATATTCTGATTAGCCTGCGGATAGATTTTGCAGATTTTGCCACCGCTTTCACAGAAGTGGTAGACTTTGTCCCTTACGAAGAATCTTTGAAACAACTGGCGCGCGAACGCTATAAAGCGTACCGCCTGGCTGGTTTTAACCTGAATACGGCAACCTGGAAATAATGGAAAAGACATATAACCCACGCGATATCGAACAGCCGCTTTACGAGCACTGGGAACAGCAGGGCTATTTCAAGCCTAACGGCGACGAAAGCAAAGAGTCCTTCTGCATCATGATCCCGCCGCCGAACGTCACCGGCAGTTTGCATATGGGTCATGCTTTCCAGCAGACCATCATGGACACCATGATCCGCTACCAGCGCATGCAGGGTAAAAACACCCTGTGGCAGGCGGGGACTGACCACGCGGGTATCGCGACCCAGATGGTGGTTGAGCGTAAAATTGCCGCTGAAGAAGGAAAAACCCGCCACGACTACGGTCGCGACGCGTTCATCGACAAAATCTGGCAGTGGAAGGCGGAATCCGGCGGCACCATTACCCGTCAGATGCGCCGTCTCGGCAACTCTGTGGACTGGGAGCGCGAGCGCTTCACCATGGACGAAGGCCTGTCCAACGCCGTTAAAGAAGTCTTCGTCCGCCTGTACAAAGAAGACCTGATTTACCGCGGCAAACGCCTGGTAAACTGGGATCCGAAACTGCGCACCGCCATCTCTGATCTGGAAGTGGAAAACCGCGAGTCTAAAGGCTCCATGTGGCACATCCGCTATCCGCTGGCCGATGGCGCAAAAACCGCAGACGGTAAAGATTACATGGTGGTCGCAACGACCCGTCCGGAAACCCTGCTGGGCGATACCGGCGTGGCCGTTAACCCGGAAGATCCGCGTTATAAAGATCTGATCGGCAAATTCGTGGTGCTGCCGCTGGTAAACCGCCGTATTCCGATTGTGGGCGACGAACACGCCGACATGGAAAAAGGCACCGGCTGCGTAAAAATCACCCCGGCGCACGACTTCAACGACTATGAAGTTGGTCGTCGTCACGCCCTGCCGATGATCAACATTCTGACCTTCGACGGTGATATCCGCGAAAGCGCAGAAGTGTACGATACCAAAGGCAACGAATCCGACGTTTACTCCAGCGACATCCCGGCTGAGTTCCAGAAGCTGGAGCGTTTTGCCGCGCGTAAAGCCATCGTGGCTGCCGTTGACGCGCTCGGCCTGCTGGAAGAGATCAAACCTCACGATCTGACCGTGCCGTACGGCGACCGTGGCGGCGTGGTTATCGAGCCAATGCTGACCGACCAGTGGTACGTGCGTGCCGACGTGCTGGCGAAACCGGCTGTCGAAGCGGTTGAAAACGGCAGCATTCAGTTCGTGCCGAAGCAGTACGAAAACATGTACTTCTCCTGGATGCGTGACATTCAGGACTGGTGTATCTCCCGTCAGCTGTGGTGGGGTCACCGTATTCCGGCGTGGTACGACAACGAAGGCAACGTTTACGTTGGCCGTAGCGAAGACGAAGTGCGTCAGGAAAACAACCTGAGCGCGGACGTTGCGCTGCGTCAGGACGAAGACGTGCTGGACACCTGGTTCTCCTCCGCGCTGTGGACCTTCTCCACCCTCGGCTGGCCAGAAAACACCGACGCGCTGCGTCAGTTCCACCCAACCAGCGTGATGGTGTCCGGCTTCGACATTATCTTCTTCTGGATTGCCCGCATGATCATGATGACCATGCACTTCATCAAAGACGAAGACGGCAAGCCGCAGGTTCCGTTCCATACCGTCTACATGACCGGTCTGATCCGCGACGACGAAGGCCAGAAAATGTCCAAGTCCAAGGGTAACGTTATTGACCCGCTGGACATGGTTGACGGTATCTCTCTGGAAGATCTGCTGGAAAAACGTACCGGCAACATGATGCAGCCGCAGCTGGCTGAGAAAATCCGCAAGCGCACCGAGAAGCAGTTCCCGAACGGGATCGAGTCTCACGGTACCGACGCCCTGCGCTTCACCCTGGCGGCACTGGCCTCAACCGGTCGTGACATCAACTGGGACATGAAGCGTCTGGAAGGTTACCGTAACTTCTGTAACAAACTGTGGAACGCCAGCCGCTTCGTGCTGATGAATACCGAAGATCAGGATTGCGGCTTCAACGGCGGCGAGATGACGCTGTCTCTGGCAGACCGCTGGATCCTGGCGGAATTCAACCAGACGGTGAAAGCGTTCCGCGAGGCGCTGGACAGCTACCGCTTCGATATCGCGGCGGGCATCCTGTATGAATTCACCTGGAACCAGTTCTGCGACTGGTATCTGGAGCTGGCGAAGCCGGTGATGAACGGCGGCACTGAGGCGGAGCTGCGCGGCACGCGCAATACGCTGATTACCGTTCTGGAAGGTCTGCTGCGCCTGGCGCATCCGGTCATTCCATTCATCACCGAAACCATCTGGCAGCGCGTGAAGGTGATTGCAGGCATCAACGCCGATACCATCATGCTGCAGCCGTTCCCGGAATTCGATGCGGCCAAGGTTGATGAAGCGGCGTCCGCGGATACCGAGTGGCTGAAACAGGCGATCGTTGCGGTACGTAACATCCGTGCTGAAATGAACATCGCCCCAGGCAAACCGCTGGAGCTGCTGCTGCGTGGCTGCAGCGAGGCGGCCGTTCGTCGCGTCACCGAGAACAACACCTTCCTGAAAACCATGGCGCGTCTGGAAAGCATCACCGTGCTGCCTGCGGATGACAAAGGTCCGGTTTCCGTGACCAAAATCATCGACGGCGCCGAGCTGTTGATCCCAATGGCGGGCCTGATCGACAAAGACGCCGAGCTGGCTCGTCTGGCGAAAGAAGTGGCAAAAGTCGACGTGGAAATTGGCAAAATCGAAAGCAAGCTGGCGAACGAAGGCTTTGTCGCCCGCGCGCCGGAAGCGGTCATCGCGAAAGAGCGTGAGCGTCTGGTTGCCTTCGCAGATGCGAAGACCAAGCTGATCGAGCAGCAGGCGGTTATCGCAGCCCTGTAATGCTTTTACCCCTTACGCTTCAGGGCGTAAGGGGTATCCTTCCTGAAAACTCCTCGCTTGCACTCCCCTTTCTGCGGTGCTATTAACAGCAGTTATGTGTCAATTTTTGTAATGAGTAATGCTATGAGCGTGATTACCCCCGTCGCGACGACGATGCGCCGGATCGCTGAGCAGGATAACCCGGCAATCGCCGCCGTTATCCGCACCGTTTCTGCCGAATATGGCCTGACGGCTGACAAAGGCTACACGGTTGCCGACCCGAACCTGGACGAGCTTTACCAGCTCTACAGCCAGCCAGGGCATGCCTACTGGGTAATCGAGCAGAACGGCCTGGTGGTGGGCGGCGGCGGCGTGGCGCCCCTCAGCTGCAGCGAGCCGGATATCTGTGAGCTGCAGAAAATGTATTTTCTGCCAACGGCGCGCGGGCAAGGGCTGGCGAAAAAGCTGGCGCTGATGGCGCTGGACCACGCGCGCAAGCAGGGTTTTACCCGCTGCTACCTGGAAACCACCGCTTTCCTCAAAGAGGCCATCGGCCTGTATGAACATCTGGGCTTTGAGCATATCGATGCGCCGCTGGGCTGTACCGGCCACGTTGATTGCGAAGTCAGGATGCTGAAAAGTCTGTAACTTTCGTTCCTGCCCTCTTCTGTTAAGCGGCTGTAAACTGAATGCTCTACACTCTCAGTTCACACCACAACGGGGGAAACACGATGTCGAAGATAAAAAGCTACGCCGCACCGCAGGCGGGTGCAGAACTTGAGCTGTACGAGTACGATGCGGGCGAACTAAAAGCAGAAGACGTCGAAGTACAGGTTGATTACTGCGGGATCTGCCACTCGGATCTCTCGATGATCGACAACGAATGGGGCTTCTCGAGCTATCCGCTGGTTGCCGGGCACGAAGTCATTGGCCGCGTCGTGGCGCTCGGTAGCGCCGCACAGGACAAAGGGCTGAAGGTAGGCCAACGCGTGGGCATTGGCTGGACGGCACGCAGCTGTGGTCACTGCGACGCCTGTATCAGCGGGAATCAGATCAACTGCCTCGAGGGCGCCGTTCCCACTATTCTGAACAAGGGCGGTTTTGCCGACAAACTGCGCGCCGACTGGCAATGGGTGATCCCGCTGCCGGACAGCATTGATATCGAATCCGCCGGGCCGCTGCTGTGCGGCGGTATCACCGTCTTCAAACCCCTGCTGATGCACCACATCACCGCCACCAGCCGCGTGGGCGTCATTGGTATTGGCGGCCTGGGGCATATCGCCATCAAGCTGCTGCATGCGATGGGCTGTGAAGTCACGGCGTTCAGCTCGAACCCGGCGAAAGAGAAAGAAGTGCTGGCGATGGGTGCGGATAAAGTGGTGAACAGCCGCGATCCTGACGCGCTGAACGCGCTGGCTGGGCAGTTTGACCTGATCATCAACACCGTTAACGTCGATCTCAACTGGCAGCCGTACTTTGAGGCGCTGGCCTACGGCGGTAACTTCCACACCGTAGGTGCCGTGATGAAGCCGCTGCCGGTTCCGGCGTTTACCCTGATCGGCGGGGATCGCAGCGTGTCAGGCTCCGCGACCGGTACGCCGTTTGAGTTGCGCAAGCTGATGAAGTTTGCCGGACGCACCAAAGTGGCGCCGACCACCGAACTGTATCCGATGTCGAAAATCAACGAAGCGATCCAGCACGTGCGTGACGGCAAAGCCCGCTACCGCGTGGTGTTGAAAGCGGATTTTTGATGTGACATAGGCGGGGAATGTGCGGCCTGATGCCCTCACCCCAACCCTCTCCCACAGGGAGAGGGCGCACACACTAAAAACGGTAACGGTCGTTACCGTTTTGCATCTACCATGGCCTTAAACACCTCAGCCACCGCAACCGCACCGGGATCCATTACCCCATCCAGATTCTCTTTATTCACATACGACGAGCGCCCCGCACCGGCTTTCGCCATTTTCGCCGTTGCTTCGGCACCGTGCTGTGCTGCCTTCGCCGCTGCCTGAAGATCGCCATTCTTCAATGCTTCAAGCGCCGGTTGCAGCGCGTCGATCAGGGTACGATCGCCGAGATCTGCCCCACCGTACTGCTTCATCTGCGCCAGCCCGCTGAGCAATGCCTCGGGCAGCGGCTGACCATCGTGAAGCTTTTGCCCGGCCGCGGTGAAGAAGATCGACATCAGCACCCCGCTCGATCCGCCCATCACCGTCGCCAGCCGCTCGCCCACCAGCAACAGCAGCGTCGATACGTTATCAAGCGGGAGCTTGCGATCCTCCAGACGCTGCGCAATATCCCGCGCCCCTTGCGCAAAAGTGGAGCCGGTATCGCCGTCGCCCACTTTGGCATCCAGCGCGTTCAGTCGGTTTTCCAGCTGGAGCAGCGTTTTCGTCACCGAGGAGACATACTCGCCCACCCGCAGATTGTCCGACGGGGTGTATTCCACGCGATCGTGAATGGCGGTATGCGCCACGGTGCGCAGTGGCGCAAACGCCACGGGCTTCTGCCAGCCCAGCGTTTCGACCTCGGCGTGAATCGCCTTTTCAAAGAAGTCATTGAGCTTCAGCAGCGTGAGCGAAAAGCCCTTCATGTCCAGCGCGCTCACCAGCGGCGCGGGGCCTATCAGGTACGCGATCTCCTCTTTCAGCGCCGAATGCGCCAGCTCTTTGGTCAGCAGCGCCATCTCCAGCGCCGATACGCCGCCGAGATTGTTAATCAATACCGCAAACCGCCCTTCTCCCGCCTGCGCGCGTAACGGCGTCACCAGCGTGTCGATAATGGCTTTACTGTTCTGCGTATCCACGACGGAAGCACCGGGCTCGCCGTGAATGCCCAGCCCCAGCTCGACATGGCCCTGCTTAATGCGCCCCTCTTCCTCGTCGCTGCCCGGCAGGTTGCACGTTTGCATCGCAACGCCCAGGCTCCAGAGGTTATCGCAGGCCTGTTGCGCAATATCCCGCACCTCGCTTAGCGATTTACCGTGCTCCGCCGCATAGCCCGCAATCTTGTGCACCAGTGCCGTACCGGCAATACCGCGCGGCTGTTTGTTATCCGGCAGCGCGATATCGTCCGCCACGATCGCCATCTCCACCTTCAGGCCGTAGCGTTTGGCCTTTTCTGCCGCCAGACCAAAGTTCAGGCGATCGCCGGTGTAGTTTTTGACGATCAGCAGACAGCCGCGATCGCCCGTGACCGCCACAATGGCGTTCAGCACCGCATCCACGCTCGGCGAGGCAAACAGATCGCCACACACTGCCGCCGTCAGCATCCCTTTGCCAACAAACCCGGCGTGCGCGGGTTCGTGGCCTGAGCCGCCGCCGGAGATCACCGCCACGCGGCTTTTGTCCCAGTCGCCGCGTGCGACGATCCTGATGGCCGGATCGATATCAAGTTTGACGAGATTTGCGTGTGGCGCAGAAAGCAGTATGCCTTCAATGGCATCGTTGACCAGCTGTTTGCGATCGTTATAGAAGAATCTGGACATCGTTTCCCACTATTTTTGTGAACCGTATGCAAAAGCATAGTCCGCGCTGGATAATGCGCCGCAAAGTCAGCAATTTACTCAGCCAAATTGCGGCCAGATTGCCTATACTCCCCCCAGGACAAAGAGAGGAAGCGCATCATGAGTACACCATTGTTAATTGCCAGGACGCTGGAAAAAGAGCTGTATTTACTGCCCGCGATGGCGAACCGCCACGGTCTGATCACCGGAGCGACCGGGACGGGGAAAACCGTCACCCTGCAAAAGCTGGCGGAGTCGCTTTCGGAGATTGGCGTACCGGTCTTTATGGCTGACGTGAAAGGCGATTTAACCGGTGTGGCTCAGGAAGGAACGGCCTCTGAAAAACTGCTCGAACGGCTGAAGAATATTGGCATTACGGACTGGACGCCGCATAACAATCCGGTAGTAGTGTGGGATATCTTTGGTGAGAAAGGCCACCCGGTGCGCGCCACCGTCTCCGATCTCGGCCCGCTGCTGCTGGCCCGCTTGCTTAACCTCAACGAC
Source organism: Enterobacter sp. UPMP2060 (assembly GCF_053709655.1). Classification (NCBI taxonomy): domain Bacteria; kingdom Pseudomonadati; phylum Pseudomonadota; class Gammaproteobacteria; order Enterobacterales; family Enterobacteriaceae; genus Enterobacter; species Enterobacter sp. UPMP2060. Next base: position 132,545 of record NZ_JBSKJQ010000007.1, read on the forward strand.
GTGCAGTCCGGCGTGCTGAATATTATCTTCCGCATCGCCGACGATCAGGGACTGCTGCTGCTTGATTTCAAAGATCTGCGCGCCATTACGCAGTACATCGGCGATAACGCCAAATCCTTCCAGAACCAGTACGGCAATATCAGCAGCGCCTCGGTGGGTGCCATTCAGCGCGGGTTACTGACGCTGGAGCAACAGGGCGCCGAGCACTTCTTCGGCGAGCCGATGCTGGATATCAAAGACTGGATGCGCACCGACAGCAGCGGCAAAGGCATCATCAACATTCTGAGCTCCGAGAAGCTCTACCAGATGCCAAAGCTCTACGCCGCCAGCCTGCTGTGGATGCTCTCCGAACTGTACGAACAGTTACCCGAAGCGGGCGATCTGGAAAAACCGAAGCTGGTCTTCTTCTTCGACGAAGCGCACCTGCTGTTTAACGACGCGCCGCAGGTATTGCTGGATAAGATTGAACAGGTCATTCGCCTGATCCGCTCCAAAGGCGTTGGCGTCTGGTTTGTTTCACAAAACCCGTCGGATATCCCGGATAACGTGCTCGGCCAGCTCGGTAACCGCGTGCAGCACGCCCTGCGCGCCTTTACGCCGAAGGATCAGAAAGCGGTGAAAGCCGCCGCGCAGACCATGCGCGCCAATCCTGCCTTTGATACCGAAGCGGCGATTCAGGCGTTAGGCACCGGTGAAGCGCTGATCTCATTCCTGGATGCTAAGGGCAGCCCGTCCGTGGTAGAACGCGCCATGGTGATTGCCCCCTGCTCGCGCATGGGGCCGGTTACCGACGATGAACGCAACGGCCTGATTAACCACTCTCCGGTTTACGGGAAGTACGAAGACGAGGTGGATCGCGAGTCTGCGTTCGAGATGCTGCAAAAAGGGGTGCAGGCGACAACCGAATCCCAGGATGCGCCTGCCGCTAAAGGGCAGTCTGTCGCCGTGGATGACGGTATTCTCGGGGGGCTCAAAGACATCCTGTTCGGCAGCACCGGGCCGCGCGGCGGCAAGCGCGACGGCGTGGTACAAACCATGGCGAAAAGCGCGGCGCGACAGGTCACCAATCAGATAGTGCGCGGCATGCTGGGAAGTTTATTAGGCGGCCGTCGCCGGTAGACGGGGAACCCACGGGCGGCCAAGCGCCGAACCCTGCACGCCGTTCTCCTGCAGATAGCGGTCGATTCCCACCATCCCCGTCCAGCGGTTCTCACACCATAGCGGTGCCAGAAGCGTTGGACGGCGGGCGCTGGCCGAGATGCGGTGGTAGACGATTTCCGGCGGGGTGTGCCGAATCATCTCCCCCGCCGTCACCGTATAGTCTTCAAGCTCAATACCGTTTAACCGCCCGGCTTCCCAGGCTTTCGCCATAATGCTTCCCGTAACGATATGCAGCGGGTGCAGCTTAATGCCGTCCACGCCGGTCTCAACCACCTTTTCCAGCGTTTCAAGGCCGTGCTGCTGCCCTTCACCCGGCAAGCCGACAATCAGATGCGAGCAGACCTTCAGCCCGCGCTCGCGGGCCAGGCGCGTGGTGCGCTGGTAGCAGGCGAAATCATGGCCACGGTTAATACGGTGCAGGGTTTTGTCATGCGCGGTCTGCAAGCCCAGCTCCAGCCAGATCTCGTAGCCTTGTTCTTTGTACTCGCTGAGCAGGTCCAGCACCGCGTCCGGTACGCAGTCCGGGCGCGTGCCCACGCACAGCCCAACGATGTTAGCCTGGCTGACGGCCTGCTGATACATAGAGCGCAGCACCTGCACCTCCGCCCACGTGCTGGTGTAGGCCTGAAAATAGGCCAGATATTGCTTCGCGCGGTTCACCAGGCTCGCCTGATGGGCAAGCTGTTCAGCGATAGATTTATGCTGCTGGGCTTCGTCAGCAAAGGACGCAACGTTACAGAAGGTGCAGCCGCCGCGCCCGATGGTGCCATCGCGATTCGGGCAGCTAAACCCGCCGTGCAGCGTCAGCTTATGAACCTTTTGCCCGTACCGCTGCAAAAGATCCCCACCAAACATATTGACTAATTTCTGTAACTGCATAATCTGATAGACCGTCCCGGAGAAAGGGGACAAGCCTGCCACTTTTAGCCTCTGTCGGCGATGACCTGGATCAATCGCCCTGGACGGCCTTTATCTATATGAATAAATACTCAGGATTACTGCAATTTCATTCACGCCATTCGTGATTACTTTTCCTTATGTTCTGATTGTTTTTTTCATTTATAGCGCCAACACTGAAAAACAGTGGGTTTATGCGGGTTTGCAGCCAATGCCAGATTATTATTCTGCTATAAAACTGCTATTCAGCACGCTACATTGATAATACCGCTTTCATATAGTGAGTCAGATCACACTCCGCTGCGTCCTGGCAGGGCATGCAATCAATGTAAAAATAGTTAAATACTATTTAATTTCAAATACATAAACTCTCTTTAGCACATTTTTGTATAAATAAGATTGCCATTTGACCTGTGTACCAATTCCCGATAAGTTGGAAATCCGCTGGAAGCTTTCTGGATGAGCGGCCTGCTCATCATATTTATGCAGTAATTGAGATTCCCTCTGAAGCAAGTCCTCAAACTTGTTTACCTGCGCGAAAGGATGAAAAAGAGGGCGAATGCGAGGTCCGCGTATGAAACGCAAACCCCGTCGCCATGCTCTTTCTGTGCCTGTGCGCCACGGTAAAGTTCAGTGGGAAGCCCGACGAGCCTGGGGAGGTTCACTGATATGTTGTACGATAAATCCCTTGAGAAGGATAACTGTGGTTTCGGCCTGATCGCCCACATAGAAGGCGAACCTAGCCACAAGGTAGTGCGTACTGCTATTCACGCACTGGCCCGAATGCAGCACCGTGGCGCTATTCTTGCCGATGGTAAAACGGGCGACGGTTGCGGCCTGCTGCTGCAAAAACCGGATCGTTTCTTCCGCATCGTGGCGGAAGAGCGCGGCTGGCGTTTAGCCAAAAACTACGCTGTCGGCATGCTGTTCCTGAACCAGGATCCTGAAAAGGCTGCCGCCTCACGCCGCATCGTCGAAGAAGAACTTCAGCGTGAAACCCTGTCGATTGTCGGCTGGCGCAATGTGCCAACCAACGAAGGGGTGCTCGGTGAAATCGCCCTCTCCTCGCTGCCTCGTATTGAACAAATTTTCGTCAACGCGCCTGCGGGCTGGCGTCCGCGTGATATGGAACGCCGTCTGTTTATCGCCCGCCGCCGCATTGAAAAACGTCTCCAGGACGATAAAGAATTCTACGTCTGTAGCCTCTCTAACCTGGTGAACATCTATAAGGGTCTGTGTATGCCGGCTGACCTGCCGCGCTTCTACCTGGACCTGGCGGACCTGCGTCTGGAATCGGCCATTTGCCTGTTCCACCAGCGCTTCTCCACCAACACCGTTCCGCGCTGGCCGCTGGCTCAGCCGTTCCGCTACCTGGCGCACAACGGCGAGATCAACACCATCACCGGTAACCGCCAGTGGGCCCGCGCACGTACCTATAAATTCCAGACGCCGCTGATCCCTGACCTGCACGATGCCGCGCCGTTCGTGAACGAAACCGGCTCTGACTCCAGCTCCATGGATAACATGCTGGAACTGCTGCTGGCGGGCGGGATGGACATTGTGCGCGCCATGCGTCTGCTCGTGCCACCGGCCTGGCAGAACAACCCGGATATGGACCCTGAGCTGCGCGCGTTCTTCGACTTTAACTCCATGCACATGGAGCCGTGGGACGGCCCGGCGGGCATCGTCATGTCCGACGGCCGCTTTGCCGCCTGTAACCTGGACCGTAACGGTCTGCGTCCGGCGCGCTACGTCATCACCAAAGACAAGCTCATCACCTGCGCCTCTGAGGTCGGTATCTGGGATTACCAGCCTGACGAAGTGGTCGAGAAAGGCCGCGTCGGTCCGGGCGAGCTGATGGTGATCGACACCCGCGGTGGGCGCATTCTGCACTCTGCCGAAACCGATCACGATCTGAAAAGCCGCCATCCGTACAAAGAGTGGATGGAGAAGAACGTCCGTCGCCTCGTGCCGTTCGAAGATTTATCGGATGAAGAAGTGGGTCGCCGCGAACTGGACGACGATACGCTTGCAAGCTTCCAGAAACAGTTTAACTACAGCGCGGAAGAGCTGGACTCAGTGATTCGCGTGCTCGGTGAAAACGGCCAGGAAGCGGTCGGCTCCATGGGTGATGACACCCCGTTTGCCGTACTCTCCAGCCAGCCGCGCATCATTTACGACTACTTCCGCCAGCAGTTCGCGCAGGTGACCAACCCGCCGATCGACCCGCTGCGCGAAGCGCACGTGATGTCGCTGGCCACCAGCATCGGTCGCGAGATGAACGTCTTCTGCGAGGCCGAAGGCCAGGCGCACCGTCTGACCTTTAAATCGCCGATCCTGCTGTACTCCGATTTCAAACAGCTCACCACCATGAAAGAGGAGCACTACCGCGCCGACACGCTCGATATTACCTTCGACGTGACCGAAGCGAGCCTCGAAGAGACGGTGAATGCGCTGTGTGACAAAGCCGAACAGATGGTGCGTAACGGTACCGTTCTGCTGGTGCTGTCCGACCGCAATATTGCGAAAAACCGTCTGCCGGTGCCTGCCCCGATGGCGGTGGGCGCTATCCAGACGCGTCTGGTCGACAAGAGCCTGCGCTGCGACGCCAACATCATTGTGGAAACCGCCAGCGCCCGCGACCCGCACCACTTTGCCGTGCTGTTAGGCTTTGGCGCGACGGCGATCTACCCGTACCTGGCCTACGAAACATTGGCACGCCTGGTGGATACCCGCGCGATCGACAAAGATTACCGCGCGGTGATGCTGAACTACCGTAACGGCATCAACAAAGGTCTGTACAAGATCATGTCCAAAATGGGCATCTCGACCATTGCCTCCTACCGCTGTTCGAAGCTGTTTGAAGCGGTCGGCCTGCATGACGAGGTCGCCAACCTCTGCTTCCAGGGCGTGGTCAGCCGCATCGGCGGCGCCGGTTTTGCTGACTTCCAGCAGGATCTGGTGAACCTGTCCAAACGCGCCTGGTTGGCACGTAAGCCGCTGGATCAGGGCGGTCTGCTGAAATACGTTCACGGCGGCGAGTATCATGCCTACAACCCGGACGTGGTGCGCACGCTGCAGCAGGCGGTTCAGAGCGGTGAATACAGCGATTACCAGCAGTACGCTGAGCTGGTAAACAACCGCCCGGCGGCAACGCTCCGCGACCTCATTGCCCTGAATCCGGGTGATGAAGCGGTCAGCATTGACGACGTTGAGCCTGCATCGGAACTGTTCAAACGCTTCGACACCGCAGCGATGTCCATCGGCGCGCTGAGCCCGGAAGCCCACGAAGCGCTGGCGGAAGCCATGAACAGCATCGGCGGCAACTCCAACTCCGGCGAAGGCGGTGAAGATCCGGCGCGTTACGGCACCAACAAAGTGTCCCGTATCAAGCAGGTGGCATCCGGTCGCTTTGGCGTGACGCCTGCGTACCTGGTCAACGCCGACGTGATCCAGATTAAAGTCGCTCAGGGTGCTAAACCGGGCGAAGGCGGCCAGCTGCCGGGTGATAAAGTTACCCCGTACATCGCCAAACTGCGCTATTCCGTGCCGGGCGTGACGCTGATCTCCCCGCCGCCGCACCACGATATCTACTCTATCGAGGACTTAGCGCAGCTGATTTTCGACCTGAAGCAGGTCAACCCGAAGGCGATGATCTCCGTGAAGCTGGTTTCCGAACCGGGCGTCGGCACCATCGCGACCGGCGTGGCGAAAGCCTATGCGGACCTCATCACCATCGCCGGCTATGACGGCGGTACCGGCGCCAGCCCGCTCTCCTCCGTGAAATATGCGGGCTGTCCGTGGGAGCTTGGCCTGGTGGAAACCCAGCAGGCGCTGGTGGCGAACGGCCTGCGTCACAAGATCCGTCTGCAGGTGGACGGTGGCCTGAAAACCGGCCTCGACATCATCAAAGCGGCGATCCTCGGCGCGGAAAGCTTCGGCTTCGGTACCGGCCCAATGGTTGCGCTCGGCTGTAAATACCTGCGTATTTGCCACCTGAACAACTGCGCAACCGGCGTTGCTACCCAGGACGAGAAGCTGCGTAAGAACCACTATCACGGGCTGCCGTTCAAAGTGACCAACTACTTTGAGTTCATCGCCCGCGAAACCCGCGAGCTGATGGCGCAGCTGGGCGTGAAGCGTCTGGTGGACCTGATTGGCCGCACTGACCTGCTGAAAGAGCTGGAAGGCTTCACCGCGAAGCAGCAGAAGCTGGAGCTGTCTAAGCTGCTGGAAACCGCGCAGCCGCACCCTGGCAAAGCGGTCTACTGCACCGAGAACAACCCGCCGTTCGATAACGGTGTGCTGAACGCGCAGCTGTTGCAGCAGGCGAAACCGTACGTGGACGACAAGCAGAGCAAAACGTTCTGGTTTGATATCCGCAACACCGACCGCTCCGTGGGCGCCTCCCTTTCCGGCTACATCGCGCAAACGCACGGTGACCAGGGGCTGGCAGCGGATCCGATTACCGCGCACTTCAGCGGTACCGCGGGTCAGAGCTTCGGCGTATGGAACGCAGGCGGCGTTGAGCTGTATCTGACCGGCGATGCCAACGACTACGTCGGTAAAGGCATGGCGGGCGGTCTGCTGGCGGTGCGTCCTCCGGTTGGCTCAGCCTTCCGCAGCCATGAAGCCAGCATCATCGGTAACACCTGCCTGTACGGCGCGACCGGCGGTCGTCTGTTTGCAGCAGGCCGTGCGGGCGAGCGTTTTGCGGTGCGTAACTCCGGTGCTATCACCGTGGTGGAAGGCATTGGCGATAACGGTTGTGAATACATGACGGGCGGGATTGTTTGCGTTCTGGGTAAAACCGGCGTGAACTTCGGCGCGGGCATGACGGGCGGTTTTGCGTATGTCCTGGATGAAGACGGTGAGTTCCGCAAACGCGTGAACCCGGAGCTGGTGGAAGTGCTGGACGTTGATACGCTGGCTATCCATGAAGAACACCTGCGCGGTTTGATTACCGAACACGTGCAGCATACCGGTTCTTCGCGCGGCGAAGAGATCCTGGCGAACTGGCCGGCGTTCTCTGCGAAATTCGCGCTGGTTAAGCCGAAGTCCAGCGATGTTAAAGCCCTGTTGGGTCACCGTAGTCGTAGCGCAGCAGAGCTGCGCGTGCAGGCGCAGTAAGGAATTCAGATGAGCCAGAACGTATACCAGTTTATCGACCTGCAGCGTGTTGATCCGCCAAAGAAACCGCTGAAGATCCGCAAAATTGAATTTGTTGAAATCTACGAGCCGTTTTCAGAAGGCCAGGCCAAGGCACAGGCAGACCGCTGCCTGTCCTGCGGGAACCCTTACTGCGAATGGAAATGTCCGGTACATAACTACATCCCGAACTGGCTGAAGCTGGCTAACGAAGGACGTATTTTTGAAGCCGCCGAGCTGTCTCACCAGACCAACACCCTGCCGGAAGTGTGCGGCCGCGTGTGTCCTCAGGACCGTCTGTGCGAAGGTTCCTGTACGCTGAACGACGAGTTCGGCGCGGTGACAATCGGCAACATCGAGCGCTATATCAACGATAAAGCCTTCGAGATGGGCTGGCGTCCGGATATGACCGGCGTGAAGCAAACCGACAAGCGCGTGGCCATCATCGGCGCGGGCCCGGCGGGCCTGGCCTGTGCGGACGTGCTGACCCGTAACGGCGTGAAGGCGGTGGTCTTTGATCGCCACCCGGAGATTGGCGGCCTGCTGACCTTCGGTATCCCGGCCTTCAAGCTGGAGAAAGAGGTGATGACCCGCCGCCGCGAAATCTTCACCGGCATGGGCATTGAGTTCAAACTGAACGTGGAAGTGGGCCGCGACGTGCAGCTCGACGACCTGCTGAAAGATTACGACGCCGTGTTCCTGGGCGTAGGCACTTATCAGTCCATGCGCGGTGGTCTGGAGAACGAAGATGCGCCAGGCGTGTACGACGCGCTGCCGTTCCTGATTGCGAATACCAAACAGCTAATGGGCTACGGCGAGACCGCCGATGAGCCGTTCGTCAGCATGGAAGGCAAACGCGTGGTGGTGCTGGGCGGCGGTGATACCGCGATGGACTGCGTGCGTACCTCCATTCGTCAGAATGCGGCACACGTGATCTGCGCCTACCGTCGTGACGAAGAGAACATGCCGGGCTCCAAACGCGAAGTGAAAAACGCGCGTGAAGAGGGCGTGGAGTTCCAGTTCAACATCCAGCCTCTGGGTATTGAAGTGAATGCCAACGGTAAAGTGAGCGGCGTGAAGATGGCGCGCACTGAGATGGGCGCACCGGATGCGAAAGGCCGTCGTCGCGCCGAGATCGTCGCCGGTTCTGAGCACGTGATCCCGGCCGATGCCGTGGTGATGGCGTTCGGTTTCCGTCCTCACAGCATGGAATGGCTGGCGAAGCACAGCGTTGAGCTGGATTCGCAGGGCCGCGTGATTGCGCCAGAAGGCAGCGACAACGCATTCCAGACCAGCAACCCGAAAATCTTCGCCGGTGGCGATATCGTTCGCGGTTCTGACCTGGTGGTAACGGCGATTGCCGAAGGCCGTAAAGCGGCTGACGGGATCCTGAACTACCTGGAAGTGTAAAAAAAACAGGCCCGATTGGGCCTGTTTTTATTTCACGACGCGAAGAGCCGGACGACCACCGCGCGGAGGCGGATCGTCATCAGGATCATTGTCGTCATGATAATCGGGTTTATCGCCATCGATAAGTGACATCACCGTGTCGCTTTCGCGCTCATCGGATGCGTTGTCATCATTCAGGCTGGCAACATCTTCATCATACGCCGCTTCCGGCTCGAACATGGTACCCGCACCGTTTTCACGCGCGTAGATAGCCAGCACGGCTGCCAGCGGCACGGAAACCTGACGCGGCACGCCGCCGAAACGCGCGTTGAAGCGCACTTCATCGTTTGCCAGCTCCAGGTTACCCACCGCACGCGGCGCAATGTTCAGTACGATTTGTCCGTCACGCGCGTATTCCATTGGAACCAGCACGCCCGGCAACGTCACATCCACAACCAGGTGCGGCGTGAGCTGGTTATCCAGCAGCCATTCATAGAAGGCGCGCAGCAGATAAGGACGGCGTGGGGTAAGTTGTGACATTTCCACAGTCATTAGCCTCGGCCGAGACGCATTTCACGTTCCGGTTCAGTTAAAGATGCCAGGAAAGAGTCGCGTTCAAATACGCGAGTCATATAGCCCTTCAGCTCTTTCGCGCCAGGACCGCTGAACTCTACGCCCAGGGTTGGCAGACGCCACAGCAGCGGTGCCAGGTAGCAATCCACCAGGCTGAACTCATCGCTCAGGAAGAACGGTTTCTGACCAAACACCGGCGCGATTGCCAGCAGCTCTTCACGCAGTTGCTTACGTGCAGCGTCGGCTTCAGAAGCGGAACCGCTGGTAATCACGTTCATCAGCGAGTACCAGTCTTTTTCGATACGCTGCATGTACAGGCGGCTTTCACCACGCGCGACAGGGTAAACAGGCATCAGTGGCGGATGCGGGAAACGCTCATCCAGATATTCCATAATGATACGGGATTCCCACAGGGTCAGCTCGCGATCCACCAGCGTCGGTACGCTTTGGCTCGGGTTGAGATCGATCAGATCCTGAGGCGGGTTATCCTTTTCCACATGCTCGATCTCAAAACTGACACCCTTCTCGGCCAGCACGATACGAACCTGATGGCTATAAATGTCAGTAGGACCAGAAAACAGCGTCATTACCGAACGTTTGTTGGCAGCGACAGCCATGAAAACCTCCAGGTATATTCAGAATTTTTACTGCTACCAGCCCAACAGGGGCCAGCCAGATGTTGTATCGCCCATCCCAGAGAAAACACATTGTTCAAGAAACGAACAAAAATCGAGTATTCACCGATATTTGGGCAGAAAATTGGATGATAGTTTACCAGATTTTGATGGCTTTGTGGTGAGGGGATTCTGGAAATGTGGAAAAAGAGAAGATATATGCATGGATATTGTGGATAACCTGCGCATTATCCATAAAAAAACCCGCCGAAGCGGGTTTTTCGCCAATCGTTCTGCGTAAGCAGAATGGATTAACGTTTGGAGAACTGTGGACGACGACGTGCTTTACGCAGACCCACTTTCTTACGTTCAACCTGACGCGCGTCACGAGTAACGAAGCCAGCTTTACGCAGTTCAGAACGCAGGGATTCGTCGTACTCCATCAGAGCGCGGGTGATACCGTGACGGATCGCACCTGCCTGACCGGAGATACCACCACCTTTAACGGTGATGTACAGATCCAGTTTTTCTACCATATCAACCAGTTCCAGCGGCTGGCGAACTACCATGCGGGCAGTTTCGCGACCGAAGTATTGTTCCAGAGAACGCTGGTTGATTACGATTTTACCACTGCCCGGTTTGATGAAAACGCGAGCTGCGGAACTTTTGCGGCGACCAGTGCCGTAGTATTGATTTTCAGCCATTGCCTATAATCCCGATTAGATGTCAAGAACTTGCGGTTGCTGTGCCGCGTGGTTGTGCTCGTTGCCTGCGTAAACTTTCAGTTTACGGAACATAGCACGACCCAGCGGGCCTTTTGGCAGCATGCCTTTAACCGCGATTTCAATCACACGCTCAGGACGGCGGGCAATCATCTCTTCAAAGGTCGCTTCTTTGATACCACCGATGTGGCCAGTGTGGTGATAGTACACTTTGTCAGTACGCTTGTTGCCGGTTACAGCGACTTTATCAGCGTTCAGAACGATGATGTAATCACCGGTATCAACGTGCGGAGTGTATTCCGCTTTATGCTTACCGCGCAGGCGACGAGCCAGTTCAGTAGCCAGACGGCCCAGAGTTTTACCGGTCGCGTCAACAACATACCAGTCGCGCTGTACGGTTTCTGGTTTAGCTGTAAAAGTTTTCATTAAAAGCTTACCCAAATAATAAGTTACACGTTGGTGAACACCCAAACGTTTAGTCAGTTGAGGTTCACACGACAAAGTCCGGCAAACCTACCCCTTCGAATAGCACATGCCGACACATAGAAAGTTTCGGGAAAAAAACCTTCTCGTAACGTGGGGTCGCAAGATTATAGAGAAGTTGAGGTCAAAGATCGACCCTTAAATGTGATTTGGAATGGGTTTTTCGAGGGTGGGTATTGTGCGGTCTGGTGCCCTCACCCCCAGCCCCTCTCCCACGGGAGAGGGGGGCATTTGTTACGGCATATGCTCCAGCTTCAGGTATTCTTCGCTCTGCATCTCCTGCAGGCGCGACAGGCAGCGCTGGAACTCAAACTTCAGCCGCTCGCCCTGGTAAATCTCATATAAAGGTACCTCGGCGCTGGCCACCAGCTTGACGTGGCGCTCATAAAACTCGTCCACCAGCGCAATGAAGCGCCGTGCTTCGCTCTCCATCAGCCGCGTCATCACCGGTACGCCCAGCACCATCACGGTGTGGAACAGACGCGAAAGCGCAATGTAGTCGTGCTGGCTGCGGGCATCCACGCAGAGCGTCGTAAAGGAGACCGCCAGCGTTTGGTTTTCGACGCCGAGTGTGGGCAGCGGGCGATGGTTAATCTCGAGTTCAGGGGCGTGCTCGCGTTTTGCTCCCGCCAGCGCCAGCCAGAGTTTATCCATCTCGCGGGTGGTATCGGCATTTAACGGCGAAAGCCACAGGTGCGCCTGGGTCAGCGTGCGCAGACGATAATCGACACCGGCATCGACGTTCATGATGTCGCAGTGCTGCTTGATGACATCGATGGCGGGCAGGAAGCGTGCGCGCTGCAGGCCGTTACGATAGAGCTCATCCGGCGGGATATTCGACGTGGCCACCAGCGTGATCCCGCGGGCAAATAGCGCTTTCATCAGACCGCCTAGCAGCATGGCATCGGTGATGTCGGACACAAAAAACTCGTCGAAGCAGAGCACGTCGGTTTCAGCTTTGAACCTGTCGGCCACAATCTCCAGCGGATCGCTTTTGCCCTGCAGTGCGGTCAGCTCTTCATGCACCCGCAGCATAAAACGATGGAAGTGCAGACGCTGCTTACGTGCGCCAGGCAGGCTCAGATAGAACATGTCCATCAGCCAGGTTTTTCCGCGACCGACCCCGCCCCACATATATAAACCGCGCACCGGCGCGTGAGCCTGTGGCGCTTTTTTACCGAGCAAACGCCCAAACGCCGCCTTTAGCCCACCGTTCTGTTCGACTTCGGCGGGTTTTGCCGTGAGCTCCTGATAAATCATCTCCAGACGGTTTACCGCCTCACGTTGAACGTCATCAGGCTGATGAGTGCCCTCGTTAAGGGCCAGTTGATATCGCGATGCAGGGGACAGGTTTTGCATAATCTTATTGTTATTCCTTCAATTAACGCTCACCAGCAGAGGTGACTGATGAAAAAAAGGCCGTTCTACACTACGCGATGATACGTCAGGATTCCACTTCTGCAGAAATAGCGGTTATAGTGGCATTATCAGGCACAGGCAGGAGCCGAGCCAACACCCTACGGAACAACAAGACAACGGGAGAAGTTCATGACCTGGGAATATGCGCTAATCGGTTTAGTCGTCGGCATCGTCATCGGTGCTGTGGCCATGCGTTTCGGTAATCGCAAATTGCGTCAGCAGCAGTCACTGCAGTACGAACTGGAAAAGAACAAAGCCGAGCTGGAAGAGTATCGTGAAGAGCTGGTCAGCCATTTTGCCCGCAGCGCCGAGCTGCTGGACAACATGGCAACCGACTATCGTCAGCTGTATCAACATATGGCAAAAAGCTCCAGCAGCCTGCTGCCGGAAATGACCGCGGAAACCAACCCGTTCCGCAACCGTCTGGCTGACTCTGAAGCCGGTAACGATCAGGCGCCCGTTCAGATGCCTCGCGACTATTCCGATGGCGCGTCCGGCCTGCTGCGCGGCGGTGTAAAACGCGATTAATCGCACAACCTGAATTTATTTTACGGGCGCAGCGATTGCGCCCGTCCTTTCCTGATGACCCCAGCTATCATTTAGTTAAACACCTCATTGTTCAGCGGTTTAAAATTCAATAACATCAACGTGTTTTTAGGGCCGTTTTTCCTTTATTCCAGGTTACGAGAGTCAACATCGATGAAGAAAAAAAACCAGCTGTTGAGCGCTATCGCGTTAAGTGTCGGGTTATCTCTCTCGGCGTCCGTCCCTGTATTTGCCGCCATTCCCTCCCAGGTGCCTGGCCAGGCGGCTATTCCAAGCCTCGCGCCAATGCTGGAAAAAGTGTTGCCTGCGGTCGTCAGCGTTCAGGTTGAGGGCACCGCAGTACAAAGCCAACGCGTCCCTGAAGAACTGAAAAAATATTTCGGCGATGAGTCTCCCGACCAGCAGGCGCAGCCTTTTGAAGGCCTGGGCTCTGGCGTCATTATTGATGCGGCAAAAGGCTATATCCTGACCAACAACCACGTCATCAGCCAGGCCGATAAGATCAGCGTCCAGTTGAACGATGGCCGTGAATTTGATGCCAAACTGATCGGCGGCGATGACCAGAGCGACATCGCGCTGCTGCAGGTGCAAAACCCAAGCAACCTGACCCAGATTGCCATCGCGGACTCCGACAAACTGCGCGTCGGCGATTTTGCCGTCGCCGTAGGCAACCCCTTTGGCTTAGGGCAGACCGCCACCTCCGGGATCGTCTCGGCGCTCGGGCGCAGCGGCCTCAATCTGGAAGGGCTGGAAAACTTTATCCAGACCGATGCCTCAATCAACCGGGGTAACTCCGGCGGAGCGTTGCTCAACCTTAACGGCGAGCTGATTGGGATTAACACGGCGATTCTGGCCCCGGGCGGCGGCAGCATCGGGATCGGTTTTGCTATCCCCAGCAATATGGCCAAAACCCTGGCGCAGCAGCTGATCCAGTTCGGTGAAATCAAACGCGGGCTGCTGGGTATTAAAGGTATGGAGATGAGCGCGGATATCGCAAAAGCGTTCAATATCAACGTACAGCGCGGGGCGTTTGTCAGTGAAGTGCTGCCAAACTCCGGCTCGGCAAAAGCGGGCGTGAAATCGGGGGATGTGATCGTCAGCCTGAACGACAAACCGCTGAATAGCTTTGCAGAACTGCGCTCACGGATTGCCACGACGGAACCTGGCGCCAAAGTGAAGCTGGGCCTGATCCGTGACGGTAAGCCGCTTGACGTTGAGGTGACGCTGGATAAGAGCACTTCATCCTCGGCCAGCGCGGAGCTTATCGCCCCGGCGCTACAGGGGGCTACGTTGAGCGACGGGCAGCTGAAGGACGGTACGAAAGGCATCAGCATCGACACCGTCGAGAAGAGCAGCCCTGCCGCACAGGCCGGATTGCATCAGGATGACGTGATTATCGGTGTCAACCGCAACCGCGTGCAGTCTATTGCCGAACTGCGCAAGGTGCTGGAAAGCAAACCAGCGGTTATTGCCCTGCAGGTCATGCGTGGCAATGAGTCCATCTATATTCTGTTGCGCTAAGCATTTGCGACCCGGACATCACCGCTGCGTGTGATGTCCGGATAACTCATGTTATGCTGCAAATCGTTCCTTTTTTAACGACACGCGCATCATGCTTTTAAAGCTCTTACGTTCTACTGTCATCGGTTTGATTGTCGCTGGCCTGCTGCTGCTGGCGCTGCCGTCTTTACGTCAGTTCAATAAACTGTCGGCTCCCCAGTTCGATAGCACGGATGAAACGCCGGCCACCTATAACCAGGCCGTCCGCCGTGCCGCACCTGCCGTGGTTAACGTCTATAACCGTGGTCTGAATACCTCAGCCCATAACCAGCTGGAGATCCGTACCCTCGGCTCCGGCGTAATCATGGACGAGCGCGGCTACATTATTACCAACAAGCACGTGATTAACGATGCCGACCAGATCATCGTCGCCCTGCAGGATGGCCGCGTGTTTGAGGCGTTACTCGTTGGGTCTGACAGCCTGACCGACCTGGCCGTTCTGAAAATTAACGCCACGGGCGGTTTGCCGGTCATCCCGATCAACCGTAAACGTACCCCGCATATTGGTGACGTCGTACTGGCTATCGGTAACCCTTACAACCTGGGCCAGACCATCACCCAGGGGATTATCAGCGCGACCGGTCGTATCGGTTTGAACCCCTCCGGGCGGCAGAACTTCCTGCAAACCGATGCCTCCATCAACCACGGTAACTCCGGCGGGGCGCTGGTCAACTCGCTGGGCGAGCTGATGGGTATAAATACCCTCTCGTTCGATAAAAGTAACGACGGTGAGACGCCGGAAGGAATCGGCTTTGCCATTCCGTTCCAGCTGGCGACCAAAATTATGGATAAACTGATCCGCGACGGACGCGTGATCCGCGGCTATATCGGTATCGGCGGGCGCGAAATTGCGCCGATGCATATCCAGGGCGGCGGTATCGATCAGATTCAGGGCATCGTGGTTAACGAGGTGGCACCGGGAGGTCCGGCGGCTAACGCGGGAATTCAGGTAAACGATGTCATTGTGTCGGTCAACGGCACGCCAGCGGTCTCTGCGCTGGAGACGATGGATCAGGTTGCAGAAATTCGCCCGGGTTCTATCATCCCTGTTGAGGTCATGCGCAACGATAAGAAACTGACGCTGCACGTGACGATTCAGGAATACCCGGCCACTAACTGACAGGCATAAAAAAACGGAGCGATAAGCTCCGTTTTTTTTACCGGGAGACGGTTCGTTTTACTTGTTAACGAACTCTTCGCCCAAGGTGATATCTTTCTTCAGCGTATCCAGCATGCCTTCCATCGCGTGTTGTTCAAACGCGCTCAGCGTACCAATGGATTTACGCTCTTCGATACCGTTTTTACCCAGCAGCAGCGGCTGAGAGAAGAAGCGAGCGTGTTCGCCATCGCCTTCAACGTAAGCGCATTCAACAACGCCTTTCTCGCCCTGCAGAGCGCGAACCAGTGACAGACCAAAACGCGCAGCCGCCTGGCCCATAGACAGGGTTGCAGAACCGCCACCCGCCTTCGCTTCCACCACTTCGGTGCCCGCGTTCTGGATGCGTTTAGTCAGGTCAGCCACTTCCTGCTCGGTGAAGCTCACGCCTGGGATCTGCGACAGCAGAGGCAGGATGGTGACGCCAGAGTGACCGCCGATTACCGGTACTTCCACTTCTGTTGGCTGCTTGCCTTTCAGCTCAGCAACAAAGGTGTTGGAACGGATGATATCCAGCGTGGTTACGCCGAACAGTTTGTTTTTGTCGTAAACACCCGCTTTCTTCAGCACTTCTGCCGCGATAGCCACGGTGGTGTTCACCGGGTTAGTGATGATCCCGATGCATGCTTTCGGGCAGATTTCTGCAATCTGCTGCACCAGGTTTTTCACGATGCCCGCGTTGACGTTGAACAGGTCTGAACGATCCATGCCTGGCTTACGCGCCACGCCTGCAGAAATCAGCACCACGTCGGCACCCTGCAGCGCAGGACGTGCATCTTCACCGGAGAAGCCTTTGATTTTTACAGCAGTCGGGATGTGGCTCAGGTCAACCGCCACACCTGGGGTTACCGGAGCAATATCGTACAGGGAGAGTTCTGAGCCTGAAGGCAGTTGGGTTTTCAGTAGTAGGGCAAGCGCCTGGCCGATACCACCAGCAGCGCCGAGGACTGCGACTTTCATCCTAAACTCCTTATTATGGTTAACTTAAGTATCTGTAAATCCGTTGCGGCGACCATAATTCAGCAAGTAAATAATTACAATTTTCGTAGCTAAAGAATTTGAGGTCACGCGACTTTATCTCTCACCAGAAGACTATCTGACGACAGAGGGCAACGCATTAAGAGGTGG
Organism: Enterobacter sp. UPMP2060; assembly: GCF_053709655.1. Lineage (NCBI taxonomy): Bacteria > Pseudomonadati > Pseudomonadota > Gammaproteobacteria > Enterobacterales > Enterobacteriaceae > Enterobacter > Enterobacter sp. UPMP2060. The sequence goes on from NZ_JBSKJQ010000007.1 coordinate 149,341, forward strand.
TTACAATACACCCTGCCCCGCCACCAAAACAACATCATTTTGATAACATTTAATTTACTTTTAAGCTTATTTGCGCGGCGTGACCCAGGCATGTTTTCTGATAACGAAATCTGATAAAATCACTCCCTTTCATAACATTATTTCAGCCTGGCGCTGAGTAGATAATTTGCATAAAAATTCATCCACATGCATAATAATGTTGTTTCTATCGTCATATTCCGGGTGACTTATGCGAAGCTCGTCTAAGCAAGAAGAATTAGTAAAGGCGTTTAAGGCGCTACTCAAAGAAGAGAAATTCAGTTCTCAGGGAGAAATTGTTCAGGCGCTGCAGGAACAAGGCTTCGATAACATCAACCAGTCGAAAGTCTCCCGCATGTTAACGAAATTTGGCGCGGTGCGTACGCGTAACGCCAAGATGGAGATGGTGTATTGCCTGCCGGCAGAACTTGGCGTGCCGACCACCTCCAGCCCGCTCAAAAACCTGGTTCTGGATATCGATCATAACGACGCCGTCGTGGTGATCCACACAAGCCCGGGTGCCGCGCAGCTGATTGCCCGCATGCTGGACTCGCTGGGTAAAACGGAAGGTATCCTCGGGACTATCGCCGGTGATGACACCATCTTTACCACACCGGCTAGCGGTTTCTCCGTGAAAGATCTCCACGAAGCCATTCTGGTACTGTTCGAACAGGAACTCTAATCCCCTCTCCCCGTAGCGCCGCTGCGGGGATCGTTCTGCTTCCGCTGCGTTCTCCCCTCTTTTCTACTGCCTTTCACTTTGACAAATAGTGCTTTTTACCACCTATTAACATTCATCTGGTGAATGCTAAATCAAAAAATCGCACAAAAAATCAAAAGCTGATATCCATATGATTTTATTAGATATAACCAACGTAAATGAACAAAAAACACCCAATATTATGCGATTTGGTTATAAAAAACAGACTGGTTAACACGTAATAACAATAGAAACCATTAGTCTGGTATTAATTTTTACCGTTATTAGTGTATACTTGATTTTGTGATGAGGGTCACGAAACAAGACCCCACTAAAAAATTCGACGAGGTAAAAATCATGAAAATCAAATCAACTGTAGCGGCGCTCAGCGTCCTGTCCGTCCTGTCATTCGGTGCTTTCGCAGCTGACTCTATCAATGCTGACCAGGCGCAATCCCGTCAGGCCATCGGTACGGTTTCTGTCGGCGCGGTCGGCACATCGCCAATGGACATGCATGAGATGCTGAACAAAAAAGCGGAAGAACAGGGTGCGTCATCCTATCGCATCATCGAAGCGCGTTCCGGTGACCACTGGCACGCCACCGCTGAGCTGTACAAATAAGTTTTAGTAATAGCTGAAAACGAAAATCTCCACTCAACGGCACCAGGCATAAAAATAGCGGCTCAACCCTTCTCGCCGTTGAGTAAAAAACCCTATTCAGGAGTAAAGACTATGAAAACCAAATTGATCATCGCAACCCTCGGTCTGGCATCCGTTCTCTCTTTCGGCGCAAGCGCAGCCGTACAGCAGGTGAATGCCGACCAGGCACAAAATCTACAGCGTATGGGCAGCGTCTCCGTAACGTCTGTCACCGGTTCACCGATGGATATTCGTCACGAACTTGCCGCCAAAGCTGAAAAAGCAGGCGCCAGCAGCTATCGCGTCACCGAACTGAATCAGGGTGACCACTGGCATGCAACGGCAGAACTGTATAAATAAACCCTCGTCGTATCTCATCATACGACTTGCCCCTGGCCTCATGGTCAGGGGCTTTTTTCATTCAATGCCGCGCGTTAAAGCGCAGTTGCCCTTCAAGCTCTTCTTCCGCTTCATCGAACAGCAAGATCAGCGCGCCAAAACGTCTTCGCAGCTTATCGGGCAAATGGATGAACTCAATTTCCAGCGGTAGCGGCAACTGACTGCCGGTGACCACGTCCCACAGCGTATCCAGATTCGTCACGCTTTCCCGTTCAAGATCAAACGCCCGGATAAATTCACGGTAGAAGTCTTCCTGACTGTCGATCTCGTCAAAATCAAACGTATAGGTTTTCATTGCCAGCCACCCAGTCCAGGCGAGCGGCAGATGCCGCCCTGTCTATTATAATCCCCCAATATGCAGGGTTTTAACTTCCAGATACTCTTCCAGCCCCAGCACGGAGCCCTCTCGTCCAAGGCCTGACTCTTTTACGCCGCCAAAGGGCCCAAGCTCCGTGGAGACGGCGCACTCGTTGATGCCGATCATCCCGCTCTCGATGGCCTGTGAAACGCGGAAGACCCGTGAGAGATTCTGGGTGTAGAAGTAAGCCGCCAGCCCATAGGGCGTGTTGTTGGCGCGCTGGATGACTTCATCTTCCGAGGTGAAACGGAAGCACGCCGCCACCGGGCCAAACGTCTCTTCTTCTGCCAGCTTCATGCCTTCATGGCAGTCGCCCAGCACGGTTGGCATCCAGAAATTTCCGCCAAGCGGATGAGGCTTACCCCCAGCCAGTACGGTTGCGCCCCGGACAACGGCGTCGTCGACATGCTCACGCACCTTATTGACCGCCGAAGGTTCAATCAGCGGCCCGACGACCACCCCCTCCTCAAGACCATTACCTACCTTCAGCGCATTCACCGCATCGGCGAGTTTATTCACAAATTTGTCGTAGACGGTTTCCTGAATATAAAAACGGTTCACGCTGACGCAGACCTGCCCGGCATTGCGGAACTTGTTGGCGATCGCGCCCTTAACCGCTGCGTCGATGTCCGCATCCTCAAAAACGATATACGGGGCATTTCCCCCCAGCTCCATCGAGACTTTTTTCATGGTTTCTGCGGCGTTACGCACCAGCGTTTTGCCGACGGAGGTTGAGCCGGTAAAGGAGATTTTACGCACGTCGCGGCTAGCCATGATCGCATCGCTGATTTCATGCGTATTCCCGGCGACGGCGTTGAGAACACCGTCGGGCACACCGGCCTGTTTCGCCAGCGTAAGCAGCGCAAACGCGCTGAGCGGCGTGTTGTTGGCCGGTTTAATGACCCCGGTGCATCCTGCTGCCAGCGCCGGGCCTAACTTGCGGGTGAGCATGGCCATCGGGAAGTTCCACGGCGTAATCGCCGCGACCACGCCAATAGGTTCACGGGTCGCCAGAATGCGTGAGCCGGGTTTTATCGGCGGAATAATTTCACCGTTCGCGCGCTTGGCCTCTTCGGCAAACCACTGGATAAAGCTGGCGGCGTACTCGACTTCTCCCTCCGCTTCTTTCAGGGGTTTGCCCTGTTCGGTGGTCATCAACCGCCCGAGCCAGCTTTTATTCTCAATAATCAGTTCGTACCAGCGGTAGAGAATCGCCGAGCGTTCTTTCGCGGTTTTGGCACGCCATGCCGGGAAGGCCTGGGTAGCCGCTGCAATGGCGTCTTCGGTTTGCGCTTTACCCGCTTTAGCGACTTTAGCAATGACCTCGCCGGTCGCGGGATTCAGCACATCAAAGGTTGTATCCAGCGTTTTCCAGATTCCGTTGACCAGATAACCGGTCTGAAAAAGGATGTGGTCCTGAAGCGCCTGGGTCGTCATGTGTTCTCCCTTTCTGAAATGTAAGAACGTGCTGGAATAAGTATAGCCACAAAAAAACCGACGCTTTTGGCGTCGGTTTTTTTACTTCAGTCAGTTATCCGTGAGGGCATTCTGATAGCGATGCAGCATAAACACCAGCCGTCCTACCGGCTCGGTCACCTGAGGCGGCGCCTCCCAGTGCTTGAGCTTTTCCTGATAGGTATCGAGCTCTTCAAGCAGCTGCGTAAAGTAGCGACGCCGTTTGTCATCGCTGCTGGCAGAAAGCACGTGATCGGCGGTACGACGCAGCTGGCGGTGGTATGCCGACAAATCGTCGTTGATCGGCACGGGCGCGTTACGCAAACGCTGGTGCGCAATGATCATGGTTAACGCCAGGCGGAACTTCGCGATATCGCCCGGGAACTTGTTCAGCAGCAAAAACAGCTGCTGGTAGAGCGCGGGCAGGTGGTTCTCTTTACGGCGCGCGGTATTGGTTGTCAAAGATGACACGGCAGCCGACACGAACTGGTTCAGCAGCACGCGGCCCGTTCTTGCCTGCGAGTTATCCCGCACCAGCAGTATCACCATCATGGCCAGGAAGCAGCCCACCAGCTGGCCTAACGCGCTGTCGAGGAACTGGCTGAAATGGAAGGTCATCGGGTTATCGAGCACGATGATGTTAATCGTACTCGCCAGCGCCCCCAGCGATCCCAGACGCCGCTTTTGCACTTCAATGCCGATAAAGAACGCCATTACCGCCAGGCTAATACAGAGCAGCAGCATGCTCTGTTGCGTCGACGGGATGATGACCAGGAAATAGAGCGCGCCTATCGGCAACGCGGCAATCGTGCCGTAAAGGAAATCAATGGCGACCATACGCGGATTAGGCAGACGCATCGCCAGTGCGGTCACAACGGCAATCATCACCATCGCGCCGCTGCCGGACGTCCAGCCCGTCCACAGCCAGAACAGCGTGCCGAGCATGCAGGCAAGCGTCGTACGCCAGAAATTGACCATTGCGTGATGGCGCTCGGCGGATTCCGCCTTGATCACCACTTCACCCTGCAGCACCTCTTCTTCCGCCGCGCTGATTTTGGTGTTACCGATCACGCCGCGCTTCAGAAGCAGATAGCGCGTCGCGGCGCCGACCCAGGTGTAGATGGTTACCGGCGTGTCGCGCTCCCCGGTCCAGGCAATCACCCGGCGCATGCGCTTAAGCTGCTTATGCACGTCCTGTACGGTTTCCACCGGCTCGGCAAACAGTTCGCGGAACGTATCGGTGACCGCTTCCGGCCGAGTGTTCTGAATCAGATAGGTTTCACAGGCCTGGGTAATCAGCGTCAGAGAGACGGTGTTGAGGGCTTTCAGGCGTCGATTCGCGCGGGCCCAGCGCGACGACTCCATATTAAGGTTGCTGCGCATTCCTTCCAGCGCCTGCGTACGACGTACCAGCCCGCTCCAGGCTTTATCCACCTCTTCGCTATCGCCATGCTTAATGCACAGCTGCATCAGCTGATACTGGGCAACAATCAGCGCGTCGAGCTCACGGTCAACTTCCTGCTTGATGGAGCGTGGGGAGAAAAGCAGGTCAGCGACGATCGCGCTGACAATACCAATCACAATCTCGCTGCAGCGCTCAACCGCAAACTGCGGGGCGAGCAGCGGTTCACTTTGGATAGTGATGACAATAATCAGCGCGGTATAGCCCGCCAGTCCCCAGGCGTAGGAGTTCTCCACTTTCACCAGAGACGAGAGCCAGGTGCAGAAACCCGCCCAGATACAGCACACCATCAGCATCAGCAGCGGGGTGCGGATCATCAAAATAATAATGGTCAGCGCCGCGAAACAGCCGATAAACGTCCCGATGATACGCAGCATCCCGCGATAGCGGATCGCGCCAGAATAGGGCTCCCCGCCCGCGGCAAAGGCAGGGCCCGCCGCGACAATCGCAGCCGTCAGCACTGCCCAGCGAGGGGTTTCAAGCTGGAAGTGAAAGCCAACAAACAGCGCCAGCACGATGGCGCACGCCAGCTTCACGGCGAAGCGAATGTGCTGGCTGGCGATGGAAAAGATACCCATGGCGATTAACCAAACTCGCGCAGGCGGTGGGCAATTTTACGGAAGAACGAGTCCTGGCTGGCATCCCGGTCCTTTTCACCGGTGATCACCACCGTCGCCGTGGTACCCGCAGGCCACAGATTTCCCTGCTGTTCATCCAGATGAATACGTACCGGCACGCGCTGGGCCAGACGCACCCACTCCAGGTTGGAATCGACCGTCGCCATCCCTTTGGCATCGTTAGAACTGCTGGAGTTAGTCACCCCTGCGGCAACGCTGTCGACGGTGCCTTTAAAGACGCGGTTGCTGCCGAGCGGCGTGATTTCCGCCCGGTAACCTGGGCGCACGCCTTCCAGCTTGGTCTCTTCCATATAGGCGAGCACGTAGAAGGAGTTCTGTTTAACCAGCGCCACGGCGGTTGAGCCACGGGTAATGAATTCCCCGGCATAGACGTTAAGGTTGGTGACCCAGCCATCGGATGGCGCGCGGATCACGGTGCGCTCGAGATCGAGCTTCGCCAGATCGCGCGTTGCCTGCGCTTTCGCCAGCTGGTGCAGCACGGTTTGCAGCACGTTGTTGGACTGGTCAATCTCTTCGCGGGACATTGCCTGAACGCCCAGCTGATTACGGCGACCTGCCTCGCGGCGTTTCTCCGCAGCCAGCGCCTGATAATAGGTCACGTCCGCTTCCGCCTCTTCCAGCGCTTTCTGGTAACGAGGCTGGTCGATGGTGAACAGGACCTGATCTTTTTTCACCAGCTGGTTATCGTGGACGTTGACCGCCGTGATAAGGCCGGCCACGTCAGGGGCTATTGCCACCACATCGGCGCTGAAGCGTGCATCACGCGTCCACGGTGATTCGGTGTAATAAACCCAGGCGCGGAAAATAGCGATGAAGGCGAGGATAACCAGCGCCATTGTGATGGCAGTGCGGGAGATTTTTCTTGTTAGCGTTTTCACATCAACCTCAGACAAACATGCGCGATATCAGATAAAACAGGCAGCAATACAGCGCGGTATTGAACAATGCAGGGTGCCAGACGAAATCGTAGATCCCGGTAGGGACCAGCACCTTGCGCACCAGCCAGAAGATCGCCAGTGATAAAAGAAGCTCGAAAAATATCGGTGGGAACGACAGACCGAACACCACGATAACGGGAAACAGACTCATGTTGACCTTGATAAGAGAGAGTGCAGGCTTCAGAATTTTTTAGCGCACGCCACCGCAGGAGAGCAAGAAACGCCGGGCGAGAATGGCGCAGCCGTTATGTAATAAATAATATATTAACGTAACTGTTATGCTGTTATCTATAATATGTGATCTAAATCACTTTTAAGCCAGAGTGAACAATGGAACGTTTAAAACGCATGTCGGTCTTCGCCAAAGTGGTTGAGCTGGGCTCTTTTACCGCCGCTGCACGCCAGCTTCAGATGAGCGTCTCATCCATCAGCCAGACGGTGTCCAAACTGGAAGATGAGCTTCAGGTCAAGCTGCTCAACCGCAGTACCCGCAGCATTGGGCTGACCGAAGCGGGTAAAATTTACTATCAGGGCTGTCGCCGCATGCTGCTTGAAGTGCAGGATGTTCACGAACAGCTCTATGCCTTCAACAACACCCCCATCGGCACGCTGCGCATCGGGTGTTCTTCAACTATGGCACAAAATGTTCTCGCTGCCATGACCGCGGATATGCTGAAAGAGTACCCCGGTCTTACGGTCAATCTGGTGACGGGTATCCCGGCGCCGGATCTGATTGCCGACGGGCTGGACGTGGTGATCCGCGTCGGCGCGTTGCAGGATTCCAGCCTGTTCTCGCGACGGCTGGGCAGCATGCCGATGGTCGTCTGCGCCTCGAAAAGCTATCTGGCGCAGTACGGCGTTCCGGAGAAGCCCGCCGATCTCACCAACCACTCGTGGCTGGAGTACAGCGTGCGGCCCGATAATGAATTTGAGCTGATTGCCCCGGAAGGGATTTCTACCAAACTGCTGCCGGAAGGGCGGTTTGTCACTAACGATCCGATGACGATTTCACGCTGGCTGGTGGCCGGCGCCGGGATCGCCTACGTGCCGTTAATGTGGGTGATCAACGAGATCAACAGCGGCGTGCTGGAGATCCTCTTCCCGCGCTACCAGTCCGATCCGCGCCCGGTGTACGCCCTGTATACCGAAAAAGACAAACTCCCGCTCAAGGTTCAGGTGTGTATTAACTATCTGACCGAGTATTTTGTGGACGTGGCGGAGCTGTTTCAGGGGATGCGGGGGAGAAGGAAAGAGTAGGCCTTTTTCCATAAGGACGCGGGAGAAAAGACAGCGTGGAGCAGTACCCTCTCCCCTTTGGGGAGAGGGTCAGGAAATTACGCCGTGCCGCCCACCGTTAGGTTGTCCACCTTCAGCGTTGGCTGGCCCACGCCAACCGGCAGGCTCTGGCCCTCTTTACCGCAGACGCCCACGCCGTTATCCAGCTTCAGATCGTTACCGACCATGGAAATCTGCTGCATGGCTTCAATACCGGAGCCAATCAGCGTCGCCCCCTTCACCGCTTTGGTCACTTTACCTTTCTCGATCAGATACGCTTCTGACGTGGAGAAAACAAACTTACCGGAGGTGATGTCCACCTGGCCGCCGCCAAAGTTTGGCGCAAAGATACCGTAATCGACGGATTCGATAATCTCCTGCGGCGTCGATTTGCCCGGCAGCATGTACGTGTTGGTCATGCGCGGCATCGGCAGATGCGCGTAAGATTCACGGCGTCCGTTGCCCGTCGGCGCGACGCCCATCAGGCGCGCGTTGAGTTTGTCCTGCATGTAGCCTTTCAGCACGCCGTTTTCGATCAGCACATTGTACTGCCCTGGCGTACCTTCATCGTCGATAGCCACCGAGCCGCGACGATCGCGCATGGTGCCGTCATCCACCACGGTGCACAGCTCAGAGGAGACAAGCTGCCCGATTTGACCGCTGAACACGGACGTCCCGCGACGGTTAAAGTCGCCTTCCAGGCCGTGGCCTACGGCTTCGTGTAACAGTACGCCCGGCCAGCCGGCGCCCAGCACCACCGGGAATGAGCCCGCCGGCGCCGCGACGGCATTCAGATTCACCAGCGCCATGCGCACGGCTTCTTTCGCCCAGGCGTCGGCGCGTGCTTCACCGTCAACGTCGCCCAGGAACCAGTCATAGCCGAAACGACCGCCGCCGCCGCTTGAGCCGCGCTCGCGTTTGCCGTCGTCATCGACCTGCACGCTGATGGAGAGACGCACCAGCGGGCGAACGTCTGCCGCAAGGGTACCATCCGTTGCCGCAACCAGAATCAACTCATACACGCCGCTCAGGCTGGCTGAAACTTCCTGCACGCGTTTATCCGCCGCGCGGGCGACTTTGTCCACCCGACGCAGGATATCCAGCTTCTCTTCACGGCTCATGCTCTGCAGCGGATCGATGCTGGTATAAAGCGCTGAGTGCTGCACTTCTCCCAGGGTTTTCACGCGACCATCGCCGGTATCACGCACAATGGTACGTGCGGCCTGGGCGCTCTGCTCGAGTGCGGTGAGGCTAATCTGATCGGCATAGGCAAAACCGGTTTTCTCGCCGCTGACGGCACGGACGCCGACGCCCTGGTCGATGTTGTAGGAGCCATCTTTGATGATGCTGTCTTCTAAAACCCAGGATTCGTGATAGCTCGACTGGAAATAAAGGTCGCCGTAGTCGAGACGGCGTTCGGTCAGTTGACCAAGAATGGAGAACAGGTCCTGATGGCTCAGGCCGTTCGCTGCGAGCAAATGTTCACTTACCAGGTTCAGACTCATCGTATTGCTACTCGTTCGTTGCCGCCCGTGGCGGTATAAAGATCGTATTTATTGAGAGTGAGGCAATTACCTGCCCACGTCAAATCATTGCTGTGCATCTTTGCGCGGCTGGCGCAGCACCTCGTTAATCTGCGGTTTATCTACCGGACCGGTAATGCGGTAGCGCAGAATGGAGACCTTGCTCCACAGCGGCCCCAGCACTTTGCTGGCGGCAAACACTGCCGCACCGACAATCGGGTTCACCACAAAGGCCGCCGCCACGCCCACGCTCGCGGAAATTTCCGGCGCCACCACGGCTTCCATATCCAACTCGCGACGCACGAGGTTAACGGAGCCTTTCATAGCGATATCCGCTTCCAGGCCATCCACCAACGTGTCGTCCGTATGCAGAACACCGTCCTTGATCCACGCCGTGCTGTGGATGGAATCGTAGTAGAAACCTTCGCTGAAGGTATCGCTGAAATCGAAGCGCAGCTTGCGCAGCAGCGCATCAAAACTCAGCAGGCGCAGGATCTGCCCGGCGCGCCCCGTGCTCACGTCGGCAATTTCACCTTTGCCGAAGCGGGTTTTCAGAATGCCGTTCAGCGAGGCCTCATCCGGCTTCCACGGAGCGTCACGCCAGTGAAGATCATAATCGACGTCAAACGACGAGCCGCGCAGCGGCGTGCTGATACCAAAGAAATTGGCTGCCGCATCCAGCTTGTTGCCTTTAATGTCGCCCTTGAGGGACGTTCGCTGCTCGCCCGGGTTATTCACCCATTCCCCTGCGGCCGTCATGCGGCCAAAACCGGTATCAACCAGGCCGCCGGAGAGCGTAAGCGTGTTGGCCTGAATAGTGAAATCACCGTCAATACGGCCATATTTCTGCCCCCACAGCCAGCACTCCGCGCAGCGCAGCTGGAGATCGGGCCAGCCGCTAAAATCGACGCTGGAGACATTACTCAGCGGCGAGGCTTCTGCCGGTTTATCTTTCCCGCTCGCGGCGCTTGCCGGGTTGTAGTAGAGGTAGCGGATCGCCGCCTGCCACGGCGCGTGATTGCGCATGGTCAGCGTGCCGTTGATCTCCCTTCCCTGGGCCTCCACCTTCGTGCCGTTAGCGCCAGGCTGTGAAACCAGGCTCAGGTTGTTCCACTGCTGCCCACCCAGCATCAGTGACGGCGTGCGTACGGTAATGGCTTGCGGGAACTGGGCGGTTTCATCAACGTTTTGCCCAACGCCTTTCTGGAACAGCGCCAGCCACTCTGCACCGTCCATCGGCGGGAGATTCAGCTCAATGCCCGACTGCTCCGGCAGAGGCGGCGTGGAGCGGCTATCCGTTGTCCAGATGGCTTTGTCGAGGGTGAGCTTGCGGTTAAGCAGCCAGCGGCTGTTGAAGTGGTTTGTCCCGCCCGCGCTTCCGGTCAGCGCGAAGCTGTTCAGGTTGCCATCGACGTTCAGCTTTACCGGCAGCGGCTGTCCGGCCTGTCTATCCAGCGGCGCAGGCAGCTGGCTCTGAAGGTTTTTCAGATCGCCCGTGATGTCGACCTTATACTGGGCGCCCGCGTGATAAGGCAGGTCGATTGCCACTTTACCCTGCCAGGCGACTGCGCCCTGCACTGACGCCTCAATGGGTTTCGGCAGGACCTCCATGCGCGCTGGCTGCCAGTTACCGTCCAGATTGACGGCTACCTGATAAGCCTTTTCACCCTCGGTGGTCGTGAAGTCGATATTAACGGGCTGATTAAACCAGCTGGCCGTAAGCGGCTCGCTCTTCAGGTTTCCGTTGTCAAAGCTGAACTGCCCGCTGAGATTTTTCAGCGTGCTCTCAAGGGGTTTGATGAACAGGCTGTTGTTCTTAAGGCGGACGTCGCCTTTGGCGGTGGTCATCTCGCCGTCCAGCGGGATATCAAGATGTAAGCGAGCATTCACATCGCCATCAAGCTGTAGCTGCTGGAGCGTCGCCGCCAGCGAATCTTTCAGGGGCGTCTCCTCAAAGTACGGCCCCACCGCTTTGCCCGGGCCATTGATGTCGGCATCAATCAGCAGCTTCTCTTTGGAGTAATCCGGGATGTTGGCCGTCAGGTTGCTGGCCGTCACGCCGCCCAGCGCCACGCTGTCGGACTTCATCCATAGTCCGTCATTGAGGAAGTTGAGCTCGATATCCAGGTCTTTCAGCGCGGGCCAGCCGGGCTGGAACGCAAATGTCGCGTTATGCAGCGGCACCAGCACCTGGAACTGGCCTTCATTATGTTTGTACGGGAAAAGATGCGGGTTACCGCCGTACACCAGCGTGGCATTGTCCGCCTGACCGCCCTGAATCGCGCCGCTGAGATAGTCCACCAGGGCTTTTCCCATCAGGTTTTCCGGGAAGTAGCGCCAGGCCTGAGAGCCGTCATCGGTGCTGATCCCGGCCAGAATGCCCAGCCACGGCTCGTCACCTACAGGCTGCAGATAGCGGAAATCGCCGCGCGCGTGCACCGCTTTGGCTTTCACATCGATATGGCGACCATCAAGCTGGAAGCCCTTGTCGTTACGGAGCCAGTTAAGCACCGCGCTGCCCTGTTCGATTTCCAGCGGCGCGCGGAAGACCGTCTCGTAAGGCATTTTGGCATCGTGCATATCAACCGTTAGCCTGCCGTTTTCCACGCTGCCTTCCAGCTTGCCGCTAAAGTGCTCCGCCCCCGGCAGCAGCTTCCACTGCTTCCAGGCAAGATCTTTCCACGTTGCCTGGAAGCGGGTTTTTTCCGTCGCCTGGAGCGGAATATCCAGCGCCAGAGCGTCTATTTTCCCGCTCGGCTGCGTTGCCAGCCAGATCTCGCCCAGGTCCGGAGAGAGCTTTGCCGCCATCGAGCGCAGGCCTTCAATGGCCGCCAAATCCAGGTTGCTGGCGCGGATGCGCAGCTCGTCGCTGCGTTTACTGGCCGTGCCGCCGACGTCCTGCTCCGGCATCCAGGCCAGCGTCAGCGCACCGCGCGGCCACGGCTTGCCGTCCATGGTGATGCGCGTATCCGGAATGGCAAACTGCCAGCCCTCTTTCTCCTGCGTCACGTGCGCGGTGAGGTTATCGACGGAAAGCTGATGCTGCTGTTTTTCGCCTTTCCAGCTGGCGCCCCCCTGCTTGAGCCAGATATCGCCGCTGGCAAATTCGCCTTTGGTCAGGGTCAGCCAGCCTTCAAGGCTGAAGCGGGCAGTCTCCAGCTGCATATTTTGCTGGAGCCAGTCGCCCAGCCACGGCTTCACGTCAACATCGTCGGCCTGCAGCCAGACTTTGCCGTTGTTTAACAGACCGTCATCGTCCCGCAGATCCATCCGTACCTGCATCACACCGTGCTGGCCATTCAGGCTTGAGAGATTGACCTGCCCCTCGGCGCGGTGACGTTCTTTACCGTTGAGCCAGGTCAGCTGGGGGATCGCCAGTTCGGCGCGCTGGCCGGAAAGGGTAATGAAGCTCACTTCGCTGTCGCGCAGATCGAAGTGATCGAACTGACGGAGGAAAAGATCGCTGAAGCGGTTGGCTTCCAGACCCTGACCGCTATCGCCGCCGGACAGAGGCGTATTGGTCAGGAACTGGAGTTGATAAAAGGTGAGATCGCGAAACTGCCAGCGCAGATGCAGCAGGCTTTGCCAGACGTCCAGCGCCAGGGTCACGCGTTTGATTTTCAGGTGGCCGCCATCTTTGAGGCTGGCGTTTATATCCCGGACATCGAGCGTCGGGCCAAAATTCTGCCAGTTAGCGCTAATCTGGCTTACGTTCACCGGCACGCCGGTGGTGGATTCGATTTTAGCCAGCAGCTGCGGACGCCAGCTGTCCAGATGCGGTAATACGAGGCGTAGCCCGCTCACGAGCAACGCGACAATCACGACCAGCGTTGCCCCTGTAAGCAATAAAATCCCCGGCAATCGCCTCACGCATCTCTCCTTGTCAGCTTTCGTCACGCAGCGTACTGCGTCTTACATCATCACGACGTCAAACTGCTCCTGGTTATAGAGCGGTTCAATTTGTACTTTTACCTGTTTGCCGACAAAGATTTCCACTTCCGCCAGCGCGTGTGACTCTTCGCCTTTCAGCGCTTCAGCCACCGCAGGGGAAGCATAGACCAGAAAACGATCGGAGTCGTAGGCATGATGGACACGAACGATTTCACGCATAATTTCGTAGCAGACGGTCTCAACCGTCTTTACCGTTCCGCGCCCATGGCAGGTTGGGCATTCATTACACAGCACATGCTCAACGCTCTCGCGGGTACGCTTACGCGTCATTTCCACCAGCCCCAGCTGCGAGAAGCCGTTAATGCTGGTTTTCACGCGATCTTTGCTCAGCGCCTGCTCAAGCGAGTGCAGCACGCGACGACGATGGTCTTCATTACTCATATCGATGAAGTCGATGATGATAATGCCGCCCAGATTGCGCAGACGAAGCTGCCGCGCAATGGCCTGCGTGGCTTCGATGTTAGTGTTGAAGATGGTGTCATCCAGGTTGCGATGGCCGACGAACGCGCCGGTGTTGATATCGACGGTGGTCATCGCTTCGGTCTGATCGATGATCAGATAGCCGCCTGACTTCAGCTCAACCTTACGCTCCAGCGCGCGCTGGATCTCGTTTTCGACATCATAGAGATCGAAAATCGGCTGACGCCCTGAATAATGCTCCAGCAGGCCAGGCATCTCCGGGATGTACTCAGCGGTAAATTCCAGCAGCGCTTCATAGGTCAGGCGCGAGTCCACGCGGATGCGGTCGAGCTGGGCATCGGCAAAGTCGCGCAGAACGCGCTGAGCAAGGGCCAGCTCACCGTAGAGCTGGTAGCGGGTCTGGTTGCGTTTTTTACGCTCCATCACCTTGGTCCAGACGCGCTTCAGGTAAGCCGCATCCGACGCCAGGTCTTCTTCGCTGATCCCTTCCGCAGCGGTACGGATGATAAACCCGCCCTGTTCATCGCAGTAGGCGCTGACCACTTTCTTCAGACGCTCGCGCTCGGTTTCGCTCTCAATACGTTGCGAAACGCCCACGTGCGACGCGCCGGGCATAAAGACCAGATAGCGGGAAGGTAAGGTGATGTCGGTGGTCAGACGGGCGCCTTTGGTACCGAGGGGGTCTTTCACCACCTGCACCATCAGATCCTGTCCCTGACGCACCAGTTCAGAAATATCGCGCACGGCAAACTGTTTTTGCTCTTCGCCCGCGACGCACTCGGTGTGCGGCATGATATCGGAGGCATGTAAAAACGCCGCCTTATCCAGTCCAATATCTACAAAAGCCGCCTGCATACCCGGTAGTACACGACTGACACGACCTTTGTAGATATTGCCTACTATTCCGCGCCGCGCTTCACGCTCAATATGAATTTCCTGAAGAATGCCACCATCAATATAGGCCACACGGGTTTCCGATGGCGTTACGTTTACCAACAATTCAGCCGTCATAATTATCCCTTCCCTCACGCAGTGAGTTAAAATTGCTCAGCAACTCATACGTTTCCACCAGCGGTAAGCCGACTACGGCGTGATAGCTGCCATTAATCTTCCTGACAAAACAGCCACCCAGCCCCTGAATACCGTATGCACCTGCTTTATCCATTGGTTCACCGCTGGCAATATAAGCGGCGATGTCGTCGTCGGTAAGTACTCTGAATGTCACTTCGGTCACCACCAGGCAATCCAGCACGTGCTGGCGGTCAGCCAGCGCGACGGCCGTCATCACCTGATGCGTTTGTCCGGACATTTTGTGCAGCATGCGCGCCGCATGATCGGCGTCGCGCGGTTTCTCAAGCACTTCACCGTTCAGAATAACGATGGTATCTGCTCCCAGCACGGGAAGATCGCGTGGCACACTGGCCACGCCCGCCTGCGCTTTCTCGCGCGCCAGGCGAGACACGTACTGTTGAGCGCTTTCGCCCTCAGCACGTTTTTCTTCAATGCCGGTAACGATGCGTTCAAAAGAGACGCCTAGCTGCGTCAGGAGTTCCTGACGGCGCGGGGAGCCGGAAGCGAGATACAAAGACGTCATAGAAACCTTTTATTGCACAGCAAACTGCTGGCGAACCTTACGCATCAGCAGGAATAACCAAGGCCAGAGCACACCGTTTACTACACTACTCCAGAACACTTCCGGTCGGAAAGAGACGTTGATCACTAAAAACTCTGCCCAGAAAACAACGATATCCGCAGCGAGCGACAATAGCATCACTACCAGGGCCTGTTGCCAGAGCGCAAGGTTACGAAAGAGCTGGAATTTGAGTGCGACGAGGTACGCAATAATGCTCATGGACAAGGCGCGCACGCCAAGCGTAGAGCCGCTAATGAGATCCAGTATGGCACCCATCACGAAACCTGTGCCGACATTTACGCGATGCGGCAGGGCAAGGATCCAGTAGAGTAAAATGAGTAATACCCAGTTTGGCCGGAAAACGAGAATGTCATCCGGCCAGGGCATCACTTGCAGTAACAGTGCAATGAGAAACGAGAGCCAGATGACCCAGCGTCCCTGGCTACGATAGCTTGCCACTACTGCCCTCCCGAAGAGAGTTTAGGCGGTGGCGGCGCATCCGGCAGCGGCTGCGTTAACCCGGTTGCCGGCGCCGGTACTGGCGCAGGCGGCCCCATGGAATCCGCAGGTGGGAGAACCTGCGGCATCATCTGCATCAGGCGCTCGTTCGCCACGCGATGCACCTCTTCAGGCGTCATCGGATTAGAACCGTTACGATCGGCGCCCCACAGCAGCAGCAGATAGCGCAGACGCTGCAAACCGGCGGTTGGACGGGCCTGAATCACGGTATAGGCACGCTGGGTGTCCAGCTTGACCGAAGAGACCACCGCAACCGGATAACCTTCAGGGAAGCGTCCACCCAGGCCGGACGTCACCAGCACGTCGCCCACGCGGATATCCGTGTTAGCCGGCAGGTGTTCCAGCTGCAGGTCGTCCGTACAGCCGTTACCGGCCGCAATCACGCGGATGTCGTTGCGCAGAACCTGGATCGGCAGCGCATGCGTGGCATCGCAAATCAGCAGCACGCGGCTGGTCAGTTTAGCCACGGCAACAACCTGGCCCACAACGCCTTTATCGCTGATAACAGGCTGACCTTCATACACCCCGTTCACGCTCCCTTTGTCGATCACAACCTGATCGCTGTAGGGGTCGTTCACGGTGGAGATCACCTGCGTGACCATTTTCTGCTCATCCTGACGCAGCGGCGAGCCGAGCAGCTCACGCAGACGCGCGTTTTCCTGCTTGTATTGCCCCAGCATCAGCAGTTCGCTGTTTTTCAGCAGCAGTTCCTGACGTAATGCCCGGTTTTCGAGTTCGAGTTGGTCGCGCGAAGACAGCGTTTGAGAAACGGAGTCGAGCAGTTCACGGGGACCATTTGAAACAAAGTAGAAAGGACTGACGGCGGTATCCATGTACGTTCTGATCTGGCTGAACGTACCGAGGCGGCTATCGGCAATAATGACCCCAAGCGCAACCAGAACCGCCAGAATAAGGCGAAACTGTAGCGATGGGCCACGGCTAAAAATTGGCTTCATAGGCTATGCGTATTCTCGCGTCAGAGAGAAAGGGTAGCAAATTGCTACCCTCTCAAACTCGACTACTCTTCGCTGAACAAATCGCCGCCGTGCATGTCGATCATTTCCAGCGCCTTGCCACCACCACGGGCGACGCAAGTCAGTGGATCTTCTGCAACTACGACAGGAATACCTGTCTCTTCCATTAACAGGCGGTCGAGGTTACGCAGCAGCGCACCACCACCGGTCAGAACCATACCGCGCTCGGAGATATCGGACGCCAGCTCTGGTGGGCACTGTTCCAGCGCAACCATTACCGCGCTCACGATGCCCGTCAGTGGTTCCTGCAGAGCTTCCAGAATTTCGTTGGAGTTCAGGGTGAAACCGCGTGGAACACCTTCAGCCAGGTTACGGCCACGTACTTCGATCTCACGCACTTCATCGCCCGGATACGCGGAGCCGATTTCGTGTTTGATACGCTCTGCGGTGGCTTCACCGATCAGAGAGCCGTAGTTACGGCGCACATAATTAATGATGGCTTCATCGAAGCGGTCACCACCGATACGTACGGAAGAGGAGTACACCACGCCGTTCAGAGAGATAACGGCCACTTCAGTGGTACCACCACCGATATCCACCACCATAGAACCGGTAGCTTCGGAAACAGGCAGGCCAGCACCGATGGCCGCAGCCATTGGCTCTTCAATCAGGAACACTTCACGTGCACCTGCACCCTGGGCAGATTCACGGATTGCGCGACGCTCTACCTGGGTTGCGCCAACCGGCACACACACCAGAACACGCGGGCTTGGACGCATGAAGCTGTTGCTGTGAACCTGCTTGATGAAGTGCTGAAGCATTTTTTCAGTCACGAAGAAGTCGGCGATAACGCCGTCTTTCATTGGGCGAATGGCGGCGATGTTGCCAGGGGTACGACCCAGCATCTGCTTCGCGTCATGACCCACTGCAGCAACGCTTTTCGGCGAGCCTGCACGATCCTGACGAATGGCCACAACGGAAGGCTCATTCAATACGATGCCTTGTCCTTTTACATAAATAAGGGTATTCGCGGTACCCAGGTCAATGGACAGGTCATTGGAAAACATGCCACGAAATTTTTTCAACATACTAAGGGATAATCCTGAAAGCTGGGGCGGAAAACAAAATCCGCTTACTTTACCAACCACACGCAGCAGCGACAAGGCGCAAAAATCATCTGCAACGGTGAAAATTTGTGCAGTACGTTTCCTGATGTTACAAAATCATCCCCTGATTCCCTCAGGGCTGAGTAAACAGTAGCGTTCCCCACTGACGTTTGTAACCCGTTACAGGTCGTTCACTGGCTTTTTGCTCGACATACTCAAAGCTACAGGCGCGATATTCTACGTGAAAACAGCGTAAACGGCAGGTCAAACAGAGTATCTTTGCAAATATTTTTTCACGTTGGTGTCAAGCGGTTGAGAGGCAGCAAAAAAATCCCCCTGACCGCCCATCACGCCGCGCGCTGTTAACATCTGCCATTCGCTTCTGGAGCGCACGCCCGTGGCGAATACTTGTGTTCGCGTACCCTTGCACGCTTCTACCAGACTCTGTACCAGCAGCTGGTTTTCCGTACGCTTCTCAATATTCCTTACCAGCCCCGGATGTAGCTTTAATAACTCCACATCCAGTTCCTTGATCCAGTTGGTGCTGACCAGCGTTAAACCTGCCTGCGTCACAGCGATACGTGCACCGAGCGCATTGATCAAACGTACCACCGGACGTAACCGGCTGATGTGTTGACCTACATCGGCCTCAGCAAGTTCAAAAATAATGTGTTTACGTTGCGATTTTTCGCATTGCATTAGCGTATCACGTAGCCAGCGCTGAAAACGTGGGCGTATTAACGACTCCACGGTGACCTGTAACGCCAGGTTTTCTTCAGGCCAGAAGGATAAAAACGGAATCAGCCGGGTAATTTGCTGGCGGTCATACTCTTCGGACAGGCCAAATTGCAGCACCATCGGCAGATATTCCGCAGAGATGACCTCTTCGGTACCGTCAAAAATACGACACATCAGTTCACGGTGATGAACGTTGCCGTTTTTCATGACCGCGGGTTTTTGATAAATACGTGGCCCGCCGCGGCTGAGCATTTGCTCAATCAGCGTGCGCCAGCGCACGTTGCCGCGCCCTTTTTCCGGCAGCGAGTCATCGTAAACCGCCCATCCGTTGGCTCCCTGCAACACGGCGTTGCGGGTAGCGGCTTCCGCATGCTCCATCACCTGTTCAGTCGATTGTCCGCCACGCCAGGCGCAGATCCCCATGTGGACCATATCGTCCCTGTCGAGCATTTTGCTCTGCGGCAGCGCATCTACCGCCTTCAGCAGCTGGCTGGCGATGCTTTCGGATTCCTTCAGCGTACGGTGAGGCAACAGCACGGCAAAGTCGCTGCGGTGATAGCGGGCCAGCAGCGCGCCCGGGTAGCGCATAATAAAGGTGGAGAGCAGGTTGATCAGCGTAAAGAGGTTTTCTTCCGCGGCACGCTGTCCCCAGGTGTCGCGCAGGAGATCGAAATCGGGCAGACGAATCATCATCACCACCCCGTGAGTCCCCACTTTTTCTGAATCGTCGAGCAGCGTGGCGAGCTGATTATCAAAGAAAAGACGGTTGTTAAGGCCAGTTTTATTATCCTGCGCCGCATAAGAGCGGATCAGCGTATCCATACGGCTGCGCTGGTCGCTGGCAAACTGGATTTCGGAGAGCAGGGTATCGAGCGCGCTGCTGGCGCGTGACGGCCACTCGTGAACAGAGCCACGCACCTGCGGGCCGCGTTCACCGTTCAGGATCCGCACGGAGCGCATCTCCAGCAGCTCCTGACCGGAAAGCTGGCGGCGCAGCCAGCGGACCGCGAGAAAGATCAGCAGGACGATAAACGCAACAGCGACGGTGAGCGGCGCGGTGGTCATCATGGAACGGAAATAGCTGGCCATCGGATCGAGGTAGACCATGTGTATGGTCATCCCCGGATTTTTAAGGGAATGCACCGTCACTTCCCGATACTGGCTTACCACGCCCGCGGGGCGATAGCTTCCCGGTCGTTCGTGGCTTAAAACACGATGCTTTCCCTGCAGAATGTCGATCTGAACGATATCAACAGGTACCATCAACTCATCAAGCTCACGGGAGAGCGCCGGTAGGGGCGTCGTCAGCAGACGCGTATCAATCACCGAGGCAACAGACTGTACCCGGTTGACCAGCTTGTCCTGAATGGCGGTGTAAAAACTCAGGGAACAGCCCAGAAGCGTGACAAAAATGGTAAGCCCCGTCAGCAAGGTGATAAAAGCTGAGAACTTCGTCGTTAATCGCATCCTTGAGATTACTCCGTGGGTTGATGGGGTAGCGAGTAAGCGCTAACTTGCATTTCAAATGCGGCATACTACCAAATCGGGCGTATCTGGCAATTTATTGCGTTAAATCGGCACTGCGTTTCCCTGAGCGAGTATAGTCTTCAGAAATTATTTTCCAATCATCTGAGTCGTGAGGACCCCGTATGCAGGCTTTGATCTTAGAACA
Organism: Enterobacter sp. UPMP2060; assembly: GCF_053709655.1. Classification (NCBI taxonomy): domain Bacteria; kingdom Pseudomonadati; phylum Pseudomonadota; class Gammaproteobacteria; order Enterobacterales; family Enterobacteriaceae; genus Enterobacter; species Enterobacter sp. UPMP2060. Next base: position 169,759 of record NZ_JBSKJQ010000007.1, read on the forward strand.
GCAGGACGGCAAAACGCTTGCCTCAGTGCAGGCGGTTGAAGAGAGTCGCCTGCCGGAAGGCGACGTAACCGTCGACATCGACTGGTCCAGTTTAAATTATAAAGATGCGCTGGCTATTACCGGTAAGGGTAAAATCATCCGAAATTTCCCTATGGTGCCGGGGATCGATTTCGCTGGGCGGGTTCATACCAGCGAGGATCCGCGCTTCCATCCGGGCCAGCATGTGCTGCTCACCGGCTGGGGCGTGGGTGAAAATCACTGGGGCGGGCTGGCAACGCAGGCGCGCGTGAAGGGCGACTGGCTGGTGCCTGTGCCGAAAGGCATGGATGGCCGCAAGGCGATGATCGTCGGCACGGCAGGCTTTACCGCCATGCTGTGCGTGATGGCGCTGGAAGATGCAGCTATCCGCCCTGAGTCAGGGGAAATTGTCGTCACCGGCGCCAGCGGAGGCGTGGGCAGCACGGCAGTCACGCTGCTCCACAAGCTGGGCTATCAGGTCGCTGCGGTTTCCGGCCGAGAAAGCACCCATGACTATCTGCGCCAGCTCGGTGCCAGCCGCATTCTCAGCCGCGACGAATTTGCCGAAACCCGTCCGCTGGAAAAACAGGTTTGGGCTGGGGCGGTGGATACCGTCGGTGATAAGGTGCTGGCAAAAGTCCTGGCGCAGATGAACTACGGCGGCTGCGTGGCAGCCTGCGGTCTGGCGGGCGGATTTGCCCTGCCAACCACCGTGATGCCATTTATTCTGCGTAACGTACGCCTGCAGGGTGTGGATTCCGTAATGACCCCGCCGGCCCGTCGTCATGAAGCCTGGGAACGGCTGGTGCGCGATCTGCCGGAATCTTTCTATACCCAGAGCGCAACGGAGATAACCCTCAGCCAGGCGCCGGAATACGCCAGTAAGATCATGGACAACCAGTTCCACGGCCGCGCGCTGGTGAAAATCGCCTAATCTTCAAATTTTCGTGACATATTCGCGCGAATCCCTCTCCTCCGTCATGCTTAGAAAAACGCATGACGGAGGATGCCATGAAAAACCGAAAACTGACGGAAGCCGACGTAACGTCTGAGTCTGTCTTTATGTTACAGCGCCGCCAGATCCTGAAAATGCTTGGCATCAGCGCCACAGCCCTGACGCTCTCTCCCGCGGCACACGCCGACCTGCTCGACTGGTTTAAAGGCAACGATCGGCCAAAAGCCCCATCCGGCGCCCCGCTCACCTTTACGAAACCGGCCGAATGGCAAAACAAGCTGACGCTCACGCCGGAAGATAAAGTTACCGGCTACAACAACTTCTACGAATTTGGTCTCGATAAGGCCGATCCTGCCGCCAACGCGGGAAGCCTCAAAACCGATCCGTGGACGCTGAAAATTGATGGCGAAGTGGCGAAACCCCTGACGCTGGACCATCACGATCTCACCACCCGTTTCCCGCTCGAAGAGCGTATCTATCGCATGCGATGCGTGGAAGCCTGGTCGATGGTGGTGCCCTGGGTCGGCTTCCCGCTGCATAAACTGCTGGCGATGGTTGAACCCACCAGCAATGCAAAATATGTCGCTTTCCAGACGCGCTATGCGCCGGACGAGATGCCCGGGCAGAAAGATCGGTTCATCGGCGGCGGGCTTGAATATCCATATGTGGAAGGGCTACGTCTCGACGAAGCTATGCACCCCCTCACCCTGCTGACCGTTGGCGTTTATGGCAAAGCGCTTCCGCCGCAGAACGGCGCCCCCATCCGTTTAACCGTACCGTGGAAATATGGCTTCAAAGGGATTAAGTCTATCGTCAGCATTAAGCTTACCCGCGAACGTCCGCCAACCACCTGGAATCTGGCGGCCCCGGACGAATACGGTTTCTTCGCCAACGTGAACCCGCACGTGGATCATCCGCGCTGGTCGCAGGCAACCGAGCGGTTTATCGGTTCCGGCGGTGCGCTGGACGTGAAGCGCCAGCCGACGCTGCTGTTTAACGGCTATGCGGATGAAGTGGCCTCGCTTTACCGTGGCCTCAACTTACGGGAGAACTTCTGAGTGCGTTTAACGGCAAAACAGATTACCTGGCTGAAAGTGCTGCTGCACCTGGCCGGGCTGCTTCCTTTTATATGGCTGTTCTGGGCCGCCAGCCAGGGGCTCTTTAGCGCAGATCCTGCAAAGGATATCCAGCATTTTACCGGTCGGATGGCTCTGAAATTTTTGCTGGCCACCTTGCTCGTCTCGCCGCTGGCGCGCTACGCTAAACAGCCCTTATTGATACGCACCCGTCGGCTGTTAGGGCTATGGTGTTTTGCCTGGGCGACGCTGCACCTCACCAGCTACGCCCTGCTGGAACTGGGAATTAACAATCTGGCGCTGCTTGGCCGCGAACTGGTGACACGTCCTTATCTGACGCTGGGTATCGTGAGCTGGGTGGTTTTACTGGCGTTAGCGCTGACATCCACGCAATATGCGCAGCGAAAACTGGGCAGGCGCTGGCAGCTGCTGCACAACTTCGTCTATCTTGTCGCGATCCTCGCTCCCATTCATTACCTGTGGTCGGTGAAGATCCTCTCGCCGCAGCCAATCCTGTATGCACTGGCGGCCGTGGCGCTTTTAGCATGGCGTTACAAGAAGTTCCGCCAGTGGTTGCGATAGTTCGCGAAACTGTGCGTTTTCCCGCAGATTACCCGTCAACCGCAAATCTTTTTCGGATAGCGGTTGATAATCTTCCCTGATAAGACCAGTATTTAGCTGCTAAATGCTACGAAATCGTTATAATGTGCGACCTTGGTTCGCCTGACAGCGGTTTTAAGCCTCTGAAAAGGTGACATTTGCGTTTCGAAGGTATATTTTGTTTTTTACCCGAAAATCGCAGGAGATAGCGGCATTATGACTGATAAGTTCCATATCTTAGTTTTGAACGGACCGAACCTGAACATGCTCGGCACCCGTGAGCCAGAGAAGTACGGCACGCTAACATTGAGTGAAATTGTTAACCGTCTGGGAACGGAAGCAGCGTCACTGAATGTGGATTTGGATCATTTTCAGTCGAATGCGGAGTACGCACTCATCGACCGTATTCATCAGGCTAAAGACAATGTGGACTATATCCTGATCAATCCGGCCGCGTTTACGCACACCAGTGTTGCTATCCGCGACGCACTGCTTGCGGTGAGTATCCCGTTTATCGAGATCCACCTGAGTAATGTGCACGCCCGAGAGCCGTTCCGTCACCATTCGTATCTGTCGGATATCGCTGCTGGCGTTATCTGTGGACTGGGCGCAGACGGCTATTCATACGCTTTACAGACAGCGGTAAAACGCTTGTCACAATCACACTAAACAAGAGTACGGAACCCACTCATGGATATTCGTAAGATTAAAAAACTGATCGAGCTGGTTGAAGAATCAGGCATCTCCGAACTGGAAATTTCTGAAGGCGAAGAGTCTGTACGCATCAGCCGTGCAGCCCCAGCCGCTAGCTTCCCGGTAATGCAGCAAGCTTATGCTGCGCCAGTGCAGCAGCCTGCGCTCTCCGCAGCCGTTGCGCCAGCAGCTGAAGCCGCACCTGCCGCTGCAGCAGAAATCAGTGGTCACATCGTACGTTCCCCAATGGTTGGTACTTTCTACCGCACCCCGAGCCCGGACGCGAAGGCGTTCATCGAAGTGGGTCAGAAAGTCAACGTAGGCGATACCCTGTGCATCGTTGAAGCGATGAAAATGATGAACCAGATCGAAGCAGACAAATCAGGTACTGTTAAAGCGATTCTGGTCGAAAGTGGTCAGCCGGTTGAATTTGACGAGCCGCTGGTCGTCATCGAGTAACGAGGCGTACATGCTGGATAAAATTGTTATCGCCAACCGCGGCGAGATCGCACTGCGTATTCTTCGTGCCTGTAAAGAACTGGGCATCAAGACCGTCGCTGTGCACTCAAGCGCGGATCGCGATTTAAAACACGTATTGCTGGCGGATGAGACGGTCTGTATTGGCCCGGCTCCGTCCGTAAAAAGCTATCTGAACATCCCGGCTATCATCAGCGCCGCTGAAATCACCGGCGCGGTGGCAATTCATCCGGGTTACGGCTTCCTCTCTGAGAACGCCAACTTTGCTGAGCAGGTGGAACGCTCTGGCTTTATCTTCATCGGCCCGAAAGCCGACACCATCCGCCTGATGGGCGACAAAGTGTCTGCAATCACCGCGATGAAAAAAGCCGGTGTTCCAACCGTACCAGGCTCTGACGGCCCTCTGACCGACGACATGGATGCTAACCGTGCTCATGCTAAACGCATTGGCTACCCGGTTATCATCAAGGCGTCCGGCGGCGGCGGCGGTCGCGGTATGCGCGTTGTGCGTAGCGATGCTGAACTGGCGCAGTCCATCTCCATGACCAAAGCAGAAGCGAAAGCCGCTTTCAGCAATGACATGGTGTACATGGAAAAATACCTGGAAAACCCACGCCACATCGAAATTCAGGTGCTGGCTGACGGTCAGGGTAACGCGATCTATCTGGCAGAACGTGACTGCTCTATGCAGCGTCGTCACCAGAAAGTGGTCGAAGAAGCACCAGCTCCGGGCATTACCCCGGAACTGCGTCGCTACATCGGCGAGCGTTGCTCCAAAGCGTGTGTTGATATCGGCTATCGCGGTGCAGGTACCTTTGAGTTCCTGTTCGAAAACGGCGAATTCTATTTCATCGAAATGAACACCCGTATTCAGGTTGAACACCCGGTTACAGAAATGATCACCGGCGTTGACCTGATCAAAGAACAGCTGCGTATCGCTGCAGGCCAGCCGCTGTCCATCAAGCAGGAAGAAGTGGTGGTGAAAGGCCATGCGGTAGAGTGCCGTATCAACGCCGAAGACCCGAACACCTTCCTGCCAAGCCCGGGTAAAATCACGCGTTTCCACGCGCCGGGTGGCTTTGGTGTGCGCTGGGAGTCTCATATATACGCCGGTTACACCGTACCGCCGTACTATGACTCAATGATCGGCAAGCTTATCTGCTACGGCGAAAACCGTGACGTGGCGATTGCCCGCATGAAAAACGCCCTGCAGGAGCTGATCATCGACGGTATCAAAACCAACGTAGATCTGCAGATGCGTATCATGAGCGACGAGCACTTCCAGAATGGTGGAACTAATATCCACTATCTGGAGAAAAAACTCGGTCTGAACGAGAAGTAAGAGACCTGTGTTGCTAAAAGGCCGGATTATCCGGCCTTTTTTATTTCTGGGGATCGCCAGGCCCCATCATGTACAATCCCCGCTTTCTTCATCCACAAGGGACAAAAAATGGACAAACGTTTTGTTCAGGCCCATAAAGAAGCGCGCTGGGCGCTGTGGCTGACCCTTCTCTATCTCGCAGCATGGTTAGTAACTGCTTACTTACCTGACTCCGCTATTGGCATCACCGGCCTGCCGCACTGGTTCGAAATGGCGTGTCTGCTGGTCCCGCTGGTCTTCATCCTGCTGTGCTGGGCAATGGTGAAATTCATCTATCGCGATATTCCGCTGGAGGACGATGATGCAGCTTGAAGTCATTCTGCCGCTTATCGCTTACTTGTTAGTGGTGTTTGGTTTATCCGTTTACGCCATGCGTAAAAGAACGACGGGCACCTTCCTGAACGAGTATTTTCTGGGTAGCCGCTCGATGGGCGGCGTCGTGCTGGCCATGACGCTGACCGCGACCTACATCAGCGCCAGTTCGTTTATCGGCGGACCCGGAGCAGCCTATAAATACGGGTTAGGCTGGGTGCTGCTGGCGATGATCCAGCTTCCTGCCGTCTGGCTCTCGCTGGGCATACTGGGTAAAAAATTTGCCATTCTGGCGCGCCGTTATAATGCCGTGACGCTCAACGATATGCTGTTTGCCCGCTATCAGAGCCGTTTACTGGTGTGGCTGGCCAGCTTAAGCCTGCTGGTGGCCTTTATTGGCGCAATGACGGTACAGTTTATCGGCGGGGCACGCCTGCTGGAAACGGCGGCGGGTATTCCCTACGAGACAGGCTTGATCATCTTCGGAGTCAGCATTGCGCTGTATACCGCGTTTGGCGGATTCCGCGCCAGCGTGCTGAACGATACGATGCAGGGCATGGTTATGCTTATCGGCACTATTGTCCTGCTGGTCGGCATCGTCCACGCCGCGGGCGGCCTGAGCCATGCGGTTGAAACGCTCGAGACGATCGATCCAAAACTGGTTTCGCCGCAGGGCGCGGATGACATCCTTTCTCCAACCTTTATGACCTCGTTCTGGGTGTTGGTGTGCTTTGGGGTGATTGGCCTGCCGCATACCGCCGTCCGCTGTATCTCTTACAAAGACAGCAAAGCCGTGCACAGAGGTATCATTATCGGCACTATCGTTGTCGCAATCCTGATGTTTGGTATGCACCTGGCGGGCGCGTTAGGTCGGGCAGTTATTCCTGACCTTACCGTACCCGATCTGGTTATCCCAACCCTGATGGTTAAAGTGCTGCCGCCATTTGCCGCCGGGATCTTCCTCGCCGCACCGATGGCCGCCATTATGTCGACCATCAACGCTCAGCTGCTGCAAAGTTCCGCTACGATCATAAAAGATCTCTATCTGAACCTGCGTCCTGAGCAGGCAGAGAATGAACGGCGCCTGAAGCGCATGTCGGCCGTTATTACTCTGGCGTTAGGGGCATTGCTGCTGTTAGCCGCGTGGCGCCCGCCGGAGATGATCATCTGGCTGAACCTGCTGGCATTTGGCGGGCTTGAAGCGGTATTCCTGTGGCCGCTGGTGTTAGGACTCTACTGGGAGCGCGCGAATGCCGCCGGTGCGCTGAGCGCGATGATTGTCGGCGGCGTGCTTTACGCCGTCCTCGCAACGTTTAAGATTCAGTACCTGGGCTTCCATCCGATTGTGCCTTCGTTACTGCTAAGTTTACTGGCGTTTGTGGTGGGGAACCGTTTCGGTCAGCCCGTCCCACAACCCGCTATGATTTCTACTGATAAATAAAGAGTTTTGCCATGCCGTGGATCCAACTAAAACTGAACACAACCGGCGCTAACGCCGAAGAGCTGAGCGATGCGCTGATGGAGGCCGGTTCGGTCTCTATCACCTTCCAGGACACGCATGACACGCCGGTCTTTGAGCCGCTGCCGGGCGAAACCCGCCTGTGGGGTGATACCGACGTTATTGGCCTGTTTGATGCCGAAACCGATATGAAAGAGGTTGTCGCGATTCTGGAGAATCATCCTCTGCTGGGCGCGGGTTTCGTGCATAAAATCGAACAGCTGGAAGACAAAGACTGGGAACGCGAGTGGATGGATAACTTCCACCCGATGCAGTTCGGCAAACGTCTGTGGATCTGTCCGAGCTGGCGCGATGTCCCTGATGAAAGCGCAGTCAACGTGATGCTCGACCCGGGTCTGGCGTTTGGTACCGGTACTCACCCAACCACGTCTCTGTGCCTGCAGTGGCTGGATGGTCTGGATCTGGACGGTAAGACAGTGATCGACTTCGGCTGTGGATCCGGGATCCTCGCGATTGCGGCCCTGAAGCTGGGCGCGGCAAAAGCCATCGGGATCGATATCGATCCGCAGGCGATTCAGGCCAGCCGCGATAATGCCGAGCGTAACGGCGTCTCCGATCGTCTGGAGCTGTATCTGCCGGATGCTCAGCCAGAAGCCATGAAAGCCGATGTGGTGGTCGCTAACATTCTGGCGGGCCCACTGCGCGAACTGGCTCCGTTAATCAGCGTGCTGCCCGTTGAGGGCGGTCTGTTGGGGCTTTCCGGTATCCTGGCAAGCCAGGCCGACAGCGTGTGTGAAGCCTACGCCGATCTCTTTGCCCTCGACCCGGTGGTGGAAAAAGAAGAGTGGTGCCGCATCACCGGCCGTAAAAAATAAGAATCTGGCGTGGTCATCTGACCACGCCTCTCACCCTCTGATAATCCTCTCTCCCCCGGTCATTCTTCGGTAAAATAACCCTACAAATCATGTTGATTTGTATTACAAAAATTCACCGGAAGAATATGATGACACACGTTACAGGCAAGGCAGCGCTGCTGGCGCTGAGCATGATTTCGGCTTCAGCATTTGCATCACACTGGAGCTATGAAGGGGAAGGTTCACCGCAACACTGGGGCGAGATGGACGAGGCATACAAGACCTGTCAAAGCGGTATGAACCAGTCTCCTGTTAATATTGATTCGACCACTAACGCCCATCTCTCCCCGCTACAAACCCACTACGTTGATGGCCCTGTTACACTGACGAACAATGGCCATACCATTCAGGCAGGTGAACAGGCGAACACCCGCGATACCCTTACTCTCGATAAGCAAACCTGGACGTTACAGCAGTTCCATTTCCACGCGCCGAGCGAAAACACCGTACATGGCAAGAGATACGCGATGGAAATGCATCTGGTTCATAAAAATGCCAGTGGGGAACTGACGGTGGTGGCGGTCATGTTTGATAAAGGGGCCGCAAACCCGGAGCTTGAAAAACTGTGGCGCGTTATGCCTCAGCAGGCCGAGCAGAACGTCTCCATCAAACAGGATCTCAACCTGAACAAACTGCTGCCAAAAAATAAAACGTACTGGCGCTTTAGCGGTTCACTGACCACTCCACCGTGTTCAGAAGGCGTTACCTGGATTGTACTTAAACAGCCCCTGACGGTTTCTGCAGAACAACTTGCCAGATTCACCCAGACAATGCATCACGATAATAACCGTCCGGTACAGTCGCTGCATGGGCGCGTCGTGGTCGAATAACAGGCATTTTTCGCATGACGATCATGTTCTAAAATGCGACGTAGATCGCAAAGAAGAAGGGAAATCTGCTGTTAAAAACAGCAGATTATCCCGCTTCAGCGACGCATTTATTCAGAAATGATGAGAAGTTACGGGAAATTGTAAGCGCCCATAAAATAACCATTACCATATAACTTAATGATTTAAATAATGAATAATTTTTAACGGGAAGATTGGGCGGCGATTCCTTGATCTACAACAGTGGATTGTTCAAAGTTTGGCCTTTCATCTCGTGCAAAAAATGCGTAATATACGCCGCCTTGCAGTCACAGTATGGTCATTTCTTAACTCATGCGCATCGGACACCACCAGCTTAGAAATCGCCTGATCGCAGCCCCAATGGCAGGTATTACAGACCGGCCGTTCAGGACGCTGTGCTATGAGATGGGAGCCGGTTTAACCGTATCCGAGATGATGTCGTCTAACCCGCAGGTTTGGGAAAGCGATAAATCCCGCCTTCGGATGGTGCACGTTGATGAACCAGGTATCCGCACCGTGCAAATTGCCGGAAGCGTGCCTGAAGAGATGGCAGATGCCGCGCGGATTAACGTGGAAAGTGGTGCCCAGATTATTGATATCAATATGGGGTGCCCGGCCAAAAAGGTGAATCGCAAGCTTGCAGGTTCAGCCCTTCTGCAATACCCCGACCAGGTGAAAGCTATCCTGACGGCGGTTGTCAGCGCGGTGGACGTTCCTGTTACGTTGAAGATTCGCACGGGTTGGTCGCCGGAACACCGTAACTGTGTAGAGATTGCCCAACTGGCCGAAGACTGTGGCATTCAGGCCCTGACCATCCATGGACGCACTCGCGCCTGTTTGTTCAACGGTGAAGCTGAATACGACAGCATTCGGGCAGTTAAGCAGAAAGTTTCCATTCCGATTATCGCGAATGGCGACATAACTGACCCGCTTAAAGCCAGGGCTGTACTCGACTATACGGGAGCTGATGCTCTGATGATAGGACGTGCAGCTCAGGGAAGACCCTGGATCTTCCGGGAAATCCAGCATTATCTGGACACTGGGGAGCTGCTTGCCCCGCTGCCTTTGGCAGAGGTTAAGCGCTTGCTTTGTTCGCATGTTCGGGAACTGCATGACCACTACGGTCAGGCAAAAGGGTACCGAATTGCGCGTAAACACGTCTCCTGGTATCTCCAGGAGCACGCTCCAGATGACCAGTTTCGGCGCACATTCAACGCCATAGAGGATGCCAGCGTACAGCTGGAGGCGTTGGAGGCATACTTCGAAAATCTTGCGTAATGAAATAAAGAGCTGACAGAACTATGTTCGAACAACGCGTAAATTCTGACGTACTGACCGTTTCTACCGTTAACTCTCAGGACCAGGTAACTCAAAAGCCCCTGCGTGACTCGGTTAAACAGGCACTGAAGAACTATTTTGCTCAACTGAATGGTCAGGATGTTAATGACCTGTATGAGCTGGTACTGGCTGAAGTTGAACAGCCACTGTTGGACATGGTGATGCAATACACCCGCGGTAACCAAACCCGCGCTGCGCTGATGATGGGTATCAACCGTGGTACTCTGCGTAAGAAACTGAAAAAATACGGCATGAACTGATACTAATCAGTTAAATGCTTGTTTAAAAAGGCGCTCTTCGGCATGGGGAAGCGCCTTTTTTATTACCAGCGCTTCTCCGTCAACGCATTGTAAACCTTCGCCTCTCCTGCTTTTCAACCCCAGTTTTTCGTGTATATTTCCCCCACCTTACTGGCGATTTTCTCGCGGAATGACACAATGATTCGTAAATACTGGTGGCTGGTTGTCTTTGCAATCTCCGTTCTCATTTTCGATACACTCCTTATGCAGTGGATTGAACTGATGAGCACCGAAACCGATAAGTGTCGCAATATGAACTCCGTCAATCCGCTGAAACTCGTGAACTGCTCAGAGCTCGACTAACCGCCCGATTGCGCAAATCACCCCGTTATTACCCACTAAAAACGGGGATTTAAATCCCTTTGAGCCATTACCTGACGGTGATAATGTCTCGCCCTTCTCAACCGCTCTAGCGTAACCCCACACTCGAGTAGAACCGTCCATGCTGGTCAGCCAATACAACCCTATCCTTGTCGTCCTCTCCTTTGTTGTTGCCATTCTTGCTGCGTATACCGCGCTGAACATGGCTGCACGTGTCGCCGGGAGTGAGGGCGTCGCTGCCCGCGTCTGGCTGGCTGGCGGCGGTATTGCTATGGGGATTGGCGTGTGGGCCATGCATTTTATCGGCATGCTGGCGATGGACCTCTCCATGAGCATGAGCTACAACGCCACCCTGACGGTGTTATCTATGGTCATCGCCGTGGGTTCGTCGCTGTTTGCGCTATGGCTTGTGAGCTGCGAGCAACTACGCCTGCGCCGACTGCTGCCCGGCGCGCTGGTGATGGGGAGCGGTATTGTGGCCATGCATTACACCGGCATGGCGGCGCTGGAGGTGATGCCCGGGATAATCTGGGACAAGGTCTGGGTGGCCATTTCGGTCGTGATTGCGCTTGCCGCTTCACTCGCGGCATTATGGCTGACCTTCCGCCTGCGTCGCGAAGCCGCGCAGGTCGTGCTGATGCGCATGGGTGCCGCCATCACGATGGGAATTGCCATTGCCGGCATGCACTATGCCGGGATGAAAGCGGCGCAGTTTCCGATGTCCACAATGGTTCACCATGAGGGGATTAACGGGAGCTGGCTGGCGGTGCTGGTCAGCGTCGTCGCGCTCTCTATTCTTGGGATCACCCTGCTGGTGTCGATGCTGGATGCGCGCCTTCAGGCACGCACCGCCCTTCTGGCCTCGTCGCTGGCAGAAGCTAACCGGGAGCTCGCTCAGCTGGCGCTACACGATACCCTGACGCGTCTGCCCAACCGTATCCTGCTGGAAGACAGACTCGATCAGGCCATCAGCAAAGCCGATCGTGAAGGGAATCACTTTGCCCTGATGTTCATGGATCTTGACGGCTTTAAAGCTATCAATGACGCCTACGGCCATGATGTCGGTGACAGGCTGCTGGTCGCCGTTACGCAGCGTCTGCTGCTTCTCCTGAAAGGCCAGTTCACCCTTGCACGCATCGGCGGTGATGAATTTGTTCTGCTGGCAGAGGGAGAAGGTCCGGACGACGCGGCATCGCTGGCGAATTCGCTGGTGCGCGCGATCGATAGCCCCTTCAATCTCAGCCCCTATGAACTGGTGGTGACCCTCAGCATTGGTATCGCGCTGTACCCTCACGACGGCAAAACCGAGCGTGAGCTGATGTTTAACGCCGACGCGGCGATGTATCACACGAAGCATATGGGCCGTAACGGTTACCACTTCTTCCAGCCCTCCATGAACACCCTGGCGCAGACCCATCTCCAGTTAATGAACGATCTGTGGATGGCGATCGATCGCAATGAGCTGCGCCTGCTGTATCAGCCAAAATTTCACGCCCCGGCGGGCCCGGTCCTCGGATTCGAGGCGCTGTTGCGCTGGCAGCATCCTAAGCAAGGGTTACTGACGCCGGACCTTTTTCTGCCGCTGGCGGAAAAAACGGGGCTGATCGTCCCGATTGGCAACTGGGTGATTAATGAAGCCTGTCGCCAGCTGCGGGAATGGCATCTTCAGGGGCATCAAAGCTGGTCAATGGCGGTAAACCTGTCGACACTGCAGTTTGAGCAACCTTCGCTGGTTAAAACGGTTCTCGACTGCCTGGCACTTCACCAGGTGCCACCGGAAATGTTGATCCTCGAAGTGACGGAAACCACGGCGATGAGCAACCCGGATGAGAGCGTACGGGTGCTGACAGAGCTGACGAATGCGGGGGTGAAGGCCTCCATTGATGATTTTGGCACCGGATATTCGAGCCTGCTGTACCTCAAGCGCTTACCGGCCTGTGAATTGAAAATCGACAGGGCGTTTGTGCAAGAGCTCAGCGGCGAGAGCGAGGATGCCACTATTGTCTCTGCGATTGTGGCTCTCGCTAAAACACTTAACCTGAAAGTTGTGGCTGAAGGTGTGGAAACCGAAGCGCAGCAAGCCTTTTTAACCGAGCTGGGCTGTAACACCCTTCAGGGTTATCTGTTAGGTAAACCCGTCAGCGCGCAGACCATAGAAGCACTTTGTGCCCGAGGGGAAATGTTACCCGGCGCTGAGCAATAAGCACCCTCATCTGGCGACACGCGAATAACCGGGAGTGTCGCCAGTATGCTATCGACCAGAGCGGGAGCCTGCTGATAAAGATTAAAACTGTCGTTATTCATTAACCAGTTTTTAATTATTCCGCTAAAAAAACCGTGGAATACAATCAAGGTGAGATCAACATTCACCTGTGGCGAAATGATGTTTCGCGAAATACAGGTCTCCAGCGTGGCGCGTAGCGTGTCATCGTTGAATCCGATACGCTTTCTAATTTCACGTTCAGAAATCATATCGCTGCTAAATTCACACTTATGATACAGAATTTGTAAAAGCGCACATTGCCGGGGTTCATTGGCAATATACTGCAGCGCAGTAATAAATTGCTCACGAAGTTTTAACAATGGATCGTCACTGTCGGAAAGGGAAAGCCTGTCGCGAATCATATCGCGAAGCGGTAATTGTTGTTCCCAGATGGCATTAAATATTTCAGATTTACTGGTGAAGTGCCAGTAGATCGCGCCGCGCGTCACCTTTGCAGCATCAGCGATATCCGTCAGCGTCGTGCTGGCTACGCCACGCGTGGCAAACTGTCCGATAGCCGCCTCAATCAGCTGCTGCCGGGTTTGTTGAGCCTCTTCTTTCTTTTTACGCGCCATAGGCAACTACTCGTTACTCACAAGGTTTAAAAGTAATATTGCGTTCATGCAAATGTAAGTATTCACTAAAATCCGTTTTAATTTTGCACAAAAAAAGTCACCCCTCTTAATTTATAATCAATATAAATATATCGCTCCAATTAAATTGGCGGAGTGAATAATTAAAAACATTAAACTCATTTACCTGATTAACATGCCTGAAGTATATCCCTGAATGGACCCGGTCTGATTCTGATTTTTTTCTACAAACACGGTCATTCGCACTTATAAATTAAAAAACATTAAATACCCTCATTATTATACGCAGCTACATTTTATTTTTATCCCTCTGCCCTTGCTACCGATTCGCGGCATATATCGGTGAATGGGTATTTAAAGGAACAGTAATGACGAATCATTTCAGACGTTTGCCCTTATCCGGTTTCATTGTCTGCGCGGTACTGCTCACTGGATGCGATGGTCAGGAAAATCAACAGCAACACCAGCAGGCGCCTCAGGTCAGCGTGCATATTGTGAAAAGCGCGCCTCTGGCGGTCACCACTGAACTCCCGGGCAGAACAGATGCATTTCGCGTTGCGGAGGTTCGTCCTCAGGTTAGCGGCATTATCCTGCGCCGTAACTTCGCGGAGGGTAGCGATGTAAAAGCGGGCGAGTCACTTTACCAGATTGATCCTGCGCCCTATCAGGCAGCCTATGACAGCGCGAAAGGCGAACTGGCGAAGGCTCAGGCGGCGGCCAATATTGCGCACCTGACGGTGAAACGTTATCTCCCGCTGGTAGGCACCCAGTATGTCAGTAAGCAGGAATATGACCAGGCCGTGGCGACGGCTCAGCAGGCAGATGCCAGCGTGGTTGCCGCAAAAGCGGGTGTTGAGAGCGCACGTATCAACCTTGCCTACACCAAAGTGACCTCTCCGGTTGATGGTCGTATCGGAAAATCCAGCGTGACCGAAGGGGCGCTGGTGACGAACGGGCAAGCCGCAGCGCTGGCAACGGTCCAGCTTCTCGATCCGATTTATGTTGATGTCACCCAGTCCAGTAATGATTTTATGCGCCTGAAACAGACGAGCCTGCAAAAAGGTGATATCGCCAGCAACGTTGAGCTGCTGATGGAGAACGGGCAGCCCTACCCGCTAAAAGGCACATTGCAGTTCTCTGACGTCACGGTCGATGAAAGTACCGGCTCGATCACCCTGCGCGCCATTTTCCGGAACCCTCAGCATCTGTTGTTACCCGGCATGTTCGTTCGCGCCCGCATTGATGAAGGCACCCAGCCGGATGCGATTCTGGTACCACAGCAAGGCGTGACCCGTACACCGCGAGGCGATGCAACCGTGCTGGTGGTGAACGATAAAAACCAGGTTGAGCCGCGAACCGTCGTGGCCCCTCAGGCAATTGGCGATCGCTGGCTGGTGACGGAAGGGCTGAAAAACGGTGACCGCGTGATAGTCAGCGGGCTACAGAAAGTCAGACCCGGCGTAACCGTCGTCGCCACGCCTGATATCACCACGACGCCAGCCGGTTAAGGGACGACGACATGGCTAATTTCTTTATTCAGAGACCGGTTTTCGCCTGGGTACTTGCCATCATTTTGATGATTGCAGGCGGGCTGGCCATTCTCAAACTTCCCGTCGCACAGTATCCGACCATTGCTCCTCCCGCCGTGGCGATATCCGCGACTTACCCGGGAGCGGACGCTCAAACGGTGCAGGATACCGTGACCCAGGTTATCGAACAGAACATGAACGGTATCGATAAGCTGATGTATATGTCCTCCACCAGCGATTCGGCGGGTAACGTCACCATCACCCTGACCTTCGAGTCAGGAACCGATCCGGACATCGCCCAGGTACAGGTGCAGAACAAGCTGCAGCTCGCCATGCCGCTGCTGCCGCAAGAGGTTCAGCAGCAAGGGATTGGCGTGGAGAAATCCAGCAGCAGCTTCCTGCTGGTCGCTGGCTTTGTTTCAGACAACAAAAATCTCACGCAGAATGACATCTCTGACTATGTCGCTTCGAACGTCAAAGATGCCATCAGCCGAACGTCTGGCGTCGGTGACGTTCAGCTGTTTGGCGCCCAGTATGCGATGCGCATCTGGCTCGACAGCAACGCGATGAACAAATACCAGCTGACGCCGCAGGATATTATCAACCAGCTGAAAACGCAGAACGACCAGATAGCAGCAGGCCAGCTGGGCGGAACGCCGTCCATTCCCGGGCAGCAGCTGAATGCCTCGATCATCGCGCAAACCCGCCTGAAATCACCGGAAGAGTTTGGCCGCGTGACGCTCAAGGTGAATCAGGACGGCTCGATGGTTCATCTGAAGGACGTGGCTAGTATTGAGCTGGGTGGCGAAAACTACAACATGGTCACTAAAATCAACGGGCAGGCGGCAACCGGCCTGGGGATTAAGCTGGCAACCGGGGCAAATGCGCTGGACACCGCGGCAGCCATTAAGAGCAAGCTGGCGCAACTGCAGCAGTTCTTCCCGCAGGGGCTGAAAGTGGTCTATCCCTATGACACCACCCCTTTTGTGAAAATCTCCATTCACGAAGTGGTGAAGACCCTGTTTGAAGCAATCATTCTCGTCTTCCTGGTCATGTACCTGTTCCTGCAAAACCTGCGGGCGACGCTCATCCCGACTATCGCGGTGCCGGTCGTTCTGCTGGGTACCTTTGCGGTTCTGGCGGCATTCGGTTTCTCCATCAACACCCTGACGATGTTCGGTATGGTGCTGGCGATAGGTCTGCTGGTCGATGATGCTATCGTGGTCGTTGAGAACGTTGAACGCGTCATGGTCGAAGACAAACTGCCGCCGAAAGAGGCCACGCAGAAGTCGATGGAGCAGATCCAGGGTGCACTGGTGGGGATCGCCATGGTGCTCTCGGCGGTCTTTATTCCGATGGCCTTTTTTGGCGGCTCGACGGGGGCGATCTATCGTCAGTTCTCGCTGACTATCGTTTCCGCTATGGCGTTGTCCGTACTGGTTGCGCTAATCCTTACGCCCGCACTCTGCGCAACGTTGCTTAAGCCCGTATCCGGCGACCATCATGAGAAGAAAGGTGGCTTCTTCGGCTGGTTTAATGCGCTCTTTGATAAAAGCGTGGAGCACTACAGCAACAGCGTGAGCGGTATTTTGCGTAAGACAGGGCGCTATCTGGCGGTGTACGTCATTATCGTCGGTGGGATGGCGGTGCTCTTCCTGCGCTTGCCTACCTCCTTCCTGCCCGAAGAGGATCAGGGGGTGTTTATGACGATGGTTCAACTCCCGGCGGGTGCAACCCAGACGCGTACTCAGCAGGTCCTCGATCAGGTTCAGGATTACTATCTGAACAACGAAAAGGCGAACGTGGAATCCGTCTTTACCGTAAACGGCTTTAGCTTTAGCGGCCAGGGTCAGAACGCCGGTATCGCCTTCGTCAGCCTGAAGCCCTGGGAGGAGCGCCCGGGGGCGGAAAACGGCGTTGAAGCCATTGTGGGTCGCGCGACAAAAGCCTTCAGTCAAATTACAGATGGCCTCGTGTTCCCGTTTAACCTGCCTGCAATTATCGAACTGGGTACCGCCACGGGCTTCGATTTTGAATTGATCGATCAGGCCAACCTGGGGCATACCCAGCTGACGCAGGCGCGTAACCAACTGCTCAGCATGGTGCATGAGCACCCTGACCTGCTGGTTCGCGTGCGCCCTAACGGTCTTGAAGATACGCCTCAGTTCAAGCTGGATGTCGATCAGGAGAAAGCGCAGGCGCTGGGCGTCAGCCTTTCTGACGTCAATCAGACGATTTCGACGGCCTTAGGTGGCACCTATGTGAACGACTTTATCGATCATGGGCGAGTGAAAAAGGTCTACGTACAGGCCGACGCAAAATTCCGTATGTTGCCGGGAGATATTAATAACCTTTACGTGCGCAGCGCGAATGGGGAAATGGTCCCGTTCTCCGCCTTCAGCAACGCTCGCTGGGTGTATGGTTCACCTCGTCTGGAACGCTATAACGGGATGCCCTCTATGGAGATCCTGGGTGAATCAGCCCCGGGTAAAAGTACCGGTGAGGCCATGGCTATGATGGAAAGTCTCGCGGCAAAACTGCCTTCCGGCATCGGCTATGACTGGACGGGGATGTCTTATCAGGAGCGGCTCTCGGGTAACCAGGCGCCTGCCCTGTACGCCATTTCACTGATCGTGGTGTTCCTGTGCCTTGCTGCGCTGTATGAAAGCTGGTCCATTCCGTTCTCCGTCATGCTGGTTGTGCCGCTGGGGGTCATTGGGGCTCTTCTCGCAGCGTCGCTGCGCGGGTTAAACAATGACGTCTATTTCCAGGTCGGCCTGCTGACGACGATTGGTTTATCGGCGAAAAACGCCATCCTGATCGTCGAATTTGCTAAAGACCTGATGGATAAAGAAGGCAAAGGCATTATTGAAGCCACGCTGGAAGCTTCCAGGATGCGCCTTCGACCGATCCTGATGACATCCCTGGCCTTTATTCTTGGCGTCATGCCGCTGGTGATCAGCACCGGGGCCGGGAGCGGCGCGCAAAACGCCGTCGGTACGGGCGTTATGGGGGGAATGCTTTCCGCAACCCTTCTGGCGATTTTCTTCGTTCCTGTTTTCTTTGTGGTTGTTCGGCGACGGTTTACGCACCATAAAGGTTAATGTTTCCCTGAAAAGGCACCTCTGGTGCCTTTTTATTTTTAACATAAACAACGAATTAGGTTTTAAAGAAAGGTAGTATTAAGAATATGATGATTTGCATTAAGTAAAAACAGTCTCTTGCAACTCCATAATGTCTCCATTAATTCCTCCTGAAACCGACTTTTCTCCACGATTTTTACAAACTACATAATTTGAGATTATTCCTCGTGTAACGAGGACTTACCC
The DNA here is from genome assembly GCF_053709655.1 of Enterobacter sp. UPMP2060. Classification (NCBI taxonomy): domain Bacteria; kingdom Pseudomonadati; phylum Pseudomonadota; class Gammaproteobacteria; order Enterobacterales; family Enterobacteriaceae; genus Enterobacter; species Enterobacter sp. UPMP2060. The sequence goes on from NZ_JBSKJQ010000007.1 coordinate 188,164, forward strand.
CGGTGGTAAAATAACCTCCAGTTCGTTAATAGCCCTCCTGGCTTTATAGCGGATGAGAAATAATACTGAGGTAACATCATGATAAGATTCATTTCCGTTGCACTTCTCGCTGCGCTGCTTGCTGGTTGCGCGCACGATTCTCCATGTGTACCGGTTTACGACGACCAGGGCCGACTGGTTCATACCAATACCTGTATGAAAGGCACCACCCAGGATAACTGGGAGACTGCGGGTGCTATCGCCGGCGGTGCTGCCGCAGTAGCGGGTTTAACACTGGGTATTATTGCCCTCACGAAGTAACATCTGTTGAGAAAGCGCGGCTCTGGCCGCGCTTTTGCTTTTAATGAGTGCAATATTTTCAAATAAGTAAAAAAATAGCCCTGTAAATATTCACTAAATTAATCTAAGCCTGAAGTCAGTCACAACTTTTTCGCATATTCATTCAAATTACTTATTCTATCGTGATGATTTTCACACATTAAGATTATTGAATACCCTGCCAATATTCACGCTGAAAACTATCTCTTCTTTTTCCTGACCCAACTCGCAACTTTTGCTCCGATTTGTGGCACAGGTTGTAATTTCGCACCGTTCTGGGGCGCTCATTTTATTTAAGCCTGTCTACACTCAGCATTAAGCGTTCACTCGTCTCTTATTTTGTCGAACGCAAAACTGGCATTACGTTTGCTTTATAAACGTTGGCCAAAGCCACAGACAGGTAAAGCGTTTAAAAACGCCTCTATAACGATAAATTTCGCCACACAGGATGCATTATGAAAAAGACGATGATAGCCAGCCTGGCCGCTGCAGGCATGTTGTTTGCCGTAGCCGGTCAAGCCCATGCGGGAACGACACTGGATGCCGTTAAAAAGAAAGGTTTTGTTCAATGTGGTATCAGTGACGGTTTGCCTGGCTTCTCTTATGCCGATGCGAACGGCAAATTTACCGGTATTGATGTGGATGTCTGCCGTGGCGTTGCAGCCGCCGTTTTTGGCGATGACAGCAAAGTAAAATATACCCCGCTGACGGCGAAAGAACGCTTTACGGCGCTGCAGTCCGGTGAGGTCGACATGCTCTCCCGTAATACCACCTGGACTTCCTCCCGTGATGCCGGCATGGGGATGTCATTTACGGGCGTGACCTATTATGACGGCATCGGCTTCCTGACCCACAATAAAGCGGGCCTGAAAAGCGCCAAGGAACTGGATGGCGCCACCGTTTGTATCCAGGCGGGCACCGATACCGAGCTGAACGTCGCGGATTATTTCAAAGCAAACAACATGAAATACACCCCTGTGACATTCGACCGCTCGGATGAATCGGCCAAAGCGCTGGAATCCGGCCGTTGCGACACGCTGGCCTCTGACCAGTCACAGCTGTATGCCTTACGCATTAAGCTGAGCAACCCGGCAGAGTGGATTGTCCTGCCTGAAGTCATCTCCAAAGAGCCTCTCGGCCCCGTCGTTCGTCGTGGTGATGAAGACTGGTTCTCCATTGTTCGCTGGACGCTGTTTGCCATGCTGAACGCAGAAGAGATGGGCATCAACTCTAAAAACGTTGATGAGAAAGCCGCTAAGCCATCCAACCCGGATATGGCACACCTGCTCGGTAAAGAAGGTGATTTCGGCAAGGATCTGAAGCTGGATAACAAGTGGGCTTACAACATCATCAAACAGGTGGGCAACTACTCTGAGATCTTTGAGCGCAACGTGGGATCGGAAAGCCCGCTGAAGATCAAACGCGGCCAGAACAATCTCTGGAACAACGGCGGTATTCAGTACGCACCACCAGTACGTTAAGTCATAGCTGTAACGGGCACTGCTCCGGCAGTGCCCACTCCAGAGTCATGGTTACTGAGGTTTCTTTATGTCCCATCGCCGCTCAGCCGTAAAAGGATCGCTATCCTTTTCTCATCCCGCGGTCCGCGCCTGGCTATTCCAGATTATTGCTATTGTTGCGGTTGTTCTCATCGCCGTGTATCTCATCCATAACACCATCACCAACCTGAATAACCGCGGCATTACCTCCGGTTTCGCGTTTTTAGATCGCAGCGCGGGGTTTGGTATTGTTCAGCACCTTATTGATTACCAGGAAGGTGACACGTACGGACGCGTGTTCGTGGTCGGTTTACTGAATACGCTGTTGGTATCGGCGCTTTGTATCGTCTTCGCGTCGATACTGGGCTTCTTTATTGGCCTGGCGCGTCTTTCTGAAAACTGGCTTCTGCGGAAACTGTCGACTGTTTATATCGAGACGTTCCGCAATATCCCCCCGCTCCTGCAGATCTTCTTCTGGTATTTCGCCGTACTGCGTAACCTTCCCGGTCCCCGCCAGGCCGTCGACGCGTTTGAGCTGTTTTTCCTCAGTAACCGTGGGTTGTCCATTCCTTCTCCTCAGCCGGGTGAAGGGCTGTACGCTTTTATCGGCACGATTGTGATAGCGCTTGCGCTCTCTGCGGGGGTATTCCGTTTTAACCGCAAGCATCAGGTCAAAACCGGTCAGCTTCGTAGAACCTGGCCCACGGCAGTTGTCCTGATCGTTAGCCTGCCGCTAATTGCACACTGGCTGTTTGGGGCCGCTTTGCACTGGGATATTCCACATCTGCGTGGCTTTAACTTTCAGGGCGGGATGGTATTAATTCCCGAGCTGGCGGCCCTGACGCTGGCGCTGTCGATTTATACGTCCGCGTTTATCGCAGAGATTATCCGTGCAGGGATCCAGGCCGTTCCTTATGGGCAGCACGAGGCGGCGCGCTCGCTGGGATTACCCCATACCGTGACGCTTCGCCAGGTCATCATTCCGCAGGCTTTACGGGTCATCATTCCTCCCCTGACCAGCCAGTATCTCAATATTGTCAAAAACTCGTCGCTGGCCGCTGCGATTGGTTATCCGGATATGGTGTCACTCTTCGCCGGAACCGTGCTTAACCAGACCGGACAAGCCATTGAAACCATCGCCATCACGATGTCTGTCTATCTGATCATCAGCCTGGTGATTTCACTACTGATGAACCTTTATAACCGCCGTATAGCACTGGTCGAGCGCTAAGGATCTATGATGACAAAAGCGATACTGTCGCACGCCTCGCGCCCTGCCAACTCGACAGGTGGACGTTTCATTCTGTGGGCGCGTAAGAATCTGTTCTCCAACTGGAGTAACAGCCTGCTGACGATTGTCTGCCTGTGGCTCATGTGGGAATTGATTCCTCCCCTGCTGAACTGGGCGTTTTTACAGGCCAACTGGGTCGGTTCAACCCGAGCTGACTGCACAAAAGCCGGCGCCTGCTGGGTGTTTATTCATGAGCGCTTCGGCCAGTTCATGTATGGATTGTATCCCCATGAACAGCGCTGGCGGATAAATCTGGCGCTGGTTATCGGCCTGCTCTCTGTCGCGGCTATGTTCTGGAAAAAGCTGCCACATCGTGGACGCTATATTGCTGCCTGGGCCGTAGTTTATCCGATTATTGTCTGGGTACTGTTGTATGGCGGTTTCCTGGGACTGGAACGCGTTGAAACACGCCAGTGGGGCGGGCTGACGCTGACGCTGATTATCGCTTCAGTGGGGATAGCCGGTGCTTTACCGTGGGGGATTTTACTGGCCCTGGGACGGCGTTCAAAAATGCCGATCGTCCGCGTGCTCTCCGTTATCTTCATTGAGTTCTGGCGCGGCGTACCGCTTATCACCGTTCTGTTTATGTCATCGGTCATGCTGCCGCTGTTTATGGCAGAGGGAACAACCATCGACAAGCTGATCCGAGCCCTGGTGGGGGTGATTCTCTTCCAGTCCGCCTATGTCGCTGAAGTTGTACGTGGTGGTCTGCAAGCGTTACCTAAAGGTCAGTACGAAGCGGCTGAATCACTGGCTCTCGGTTACTGGAAAACGCAGGGACTGGTCATTCTTCCACAAGCACTCAAGCTGGTCATTCCGGGTCTGGTCAACACGATCATTGCCCTCTTCAAGGATACCAGCCTGGTGATCATCATCGGATTGTTCGATCTCTTTAGCAGCGTGCAACAGGCAACCGTTGACCCTGTCTGGCTGGGTATGTCCACCGAAGGATATGTCTTTGCTGCCCTGATCTACTGGATCTTTTGTTTTAGCATGTCGCGCTACAGCCAGCATCTGGAAAAGCGCTTTAACACCGGGCGTACACCGCACTGAGGAAATTATGAGCCAAATAACTATGACACCCGCCGACGCGATGATTACGCTGGAAAATGTGAATAAATGGTACGGACAATTTCATGTCCTGAGGGACATTAATCTTAAGGTAAAGCAGGGAGAACGCATCGTCCTTTGCGGCCCTTCGGGCTCCGGAAAATCCACAACCATTCGCTGTATTAATCATCTTGAAGAACATCAGCAAGGACGCATTGTGGTTGATGGTATCGAGCTGAATGAAGATATCCGCAATATCGAACGCGTACGTCAGGAAGTAGGAATGGTATTTCAGCACTTTAATCTGTTTCCGCACCTGACCGTTCTGCAGAACTGTACGCTTGCGCCGATTTGGGTACGAAAGATGCCGAAAAAGGAAGCGGAGGCGTTGGCAATGCACTACCTGGAACGCGTACGTATCGCAGAGCATGCCAATAAGTTCCCTGGCCAGATATCGGGTGGCCAACAGCAGCGTGTGGCTATCGCCCGTTCGCTGTGTATGAAGCCGAAAATTATGCTGTTTGATGAACCGACATCTGCCCTCGATCCGGAAATGGTGAAAGAGGTTCTGGACACCATGATTGGGCTGGCACAATCCGGCATGACCATGCTTTGTGTTACACATGAGATGGGGTTTGCGCGAACCGTGGCCGACCGGGTGATCTTTATGGACCGTGGTGAGATTGTCGAACAGGCGCCGCCGGATGAGTTCTTTGCCCATCCGAAGTCAGAACGTACGCGAGCATTCCTGTCACAGGTAATTCATTAGTTGTTTGCTCTGCCGGGTGGAGGCTTCGCCTTACCCGGCCTACCTTTTTTCGCGCATAAACGCAAAAAGGCCATCCTTTCGGATGGCCTTTTCACTTATTTGATGTCTGGCAGTTCCCTTCTCTCACATGGGGAGACCCCACACTACCATCGGCGCTACGGCGTTTCACTTCTGAGTTCGGCATGGGGTCAGGTGGGACCACCGCGCTAAAGCCGCCAGACAAATTCTTTTACTTCTTGCCGAACTTTAACCTAAGTATAAAGTGGTGCTGATACCCAGAGTCGAACTGGGGACCTCACCCTTACCAAGGGTGCGCTCTACCAACTGAGCCATATCAGCACGCT
>NZ_JBSKJQ010000008.1:0-167905 GCF_053709655.1 Enterobacter sp. UPMP2060
GCCAGAACGGTAGTGATTGCAGCAGTCAGGGTAGTTTTACCATGGTCAACGTGGCCGATAGTACCAACGTTGACGTGCGGTTTTGTACGTTCAAATTTTTCTTTAGACACGGCTATATTCCTTACTATAGTGCTCTCCCCTGTGGAGAGAGCACGGGACTTAGGTTTTAATCCTGTGGATTACTTACCACGGGCTTCAATAACGGCCTGAGCAACGTTGTTAGGCGCATCATCATACTTCAGGAATTCCATGGTGTATGATGCACGACCTTTGGTCAGAGAACGCAGCTGAGTTGCATATCCGAACATTTCAGACAGCGGAACTTCAGCGTGGATCTTAACGCCAGTTACTTCGGATTCCTGACCACGCAGCATACCGCGACGACGGCTCAAGTCACCGATAACGTCACCGGTGTTCTCTTCAGGAGTTTCTACTTCAACCTTCATGATTGGCTCAAGCAGAACTGGTTTTGCTTTCTTAAAGCCTTCTTTAAAGGCAATAGACGCAGCCAGTTTAAACGCCAGTTCAGAGGAGTCAACGTCGTGGTAAGAACCGAAGTGCAGACGAACACCCATGTCAACAACCGGATAGCCAGCCAGAGGGCCCGCTTTCAGCTGTTCCTGGATGCCTTTATCAACAGCTGGGATGTATTCGCCAGGAATTACACCGCCTTTGATGTCGTTGATGAACTCGTAACCTTTCGGGTTAGAGCCCGGCTCCAGTGGGTACATGTCGATCACAACGTGACCGTACTGACCGCGACCACCAGACTGCTTAGCGTGTTTACCTTCAACATCGGTAACTTTCGCGCGAATCGCTTCGCGGTAAGCAACCTGAGGTTTCCCCACGTTCGCTTCAACGTTGAATTCACGCTTCATACGGTCAACGATGATGTCCAGGTGCAGTTCACCCATACCAGCGATGATGGTCTGGTTAGATTCTTCATCAGTCCATACGCGGAATGATGGGTCTTCTTTCGCCAGACGGCCCAGAGCCAGACCCATTTTTTCCTGGTCAGCTTTGGTTTTTGGTTCAACTGCGATGGAGATTACCGGCTCAGGGAATTCCATACGCTCCAGAATGATCGGGTGATCCGGGTCACACAGGGTGTCACCAGTGGTCACGTCTTTCAGACCGATAGCTGCAGCGATGTCGCCCGCACGAACTTCTTTGATCTCTTCACGTTTGTTAGCGTGCATCTGTACGATACGGCCAAAACGTTCACGCGCCGCTTTCACGGAGTTCAGGATGGTGTCACCGGAGTTAACCACACCAGAGTAAACGCGGAAGAAGGTCAGGTTACCCACGAATGGGTCGGTAGCAATTTTGAACGCCAGTGCAGAGAATGGCTCTTCGTCGCTTGCGTGACGCTCAGCCGGAGTATCTTTACCGTCGTCCAGGATGCCGTTGATCGCAGGAACGTCAACTGGGGATGGCAGGTAGTCAACTACCGCATCCAGCATCGCCTGAACACCTTTGTTCTTGAACGCAGAACCACAGGTTACCAGGATGATTTCGTTGTTCAGAACGCGCTGACGCAGAGCTTTTTTGATCTCTTCTTCAGTCAGTTCTTCACCACCCAGGTATTTCTCCATCAGCTCTTCAGAAGCTTCAGCAGCGGATTCGATCAGGTTCTGGTGCCATTCGTCAGCCAGGTCCTGCATTGCAGCTGGGATATCTTCGTATTCGAAGGTAACGCCCTGGTCTGCATCGTTCCAGTTGATTGCTTTCATTTTCACCAGGTCGATAACGCCGGTGAAGCCTTCTTCAGCACCAATTGCCAGCTGCAGCGGAACAGGGTTCGCGCCCAGACGGGTTTTGATCTGGCCAACAACTTTCAGGAAGTTAGCACCCATACGGTCCATTTTGTTAACGAACGCGATGCGTGGAACTTTATATTTGTTCGCCTGACGCCATACGGTTTCAGACTGTGGCTGAACACCACCAACTGCGCAATAAACCATTACCGCGCCGTCAAGAACACGCATGGAACGTTCTACTTCGATGGTGAAGTCAACGTGCCCTGGGGTGTCGATGATGTTTACGCGATGCGGTTCGTACTGCTTAGCCATACCTGACCAGAATGCAGTAGTCGCTGCGGAGGTGATAGTGATACCACGCTCCTGCTCCTGTTCCATCCAGTCCATGGTGGCTGCGCCGTCATGAACTTCACCGATTTTATGGTTTACACCGGTGTAGAACAGAATACGTTCGGTAGTAGTGGTTTTACCGGCGTCGATGTGCGCACTGATACCGATGTTACGGTAGCGTGCGATGGGTGTTGTACGAGCCATTTGATTCCTCGTTTATATCTTTAGGCGTTCAGTTAAGTTACCCAGAGCGGGCGGCTTCTCTGAAGCGCCCGCCTGGTGACTAATACTCCGAAGGGATTACCAACGGTAGTGTGCGAACGCCTTGTTGGCTTCTGCCATACGGTGAACGTCTTCACGTTTCTTAACTGCAGTACCTTTGTTGTCTGCAGCATCAGAAAGTTCGTTCGCCAGACGCAGAGCCATGGATTTATCACCGCGTTTACGAGCAGCTTCAACGATCCAACGCATTGCCAGAGCATTACGACGAACCGGACGAACTTCAACTGGAACCTGATAAGTAGAACCACCAACGCGGCGGGACTTAACTTCTACGGTTGGGCGAACGTTGTCGAGAGCGACTTCGAAAGCTTCCAGTTCATTTTTACCAGAACGCTGAGCCAGGGTCTCAAGCGCGCTGTATACGATTGCTTCTGCAGTAGATTTTTTACCATCTACCATCAGGATATTTACAAATTTTGCCAGCAGTTCTGATCCGAATTTCGGATCTGGAAGAATTTTACGCTGACCAATAACGCGACGACGTGGCATGGGAATACTCCGTTGTTAATTCAGGATTGTCCAAAACTCAAAGAGTTTAGTTTGACATTAAGATAAATCAGTTTGGCCTTACTTAACGGAGAACCATTAAGCCTTAGGACGCTTCACGCCGTACTTGGAGCGAGCCTGCTTACGGTCTTTAACACCTGAGCAGTCGAGCGCACCACGAACGGTGTGGTAACGAACACCCGGAAGGTCTTTAACACGACCGCCACGGATCAGGATCACGGAGTGCTCCTGCAGGTTGTGACCTTCACCACCGATGTAGGAAGTCACTTCGAAACCGTTAGTCAAACGCACACGGCATACTTTACGCAGTGCGGAGTTTGGTTTTTTAGGAGTGGTGGTATATACACGAGTACATACGCCACGTTTCTGCGGGCAGGCTTCCAGCGCAGGCACGTTGCTCTTTGCAACTTTGCGTGCGCGTGGTTTGCGTACCAGCTGGTTAACTGTTGCCATTAAATAGCTCCTGGTTTTAGCTTTTGCTTCGTAAACACGTAATAAAACGACCTCATACAATATGAGGACGCGAAATTTTAGGGCTACGTCGAAAAGGTGTCAAGAAATATACAGCGATCGCAAATCACCAGTTCATTTGACTGGCGTGTGTCACAGTAAGATTGACGAAATCAGTATAGCCAACCACGTCAATTTTGGCTGAAATTTGACCAGAAAGACCCCGCGCATCCAGATCTTCCTTCAGCGCAGAGACAGTTATGGGGGCATTCGTGAGAATTTCAACGAAACGACTGCCTTCCAGTGCGGCAAGCACGCCATCCTGAATCAGAAGCAGGTCATCACCTTCGCGCAGCATACTCAGTAACGCGTCGGTATCACATTGCCACGGTGAATGGCTCAGAGTATGGAGCATGTCAGCCTCAGAAAGTCAGAACGGTGTCGTAGTGGGAAAGGTGTTCGCGCAGTGCAGCAGAAGACAGGACGGTCACATCCAGCACGAAAGGCGTTGCCTCGTTTAAACCGCGCGCGGCCAGGGAGTCGGCACAGACATAGAAGGTTTCGATATCGTAAAGCGGTAACACTTTGAACGTTGCGATGTAATCACGCGCCAGAATGGCCTGAGGCTGTTGCCCCGCCAGAAGCTGAAATACGCCGTCGCCCAAAAAGAAGACACCGATATCTTCGGTCAATGCTGAGGTCGCGAGCAGCGCATCCAGCCCTTCTCTGCCGGACGCATTGCCGTGCGGCGCAGACGTAAAAACAAACGCGACACGCTTCATCAGAATTGCACCACTCTGTCGCAGGTTAATGCCGCCTGTGCCAGTGCACCCAGACCACTCAACGAAAAGCCGGGCTGCAGGTTAGAACCCGATAAACCAAGACGTGCGGCTTCGGTTGCATCGGTCACCCCGCGGCGCAGTGCCGCCGCCACGCAGATGTGCAGTTCTACGCCCTGCTTTTCGTTTAATGCCTGCCAGGCGCGCACCAGATCGAACTCATCGCTCGCCGGCGACGTAAACTGATTCGCGTTATACACCCCTTCCCGATAGAAGAAAACGCTCGCCAGCTCATGTCCGGCCGCCAGTAGCGCATGCGCAAACTGCAGCGCGCTGCTGGCCTGCTGAGTGCCGTACGCCGGGCCTGTCACCATTAACGCAAAACGCATTACTTGTCTTGTCCCTGGAAATCGCCGCTTTTGAACTGGCGAATATAGAGGTAGACCGTGTGCTTGGAGATGTTCAGACGATCGGCCACCTGGTTGATGGCGTCTTTAATATCAAAAATCCCTTTTTCATAAAGGTTGAGCACGATCTGACGATTCTTGGCGTTGTTCGAGACGTTGCGATCGGCATTCACCTCTTCAATCGTAAACTCAAGCGTCTGCGTCACCAGATCTTCAACGGAGGAGGCAAAGTTAACAGAGGAGCCAACGTCCGGCGTTTCAGGTGGAATAAAGGTGCTCATGATTTGCGAGAATGGCACATCAAGATTCATATTGATGCACAGCAGCCCAATAACACGATGCTCGCGGTTTCGAATCGCGATGGTTTCTGATTTCATCAGCACGCCGCTTTTAGCGCGGGTGAAATAGCATTTGGAGACGCTGCTGTCCGCGCCGGTCATGTCATGCAGCATACGCAATGCAAGGTCGGTAATTGGCGAACCAATTTTACGGCCAGTATGCTCACCATTCGCAATGCGGATGGCGGAACACTTCAGATCTTGCAGGGAGTGCAATACGATTTCGCAGTGGGAGCCAATGAGCATCGCTAACCCGTCCACTACCGCTTCGTAGGATTTCAGAATATCGAAGTCGGTCTGATCGAAAGGACGTTGATCCAGCAAATCAAGTTCACTGGTTTCGTTGGTTAAAAGCGACCTGGACATGAAAAAAACACTCCTTTTCAGGAGCCTGTCGTTAGGTTTTCAGGGCAGGCTCATTATCTACACGGACAACTAAATTAATACAGCGTGCGTAGCGCTTTCCAGTGTTAATTATATCTGCCCCACAATAAAAAAACCGCCGCCTGAAAGGCGGCGGTTTTTTCAACATTACTTCTTAGCAGCAGCGGCTTTATCGTCAGCCGGCGCGTCTGCTTTCGCATCCGCTTTCGGTGCTGGTTTGATGTCCAGCAGCTCTACGTCAAAGACCAGCGTAGAGTTAGCAGGGATACCCGGAACGCCGGTTTTGCCATAGGCCAGATCCGGTGGGATAACCATCTTGATCTTGCCGCCTTTCTTGATGTTTTTCAGGCCTTCAGTCCAGCCAGGGATCACACCATCCAGACGGAAGGAGAGCGGCTCACCGCGGGTGTAAGAGTTATCGAACTCTTTACCGTCGATCAGCGTACCTTTGTAGTTCACAACAACGGTGTCGCTGTCTTTAGGCGCATCGCCGGTGCCTTCTTTCTCAACTTTGTACACCAGGCCGGTAGAAGAGGTTTTCACACCCTTCTCTTTGGCAAAAGTATCGCGGTAGGCTTTGCCTTTCGCTTCGTTGTCTTTAGCGTCCGCATCCATCTTGGTCTGCGCGGCACCCTTCACGCGCGCTTCGAACGCCTGCAGAGTCTGTTCAATTTCCTGGTCAGACAGCTTGCTCTTATCTGCAAATGCGTCCTGAACGCCCGCGATCAGCTGAGCTTTATCCAGTTTGATGCCCAGTTTCTCTTGTTCTTTCAGAGAGTTTTCCATGTAACGACCCAGAGATGCGCCCAGTGCATAGGCAGATTTCTGGTCGTCATTTTTGAACGCCGCTTTGCTGTCTGCAGTGGCAGCAGGCTTCGCAGCAGTATCAGCAGCGAATGACAGCGGCGCGTTCAGCGCAACAGCCATCGTCGTCGCCAGCAGCGTTACTTTAAACAGTGATTTCATCCATATCTCCAGGGCCTGGGGACTCTCACCCCAGCGTTAAACGTAAATGAGTTACGTACTATAAAACGTTGCGGAAGAAATCTACAGACAGACACTTCCAATTCTCGCCACTTTTCAGACTATTTTTGTTTAAATAAGTTTCCTGCCAAAGGGATGCAGACTGTACTTAAGGATAAACTCAGTTAAACTGCGCCGCCGCAGGGCCATTATGGCGAATCTGAAATAAACGAGGTGAATGATGAAGGATACAGCAATAGAAGCGAGAATGGCTGAGCTGGAAAGCCGCCTGGCTTTTCAGGACATCACCATCGAAGAGCTAAACCAGACCGTGACCGCACATGAGCTCGAAATGGCAAAACTGCGGGATCATATGCGCCTGCTGACGGAAAAGCTGAAGGCCACGCAGCCGTCAAACATTGCCTCTCAGTCAGAAGAGACGCCACCTCCTCATTATTGAGGCGTAAAAAAAGCGGGATTATCCCGCTTTTTTTGTGCCCGGTGGCGCGAAGCTTACCGGGCCAACATACCAAATACCCTATGGATTTCGAGTCGCAGGAAGGCGGCAAGCTTGAAAATCCCCGGGAGCATAGATAACTATGTGACCGGGGTTTGAAAGCGCAGCCAACGCACCTGCGGCTTGAAAGACGACGGGTATTAGTGGCAACCGCAGCCGCCGTTACCGCAACCACCTTTACCGTGGTCATGACCATGGTCGTGATCGTGGCCGTGACCACCGCAGCAGCCGTCGTGGCCGTGATCGTGGTCATGGTCGTGACCGTGCGCACCGTGAACGTGGCCATGAGCCAGCTCTTCTTCGGTCGCTTCACGGATCGCAACAACTTCTACGTTGAACTTCAGGTTCTGGCCAGCCAGCATGTGGTTGCCGTCAACCACGACGTGGTCATCTTCCACTTCGGTGATTTCAACAGGAACCGGGCCCTGGTCAGTTTCAGCCAGGAAGCGCATGCCAACCTGCAGTTCGTCAACGCCCATGAACACGTCTTTAGGAACGCGCTGAACCAGGTTGTCGTCATACTGACCGTAAGCGTCGTTCGCGCCTACGGCAACGTCAAATTTGTCGCCAACTTCATGACCTTCCAGCGCGTTTTCCAGGCCGGAAATCAGGGAACCGTGACCATGCAGGTAGTCAAGCGGCGCACTCACCGGAGACTCATCAACCAACACACCGTCTTCTGTACGTACCTGATAGGCCAAGCTGACCACCAGGTCTTTTGCTACTTTCATGATATCTCCTGAGCGTGGGAAAATTGCTGGCGCAGATTGTAGCGGAAATCTGCACCCGTGTACCCTTTAGCTTAAAAAAACTCAGGGCATATCGCTAGTCCGGATGAAAAATCCCGATAACTTGCTCTTCTTTGCGAACGTGATCGCGGGCCTCTTTATCGGCCTCACGCATCTGGTGACCGCACTTAACACACTCAACAACATCAACATTATTTTCCCGCCACATCGCCAGGGTATCTTGCGCCTGGCAGGTCGGGCATTTGGCACCCGCGATAAAGCGTTTACGTACAGCCATCTTTCGTTACCCTTTATTCAAATTCATCCCAGCCATCAAGCTGGCGTCGTTCCTGTTGCATCTCTCGCTGGAAGATCTCCTCCAGCTCGCGACGCGCTTCCCGCACGCGGGAGATCTGCGCCGTATCGGTATGTACCGGCATCAGCTCGCGCAACATCCGCATATCCAGCCGGCGGAAGTGCATCTGGGCGCGCTGCGCCTGATGCGGATGCATGCCAAGCGAGATCAGCGCCTTACGGCCCAGCTCCAGCGCACTGGAGAACGTCTCACGGGAGAAGTGTTTCACACCCGCCTGCAACAATTCGTGAGCTTCAACACGTCCCCGCGCGCGCGCCAGAATATGCAGATGCGGGAAATGCTGCTGGCACAGATCCACCAGCTTCATCGTGTCTTCCGGATCGTTACAGGTAATCACGATGGACTCTGCCGCTTCCGCCCCCGCCGAGCGCAGCAGCTCGAGCTGGGTCGCATCGCCGTAGTAAACCTTGTAGCCATATTTACGCATCAGGTTGACCGCGCTGATATCCCGCTCCAGTACCGTAATGCGCATTTTGTTCGCCATCAGCAGGCGTCCAATCACCTGTCCAAAACGGCCAAAGCCCACCACAATCACCTGCGGCTTATCGTCTTCCACCCACGGCGCTTCGTCTTCATCGTCATTTGGGTTCAGGCGACGCGACAGCAGTTTATCCACCAGCTTCATCAGCAGCGGCGTGGTCATCATAGACAGCGTGACCGTCACCAGCAAAAGCGCCATCTGATCGTCTTTAAACAGCTTCTGGGAGGATGCGGTCGAGAACAGCACAAACGCGAACTCGCCTCCCTGGCTTAACACGCTGGCAAACTGCATGCGTTCCGAACTGCGCAGCCCGTAGATACGTGACATGACGTACAGCACCAGCATCTTCACCGCCACCAGGATGGCGACGCTCACTACTACCCACAGCAGATGGGTATAGAGCACGCCAAGGTTGAGCGCCATCCCCACAGAAATAAAGAACAGGCCTAGCAGCAGCCCTTTGAAGGGATCGATGGCAATTTCCAGCTCGTGCCGATACTCGCTCTCCGCCAGCAGCACCCCGGCGATGAAGGTCCCGAGCGCCATCGACAGACCAAGCGCGTCCATAAACAACGCCGATCCCAGCACCAGCAGCAGCGTCGCGGCGGTAAACACCTCGCGAACGCCCGACGCGGCAATAAAGCGGAACACGGGACGTAGCAGGAAACGACCGCCAATCAGCATGCCCGCGAAGGCCAGCACCTTCATGGCGATTTTAGCCCAGTCGAAGTGATCGTCCCCGGACCCCGCCAGCAGCGGCACCAGCGCCAGCGCCGGGATCACCGCCAAATCCTGGAACAGCAGCACCGAAAAGCCCAGCTGACCGGCTTCGTTGCGATTCATCCCTTTGTCGCGCATCAGCTGCAGCGCCATCGCCGTCGACGACATCGCAAGGCCTATCCCGCCAATCACCGCCGCCTGCCATGAAAAGTTTGTCAGCATTAACAGGCCACCCAGGATCGCGGCGCTGAACAACACCTGCGCGGCGCCCACGCCAAAGATAGAGCGTCGGAGCTGCCACAATTTCGAAGGATTCAGCTCCAGGCCGATGATGAACATCAGGAACACCACGCCCAGCTCGGAGAAATGGAGGATCTCATCTACATCGCTGATGAATCCCAGCCCCCAGGGGCCAATCGCGATCCCCGCCAGCAGATACCCCAGCACCGCACCGATACCAATGCGTGCAGCAAGCGGCACCGCGACGACGGCCGCAAATAAAAACAGCACCCCGGCGAGGAGTAAATTCGATCCTTCCATTAACGACCTCCTGCCGGGATAGGTGACGCCAGCCATTCACCGTAGGCTCTGGCGTGGCTTGCCAGCTCTTTCGGATCCTGACGCCGCGCCCAGTAGACAATAATCGGGCTCATCCAGTGCATACGGCACATCGCCGCCGTCAGCTCGAATGGCCTGAGGATATCGCTCATCGGATAGCGGTTCAGCCCGTCGTGACGGTAAGCGCTTTCGGGTTCACCGGTCGTAATCACGCTACGCCAGTACTTTCCCGCCAGCTGGTTGCCCCCCACCCCGCTGGAGAAGCCCCGGCTCAGCACGCGGTCCAGCCACTCTTTCAGCAGCGCCGGACAGCTGTAGGTATAAAGCGGATGCTGGAACACAATCACGTCATGCTGACGCAGCAGCTCCTGCTCGTAAGGGATATCAATAAAGAAATCAGGATAGTGCGCGTAGAGATCGTGCACCGTTACGTTACTAAGCTGTGTGGCCGGCTTAAGCAGCACCCGGTTTGCCACCGAGTCCTGAGATTCCGGATGGGCATATAGCAGCAGCACTTTTGCTGTCTGAGACATCATTCCCCTCCCGGTCTTGTTTCTGTTTTTGTGTATCGTCGCTGTTTTGGGCTACCATGGCGGCCCGGTGCGGAAAATGGCCCACACCTTACATTATCATAATGACAAATTAACATAGTCGGAACATACGGCGCTTCTATGATTGTTTTCTCCTCGTTACAAATTCGTCGCGGCGTGCGCGTCCTGCTGGATAACGCCACTGCTACCATCAACCCGGGCCAAAAAGTGGGTCTGGTCGGCAAAAACGGCTGCGGTAAATCCACCCTGCTGGCGCTGCTGAAAAACGAGATTAGCGCGGATGGCGGTAACTTTACCTTCCCGGGGAACTGGCAGCTCGCCTGGGTAAACCAGGAGACGCCTGCGCTGAGCGAACCGGCACTCGACTATGTTATCGACGGCGACCGTGAATACCGCAAGCTGGAAGCGGAACTTCATTCTGCTAACGAGCGCAACGACGGTCACGCCATCGCCACCGTTCACGGCAAGCTGGACGCCATCGATGCGTGGACCATTCGCTCCCGCGCCTCCAGCCTGCTGCACGGCCTGGGCTTCAGCAACGAACAGCTGGAACGTCCGGTCAGCGACTTCTCCGGCGGCTGGCGTATGCGCCTCAACCTGGCGCAGGCGCTGATCTGCCGCTCTGACCTGCTGTTGCTCGACGAACCGACCAACCACCTCGATCTCGATGCGGTTATTTGGCTGGAGAAGTGGCTCAAGAGCTATCAGGGCACTCTGATTCTGATCTCCCACGACCGCGACTTCCTTGACCCGGTGGTGGATAAAATTATTCATATCGAACAGCAAACGATGTTCGAGTACACCGGCAACTACAGCTCCTTCGAGCGCCAGCGCGCGACGCGTCTCGCCCAGCAGCAGTCCATGTACGAAAGCCAGCAGCAGCGCGTGGCGCATCTGCAGAGCTTCGTGGATCGCTTTAAGGCCAAAGCCTCAAAAGCCAAGCAGGCCCAGAGCCGCATCAAGATGCTGGAACGCATGGAGATGATCGCCCCGGCGCACGTGGATAACCCGTTCCACTTCAGCTTCCGCGAGCCGGAAAGCCTGCCTAACCCGCTGCTGAAAATGGAAAAAGTCAGCGCTGGCTATGCCGACCGCATTATTCTCGACTCCATCAAGCTCAACCTGGTGCCGGGTTCCCGCATTGGCCTGCTGGGGCGTAACGGCGCCGGTAAATCGACGCTGATCAAACTGCTGGCGGGCGAGCTTAACCCGGTCAGCGGCGAAATCGGCCTGGCGAAGGGCATCAAACTGGGTTACTTCGCCCAGCATCAGCTGGAATTTTTACGCGCGGATGAATCGCCGATTCAGCACCTCGCGCGTCTTGCGCCGCAGGAGATGGAGCAGAAGCTGCGCGACTATCTCGGCGGCTTCGGCTTCCAGGGCGATAAGGTGACTGAAAACACCGAGCGCTTCTCCGGCGGCGAAAAGGCCCGCCTGGTGCTGGCGCTGATCGTCTGGCAGCGCCCGAACCTGCTGCTGCTCGATGAACCGACCAACCACCTGGATCTCGACATGCGTCAGGCGCTGACCGAAGCGCTGATTGAGTTCGAAGGCGCGCTGGTGGTGGTTTCGCACGACCGTCACCTGATCCGCTCCACCACGGACGATCTCTATTTAGTGCACGGCGGCAAAGTCGAACCGTTCGACGGCGATCTGGAAGACTATCAGCAGTGGCTGACGGACGTGCAGAAGCAGGAAAACCAGCCGGAAGAGTCAGCAAAAGACAACGCCAACAGCGCGCAGGCGCGTAAAGATCAGAAGCGCCGTGAAGCGGAGCTGCGCACCCAGACGCAGCCCCTGCGTAAAGAGATTACCCGTCTCGAAAAAGAGATGGAAAAACTCAACGCCACGCTGGCTATCGTTGAAGAGAAGCTCGGCGATAGCGGCCTGTATGACCAGAGCCGCAAGGCTGAGCTGACCGACTGCCTGCAAACCCAGGCGAAGACCAAATCCAGTCTCGAAGAGTGCGAGATGGCGTGGCTCGACGCGCAGGAACAGCTGGAAGCGATGCTGCAGGCTGACTGACTTATTTACCCCGTTTGAAGAGCAGAATCCGTACCGGGTTCGGAAATCCAGCTTAAACGGGGTACAATTCGGAAAGTATCGTAAATTTCCGACAAGAATCAGCATCGCGCTTATGACCCAAATCATTCCATCAGACTTCGACATTGCGGCCGAAGACAGCACTGAGTTCGTGCCTATGCGCGGCGTGGCCAATCCGCATTTGCAGACCATGCTGCCGCGACTGATCCGCCGCAAGGTTCAGTTCACCCCGCACTGGCAACGGCTTGACCTGCCAGACGGTGATTTTCTGGATCTCGCCTGGAGCGAAGCGCCTGAACAGGCTCGCCATAAGCCGCGTCTGGTGGTTTTCCACGGTCTGGAAGGCAGCCTGCACAGCCCGTATGCGCATGGGCTAATTGAGGCGGCAAAAGCGCGCGGCTGGCTCGGCGTGGTGATGCATTTTCGCGGCTGCAGCGGTGAACCGAATCGTCAGAAACGCATTTATCACTCGGGTGAAACCGAAGACGGGACGTGGTTTTTACACTGGCTGCGGGAAAATTATGGCACCGTGCCAACGGCCGCCGTGGGCTACTCGCTGGGCGGGAATATGCTGGCCTGTCTGCTGGCCAAAGAGGGCGAAAGCGTACCGCTGGATGCCGCCGTCATTGTCTCCGCGCCGTTTATGCTCGAGCAGTGTAGCTACCACATGGATAAGGGCTTTTCCCGCGTCTATCAGCGCTATCTGCTCAACCTTCTGAAGGCCAACGCGGCGCGTAAGCTGAAGGCCTACCCGGATACCCTGCCGGTAAGCCTGCGCCAGCTGAAAAAGGTGCGTCGTATCCGCGAGTTCGACGACCTGATCACCGCGAAAATCCACGGCTTCGCCGATGCGATTGACTATTATCGTCAGTGCAGCGCCATGCCGCTGCTCAGCAAGATCACGCAGCCGACGCTGATTATTCATGCCAAAGATGACCCGTTTATGGATCATCACTCGATCCCCGCTCAGGAATTCCTGCCCGACAACGTTCACTATCAGTTGACCGAGCACGGCGGCCACGTCGGCTTTATCGGCGGCACGCTGCGCCGCCCGAAAATGTGGCTTGAGGCGCGTATTCCTGACTGGCTGACCCCTTATCTGGACGGTGCAAAATGATTATTCCCTGGCAGGATCTGGCTCCCGAAACGCTCGATAATCTGATTGAAAGCTTTGTATTACGCGAAGGCACCGATTATGGTGAACAGGAACGCTCGCTTGAGCAAAAGGTCAACGATGTTAAGCGCCAGCTGAAAAGCGGCGACGTGGTGCTGGTGTGGTCAGAACTGCATGAGACGGTCAATATCATGCCCCGCAACGCGTTTCACGGCTGATCTTCCACCCTTTTCAGTCAGGGAGTTGCTATGTCTGCCAGACATCCGGTTATTGCCGTTACGGGGTCGAGTGGTGCGGGAACCACCACCACCAGCCTCGCATTTCGCAAGATTTTCGCCCAGCTGAATCTCCGTGCGGCGGAGGTCGAAGGCGACAGCTTTCACCGCTACACGCGCCCGGAGATGGACATGGCCATTCGTAAGGCGCGCGATTCGGGTAAACACATCAGCTACTTCGGCCCGGAGGCCAATGACTTCGGCCTGCTGGAACAAACCTTTATAGAGTACGGTAAGAGCGGCAAAGGGCAGTCCCGCAAGTATCTGCACACCTATGATGAAGCCGTACCCTGGAATCAGGTGCCGGGAACCTTTACCCCGTGGCAGCCGCTGCCGGAACCCACCGACGTCCTGTTTTACGAAGGATTGCACGGCGGCGTGGTCACCCCTCAACACGACGTGGCGCGCCACGTGGATCTGCTGGTCGGCGTGGTCCCTATCGTTAACCTGGAGTGGATCCAGAAGCTGACGCGCGACATGAGCGAGCGCGGCCATTCGCGAGAGGCGGTGATGGACTCCGTGGTGCGCTCCATGGAGGATTACATTAACTTCCTGACGCCGCAGTTCTCCCGCACCCATATCAACTTCCAGCGCGTGCCGACGGTGGACACCTCGAACCCGTTTGCCGCTAAAAGCATCCCGTCGCTGGATGAGAGCTTTGTGGTGATCCATTTCCGCAATCTCGAAGGCATTGATTACCCTTGGCTGCTGGCAATGCTGCAGGGCTCGTTTATTTCGCACATGAATACGTTAGTCGTGCCGGGCGGAAAAATGGGGCTGGCGATGGAGCTCATCATGACGCCGCTGGTGGAGCGACTGATGGAAGGGAAGCAGATCGCGTGAGCATGTTCCCTCTCCCTGTGGGAGAGGGTTAGGGTGAGGGCATCAACACGCACGATGCCCCATCAATCACGCCTCGATCACTTCATACGAATGCGTGATTTTTACCGCTTTCTCCAGCATTAACGCCACCGAGCAGTACTTTTCCGCAGACAGGTCCACCGCACGCGAGACCGCCGCGTCTTTCAGCTCTTTACCGGTGACCACAAAGTGCAGGTTAATATGGGTGAACAGGCGTGGCGCCTCTTCGCGACGCTCTGACGTGAGTTTAACCTCACAATCCGTCACGTCATGACGTCCTTTTTGCAGAATCGACACCACATCAATTGCGCTGCATCCGCCTGCCGCCATCAGCACCATTTCCATTGGGCTGGGTGCTTTATCGCCGGAGTTACCGTCCATCAAAATCTGGTGTCCTGACGCGGACTCGCCCAGGAACGTTAAACCTTCAACCCATTTCACGCGCGCTTGCATATTCATTAACTCCAACGTTGCATTTTTGGTGACAGATTACGTGTGCGTTACATTTATCGCAATGGAAGGCGACCTGCATCATGCTGAAGCGAGACACCAGGAGACACGCGGCGAAAGCTATGCTAAAACACTCAGGATGCTACAGTAATACATTGACGTTACACGTGTATGCAGAGGACATCAAACTTTACTGGCTGCGAAACGTTACGGTAGCCGACTTCCCAGGGTATGGGTAAGAATTCGATTGCAACCCCAGAGTCCGGATGCATCTGATGACTCTGGTGACAGCTTATAACAGAGGATAACAGCGCATGGTGCTTGGCAAACCGCAAACAGACCCGACTCTCGAATGGTTCTTGTCTCATTGCCACATTCATAAGTACCCATCGAAGAGCACGCTGATTCACCAGGGTGAAAAAGCGGAAACGTTGTATTACATCGTTAAAGGCTCGGTGGCAGTGCTGATCAAAGATGAAGAAGGGAAAGAGATGATCCTTTCTTATCTGAACCAGGGCGATTTCATCGGTGAACTGGGCCTGTTTGAAGAGGGCCAGGAACGTAGCGCCTGGGTTCGAGCAAAGACAGCATGTGAAGTGGCTGAAATTTCTTACAAGAAGTTCCGTCAGCTGATTCAGGTTAACCCTGACATCCTGATGCGTCTTTCTTCCCAGATGGCGCGCCGTCTGCAGGTCACGTCAGAGAAAGTGGGTAACCTCGCCTTCCTGGACGTTACCGGCCGTATCGCACAAACTCTGCTGAACCTGGCGAAACAGCCAGACGCCATGACCCACCCGGACGGCATGCAAATTAAAATTACCCGTCAGGAAATTGGTCAGATCGTCGGTTGCTCCCGTGAAACAGTGGGCCGTATCCTGAAAATGCTGGAAGATCAAAACCTGATCTCCGCCCACGGTAAAACCATCGTGGTCTACGGAACGCGTTAATTCCGCTTAAACGGCGTGCCATCGCAAGGTGTCACGCCGTTTTTGTCTCTATTCCCCATGTGGCGCAGGCTGATCTATCACCCGGAAGTTAACTACGCACTGCGGCAAACGCTGGTGTTGTGTCTTCCTGTGGCCATAGGCCTGATCCTCGGACATCTTCAACAAGGCCTGCTGTTTTCCCTCGTGCCCGCCTGCTGCAACATTGCCGGTCTGGACACGCCGCATAAGCGCTTTTTCAAACGCCTGATTATCGGTGGCTGCCTGTTTGCCGGGTGTAGCCTCGCCGTACAACTCCTGCTTGCCCGGGATATCCCGCTGCCGCTGATCCTGACCGTGCTGGCGATGACGCTCGGCGTCACGGCGGAAATCAGTTCGCTGCACGCCCGCCTGCTTCCCGCCTCGCTGATTGCGGCCATTTTCACGCTGAGCCTCGCCGGGAACATGCCGGTGTGGGAGCCGCTGCTGATCTACGCCCTGGGGACATTATGGTACGGGCTGTTTAACTGGTTTTGGTTCTGGCTGTGGCGGGAGCAGCCGCTGCGTGAATCCCTGAGCCTGCTCTATGTGCAGCTTGCGGATTACTGCGAAGCCAAATACACCCTGCTCACCCAGCATACCGACCCGGAAAAATCCTTACCGCCGCTGCTGACGCGCCAGCAGAAGGTGGTGGATCTCATAAGCCAGTGCTATCAGCAGCTGCATATGCTCGCCGCCAACAAGAACCACGAGTACAAGCGGCTGCTGCGCACCTTCCAGGTCGGGCTGGATCTACAGGAGCATATCTCCGTAAGCCTTCACCACCCGCAGGAGGTGCAAAAGCTGGTCGAGCGCAGCCACGCCGAAGCGGTGATCCGCTGGAACGCGCAGACCGTATCGGCACGTCTGCGGATCCTGGCCGATGATATTCTCTACCACCGCTACCCGACGCGCTTTAACATGGAAAAACAGCTGGGCGCGCTGGAGAAAATCGCCCGCCAGCATCCCGATAACCCGGTCGGCCAGTTTGCCGCCTGGCACTTCAGCCGCATCGCCCGCGTGTTGCGCACCCAGCGCCCGCTTTATCCCCGCGACCTGATGGCGGATAAGCAAAAACGGCTTCCGCTATTGCCCGCGCTCAAAAGCTATCTTTCTCTTAAATCGTCCGCTCTGCGCAACGCCGCAAGGATTAGCGTGATGCTCAGTACCGCCAGCCTGATGGGCATGGCGCTGCACCTGCCGAAACCGTACTGGATCTTAATGACCGTGCTGTTTGTCACCCAGAACGGCTACGGCGCCACGCGGGTGCGTATTCTGCATCGGGCTGGCGGAACGCTGGCCGGGCTGATCATTGCAGGCGTGACGCTGCACTTCCACGTGCCGGAAGGCTATACCCTGGCAGGGATGCTGGCGATTACGCTGGTGAGCTACCTGATTATCCGCAAAAACTACGGCTGGGCGATGGTGGGCTTTACGGTGACGGCGGTATATACGCTGCAGTTGCTCACGCTCAATGGCGAACAGTTTATTGTCGCGAGGCTGATTGATACCCTGATCGGCTGCCTGATTGCCTTTGGCGGCATGGTCTGGCTGTGGCCGCAGTGGCAGAGCGGGCTGCTGAGGCAGAACGCCCACGACGCGCTGGAAGCCGACCAGCAGGCTATTCGCCTGATCCTGAGCGACGACCCGCAGCCCTCCCCGCTGGCCTATCAGCGGATGAAGGTCAACCAGGCGCACAACGCCCTGTTTAACTCGCTCAACCAGGCGATGCAGGAGCCAGGCTTTAACTCGCACTATCTGGCAGACATGAAGCTCTGGGTGACGCACAGCCAGTTTATCGTCGAGCATATTAACGCCATGACCACGCTGGCGCGCGAGCACACGATGCTAACGCCGGATCTGGCGCAGCGCTATTTGCAGTCATGTGAAATTGCGTTGCAGAGGTGCCAGCAGCGTCTGGAGTATGACGCGCCGGGCGAGTCGGGCGACTCAAATATTCTGGAAGCGCCGGAGACGTTAACCCACGGGCCAATGAGCACCCTGGAGCAGCATTTACAGCGCGTTCTGGGGCATCTGAACACCATGCACACCATTTCGTCGGTGGCATGGCGTCAGCGTCCGCATCACGGCATTTGGTTAACGCGCCGGCTAAAGCGAACCGAGTATTAGCCTTTTACTATCTTCTCGACCGCCGCGGCAAAGCGGGTTAAACCGTCTTCGATGTCTTTGTCTTCTACCACCAGCGACGGCGCAAAGCGCATCACGTCAGGCCCGGCATTAAGCACCATCACCCCTTCGTGGGCGGCGGCGTGCAGGAAGTCGCGCGCCCGGCCTTTGTACTGCGGCTTCAGCTCGGCGCCAATCAACAGCCCCATCCCGCGAATTTCGCTGAACACATCGTACTGCTCATCAATCTTTTGCAGGTGTTTTACGAAAAGCTCGCGCTTCGCGCTCACGGCGTTCAACACCTCCGGCGTGTTGATAATGTCGAATGCGGCACCCGCCACGGCGCTCGCCAGCGGGTTACCGCCGTAGGTGGAACCATGAGAACCGACGTGGAACGCGGAGGCGATCTCCTGCGTCGTCAGTACCGCACTCACCGGGAAACCGCCGCCGAGCGCTTTGGCGCTGGTCAGAATATCCGGCGTCACGCCGTAGTGCATATAAGCGAACAGATCGCCGGTACGCCCCATCCCGCACTGCACTTCATCAAAGACCAGCAGCGCCTGATGCTCGTCGCACAGCGCGCGCAGCCCTTTCAGGAATTCCGGGGTTGCCGCCGTCACGCCGCCTTCCCCCTGGATCGGCTCGACAACAACGGCGCAGGTATGGTCGTCCATGACCGCTTTCACCGCGTGCAGATCGTTAAACGGCACGTGGACAATGTCGGCCGGTTTCGGGCCAAACCCGTCGGAATACTTCGGCTGGCCGCCAACGGAGACGGTAAAGAAGGAGCGTCCGTGGAAGGCATTGTGGAAGGCGATGATTTTGGTTTTGTACGGGCTGTGGCGCGTTGTCGCGTAGTAGCGCGCCAGCTTAAACGCAGTTTCGT
The DNA here is from genome assembly GCF_053709655.1 of Enterobacter sp. UPMP2060. Taxonomy (NCBI): domain Bacteria; kingdom Pseudomonadati; phylum Pseudomonadota; class Gammaproteobacteria; order Enterobacterales; family Enterobacteriaceae; genus Enterobacter; species Enterobacter sp. UPMP2060. Next base: position 18,850 of record NZ_JBSKJQ010000008.1, read on the forward strand.
TGGCTTCAGTGCCGGAGTTCATAAACAGCACGCGCTCGGCAAAGGTCGCATCGATGATCTTGCGGCCCAGGCGCAGCGCTGGTTCGTTGGTGAACACATTGCTGGTATGCCACAGGGTTTCGCCCTGGGTTTTCAGCGCCTCAACCAGCGCGGGATGGCAATGACCCAGCGCCGTGACCGCAATACCGCCCGCGAAATCCACATACTCTTTACCCTGCTGATCCCAGACGCGGCTGCCTTTTCCCTTCACCGGGATAAACTCAGCCGGTGCATAAATCGGCAGGATCACTTCATCAAATGTCGCGCGGGTAATTGCTGGTTGTTCAGTTGCCATGTCATGACCATCCATTTTTATGTCACAGTGATTGTGAAAATATAATCACAAAATATGCATAAAAAATCACAGCAAGGCAACAGATATTCAGCGATTGAGGAAATTTGCCAGCAGCGCGTGCCCCTGCTCGCTGAGGATGCTTTCCGGGTGGAACTGCACGCCTTCGAGGTCCCATTCGCGGTGGCGAATCCCCATGATCTCCTGCGTATCGCTCCAGGCGGTCACCTCAAAGCAGTCGGGCAGGGTCGACGGGTCAATCACCAGGGAATGGTAGCGCGTCACGGTTAACGAGTTATTGAGCCCCGTGAATACCCCGGTGCCGGCGTGGGTGACCGGAGAGGTTTTACCGTGCATCACTTTCGCGGCGCGCACGATGGTGGCACCAAACGCCTGAGCAATCGCCTGATGGCCCAGGCAGACACCCAGTATCGGCAGCTTGCCGGCAAAGTGCTGGATCACATCCAGAGAAATACCCGATTCCGACGGCGTACACGGCCCCGGAGAAATCACGATTTTCTGCGGAGCCAGCGTCCCGATATCGGCCAGTCCGATCTCGTCGTTACGGCGGACAACCACCTCTGCACCCAGTTCACAAAAATACTGGTAAAGGTTCCAGGTGAAGGAATCGTAGTTATCAATCAGCAGAATCATGGCGGCTCCCGAAAAAAATGCCGCCCTATTCTACTCAGATTCCCGCGCTTCGCTCACTACTTTGGCAAAGATAGCGTTGAGCGCGGTTAAATCCCCCGTTGCGCCGCTTCGGTTAGCCGCCACCCACTGGTCGGGATCGATATCGCGCCAGTCCAATGCGTAGCCCGCGTGGAGCGCCAGCTGCTCGAAGAAAACGCGTTGGGCAATACCGTTGCCGCGCATAAACGGATGCAGCATGTTGATTTCGCAGTAATAGTGGCTAACCCGATCAACAAACGCCGCTTTCTCAAGACCCACGAGATACTTTTCGCTTTCCAGCGCCGCCATCAGCTCGTTACCCATCTTCTCGATGTATTCGAAATGGCAGAAAGGAATGTCACCCTTAAAAATATCGTCGGTACGTAACTCGCCTGCCCGCTTCATCTCGCTGCGGTACAAATGACGATGAATAAGGCACAGATGGGGCAACCCGGGCGCGGATGGCCCAAGCTCCAGCGTCTCAATATGGGGTTCTGAGGGACCATTACCTTTTTCAAGGAGACAACTGGCCTGTAAATTGACGTTACGCTGCTGCTCCCAGAGACGGGATTTTTGCTTGTCGGTGAGTTTTTTCACTTAACGCCTCCCTGAATAGTCCGTTTGCCACAAGTATAAGCAGCAAAACGCGCTTTCGCAGGGAGGGTCACATAACGCGGGCAGAAGAAGCCCGCGCTCAGAAGAATTACGGCAGAACTTTTGCGGAGAGGATAACCACCGGTTTTGACGGCACATTCTGGTACGGACCGACGTCGTGAGTAGGCACCTGAGAAATCTTATCGGCCACGTCCATGCCTTTCACAATCTTACCGAAAACGGCATAGCCAAAGTCGCGCTGACCGTGGTCGAGGAAGGCGTTATCCGCCACGTTCAGGAAGAACTGGCTGGTCGCGCTATCTTTGTCTGCGGTACGCGCCATGGAGATGGTGCCGCGTTTGTTCAGCAGGCCGTTGTCCGCTTCGTTTTTGATTGGCGGGTTAGGCTGCTTCTGCTGCATCTGCTCGTTGAAGCCGCCGCCCTGTACCATAAAGCCTGGGATCACGCGGTGGAAGGTGGTGTTGTTATAGAAACCACTGTTCACGTAGTCGAGGAAGTTTTTCACAGAAACCGGAGCTTTCTGGCTATTCAGTTCCAGCTCAATATTCCCGGCAGAGGTGGTCAGCAGAACGTGAGGGTCCCCTTTGGCTGCCAGCGCAGCAGGGGAAACGGCAGAAAGAGCAAACACAGCTGCGACAGCCGCCAGTGTTGATTTGAGCATGAGAATTCCTTAACAAAGCGCAGTATAAAAAGCGAATGGCTTGATTCTAAAGAGCAGTATGAACGGAGACCAGCCTTTTACCTAATTTTACGAAGTTGAAACAATTATTACCGCGCAAACGATTGGTTACGCCGTCAATTAATGTGATTTAGATCACACTAAAACCTGCAATGACGTAATCATTGCCCTTAAAAGATAGGAATAGATCACTTTAGCGACTAAAATCTGCCCGCTCTCAGCGCCCCCCGGGCGCTTTTCTTTTTCTGAACAGGCCAGACATGACTAACAGCAATCGCATCAAGCTCACATGGATCAGCTTCTTCTCCTACGCTCTGACCGGCGCGTTGGTGATCGTCACCGGGATGGTGATGGGGAATATCGCAGACTACTTCCAGCTGCCCGTTTCCAGCATGAGTAACACCTTTACCTTCCTCAACGCGGGGATCCTGATCTCTATCTTCCTGAATGCCTGGCTAATGGAAATCGTCCCGCTGAAAACCCAGCTGCGCTTTGGCTTTGTGCTGATGGTTGCCGCCGTGGCGGGCCTGATGCTGAGCCACAGCATCGCCCTGTTCTCCGCCGCCATGTTCGTGCTGGGTCTGGTCAGCGGGATCACCATGTCGATCGGTACGTTCCTGATTACCCACATGTATGAAGGCCGCCAGCGCGGCGCGCGTCTGCTGTTTACCGACTCCTTCTTCAGCATGGCCGGAATGATTTTTCCGATGCTCGCGGCGGTTCTGCTGGCGCGCAGTATTGAGTGGTACTGGGTCTATGCCTGCATCGGCCTGGTCTACGTGGCGATCTTTATTCTGACCTTCGGCTGCGACTTCCCGGTGCTGGGCAAGAAAGCACAAACCACCGCAGAGCCGGTTGCGAAAGAAAAGTGGGGCATCGGCGTGCTGTTCCTCTCCATCGCCGCGCTGTGCTACATCCTGGGCCAGCTGGGCTTTATCTCCTGGGTACCGGAGTACGCGAAAGGTCTGGGCATGAGCCTGAACGATGCGGGTAAACTGGTGAGCGATTTCTGGATGTCTTACATGTTCGGCATGTGGGCGTTTAGCTTCATCCTGCGCTTCTTCGACCTGCAGCGCATTCTGACCGTGCTGGCGGGGCTGGCGACCGTGCTGATGTACCTGTTCATCAACGGTTCACCGGAGCACATGCCGTGGTTCATTCTGACCCTGGGCTTCTTCTCCAGCGCCATTTATACCTCTATCATCACCCTGGGCTCCCTGCAGACCAAAGTGGCCTCGCCGAAGCTGGTTAACTTCGTCCTGACCTGCGGCACCATCGGCACCATGCTGACCTTCGTGGTCACCGGCCCGATCGTCGCCCACAGCGGCCCGCTGGCGGCGCTGCACACCGCGAACGGTCTGTATGCCGTGGTGTTCATCATGTGCTTCGTTCTGGGCTTCGTAACCCGCCACCGCCAGCACAACGCGGCGGCAGCGTCTCACTAACCCCTACGCCCCTTTGCGCTCGGCAGAGGGGCTGTTTCTGGCAAAACTTACCTCTTCTCCTCCGATATCCATCTGGATCCACGTCTGCGCCAGCTGCGTCGTGGCGATCACCCGTCCCTGACGAATCGACCAGCGCACCGGCACCTGACAGCGCACCGCTTCAAACCCGCTCTCGGCAGGCAGAATAATCAGGTTCGCCGGGTTCCCCGTGGCAATACCGTAATCGCTCAGGCCGAAGGTACGGGCGCTGTTATGGGTGATGAGATTCAGGCCGCTGTCGATTTGCGGATAGCCCATCATCTGACAGACGTGCAGCCCCATGTGCAGCACCTGCAGCATGTTGCCGGTGCCGAGCGGGTACCACGGGTCGAAGACGTCGTCATGACCGAAGCAGACGTTAATGCCCGCTTCCTGCAGCTCTCTCACCCGGGTGATGCCGCGGCGCTTCGGATAGTCATCAAAGCGCCCCTGAAGATGAATATTGACCAGCGGGTTAGCGACGAAGTTAATCCCCGACATTTTCAGCAGACGGAAGAGCCGCGAGGTGTAAGCGCCGTTGTAGGAGTGCATGGCGGTGGTGTGGCTGGCCGTCACGCGCGGGCCGATACCTGCTTCATACGCCAGCGCTGCCACCGTCTCGACAAACCGCGACTGCTCGTCGTCGATTTCATCGCAGTGGATATCCAGCGGACGGTCATACTTCTTCGCCAGTTCAAAAGCGATATGCAGCGACTGCACGCCATACTCGCGGGTGAACTCGAAGTGCGGGATCGCCCCCACCACGTCGGCCCCCAGCCTTAACGCCTCTTCCAGCAGCGCCGCGCCGTTCGGGTAAGAGAGAATACCTTCCTGCGGGAACGCGACGATTTGCAGCGTCACCCACGGGGCAACCTCCTGCTTCACCTCCAGCATCGCCTTCAGGGCGGTGAGCGTCGGGTCGGAGACATCCACATGGGTACGGACAAACTGGATGCCGTTGGCAATTTGCCACTTCAGCGTTTTCCAGGCGCGCGCTTTAACATCCTCATGGCTGAGCAACGCCTTGCGCTCCGCCCAGCGCTCAATGCCTTCGAACAGCGTGCCGGACTGGTTCCAGTTCGGCTCACCCGCGGTCTGGGTCGTATCAAGATGGATATGCGGCTCAATGAACGGCGGGATCGCAAGCCCGCCGCGCGCGTTCAATACTTCATAACTTTCGGCGTGGGTGTCGTCCATCGGGGTGATGTCACCAAATCGCCCGTTCTCAATGGCGAGCTGCCACAGCCCTTCCCGACCCGGTAAACGAACATTCTGAACAAGCCATAACGGTGTTGTAGACATACCCTTCCCCTAAAAAACGCCGCTGATATTCAGGCGTATCGATTTTGGCAAAACCGCCCCTGATTTGTACACAAATTCAACGAGCGCGAAAAGCCTGCGATTTCCGCCACTTATAAAAATCCTGACAAATCAGTTATATACCACCTAAGGAGTAGGCGAAGACGTATTTGATTTGCATCAATAAGCGCCCCTGCTGAATCGTTAAGGTAGGCAATAATAGAAAAGAAATCGAGGCAATAATGAGCAAAGTCAGACTCGCTATCATCGGTAACGGCATGGTCGGCCACCGCTTTATCGAGGATCTTCTCGATAAGGCCGATGCTGAGCAGTTCGATATTACCGTGTTCTGTGAAGAACCCCGCAAGGCGTACGACCGTGTGCACCTGTCTTCCTACTTCTCCCATCATACCGCCGAAGAGCTCTCTCTAGTGCGCGAAGGTTTCTACGAGAAGCATGGCGTAAAAGTGCTGGTGGGCGAACGCGCTATCACCATCAACCGTCAGGAAAAAGTGATCCACTCCAGCGCCGGGCGTACGGTTTTTTACGACAAGCTGATCATGGCGACGGGCTCTTATCCGTGGATCCCGCCGATCAAAGGCTCGGAAACTCAGGATTGCTTCGTCTACCGTACCATTGAAGACCTCAACGCCATCGAATCCTGCGCCCGTCGCAGCCGTCGCGGCGCGGTGGTCGGCGGCGGCCTGCTGGGTCTGGAAGCGGCAGGCGCGCTGAAAAACCTCGGCGTTGAAACCCACGTCATCGAATTTGCCCCGATGCTGATGGCCGAACAGCTCGACCACATGGGCGGTGACCAGCTGCGTCGTAAAATCGAAAGCATGGGCGTGAAGGTTCACACCAGCAAAAACACCAAAGAGATCGTTCAGGAAGGGACTGAAGCGCGCAAAACCATGCGCTTTGCCGATGGCAGCGAGCTGGAAGTGGACTTCATCGTCTTCTCCACCGGTATTCGCCCGCGCGACAAGCTGGCGACCCAGTGCGGGCTGGCCGTGGCGCAGCGCGGCGGGATCATGATCAACGACGCCTGCCAGACCTCCGATCCGGATATCTACGCCATCGGCGAATGCGCAAGCTGGAACAACCGCGTATACGGTCTGGTGGCACCGGGCTACAAAATGGCGCAGGTCGCCGTGGACCATATCCTCGGCAGCGAAAACGCGTTTACCGGTGCAGACATGAGCGCCAAGCTGAAGCTGCTGGGCGTGGACGTGGGCGGTATTGGCGATGCGCATGGCCGCACCCCGAATTCCCGCAGCTATGTCTATCTCGACGAAAGCAAAGAAGTCTACAAACGCCTCATCGTCAGCCAGGACAACAAAACCCTGCTCGGCGCGGTGTTGGTGGGCGACACCAGCGACTTCGGCAACCTGCTCCAGCTGGTGCTGAACGCCATCGAACTGCCGGAAAACCCGGACGCGCTGATCCTCCCGGCGCACGCGTCCAGCGGCAAGCCGTCTATCGGCGTGGATAAACTGCCGGACAGCGCGCAAATTTGCTCCTGCTTCGACGTCACCAAAGGCATGCTGATCTCCGCCATCAACAAAGGCTGCCACACCGTGGCGGCGCTGAAAGCGGAAACCAAAGCCGGTACCGGCTGCGGCGGCTGTATTCCGCTGGTCACTCAGGTGCTGAACGCCGAACTGGCGAAACAGGGCATCGAAGTGAACAACAACCTGTGCGAGCACTTCGCGTATTCTCGCCAGGAGCTGTATCACCTGATCCGCGTGGAAGGCATCAAGTCCTTCGACGAGCTGCTGGCGAAACACGGCCAGGGCTACGGCTGCGAAGTGTGTAAACCGACCGTCGGCTCCCTGCTGGCCTCCTGCTGGAACGAGTACGTACTCAATCCGGAACACACGCCGCTGCAGGACACCAACGACAACTTCCTGGCGAACATCCAGAAAGACGGCACCTACTCCGTTATTCCACGCTCAGCCGGGGGCGAAATCACGCCGGAAGGGCTGGTCGCCGTGGGTCGTATTGCGCGTGAATTTAACCTCTACACCAAAATTACCGGCTCCCAGCGTATCGGCCTGTTTGGCGCGCAGAAAGACGATCTGCCGGAAATCTGGCGTCAGCTGATTGAAGCCGGCTTCGAAACCGGTCACGCGTACGCCAAAGCGCTGCGCATGGCGAAAACCTGCGTGGGGAGCACCTGGTGCCGCTACGGCGTCGGCGACAGCGTGGGCTTCGGCGTGGAGCTGGAAAACCGCTACAAAGGCATCCGCACCCCGCACAAAATGAAGTTTGGCGTCTCCGGCTGTACCCGCGAATGTGCGGAAGCGCAGGGTAAAGACGTGGGTATTATCGCCACCGAAAAAGGCTGGAACCTGTACGTCTGCGGCAACGGCGGGATGAAGCCACGCCACGCGGACCTGCTGGCGGCGGATCTCGATCGCGACACGCTGATTCAGTATCTAGACCGCTTCATGATGTTCTATATCCGCACCGCCGATAAGCTGACCCGTACCGCCTCCTGGCTCGATAACCTGGAAGGCGGCATCGACTACCTGAAAGCGGTGATCATCGACGACAAACTGGGCCTGAATGAACATCTGGAAGCCGAGATGGCGCGCCTGCGCGAGGCGGTGATCTGCGAGTGGACTGAAACCGTCAACACCCCGGCGGCGCAGACGCGCTTCAAACACTTCATCAACAGCACCCAGCGCGACCCGAACGTACAGGTAGTGCCCGAGCGTGAACAGCATCGTCCAGCGACACCGTATGAACGAATTCCGGTCAAGCTGGTGGAGGAAAACGCATGAGCCAGTGGATAAACATTTGCGATATTAACGACATCATCCCGGCCACCGGCGTATGCGCGCTGCTGGGCAGCGAGCAGGTTGCGATTTTCCGCCCTCGCCACGATGAACAGGTTTTTGCCATCAGCAATATCGACCCGTTCTTCGAGGCCAGCGTGCTTTCCCGCGGACTGATTGCCGAGCATCAGGGCGAACTGTGGGTCGCCAGCCCGCTGAAAAAGCAGCGTTTCCGCTTAAGCGACGGTTACTGCATGGAAGATGAGAGTCATTCAGTGAAGCACTATGACGTTCGCGTGAAGGACGGCAAGGTGCAGCTGAAAGGCTAATCCCCCGCCTTTTCAATACGAAAAGCTTATGACCCCTTATGGGTAACGGCAGGAAAAACCGTATGTTTTGTACGATTCCTGCTGTTATCCTGACGTCAATTCTTACCCCCTCCATGAAAGCTGCGAGGTAACGTCGTGGATCACCTGCCGATTTTTTGTCAATTACGCAACCGCGACTGCCTGCTCGTGGGCGGCGGCGACGTGGCTGAACGCAAAGCGCGCCTGCTGTTAGAGGCTGGCGCCCGGCTCACCGTCAACGCCCTCGCCTTCGCCCCACAGTTTGAGGTCTGGGCTCAGGAAGGGATGCTCACGCTGGAACAGGGTGAGTTTGATGAATCCCTGCTGGATACCTGCTGGCTGACGATTGCCGCAACGGACGACGATGAAGTGAACCAGCGCGTCAGCGACGCCTGCGAAGCGCGCCGAATCTTCTGCAACGTGGTGGATGCGCCGAAAGAGGCCAGCTTTATTATGCCGTCGATTATCGACCGCTCGCCGCTGATGATTGCGGTGTCGTCCGGCGGACGCTCGCCGGTTCTCGCCCGCCTGCTGCGGGAAAAGCTGGAGGCCGTGCTGCCGCAGCACCTTGGTCAGATTGCGCATTACGCCGGGCAGCTCCGCTCCCGCGTTAAGCAAACCTTCTCGACCGTGGGTGAGCGCCGTCGCTTCTGGGAAAAATTCTTTGTGAACGACAGGCTGGCGCAGTCGCTGGCGAATCAGGACACCAAAGCCGTTGAAGAGACGACCGAACAGCTGCTCAGCGAGCCGCTGGACCATCGCGGTGAAGTGGTGCTGGTGGGCGCAGGCCCCGGCGATGCGGGCTTGCTGACGCTGAAAGGGCTACAGCAGATCCAGCAGGCCGATACCGTGGTTTACGATCGTCTGGTCTCTGATGACATAATGAACCTGGTACGCCGCGATGCCGACCGCGTATTCGTTGGAAAACGGGCGGGCTATCACTGCGTGCCGCAGGAGGAGATTAACCAGATCCTGCTGCGCGAGGCGCAGAAAGGTAAGCGCGTGGTGCGCCTTAAGGGTGGCGATCCGTTTATCTTTGGTCGCGGCGGCGAGGAGCTGGAAACCCTGTGTGACGCGGGCATTCCGTTCTCCGTGGTGCCGGGCATTACGGCGGCATCCGGCTGCTCAGCTTACTCTGGCATTCCGCTGACCCACCGCGACTATGCCCAGAGCGTGCGTCTGGTGACGGGCCATCTGAAAACCGGCTGCGAGCTGGACTGGCATAACCTGGCCGCGGAAAAGCAGACGCTGGTCTTCTATATGGGGCTGAACCAGGCCGCGACGATTCAGGCGAAGCTGCTGGAGCACGGCATGGAGGCTGATATGCCGGTTGCGCTGGTGGAAAACGGTACGTCCATCAAGCAACGCGTGGTGAATGGTGTACTGACGCAGCTCGGTGAGCTGGCGCAGCAGGTCGAAAGCCCGGCGCTGATTGTGGTGGGTCGCGTGGTTGAGCTGCGCGATAAGCTGAACTGGTTCTCGAATCACTAACGCATATTCTTCCTTTGCGGAGTAGTCCTTATGCGGACTACTCCCCTCTTACCGCTGTCGATAACATACCGCCCCGAAGTGGAATTTCTCCCTTTATTCCCTTGAGTTACATCCAACTTTCGTTTTTAAGACAAGGAATGCGTATGTTCAAACTGGCAAAAGCCGCCGTTCTGGTTGGCCTGTTATCGACTCTGACTGCCTGTACCGGTCATGTACAGAACACCAAAAATAACTGCAGCTACGATTACCTGCTGCACCCGGCGATCTCCATTTCGAAGATCATCGGCGGTTGCGGCCCGGCGGCGGATCAGTAAGCGTTTTTCAGGCGTAAAAAAACCGGGATATCCCGGTTTTTTTGTGTAGGGAAGTGCGGCCTGATGCCCTCACCCTGACCCTCTCCCACAGTGAGAGGGTACAACCCTAAAAACGGTAACGTGGTTACCGTTTTGCTTTTACCTACGGTTTACCCACAAATCCAATCGCTTCGTACACCGCTTTCAGGGTTTCGGACGCGCGCGCGCTGGCTTTTTCCGCGCCGTCTTTCATCACCTTCTGCAGGAAAGCTTCATCGTTACGGTAGCGGTGATAACGCTCCTGCAGCTCGGTAAGCATGCCGGAAACGGCGTCTGCCACTTCACCTTTCAGGTGGCCGTACATCTTGCCTTCGAAGTGTTTTTCCAGTTCAGGAATGCTCTGGCCGGTCACGCCGGAGAGGATATCCAGCAGGTTGGAGACGCCCGCTTTGTTCTGCACGTCGTAGCGCACTACAGGCGGCTCGTCGGAGTCGGTGACTGCGCGCTTGAGCTTTTTGACGACGGATTTCGGATCTTCCAGCAGGCCGATAACGTTGTTGCGGTTATCGTCAGACTTGGACATCTTCTTGGTCGGCTCCAGCAGCGACATCACGCGCGCACCGGACTTCGGAATGAACGGCTCTGGCACTTTAAACACATCGCCGTAAATCGCGTTAAAGCGCTGGGCAATATCGCGGCTCAGCTCCAGGTGCTGCTTCTGGTCTTCACCTACCGGTACCTGGTTGGTTTGATACAGCAGGATGTCCGCCGCCATCAGCACCGGATAGTCGAACAGACCGGCGTTGATGTTTTCAGAGTAGCGCGCGGATTTATCCTTGAACTGGGTCATACGGCTCAGCTCGCCGAAATAGGTGTAGCAGTTCAGCGCCCAGCCCAGCTGCGCGTGCTCCGGCACGTGAGACTGAACGAAAATGGTGCTCTTCTCAGGATCGATGCCGCAGGCCAGATACAGCGCCAGGGTGTCCAGGGTGGCTTTACGCAGCTTCTCAGGATCCTGACGCGCGGTAATCGCATGGAGATCGACGATGCAGTAAATGCAATGGTACTCATCCTGCATGCTGACCCACTGACGTAACGCACCCATGTAGTTACCAATGGTCAATTCACCTGAAGGCTGTGCGCCACTAAAAACGATGGGCTTAGTCATTATTCAATTCCTGATGTTCACTGTGCGAAAGCCCGAGTGCGGGCAACAAATCTTTGAAGTGGTCGAAGACCACATCCGGCTCACTTAATGTGATGGCTTCACCGTAGTTGTAGCCATAGGTTAATCCGACGGAAGGACACCCAGCCGCTCGGGCAGCCAGAATATCATTGCGCGAATCCCCGACAAAGAGCAGTTCCGCAGGCGTTAAGGATAATTTTCCTGCCACCAGCAACAGCGGTTCCGGATGCGGCTTTTTGTTCTGTACGTCGTCGCCGCCCACAATCACGGAGAAATACTTCGCGATATCGAGCGCTTCCAGCAGCGGTGCAACAAACGGCGTCGGTTTGTTGGTCACCAGCCCCAGCGGAATGCCCTTCGCGTGCAGCGCGCTCAGCGTGTCCTGAACGTCCGGGAACAGGAAACTGCCCTCCTCGACGGTCTCTTCATAGAAACGATCGAACAGTTTGCGCAGAATCCGCAGCTGTTCATCCTTAGGGATGTCAGCGTGGTCAACGCTCGGTTTACCCTGCGCGGAACGCTGCGACGCGCGCTCCTGACGCGCCCACGTCAACGCGCGCTCCATCAGGACATCGGCGCCGTTGCCAATCCACGTTACCACGCGCTCTTCCCCCGCAACGGGGAGTTCAAGGGCGTACAGCGCCTGGTCTACGGCGCTCGTTAAGCCCGGCGCGCTGTCGACCAGCGTGCCGTCGAGGTCAAATGCGATACCCCGAATTGCCTGCAATTTATCCATGACTTACCTTCGCCAGCTCACGGCGCATTTCATCAATGACTTTTTTGTAATCCGGTTGGTCGAAAATTGCCGAACCTGCAACGAACATATCCGCGCCGGCTGCCGCAATTTCACCAATGTTATTCACTTTCACACCGCCGTCCACTTCCAGGCGAATATCGTAACCTGACTCATCAATACGACGGCGCACTTCACGCAGCTTATCCAGCGTGTGGGGAATGAACGACTGACCGCCAAAGCCCGGGTTAACGGACATCAGCAGAATCACGTCCAGCTTGTCCATGACATAGTCGAGATAGCTCAGCGGCGTGGCCGGGTTAAACACCAGGCCCGCCTTACAGCCGTTCTCTTTGATCAGCTGCAGCGTGCGGTCCACGTGTTCAGAGGCTTCCGGATGGAAAGTGATGATGCTGGCACCCGCTGCGGCGAAGTCAGGCACGATGCGATCAACAGGCTTAACCATCAGGTGAACGTCGATCGGCGCGGTAATGCCATAGTTACGTAATGCCTTGAGCACCATTGGGCCAATGGTCAGGTTAGGGACGTAGTGGTTGTCCATAACGTCGAAATGGACGACATCTGCGCCAGCCGCGAGAGCTTTGGCGGTGTCTTCACCCAGGCGGGCAAAATCGGCCGACAGAATTGAGGGAGCAATCAAAAACTGTTTCATCCGCTTCTCCTTGAAATGTGTTTACCGGCGGGCAAAACGGCTCAGGGGCGATAAAGAGCCAGAAGTTCGTCCACCTTTTTACGTGTGCCGCCGTTGCTGCTAATGCTACGCCGCACTTTGACCTGAAAATGCTTCGCGGCTTTATACCATTCGCGCGTATCAGGCGTGTCGTGATTCGAAATTAACACCGGAATTCTTTTGCTGACCAGCTTTTCTGCCATCTCCGCCAGACGGGCCTGTTCGGCCGGGCTGAAGCTGTTGGTGTGATAAGCGGTGAAATTCGCCGTTGCAGACAGTGGTGCGTAAGGCGGGTCACAGTAAACCACCGAGTTTACGCCTGCCAGCTCCATACACTCTTCATAGGAGAGGCAATGAAACTCTGCGTTCTGCGCTTTTTCGGCAAAGTGGTACAGCTCGTCCTGCGGGAAATACGGGCGCTTATAGCGACCAAACGGCACGTTAAACTCTCCGCGCAGGTTATAGCGGCACAGGCCGTTGTAACCATGACGGTTGAGATAGAGGAACAGCAGCGCCCGACGGAACGGATCCTGACTCTGATTAAACTCAGTGCGGAACTGGTAGTAAACGTCCGGCTGATTATTCTCCGGCGTAAACAGTTTGCGCGCCTCTGCGACATACTCTTCGGTACGCAGCTTAACAATGTTATAGAGGCTGATAAGGTCGTTGTTGATATCCGCCAGGATATAACGAGAAAAATCGGTGTTGAGGAACACCGATCCCGCACCCACGAAAGGCTCGATTAGACACTCGCCTTTTGGCAGGTGCTTTTTAATATCATCGAGCAGGGGGTATTTCCCCCCTGCCCATTTCAGAAAAGCGCGATTTTTTTTCATGCTGACTAACTGATTACACCTTCTCCGGCTGTGGAGAAAGCTCCGACAGCATCCTGCGCTTTAAACATTACTTCAGATCGGCCTGAACCTGATGAATCGGCTTCGCCCAGGGATTTTTTGCCTGAACATCCGCTGGCAGTGCCGCTACGGCACGTTTCGCTTCATCTTTGGACGAATAAACGCCGCTGACCAGCACATACCACGGTTGACCGTTACGGGTCGTCTGATAAACAACATAGTCTTTCAGATTTGATTTCTTCGCCCAGCTGTTGAGGTTGTCATAGTTAGACGAACTGCTCAGCTGCAGCGTGTAGTTGCTGGATGGCGCAGACTTCATCGAGCCAACGTTACCTGCAGTTTTGCCTGCGGCGCTGCTGGAGGCTGTTGCCGTGGCTGCCGGAGCCGTGGCTGCAGGTGCAGCTGTGGTTGCCGTTGCTTTCGGCGCAGTCTGCGTGACTGGCGCTTTAGCAGGCTCGCTCACCGCAGCCGTTTCGGTGCGTTTCGGCTGTGCCGGTACGGCTTTCACTTCAGGCGCTTTTACGACTGCCTGAGGTTTGGTTTCACGCTTAGGCTCAATCACCGCCTGCTTACGTTCAGGACGCGTCGCAGTTTGCGTCTGGCGCGGTTTGGTTTCCGTCGCAGCCGTTTGTGGCTGAGCGTTACCACCGCGAATCGGGGCAACGGTTGCCGGCTCAGTTGGCAGCGTAGAGTTAACCACGACGTTATCAACCTGCTGCTGGTTCTGCGGCTGCGTCAGCGCATTGTTCAGATCACCCTGAACTTCTACGCGCTGCTGGCCTTCAGGCGTAGCAGGTGCCTGACCCTGAGCAGGGGTTGAAGAAACGGGCGGCAGAGAAACATCCTGCGGCGCTGTGGTGTTACCTGCGGTCTGCTCTGCGGAAGTCGCACCCGGTGCAGGCTGTGCGCCATTCGCCTGATTGGTCGCATCGTTACCGGACAGGTTGATGCTCTTCTCAGCGGAAGCAGTTTGCTCGGTTGAGTTCGTTGACGGTGCTTTAAGCGCGGAGCCAATGCCGACAATCAGCAGCACAAGCACCAGAACGCCCAGGCCCATCATGATGTACTGGCGGGAAGCCGGTTTCGGCGCAGCGGCTTTTTTACGTTTACGTGGGCGACGCTCTACAGGCTGTTCGTCCATTGAATCTTCTTCGGACTCATAATCCTCTTCTGCTCGCTCTTCGTGCGCGTTGCGGCTGCGCGAAGGGCGACGATCGTCTGCATCCAGATCAACATCGTCAAAGTTGATCTGCGGCTCGTTATCACGTTCTGAAGATTGACGAGAACGACCAGTACGACGATCGCTGGGATCGGGTTTCAGCTCGTCTTCTGGTTTGAATTCATCCATTTAACACCCCACTCAAAGGCTTATGCTAACGACTTTGCATTTCACCTGAAGCTAAACGACCACCTGCGACAGTGGCCTGACCTTTCTAGTTGTTACGCCTGCTGACAATCAGCGATAGCGCCAAGAACGACATCGTGCGGCACTCCGCCGCGCACTTCACTCTTCCCTATTGCAAGCGGGAGTACAAGACGCATCTCACCTGCCAATACTTTTTTATCGCGCATCATGTGGGGTAAATACGCTTGCGCCGACATCTCCTGCGGCCCGGTTACCGGCAAACCTGCACGCTCAAGCAGCGCAATGATGCGTGCCGTCTCTTCAGGTTTAAACTGCCCCAGACGTTCAGAGGTGCGCGCTGCCATGACCATACCGGCCGCGACGGCTTCACCGTGCAGCCAGTTGCCGTAACCCATCTCGGCTTCAATGGCGTGGCCAAACGTATGCCCAAGATTCAGTAAAGCACGTAAGCCCGTTTCACGCTCGTCTGCAGCGACAACTTCTGCTTTCAGTTCACAACAACGACGAATGCAGTATGCCAGTGTAGCCTCATCCAGGCACAGCAGCGCATCCATATTCTCTTCAAGCCAGCTAAAGAACTCGCCATCGAGAATAATGCCGTATTTGATCACTTCTGCCAGACCCGAAGCCAGTTCGCGCTTCGGCAGGGTTTTCAGACAGTCGAGATCCACCACCACCGATGCGGGCTGGTAGAACGCGCCAATCATGTTTTTGCCGAGCGGATGGTTGACTGCCGTTTTGCCACCCACAGAGGAGTCGACCTGGGACAGCAACGTGGTTGGGATTTGAATAAAACGGACACCACGTTGATAGCTTGCGGCCGCAAAGCCGGTCAGATCGCCCACAACACCGCCGCCCAGGGCAAGCAGTGTTGTATCGCGACCGTGCGGTTTTTGCAGCAATGCGGTAAAGACGGTATCCAGTACCGTCAGGCTTTTATACTGCTCGCCATCGGGGAGAATCACACTGTCGACTTTTACGCCCGCCTGCTCAAGCAGGTGGCGTACGCGGTCGAGATAAAGCGGAGCCAGCGTCTCATTGGTGACCAGCATCGCCTGATCACCCGCTTTCAGTGGTAAAAAGGAAGCTGGGTCGTTAAACAAACCAGCCGCGATGGTGATAGGGTAACTACGTTCCCCGAGAGTAACTGTAATCCTCTCCATGACGCGACATCCACCTTTAATGCTTTTACCCGCAGGCGAGTGTATATAAAGCCAGAATCAGTTGCTTTCCAGCATATGAATAATCTGGTTTGCAACCACTTTAGCGCTCTGGTCGTCAGTACGAATGGTCACGTCGGCAATCTCTTCATACAGCGGATTGCGTTCATCGGCCAACGCTTCCAGAACTTCGCGTGGTGGCGTTTCAACCTGCAGCAGCGGGCGCTTTTTATCGCGCTGCGTACGTGCCAGCTGTTTCTCAATGGTCGTCTCAAGATAGACCACTACGCCACGGGCGGAGAGACGGTTACGGGTTTCGCGAGATTTCACAGAACCGCCGCCTGTTGCCAGAACGATGCCCTGTTTTTCCGTGAGTTCGTTGATCACTTTTTCTTCTCGGTCACGGAAACCTTCTTCGCCTTCTACATCGAAAACCCAGCCCACATCAGCTCCGGTTCGTTTCTCAATCTCTTGATCAGAATCGTAAAATTCCATATTGAGTTGTTGAGCTAACTGACGCCCAATAGTGCTTTTGCCGGCACCCATAGGCCCAACCAGAAAGATATTGCGTTTCTCTGCCATTTTATCGGTACTACTAAGACTATTCGTTAATGGTAATTCCCGCTTCGCAGACACCCAGCGTAGCAGGACATGAACTGAAACCTCATATGCAATAGAGCGAGAGTCAGACTAAAAATTATCTCAATACTCCGGCTTGTTTGGCAACTGATTAAATCACCGCGCCGGGCGCATAAGGTAATAAGACGTAAGTCCAACTCAAATCGGTACTCCTTGTATGCTAATTCATGCCCCACGTCAAACATCTGCAACAAACTGAATGCAAAATCATTGCGGGGATCGTTACCCGTCAGCGAATACCGACCAGACGTGGTGTAATAAACACCACTAGCTCGCGCCGTTCATTATCCTTCCCATCGTGGCGAAAAAGCTGCCCAAGCCAGGGGATTTTCCCCAGCCCCGGCACGCTGTCGCTGCCAGTTTTGTTCTTCTGCGAAAAAATTCCGCCCAACGCCAGCGTTTCTCCACTTTTTACCTCCACCTGGGTTTCTATCTCCTGTTTGTCGATCGCCAGCGTTTCGCCGTCAGCCTGCTGCAGGACTTGTCCCGGCATATTTTCACTGATGTGCAATTTCAGGCGCACGCGCCCTCCCGGTAAGACCACCGGCGTGACCTCCATCCCTAATACCGCCTCTTTAAACTCAACGGAGGTTGCGCCGCTTTCGCCGCTTGAGACCTGATACGGAATTTCACTCCCCTGCTTGATGCTGGCCGGTTGCATATGCGAGGCCAGCAGCCGCGGGCTGGCGATGATATCGACCTGCTGTTTTTGCTCCAGCGCAGAGAGCTCCAGATCCAGCAGCCGACCATTGATCCGTCCGATGTTAAAACCCACGTGGCTGGTGGCGCTGGCGACGGAAAGATCGCTGCCAAGCGTGGTGAGCTGGCCAACCTTTCCCGCGTCGGCGGCGTCGGCGAGATTCCATTTCACTCCCAGCTCACGCAGGCTTTTTTCATTAATGGTCACAATATGCGCCGCCAGCTCGACCTGTTCGACAGGAATATCCATCTGAGCGGCCCAGCGCTGCAGCGTCTCCACCACCGTCTGGTTATCGCGAATCAGCAGCCGGTTGGTGCGTTTGTCGAGAGACAAACTTCCCTTTGGGCTCAGGAGTTTTTCAGCGTATTTTTGCAGCTCTCCGGCATCGGCATAGGAGAAAGCGAGGCTGTGAGAAACCAGTGGCGCCTCAAGCTGTCGACGCGTTCGCTCCTGTTCTGAGCGCTCCTGCTGTTCACGCTGCCAGGCCGCGGTATGCACATAAAAAATGCCGCCCTCCTCTCGCAAAACGAGGCCAGCACTGGTGACAACCGTCTGTAACGCTTGCCGCCAGGGGACGCGCGTCAGGTTGAGCGAAAGCGAGCCGCCGACGTCAGGCGATATCACCAGATTTCGGTTCTCCTGTGCGACCAGGCTCTGCAGCACCTGGACTACAGGCACGTCATCCACCACCAGCGTGACCGGTTTTGGCGCGGCGGCCCACAGCGGATGGCTGAACGCCATCAGCCACAGCATTATCCGTAAATTCATTCTTATCCGTTCCTTCTCGTTGCCACGTCCATGTTCCTGGTTCACATGTGTCACCCACATCAACAACCAGTTCCGTTTCATTGATGGCTGTTATCGTCCAGCCCGCCGGGAAGCGTTCATGCGTTTTCAGCCGGTACCAGCGCTTTTGCCCATCCTGTAAAATGCCGATAGCCTGCTGTCCTCCCACCATGCCGCGATAGCGCCACTGCGCCAGCTCGCCAATGGCACAGGGATCGTCCGGCGGGCGAAACGGATCGCGCATGCCGGTCAATAGCAGCGCTGAGCAAACCAGCAAATATCGCGCGCTATTTCGCATGTTCCAGCTCCAGCCGCAGGCGCAACGCTGTACCTTGTGGGGCAATCGCGAAAGCGGCGATCTGCACATCCCGCTGCGCCAGCCGGGAAAAAAGCGCCGGGAGAGCCTGCCACTCCACCTCCAGCATCAGTTCCCCTCCGTTCTGCAGCGGCTTCCAGTGAACCAGCGTCGCGTTATCACCCTGAAAATCGAGCGGGGAAAACGGCGTCAGCTCGCGTATTTCCGTTGTTTCCGTAAGAAACGGCACCTTTCTGACGACAGGCCATAACGCCGCGTTCGTCCTCGCGTCCTGAATCAGCTGTCGCTGTCGTTCAGCACACTGCCTGTCCAGCGGTCTGAGCAAGGTGCCCCACGCGGCCAGTCCTGCCAGGAGACTCCCCAGACACCAGAAAAGCACCCGATACCAGGGACGGCTTTCGCACCAGCGTTCTAACAGGGCATCCATGCGTTACCCCTCGCTTTTAAGATGGAGGGTGAACATCCAGCGCCCCTGGCTGTCCTGCCGAAGCTCACCCGCCGTTCCGGGCGTAAAACCCGCTATTTGGCCCAGCGCATCGCGCAGAGCAGACAGGGCTGGCAGGGTTATGGCATACCCACTCAACATCAGAGCAGGAGGCTGATAGCGAAGCTCTGTCAGCCAGACCTGTGAAGGAGTGGCGCGGGAAAGGGATTCCAGCACCGGCTGCCATGCGCGTTGTTGACGTGTCTGCGCTGGCTTCTGCGCCTGTGAGGCGAGTTTCTGCCGGGAGGCAAGCGCATGCTGCACGGTCTGCATTCCCGTCAGCTCCGTTTGCAGCGCGTGCAGCCTCATAACAGGGTTTATCCGCAGGCAGAAAATGATCGCGAACATCAACAGCACGGTGCCGACACACATTGCCCCCCAGAAACGCAGGCATCGTGCGCGCCGCTGCTGTCGCCAGGGCAGAAAGTTCATGAGGCTCATCCGGGCACCTCGCTCATGGCCAGCGCCAGCGCAACGGTATAATCAGCGCCGCAGTCCGGTAGCGGGGCCTGGCAGCGCTCCAGGATTTCCCACGGGTCACGTCGGTTATCAAACAGCGCGATGTCATCCGGACCAAGCGCCAGCAGCGCCGCCAGCTCGGCCACGCTTTCGGCTTCTGTCGTAAAGCGGCGTCCCCACTGGTGGCGCATCGCCCACAGCCACTGCCGGTCGTCGCGCCAGGCGACGCACGTCGCTGGCGCCACCGCAGGAAGAAGATTCGCCAGCGCGCTGGCATCCGGCGTAATGGCCACCAGCCGCAAACGCAGCGTTTTCGCCAGCGCCAGTAGGGTATCAACCTCGTTGTTTTGCGCGGCGGTCACGTGAAAGGTATTGCTGAAGGTATCCTGCGCGTAATCGAAACAGAGCGTATCGGCAGACATCTCCAGTTCGCGCGCGAGCGCCGCGCCAAGCCATGAGAGCTGCTCGCTGTCGCGCAGCGCAACGGTCGGGCGGGGGAGCGTCCGTTGCAGAGTGCGTGCTGCCGGGAAAGAGAGGAACACCCGATGGTAGTGCGGCAGCGTTTTGCGCCAGTCGCGTAACGCATCAACCAGCTGTTCTGGCTGACAAATTTTGCCGTCACGAATGATGCCCTCGTCCAGAGGAATCGCCCACCAGCGGCGCAAGCACCAGCCCGACTTCTCCCGGGCCAAGGCGACGATCTGCACCCTATCCTGTTGAATATGAACGCCCGTTTGCCATGTTTTGAAAGCCATGCTTCACGATCTCCTTATCGCCCGTCGGGTTGACGGCTATATCAATGAATCAGGCTTGCCTTTATACTACCGCGCGATTGTTTAGAAACTGCCCAAGTGAAACCAAATGGGAAATCTCCGGTGAAGTTCGTAAAGTATTTATTCATCCTTGCAGTCTGTTGCATTCTGCTGGGAGCAGGCTCGATATACGGTTTATACAAATATATTGAGCCACAGCTACCTGATGTCGCCACGCTTCGCGATGTGCGCCTCCAGATCCCGATGCAAGTCTATAGCGCCGATGGCGAGCTGATGGCGCAGTATGGCGAGAAGCGTCGTATTCCGCTGACCTTAAACCAAATCCCCCCCGTGATGGTGAAAGCCTTTATCGCCACGGAGGACAGCCGTTTTTACGAGCACCACGGTGTCGATCCGGTGGGGATTTTCCGTGCCGCGAGCATTGCGTTGTTCTCTGGTCACGCCTCTCAGGGGGCGAGTACCATTACGCAGCAGCTGGCGCGTAACTTCTTCCTCAGCCCTGAAAAGACGCTGATACGTAAGATCAAAGAGGTGTTCCTCGCGATCCGTATTGAGCAGCTGCTGAGCAAAGACGAAATCCTTGAGCTGTACCTCAACAAAATCTACCTGGGTTACCGCGCCTATGGCGTGGGGGCTGCCGCACAGGTGTACTTCGGTAAGCCCGTTGAGCAGCTCACCTTAAGCGAAATGGCAACCATCGCCGGTCTGCCGAAAGCGCCGTCCACGTTTAACCCGCTCTACTCGCTCGATCGCGCCACCGCGCGCCGTAACGTCGTTTTGTCACGTATGCTGAGCGAAGGCTACATCAGCCAGAGCGAGTACGACCAGGCGCGTAACGATGTCATTGACGCTAACTACCACGCCCCTGAGATCGCCTTCGCGTCCCCTTACCTGACCGAAATGGTTCGCCAGGAGATGGTGAATCGCTATGGTGACAAGGCCTACGAAGATGGCTATCGCGTGTACACCACCGTCACCCGTAAGGTCCAGCAGGCGGCTCAGGAAGCGGTGCGGAACAACGTGATGGACTACGATATGCGTCACGGCTATCGCGGCCCGTCAAACGTGCTCTGGAAAGTGGGCGAAAGCGCGTGGGACAGCAAAAAAATCACCAGTACGCTGAAGGCGCTGCCAACCTATGGTCCGCTCCTTCCTGCCGTGGTAACGCAGGCCGATCCTCAGGAAGCCGTTGCGACGCTCGCGGACGGTACGTCCGTCTCCCTGCGT
Source organism: Enterobacter sp. UPMP2060 (assembly GCF_053709655.1). Classification (NCBI taxonomy): domain Bacteria; kingdom Pseudomonadati; phylum Pseudomonadota; class Gammaproteobacteria; order Enterobacterales; family Enterobacteriaceae; genus Enterobacter; species Enterobacter sp. UPMP2060. Next base: position 40,194 of record NZ_JBSKJQ010000008.1, read on the forward strand.
ATGGACGGTATCCGCTGGGCGCGTCCTTACCGCTCGGATACCCTGCAGGGCGCAACGCCGCGTAAAGTGACCGATGCAGTCCAGACCGGGCAGCAAATCTGGGTGCGCAAGGTAGGCGAATCCTGGTGGCTGGCGCAGGTGCCGGACGTAAACTCGGCCCTGGTCTCTATCAATCCACAGAACGGTGCCATCCTGGCCCTGGTCGGCGGGTTTGATTTCAACCAGAGCAAATTTAACCGCGCCACTCAGGCGCTGCGTCAGGTCGGTTCCAATATCAAACCGTTCCTCTACACGGCAGCGATGGATAAGGGCTTGACCCTCGCCAGCATCCTTAACGACGTGCCAATCTCCCGCTGGGATGCCGGTGCCGGTTCCGACTGGCAGCCGAAGAACTCTCCTGCGGAGTATGCCGGCCCAATTCGTCTCCGTCAGGGCCTGGGACAGTCGAAAAACGTGGTGATGGTGCGCGCCATGCGCGCAATGGGCGTCGACTATGCCGCAGAGTATCTGCAGCGCTTCGGTTTCCCGGCGCAGAACATCGTTCGCACCGAGTCGCTGGCGTTAGGCTCCGCCTCGTTTACGCCGCTTCAGGTCGCACGCGGGTACTCGGTGATGGCCAACGGCGGCTTCCTGATTGACCCGTACTTCATCAGCAAGATCGAGAACGACCAGGGCGGCGTGCTGTTCGAAGCGAAGCCGAAAATTGCCTGCCCTGACTGCGATATTCCGGTGATTTATGGCAATACGCCGAAATCCGAGGTGCTTGAGAATAAGGACATGGAAGACCCTGCCGTGTCTCAGGAGCAGCAGAACGGCGTCGTGCCGCAGCCGCAGCTCGAGCAGGCTAACCAGTCGCTGGTGGCACAGACCGGCGCGCCGGAGTATGCCCCGCACGTGATCAACACGCCGCTGTCGTTCCTGATCAAAAGCGCGCTGAACACCAACATCTTCGGTGAACCGGGCTGGCAGGGCACAGGCTGGCGCGCAGGGCGCGATTTGCAGCGTCATGACATCGGCGGTAAAACGGGGACAACCAACAGCTCGAAAGACGCGTGGTTCTCCGGCTACGGCCCGGGCGTGGTAACATCGGTCTGGATCGGTTTCGACGATCACCGCCGTGACTTAGGTCGTACAACGGCCTCCGGCGCGATTAAGGATCAAATTTCCGGCTACGAAGGCGGAGCGAAGAGCGCGCAGCCGGCCTGGGACGCCTACATGAAGTCCGTTCTTGAAGGCGTGCCGGAGCAGCCGTTAACGCCACCGCCAGGCGTGGTGACGGTTAATATCGACCGCAGCACCGGTCAGCTCGCCAACGGCGGTAATAGTCGCGAAGAGTATTTCATCGAGGGCACGCAGCCAACCACGCAGGCGGTGCACGAGGTGGGGACAGAGATTATTGATAACGGCGAGACGCACGAGCTGTTCTGACAACAAAGCAAAACGGCAACCTCTGGTTGCCGTTTTTGTGTTTGCTCCCTCTTCCCGTGGGAGAGAGTTGGGATGGGGCATCAGGCCATTACAGCCGCCCCTGCCCCTTCAACCACTCCCGTACCAGGAACAGCGCGCTCACGTTGCGAGCCTCATTAAAGTCAGGGTCTTCAAGCAGATCCATCAGGTGCGCTAACGGCCAGCGAACCTGCGGCAGCGGCTCCGGCTCATCCCCTTCCAGCGATTCAGGATAGAGGTCTTCAGCCACCACGATATTCATTTTGCTGGAAAAATAGGACGGCGCCATGCTCAGCTTTTTCAGGAATGAAAGCTCATTCGCACCGAAGCCGACCTCTTCTTTCAGCTCGCGGTTTGCCGCTTCAAAGACGGTTTCACCCGGGTCGATAAGCCCTTTCGAGAACCCAAGCTCGTAAGATTCCGTTCCCACAGCGTATTCGCGGATCAAAATCAGATGATCGTCGACAATGGGAACAATCATCACCGCTTCGCGCGAAGAGGGGCGCATACGTTCATAAACGCGACGCACACCGTTGCTGAACTCCAGGTCCACACTTTCGACATTAAACAGGCGCGATTTGGCGACAGTTTCAACATTCAGAATGGTGGGTTTTTGTAATGGTTTGCTCATCTTGATGGGTCTTAGCAGTGAGAACTGGCGTTATTGTGCGATATGCCGCACGGTTTCGGCAATGTCAATCGTTCTTTATTTACATTTATGCAACGTATCAGGGATCAATCCTCAATTCAAAACAAATGTCAAGAGGTTGAAATGTTTCCAGGAATTTGCTGATATCGCGCCATAACAGGCTTTGCTATCATCACCGGTCACTGGGATGCGCTTCAGAATGCTCAAGTTCGACTCCATACTTGCCGATAGCCAGCCACAGACTCTCATTCAATGTAAAGGTGCTACTGACTACACCTGTAAGAAGATAAGTAAGATGGGGAAAGCATGAGCACCATTTTGATTGTTCTCGCTGCTATGCTGGCCGGCGCGTTGGTTGCAGGGTGGTTGTACAGGCGCCGCGTACAGCGCCGTTATCGTCTGCCTTTTTTAAACGCATTTGCGGGTGCGAGCACGCGTAAACTCACGCAGGACGAGCGCGATGCGGTTGAAAACTATCTCGAAATCCTGAACCGTACTCAGTTAACGCCTGGGCCAACGGGAGCCACCGCTGCGCCCGTCGCGCTAAAGCTGAATGCGCAAAGTGATACCGTGCTGTGCGTGACGCGCTCCATCACGCGCTATGGCATCACCACTGATGACCCCAACAAATGGCGCTATTACCTTGATTCCGTCGAAGTGCATCTGCCCCCGTCCTGGGAGCAATACATTAATGACGAAAACAGCGTTGAGCTGATTCACACCGATTCGTTGCCTCTGGTAATCACGCTTAACGGCCATACGCTGAATGAATACCTTCAGGAAGCCCCGCGTTTTGCGCTGGAGCGCGCGAGTTCAACGCAGGCGTCCATTCGTGGCGAAGAGACAGAGCAGATCGAACTGCTGAACATTCGCCAGGAAACGCATGAAGAGTACGCCCTGAGCCGCCCGGACGGCATCCGTGAAGCCATTCTGATCGTTGCTGCCTTCCTGCTCTTTTTTATCTGCCTGCTGACGCCGGATGTGTTTGTCCCCTGGCTGGCTGGCGGCGCGGTGCTGCTGCTGGCCGGCGGGCTTTGGGGTCTCTTTGCTCCACCGGCTAAAACCTCGTTGCGCGAGATCCACTGCCTGCGCGGGACGCCAAAGCGCTGGGGCCTGTTCGGTGAAAACGATCAGGAGCATCTCAACAATATCTCGCTCGGTATTATCGACCTGATCTACCCGCGTCACTGGCAGCCGTGGATCGCACAGGATTTAGGGCAGAAAACCGATATTGATATCTACCTTGACCGCCACGTTGTGCGTCAGGGGCGCTTCCTGTCTCTGCATGATGAAGTGAAAAATTTCCCGCTTCAGCACTGGCTACGCAGTACGGTCATTGCCGGCGGCGCCGCGCTGGTCTTAGCCATGCTGCTGCTTTTCGTGCCGCTGGATATGCCCATTAAATTCACCCTGTCGTGGATCAAAGGGGCGCAAACCATTGAAGCGACAAGCGTCAACAAACTGGATGAAGCCGGTGTACGCGTGGGGGACACGCTGCGCCTGAAGGGAACCGGGATGTGTAATATTCACACCCCGGGGGCGTGGAACACGCGTCAGAGCTCGCCGTTCATGCCGTTCGACTGTTCGCAAATTATCTGGAACGACGCGCCGCCGCTGCCGCTGCCGGAATCCGAAGTGGTGAATAAGGCCACGGCTCTCACCCAGACGGTTAACCGCCAGCTGCACCCGAAACCGGACGATGATTCGCGCGTCAGCCCCGCGCTGCGCTCGGCCATTCAGAAATCAGGCATGGTTCTGCTGGATGATTTTGGTGACATCGTCCTGAAAACGCAGGATTTATGCTCCTCTCAGGATGAGTGCATACGCCTTAAAAACGCCCTGGTAAACCTGGGGAACAGCAAAGACTGGGACTCGCTGGTAAAACGCGCCGAAGCGGGACGACTGGATGGCGTTAACGTGTTGCTGCGTCCGGTGAGCGCGGAATCGCTGGATAACCTGGTCGCCACCTCGACGTCGCCGTTCATGATGCGCGAGACCACCCGTGCGGCTCAGGCGCTGAACAGCCCGGCGCCGGGCGGCTTTGTGATAGCAAGCGATGAAGGCAGCGACCTTGTCGATCAGCCCTACCCGCAGGTTGCGCTTTATGACTACCCGGCACAGGAGCAGTGGAGCCAGTTCCAGCGCCTGGCGCAGATGCTGATGCAAACGCCGTTCAGCGCCGAAGGGATTGTCACGAGTATTTATACCGACGCCAACGGCACTCGCCATATCGGCCTGCACCGGATGCCGGATAGCGCAGGCTTGTGGCGTTACATCGGCACCTCTTTGCTGATGACCGCGATGCTGATCGCCATTTTCTGGAACGGCTTTATGGCCCTGCGCCGCTACCAGCGCTCGCGCACCCGGCTTGCAGACATTCAGCAGTATTATGAAAACTGCCTCAATCCAAAGCTGATCCCCTCGTCTGAGAGCCTGATCTGATAACGTCGTTGCGCGGCAAGATGTGCTACCCTGTCGCGCACGTTTCTTCTGGCTGGAGTTACCCGTTATGCATCTTGATATCGCCTGGCAGGAGGTAGATACCGTTCTGCTGGATATGGACGGCACGCTGCTCGATCTCGCCTTTGATAACTATTTCTGGCAAACGCTGGTTCCTGAAACCTATGGCGAGCAGCAGGGGATCTCCCCGGCAGAAGCGCAGGCATTCATTCGTTCGCAATATAGCGCGGTGCAACATACGCTAAACTGGTACTGTCTTGACTACTGGAGCGAGCGCCTCGGTCTGGATATTTGTGCCATGACCACCGCCCAGGGCCCGCGCGCCGTTCTGCGCGAGGATACCGTGCCCTTTCTGGATGCGCTGAAAGCGAGCGGCAAGCGCCGTATTTTGTTGACCAACGCGCATCCACATAATCTGGCGGTGAAGCTGGAGCATACAGGTCTGGCGTCGCACCTTGATTTATTACTTTCCACCCACACATTTGGTTATCCGAAAGAGGATCAGCGGTTGTGGCATGCGGTGAGGGAAGAGACGGGTTTGCAGCCAGAACGTACGTTGTTCATTGATGACAGCGAGCCCATTCTGGATTCCGCGGCAAGGTTTGGCATTCGCTACTGTCTGGGCGTGACCAATCCTGACTCTGGCCTGGCTGAACAAAGCTATCTGCGCCACCCTGGGCTGAACGACTATCGCAAGATGATCCCCTCACTGACCGTGAAGGAGACGCCATGAAAGAAAAACCCTCTGACGGGGTAAGACTGGATAAATGGCTGTGGGCAGCGCGTTTTTATAAAACTCGCGCCCTCGCCCGCGAGATGGTTGACGGCGGAAAAGTGCATTACAACGGCCAGCGCAGCAAACCAAGCAAGCTGGTTGAGCTGAATGCCACCTTAACGCTGCGGCAGGGCAACGATGAACGTACGGTGGTGATTAAAGCCATTACCGAACAGCGTCGACCTGCAGCGGAAGCCGTACTGCTTTATGAAGAGACGGCGGAGAGCATTGAAAAGCGCGAGAAGACCGCGCTGGCGCGCAAAATGAACGCGCTGACGATGCCCCACCCGGACCGGCGACCGGATAAAAAAGAGCGTCGCGATCTGATGAAATTTAAACACGGTGAGACTGATTAACCTCACCCGCACGAGAGATGAAAATGGCCCAACACGACCAATTACACCGCTATCTGTTTGAACAATTCGCCGTGCGCGGCGAGCTGGTCACCGTATCCGAAACCTGGAAACAGATTCTGGAAAACCACAACTACCCGCTGCCGGTGAAGACCCTGTTGGGCGAACTGCTGGTTGCCACCAGCCTGCTGACGGCGACGCTGAAGTTTGCCGGTGATATCACCGTGCAGCTGCAGGGTGACGGCCCGATGACGCTGGCGGTGATCAACGGCAATAACCAGCAGCAGATGCGCGGCGTGGCGCGCGTTCAGGGCGACGTGCCTGAAAATGCAGACCTCAAAACGCTGGTGGGTAATGGCTACCTGGTGATCACCATCTCCCCTGAGGAAGGTGAGCGCTATCAGGGCGTGGTGGGTCTGGAAGGCGATACCCTGGCAGCCTGCCTGGAAGATTACTTCATGCGTTCTGAACAGCTGCCGACGCGTCTCTTCATCCGCACCGGTGAAGTGGACGGTCAGCCTGCTGCGGGCGGTATGCTGCTGCAGGTTCTGCCTGCGCAGGACGCACAGACCAATGACTTTGAGCACCTGGCGACGCTGACCGAAACCATCAAAGCGGAAGAGCTGTTCAATCTGTCGGCGACCGACGTGCTGTGGCGTCTGTACCACGAAGAAGAAGTGACGGTTTACGATCCGCAGTCCGTGGAATTTAAGTGCACCTGCTCACGCGAGCGCTGTGCTGGCGCATTGAAAACCCTGCCGGATGAAGAGATCGACAGCATCATGGCGGAAGACGGCGAAATTGATATGCACTGTGACTACTGCGGTACGCACTACGTGTTCAATTCGATGGATATCGCTGAGATCCGCAATAACGCCTCCCCGGCGGATCCGCAGGTTCACTAAACCTCTTTCCCCTCTCCCTAACCCTCTCCCCAAAGAGGAGAGGGAACTTGAACCCCCTCTCCCCTTCGGGGAGAGGGCTGGGGTGAAGGGTAAAAAACTCCCCCCAAGCTGAATCGTTTTCCTTATGTAACTCTTACGTAATTTTCTTACGTGTATGCGATTACATTCACATTCTTTCCGATAAAATCACCACTCTTTAACCTTTTCGGAACATTTTCCCCAACCAAAAAGCGATTCCTGCGATAATCCGCCTGCGCTGTGACTGGAGTCGCAGCGTTTTCCGTTAGTAAGGGTTTTGTCCAGATGCGTAAATCTATGAGCCCCGTCGCGGTTAACAACCTCAGAAAAACCCTACAATTTCAGGCAGTACATATTGGCTAAGGAGCAGTGATATGCGTGTTACTGGTTTAACCCCGCAAGATCTCAAGGCTTATGGTATTCACGACGTCCAGGAAATCGTCTACAACCCCGACTACGATACGCTGTATCAGGAAGAGCTCAATCCAGCACTGGAAGGATACGAGCGTGGTGTGTTGACGAATCTTGGTGCTATCGCCGTCGATACCGGTATTTTTACCGGTCGTTCGCCGAAAGATAAGTATATCGTCCGAGACGAAACCACCCGCGATACGCTGTGGTGGGCTGACAAGGGCAAAGGGAAGAACGACAACAAACCGCTCTCCCCGGAAACCTGGCAGCACCTGAAAGGGCTCGTCACCCATCAACTTTCCGGCAAGCGTCTGTTCATTGTCGACGCTTTTTGCGGCGCTAACGCCGATACCCGTCTCTCCGTGCGTTTTATCACTGAAGTGGCCTGGCAGGCGCATTTCGTGAAAAACATGTTTATTCGTCCAACCGACGAAGAGCTGCAGGATTTCACCCCGGATTTCATCGTGATGAACGGTGCGAAATGCACTAACCCACAGTGGAAAGAGCAGGGTCTGAACTCCGAAAACTTTGTGGCCTTCAACCTGACCGAGCGTATCCAGCTGATCGGCGGTACCTGGTACGGCGGCGAAATGAAGAAAGGGATGTTCTCGGTCATGAACTACCTGCTGCCGCTGCGGGGCATCGCCTCCATGCACTGCTCGGCTAACGTCGGTGAAAAAGGCGACGTGGCGGTATTCTTCGGCCTGTCCGGCACCGGGAAAACCACCCTGTCCACCGATCCAAAACGTCGCCTGATTGGCGATGACGAACACGGCTGGGATGACGACGGCGTATTCAACTTTGAAGGCGGCTGCTACGCGAAGACCATTCGCCTGTCTGAAGAGGCCGAGCCTGATATCTTCCACGCGATCCGTCGCGATGCGCTGCTGGAAAACGTCACCGTGCGTGCCGACGGCTCCATCGACTTCGACGATGCGTCGAAAACGGAAAACACCCGCGTCTCTTACCCGATCTACCACATCGACAATATCGTGAAGCCGGTGTCAAAAGCGGGTCATGCCACGAAGGTCATTTTCCTGACCGCGGATGCGTTCGGCGTGCTGCCTCCGGTGTCTCGCCTGACGGCCAGCCAGACGCAGTATCACTTCCTCTCCGGTTTTACCGCCAAGCTGGCGGGTACCGAGCGCGGCGTGACGGAGCCAACCCCAACCTTCTCCGCCTGCTTCGGCGCGGCCTTCCTGTCGCTGCACCCGACGCAGTACGCTGAAGTCCTGGTGAAACGCATGCAGGCATCCGGCGCGCAGGCATACCTGGTGAACACCGGCTGGAACGGTACCGGCAAACGTATCTCCATCAAAGATACCCGCGCGATTATCGACGCCATTCTGGATGGTTCTCTGGACGACGCCGAAACCTTCACGCTGCCGATGTTTGACCTGGCGATCCCTACGTCGCTGCCGGGTGTGGATACGCATATCCTCGACCCGCGCAACACGTACGGTTCTCCAGAGCAGTGGCGCGAGAAGGCGGAATCTCTGGCGAAGCTGTTTATCGAGAACTTCGAGAAGTATACCGATACCCCGGCGGGTGCTGCGCTGGTGAGCGCGGGACCGAAGCTGTAGGTCAAAGCAAAAAGGCAACGAAAGTTGCCTTTTTTAATGTTTTCTCCCTCTCCCGTGGGAGAGGGCCGGGGTGAGGGCATCAGGCCGCACCTTTTTTTAACCCTCTTTCACCTGCCCCCGCGTCACCGGTACCGGCAGCCAGGCGCGAATGCTCAGCCCACCCCGCTCGCTGGTGCCAATCTCCAGCAGTCCGTTGTGGTTATCGATAATACGCTGAACAATCGCCAGGCCTAAGCCCGTGCCGCTGGTGCTGCGCGCGCTGTCGCCGCGCACAAACGGCTGGAACAGATGCTTACGCTGCTCGGGCTTGATGCCCGGACCGTCGTCTTCCACCTGGAACCAGGCGCGGTTGAGTTCAGACCCGCTGCTGACTTTAATCCAGCCATTGCCGTAGCGCGCCGCGTTGACCACCATATTCGCCACTGCACGTTTGATGGAGAGCGGGTGCATGCGTACCTGAATTTCACCCGCCTGCAGGTCGGTATCAATCTCGCGCTCGTAGCCGCTTTCCGCCGCCACCACTTCGCCCAGCACCGCGTTCAGATCCGCCATCTCCATCGGCATCTCCTGCCCGGTGCGCAGGTAGTCGATAAACTGCTCGATGATGGCGTTACACTCTTCGATGTCCTTGTTAATGGACTCGGCGAGATAACCGTCCTCTTCCCCCATCATCTCCGTCGCCAGACGAATACGCGTTAGCGGCGTGCGCAGGTCATGGCTGACGCCCGCCATCAGCAGCGTACGGTCATCCGCCAGCTGCTTCACGCCTGCCGCCATATGGTTAAACGCGCGCGTCACCGAACGGACTTCCGAGGCGCCATACTCGCGCAGCGGAGGTGGAATAATTCCTTTACCGACCTGCAGCGCAGCGTGCTCCAGGTCGACCAGCGGTCGGTTCTGGATACGGATAAATAGCCACGCGCCGCCTATCGCCAGCAGCATAATCGCCAGGGTGTAGCGGAACAGCGGCGAGAAGTCGCCCTGATGGATTTCGGTCAGCGGAACGCGCACCCAGATATTGGGTGACAGCCAGGTTTTCAGCCAGACGACGGGCGAGCTTTTGTTGACCTCAACGCGCACTTCCGTTGGGCCGCCCAGCTGCTGCGCCATCTGCTGGCTGAGGAATTCGTAGTGCTGCGCCCAGCGCAGGCCAGCGTCTTCCGCCGCTTCGTTGGAGTAGAGCGAAATGCCCAGCTCACGGTAGATTTCACGGCGAAACGCCGGGGGAACGACGAGCTGCGTGCCGTCCTCCAGCTGCAGTTTGTCGGTCATCAGCATACGGACTTCGTAGGCCAGGACCTTATTAAACTGCTGGAGGCTCGGCAGGATCGCAAAGTTCAGCACCACCAGATAGGTCGTCACCAGGCTGACGAACAGCAGGGTGACGATCAGCAACAGGGTGCGGGCAAACGAGCTACGCGGCGAGAAGCGCATTCGCCTCATGCTTTAGAGCCGTCCGGGACGAACACGTAGCCCAGACCCCATACGGTCTGAATATAACGAGGATGCGCAGGATCTTCTTCCACCATGCGGCGCAGGCGGGAGATCTGCACGTCAATGGAGCGTTCCATTGCGGAGTATTCGCGACCGCGCGCCAGGTTCATCAGCTTGTCGCGGGAAAGCGGTTCACGCGGGTGGCTGACCAGCGCTTTCAGAACCGCAAACTCGCCGCTGGTGAGCGGCATTGGCTCATCTTCACGGAACATCTCGCGCGTGCCGAGGTTCAGCTTGAACTTGCCGAAGGCAATGACGGCTTCTTCCTGAGACGGTGCGCCAGGCAGTTCGTTCGCCTGACGGCGCAGCACAGCGCGAATACGCGCCAGCAGTTCACGCGGGTTAAACGGTTTTGGAATGTAGTCATCTGCGCCGATTTCGAGGCCGACGATACGGTCAACTTCCTCACCCTTCGCCGTCACCATGATGATCGGCATCGGGTTGCTCTGGCTGCGCAGACGGCGGCAAATAGAAAGCCCGTCTTCGCCAGGCAGCATCAGGTCGAGAACCATCAGGTGGAAAGATTCACGGGTCAGCAGACGGTCCATCTGCTCAGCGTTCGCGACGCTACGAACCTGGAAGCCCTGCTCGGTCAGATAACGCTCCAGCAGCGCGCGCAGGCGCATGTCGTCATCCACGACCAGAATTTTGTAGTTCTCTTGCATTGTGTGTACTCCCAAAGGTTCGGATAGTCTTTGTAACAGCGTATTCTAAAAAAGTGCACGTATTCGACCAGTTAATTCTGGTATAAATTCTAGTCGAAATTGTTACAAAGCATATTTAACAGCAGCTTATCTGCTCATTTCATCACATAAATCATTATTAATCCTGTCTGTTACACTGTGCGGTACGTATTGTGCGCAAGACAGTTAACCGGCAGGCAGCAAAGGCTTTACCATGAAAACGCCCCTGATCACCCGCGAAGGGTACGAAAAGCTCAAAAAAGAGATGGATTACCTCTGGCGCGAAGAGCGTCCTGAAGTAACCAAAAAGGTGACCTGGGCAGCAAGCCTGGGCGATCGCAGCGAAAACGCTGACTACCAGTACAACAAAAAGCGGCTGCGCGAAATTGACCGCCGGGTTCGCTACCTGACGAAGTGTCTCGAGAATCTCAAAATTGTCGATTACTCCCCGCAGCAGGAGGGCAAAGTGTTCTTCGGCGCGTGGGTGGAGATTGAAAACGACGATGGCGACACTCTGCGTTTTCGCATTGTCGGCTACGATGAAATTTTTGGTCGTAAGGACTACATCTCCATCGACTCCCCGATGGCCCGCGCGCTGCTGAAAAAGGAAGTAGGCGATCTGGCCGTCGTTCAGACTCCAGCCGGTGAAGCCAGCTGGTACGTCAATGAGATCGTCTACGTAAAATAGTCCGAGAGCGCCCTCCCCGGCTGGCATTTTGCCGTGTCAGCCCGTATAACTATCCCCTGATTTTTCGACTCAACAGATGATAAAGCCATGATGAAAGATTCGCTCTGCCGCATTATTGCGGGTGATATTCAGGCCAGAGCCGAACAGGTAGAAGCTGCCGTTCGCCTGCTTGATGAAGGGAACACCGTGCCATTTATTGCACGCTATCGTAAGGAAGTCACCGGCGGTCTGGATGACACGCAGCTGCGTAACCTCGAGACCCGTCTGGGCTATCTGCGCGAGCTGGAAGAACGTCGTCAGGCGATCCTCAAATCCATCGGCGAACAGGGCAAGCTGACCAGCGAGCTTGAAAGCGCCATCAACGACACCCTGAGCAAAACCGAACTCGAAGATCTCTATCTGCCGTACAAACCGAAGCGCCGCACGCGCGGGCAGATTGCGATTGAAGCGGGTCTTGAGCCGCTGGCCGACCTGCTGTGGAACGAGCCGTCCCACGATCCGGAAACCGAAGCTGCCAAATTTATCGACGCCGACAAAGGCGTAGCGGACACCAAGGCCGCCCTCGACGGCGCGCGCTACATTCTGATGGAGCGCTTCGCCGAAGACGCCGCCCTGCTCGCTAAAGTGCGTGATTACCTGTGGAAGAATGCCCACATCGTCTCTACCGTCGTCGCGGGTAAAGAGGAAGAAGGCGCGAAATTCCGCGACTACTTCGATCACCACGAACCGATTTCTACCGCCCCTTCACACCGCGCGCTGGCGATGTTCCGCGGCCGCAACGAAGGCGTGCTCCAGCTCTCCCTGAACGCTGACCCGCAGTTTGACGAGCCGCCGAAAGAGAGCCACTGCGAGCAGATCATCATCGACCATCTCGGCCTGCGCCTGAACAACGCCCCGGCGGACAGCTGGCGCAAAGGCGTGGTGAGCTGGACCTGGCGCATCAAGGTGCTGATGCACCTCGAAACCGAGCTGATGGGCACCGTGCGCGAGCGCGCCGAAGATGAAGCGATTAACGTCTTCGCCCGTAACCTGCACGACCTGCTGATGGCCGCCCCTGCAGGCCTGCGCGCGACCATGGGTCTCGATCCGGGTCTGCGTACCGGCGTGAAGGTCGCTGTGGTTGACGGCACCGGCAAGCTGGTGGCGACCGATACCATCTATCCGCACACCGGCCAGGCAGCGAAAGCGGCCGTCGTGGTGGCGGCGCTGTGCGAAAAATACAATGTGGAGCTGGTTGCCATCGGCAACGGTACGGCTTCACGCGAAACCGAGCGTTTCTACCTCGACGTGCAGAAGCAGTTCCCGAAAGTGACGGCACAGAAAGTGATCGTCAGCGAAGCGGGGGCATCCGTCTATTCTGCGTCCGAGCTGGCGGCCCAGGAGTTCCCGGACCTGGACGTTTCCCTGCGCGGTGCGGTCTCTATCGCACGCCGCCTGCAGGATCCGCTGGCGGAGCTGGTGAAGATCGACCCGAAATCCATCGGCGTGGGCCAGTATCAGCACGACGTGAGCCAGACTCAGCTGGCGCGCAAGCTGGATGCGGTGGTGGAAGACTGCGTAAACGCCGTCGGCGTTGACCTGAACACCGCTTCCGTTCCCCTGCTGACCCGCGTGGCGGGCTTAACCCGCATGATGGCGCAGAACATCGTCGCCTGGCGTGATGAGAACGGCCAGTTCCAGAACCGTCAGCAGCTGCTGAAGGTGAGCCGTCTGGGGCCAAAAGCCTTTGAGCAGTGTGCGGGCTTCCTGCGCATCAACCATGGCGATAACCCGCTGGATGCCTCCACCGTGCACCCGGAGGCGTACCCGGTTGTGGAGCGCATTCTGGCCGCCACCCAGCAGGCGCTGAAAGATCTTATGGGTGACAGCAGCGCCCTGCGCAACCTGAAAGCCGTTGATTTCACCGATGACAAATTTGGTGTCCCCACCGTCACCGACATCATCAAAGAGCTGGAAAAGCCGGGCCGCGATCCGCGTCCTGAGTTCAAGACGGCGACCTTTGCTGACGGCGTGGAAACCATGAACGACCTGCTGCCCGGCATGGTGCTGGAAGGCGCGGTGACCAACGTCACTAACTTTGGCGCGTTTGTGGATATCGGCGTGCATCAGGACGGTCTGGTGCATATCTCTTCCCTTGCCGACAAGTTCGTTGAAGACCCGCACACCGTGGTTAAAGCGGGTGACATCGTGAAGGTCAAAGTGCTGGAAGTGGATCTGCAGCGCAAGCGTATCGCGCTGACCATGCGTCTGGACGAGCAGCCGGGCGACACCAGCGCGCGCCGCGGCGGCAATGGCGGTGGCCGCGAGCAGCAGCGCCCGGCCGCAAAAGCGGCAAAACCGCGCGGACGTGATGCTCAGCCTGCAGGCAACAGCGCGATGATGGATGCGCTGGCGGCAGCGATGGGTAAGAAACGCTAAGGCTGTCAATGCCCCTCACCCTAACCCTCTCCCCAAAGGGGAGAGGGGATCGCACGGTGCAGTCTTTCCCCCTCGTCCTCATGGGTGGGGGGAATAAATTCATATCGAAATATATGAAACCGATTGCATAGCCATATTTAAACCATGAATTATCACCCCGTTAACAAATACTCCCCTTTTTGTTTTCCAGGCAATTCAGCAAATATTGAGCCAGGTCAAACAGGCCGTAAATTAATACCGTAAACAACATTCCGTCACAGTTTTAATATTGCTGATAAAAACTATTCTCATTATCATCCCATAGTAGATAATTTAACCTTTCGTGGAATCAGGCGTTATGCAATTCACTCCAGACAGTGCATGGAAGATTACCGGTTTTACCCGCGAAATTAGCCCGGCCTATCGGCAAAAGCTGCTGTCACTGGGCATGCTGCCCGGCTCGTCATTCCAGGTCGTGCGCGTGGCGCCGCTGGGCGATCCGGTTCATATCGAAACCCGCCGCGTGAATCTGGTGCTGCGTAAGAAAGACCTCGCGTTAATAGAAGTCGAAGCCTTATCCCGATAACAAGCCAGCGGTTTCAGTGAGTCTAAAAAAATGAAAAAGTTAACTATTGGCTTAATTGGCAATCCTAATTCCGGCAAGACTACGCTTTTTAACCAGCTGACCGGAGCCCGCCAGCGCGTGGGCAACTGGGCGGGCGTGACGGTTGAGCGTAAAGAGGGCCAGTTCACGACAACGGACAACCAGGTGACGCTGGTTGACCTTCCCGGCACCTACTCCTTAACCACCATTTCGTCGCAAACCTCGCTCGATGAGCAGATTGCCTGCCACTATATTCTTGGCGGCGACGCGGACCTGCTGATCAACGTGGTCGACGCTTCCAATCTCGAACGTAACCTTTATCTGACGCTGCAGCTGCTGGAGCTGGGGATCCCCTGCATTGTGGCGCTCAACATGCTCGACATTGCGGAGAAACAAAAGCTGCGCATCGACGTCGATGCCCTCTCCGCGCGCCTGGGTTGCCCGGTCGTTCCGCTGGTCTCGACGCGCGCTCGCGGTATTGATGCGCTGAAGCTGGCCATTGACCGTCACCAGGGAAATCATGACATTGAGCTGGTGCATTACGCGAAGCCTCTCCTGCGCGAAGCCAATGTGCTGGCGCAGGAGATGGACCAAAGCATGCCTGCGAAACAGCGCCTGTGGCTTGGCCTGCAGATGCTGGAAGGGGATATCTACAGCCGCGCTTACGCCGGGCATGCGGCCGATAAGCTGGACGCCACGGTGGCCCGTCTTAGCGACGAGCTGGACGACCCGGCGCTGCACATCGCCGATGCGCGTTACCAGGCCATCGCCTCGATTTGCGACGTTGTCAGCAACGCCCTGACGGCAGAGCCCAGCCGCTTTACGGCAGCGGTGGATAAGGTCGTGCTTAACCGCTTCCTCGGTTTGCCCATCTTCCTGCTGGTGATGTACGTGATGTTCCTGCTCGCCATTAACATCGGCGGCGCCCTCCAGCCCATTTTCGACGCCGGTTCCGTCGCGGTCTTCGTGCACGGTATTCAGTGGGTGGGTTACACCCTGCACTTCCCTGAATGGTTAACCATCTTCCTCGCACAGGGGATCGGCGGCGGTATCAACACCGTTCTGCCTCTGGTGCCGCAGATCGGCATGATGTATCTGTTCCTCTCGTTCCTGGAAGATTCCGGCTACATGGCGCGCGCCGCGTTCGTGATGGATCGTCTGATGCAGGCGCTGGGTCTGCCAGGTAAATCCTTCGTCCCGCTGATTGTCGGCTTCGGCTGTAACGTACCGTCGGTGATGGGCGCACGCACCCTGGATGCGCCGCGTGAACGTCTGATGACCATCATGATGGCGCCGTTTATGTCCTGCGGTGCCCGTCTGGCCATCTTTGCGGTCTTTGCCGCAGCCTTCTTTGGTCAGCAGGGCGCGCTGGCGGTCTTCTCGCTGTATGTGCTGGGCATTGTGATGGCGATCCTCACCGGTCTGATGCTGAAGCACACCATCATGCGCGGTGAAGCGTCACCGTTTGTAATGGAGCTGCCGGTGTATCACGTGCCGCATCTGAAAAGCCTGGCAATCCAGACCTGGCAGCGCCTGAAGGGCTTTGTGCTGCGCGCCGGTAAGGTGATTGTCATCGTCAGCATTTTCCTGAGCGCACTGAACAGCTTCACCCTCAGCGGGCAGGCGGCAGATAACATCAACGACTCTGCCCTCGCCTCCGTCAGCCGCATCATCACGCCGGTCTTCAAACCGATTGGTGTGCATGAGGATAACTGGCAGGCGACCGTCGGGCTGTTCACCGGCGCGATGGCGAAAGAGGTGGTTGTCGGCACCCTGAACACGCTTTACACCGCAGAGAACATTCAGGAACAGGAATTTAATCCGGCAGAGTTTCATCTCGGTCATGAACTGCTGGGTGCCGTAGAGGAAACCTGGCAGAGCCTGAAAGACACCTTCAGCCTGAGCGTGCTGGCGAACCCTATTGAGGCCAGCAAAGGCGACGGCGAAATGGCAACAGGTGCCATGGGCGTGATGGGCGAGAAATTTGGCAGCGCGTCCGCGGCCTACAGCTACCTCATCTTTGTTCTGCTCTACATTCCGTGCATCTCCGTGATGGGGGCGATTGCCCGCGAGTCCAGCCGCGGCTGGATGGGCTTCTCCATCCTGTGGGGGTTAAACATTGCGTACTCGCTGTCGACGCTCTTTTATCAAACCGTTAATTTCAGCCAGCATCCGCGCTACAGCCTGGTCTGCATTCTCGCGGTTGTGCTGTTTAACGTGATAGTGCTCGGTTTACTGCGGCGTGCGCGCAGCCGCGTCGACATTGACCTGCTGGCAAACCGTAAAACCGCCGCGACCTGCTGCAGCAGCCCGGCGGGCGACTGTCACTAAGGAGTAAACCATGGCATCGTTGATTCAGGTTCGTGACCTGCTGGCACTGCAAGGGCGAATGGAGGCGAAACAGCTGAGCCTCAGCCTGCATACGCCGCAGCCGATGATCGATGCCATGCTGGAAAGACTGGAAGCCATGGGGAAAGCCGTGCGGATTCAGGAAGAAGCGGACGGTTGTCTCTCCGGCAGTTGTAAAAGCTGTCCGGAAGGAAAGGCCTGCCTCAGGGAGTGGTGGACGCTGCGTTAACAAAGCCGGGCATCGCTGCCCGGCTTTATCGTATTACTTGTAGACGTCCGCCGTTGCGCGTACGTTTTTGGTCTGTTTTTCTGCACTGGTGACGACATAGTACGTTCCGCCCAGCTCATCCGCTTTCTTCGACAGCTCTCTGCGAGCATCCATCGGTGCGGTGGTGTCAGACGTAGAAATCTCACCAATTTTCGTCAGATTCATGCCGGCAACTTTATCTTTTTCCAGCTCTTTTGCCGCAAAGACGCCAAATGACAGTGACCCAATAACCAGAGAAGTGACAATACCTGTAACAAGTTTCATAGCCTGACTCTCCATAGGATTGTTGTTTTGATTATCGTAGGCAGAACAACCGCAACGACATCTGGAGTATGGTTGCGGTGTGTTACTTTTTCCAGGCAGGATAGAAAATAATCAGTCGAAACGTTGACTTAACGCAATCAGCGCTGAACAAAATTCCGTCGGATGAGAGATAAACGGGGCATGTGCGGCTTTGGCAATAATCTGCGATTCACTCTCCGGCCAGAGCGAATCCAGCAGCGGAACCACTTTGCGCGGCACAATCCCGTCGAGATAACCGTAGATACGCAGGTGCGGCACCGTCAGCGCGGCCAGCGGCTCGCGCAGGTCAACCGTTTTCAGGAGCTCAAGTCCGCCGTTTAGCACCTCAACCTCCGGCATCGGCAGCGAAAGCACGGTCTGCTTCAGCGTTCGGGCATCCTTACGCGCGGTGTCAGTGCCCATTGTCTGCAATGCCAGGAACCGCTCTACGGTCCGCTGGAAATCTTCGCTCAGCTGCTGCTGGAAGCCCGCCAGCACGTCAGGCTTGATCCCCGGCCACTCTTCCTGCGCGCTAAAACAGGGCGACGACGCCACCGTCACCAGCGCTTTTACGCGGTCAGGCCGCGACAGCGCAATCTGGCTCGCCACCAGCCCGCCCAGGCTCCAGCCCAGCCAGACCGCGTTTTGCGGCGCAGCGTCCAGAACCTGCTGCGCCATTTCATCAAGCGACAACGCGCCATACCCGCGGCTGCGGCCAAAGCCGGGTAAATCCACCAGATGCAGCGTGAAATGCGAGGCAAGTTCCTCACGTATGCAATGCCATATCTCCGCATTCAGGCCCCATCCGTGCAGCAGCACAAGATGGCAATTTCCTGTCCCTACGGTCTGCCACCACAGCGTCTTCATCAGTTACTGTTCTCTTTTTTCACATGGAGGTTGCACATGCTAACAGTACCCGGCTTGTGCTGGCTATGCCAAATGCCGCTGTCGCTCAGCGGGTGGGGCGTCTGCTCCGTCTGCACGCGATCGCTGCAATGGCGTATCGGGATCTGTCCACAATGTGGTTTACCGGCCACGAACCCCTCGTTGCCCTGTGGCCGCTGCCTGAAAAAATCCCCGCCGTGGAGCGCGCTGGTGGCAGTGGATGATTATGTTCCGCCGCTGAACAGGCTGATCCACGCGCTGAAGTTTTCCGGGCAAAGCTCGCTGGCACAGCCCCTTGCCCGCCTGCTGTTGCTGGCGGTTTTGCAGGCGCGACGTCACCGGGCACTGCCGAAAATTGACATGGTGGTGAATGTCCCTTTATACCGACGTCGGCACTGGCGGCGCGGCTATAACCAGAGTGACCTGCTCTGCCGTCCCCTCGCACGGTGGCTCGGCTGCCGGTATGAGGCCCGCGCGCTGACACGCGTTCATGCCACCGCCATCCAGCATCAGCTCAGCGCACGGCTTCGCAAAAGAAACCTCAAAAATGCCTTTCGCCTTGAATTGCCGGTCGACGGTCTCCATATCGCGATTGTGGATGATGTCGTCACCACGGGCAGTACCGTTGCTGAACTTTCCCGACTGCTTTTGCGAAGCGGCGCCGCGTCGGTTCAGGTATGGTGTCTGTGCCGTACCTTGTAGCCCTTCTTCAATGGGCGTATGATTATACCCAGGTAATTTAGTCAACTATTAGGCCAAAGCTATGATCCGTATTTCCGATTCTGCACAAGCGCACTTTGCCAAACTGCTGGCAAATCAGGAAGAAGGGACGCAGATCCGCGTGTTTGTGATTAATCCAGGCACTCCGAATGCAGAATGTGGTGTTTCTTATTGTCCTCCGGACGCTGTGGAAGCGACTGACACTGCCCTTAAATTTGAACAGCTCACCGCCTACGTTGATGAGCTGAGCGCACCGTATCTTGAAGATGCGGAGATCGACTTCGTCACCGATCAGCTGGGTTCTCAGCTGACCCTGAAAGCGCCGAACGCGAAAATGCGTAAAGTGTCTGACGATGCCCCGCTGATGGAGCGCGTTGAGTATCTGCTGCAATCCCAGATCAACCCACAGCTGGCGGGCCACGGCGGTCGTGTTTCCCTGATGGAAATCACCGACGAAGGTTTTGCCATTCTGCAGTTTGGCGGCGGCTGTAACGGCTGTTCAATGGTCGATGTAACGCTGAAAGAAGGGATCGAGAAGCAGCTGCTGAACGAGTTCCCGGAACTGAAAGGCGTGCGTGACCTGACCGAGCACCAGCGCGGCGAGCACTCTTACTACTAATTCAGTATCCGTCTGTATCGCCCGGTGGCGCTGCGCTTACCGGGCCTACAGAAATAGTGAGGTCTGATGCCCTCACCCCGGCCCTCTCCCCCGGGAGAGGGTGAAAACATTAAAAACGGTAACCTCATGGTTACCGTTTTGCGTTTACCTCCCATATGTTGACCTGCGTCTCATAATTCAAATTTAGCCTCCCAGGGTGATTCTCAATCGCGCCATGTTACCCGTATCATTCTCGTGGGCACTCAGCATCCTTATAACAGCCGACTAAACTTAATGGTTTCGAAGGCATCAGTATGAGTGCCGTTAACACTCTGTTCCCAGTTGGGACAATCGGAATTTGTCGTTGAAACAATGACGTTACCCATAACAATTCAAAGGCCAGGTAAATCATGCCATTAGTCATCGTTGCTATCGGTGTTGTGTTATTACTGCTCTTGATGATCCGTTTCAAAATGAACGGATTTATCGCTCTGGTTCTGGTGGCACTTGCAGTCGGTCTGATGCAGGGTATGCCGCTGGTTAAAGTTATCAGTTCCATCAAAGCCGGCGTCGGCGGCACGCTCGGCAGCCTGGCGCTGATCATGGGCTTCGGCGCCATGCTCGGCAAAATGCTGGCAGACTGCGGGGGCGCCCAGCGTATCGCCACCACGCTGATTGCCAAATTTGGCAAGAAGAACATCCAGTGGGCGGTGGTATTAACCGGTTTTACCGTCGGCTTCGCGCTGTTCTATGAAGTGGGCTTCGTGCTGATGCTGCCGCTGGTGTTCACCATCGCGGCTGCGGCAAACATCCCGCTGCTGTATGTCGGTGTGCCAATGGCTGCGGCGCTGTCCGTGACTCACGGCTTCCTGCCGCCGCACCCGGGTCCAACCGCTATCGCAACCATTTTCCACGCGGATATGGGTAAAACCCTGCTGTTCGGTACGATTCTGGCGATCCCAACCGTGATTCTGGCGGGCCCGGTTTATGCCCGCTTCCTGAAAGGCATTGATAAGCCGATTCCGGAAGGTCTGTACAGCGCCAAAACCTTCACCGAAGAAGAGATGCCGGGCTTTGGCGTCAGCGTCTGGACCTCTCTGGTACCGGTGATCCTGATGGCGATGCGTGCCGTGGCGGAGATGATTCTGCCGAAAGGTCATCCGTTCCTGTCCGTTGCGGAATTCCTCGGTGACCCGGTCATGGCAACGCTGATTGCGGTGCTGATCGCGATGTTCACCTTCGGCCTGAACCGCGGCCGTTCTATGGATCAGATCAACGACACGCTGACCTCTTCCATCAAAATCATTGCCATGATGCTTCTGATCATCGGCGGTGGCGGTGCATTCAAGCAGGTTCTGGTCGACAGCGGCGTGGATAAATACATCGCTGCCATGATGCATGAAACCAACGTATCGCCGCTCCTGATGGCCTGGTCTATTGCCGCGGTTCTGCGTATTGCGCTGGGTTCTGCGACCGTTGCAGCGATCACCGCGGGCGGTATCGTTGCCCCGCTGATTGCGACCACGGGTGTTAGCCCTGAGCTGATGGTTATCGCCGTCGGTTCCGGTAGCGTGATTTTCTCTCACGTTAACGACCCTGGCTTCTGGCTGTTCAAGGAGTACTTCAACCTGACGATCGGTGAAACCATCAAGTCCTGGTCCGCGCTGGAAACCATTATTTCGGTGTGCGGTCTGGTCGGGGTACTGCTGTTGAATATGGTGGTTTGATGTAAAAAAGCCGGGTAGCGCTGACGCTTACCCGGCCTACATTCTATTTCCTCTCCCTCCGGGAGAGGGTTAGGGTGAAACTACCGCTTCTTGCCCACCGCCCTTCTGCGTTTGTCCAAATCCTTAATCAGCTTGTTCACCCCGTCATCGGCAAACATCTTCTCAAGCGATGTGGACAGCTTGCGACGCCAGTTCTTGTACTGATAGCTGGTGCCCGGAATGTTCACCGGCTCCGCCATATCAATCCAGTCTTCCGGCTGCAGACCCAGCAGGGCGCTGTTGCTGTCGGCAATATAGCGCTGCAAGCCGCGATTGAGGGTAGCGGTCATCGACATCAATGACGCCTTATGTCCGGCACGTTTCGGCAGACAGCTCTGCTTGTGCAGCGCATCCAGCAGCCCCTGTTTGGAGAGCTCGCGATCCTGATACAGGCCGCGCAAAACCTCTTCATCTGGATACAGTCCCAGCGTTTTGCCGAGCGTCAGATCGCCGCTTTCCCAATAGCCACGAAGCGTAGGAAGGTCATGCGTCGTCGCGACTGCCATTGACTGTTCAGGGTACGCTTTCGGCGCGCGGAAGGTTTTCTCATGGTCGTTTTCAAAATAGAGCACTTTATAGGAGTAGACGCCGCTGTCGCGGAGCTTGCTGACAATTTCCACCGGCACGGTACCGAGATCTTCACCGATCACCATGCACTGGTGGCGTTTACTTTCCAGGGCCAGGATCGACAGCAGATCGTCAACCGGATACTGCACGTACGCCCCGTGATCGGCCGTTTCACCGTACGGGATCCACCACAGACGCAGCACGGACATCACGTGGTCGATACGCAGCGCGCCGCAGTTCTGCATGTTCGCGCGCAGCAGGTCGATGAACGGCTCGTAGGCGCGCGACGCCATGACGTGCGGATCCATCGGCGGCAACCCCCAGTTCTGACCGAGCGGCCCAAGAATATCCGGCGGCGCGCCGACGGAAGCTTTCAGACAGTAAAGCTCACGGTCGCACCAGGTTTCCGCGCCGCCCTCTGCCACGCCGACGGCCAGATCGCGATACAGGCCGATCGGCATCTTATAGCCCTGGCTCACCTGCCAGCAGGCGGCAAACTGGCTGTACGCCAGCCACTGCAGCCACAGGTAGAAGTCCACTTCATCGGCATATTTTTTACAGAACGCTTTTACTTCAGGCGTGTCGACGGACTGATACGCTTCCGGCCAGACCGGCCAGCCCCAGCGCATTTCGTCCTCCTTCACCTGATACGCGTGCAGTGCATCAAACGCCGCCTGCCAGTACAGGCTCTCGCCCTCCTGCGTTACAAACTGGCGGAACGCGGCCATCTGCTCGTCATCGCGCTGCGAAAAGCCTTTCCACGCCAGACGCAGCGCGGCCATTTTCAGCGCCGTGACGGTGGAATAGTCCACCCAGTCCGCGTCGCGCGCCTGCTTCAGGGCCTGCTGCGTGGTGCTGAGTTTCCACCACGCCTGCGCCTCTTTGCTGTTTTTGAAGTCATCTAACGCGTTAACGTCGATATAAATCACGTTCAGCCAGCGACGGGACGACGGGCTGTACGGGCTGGCGCTCTCCGGGTTGGCCGGATAGAGCGCGTGGATCGGGTTGAGCCCGATAAACGCGCCGCCGCGCTCGCCCACATCCACCAGCATCTTTTTCAGATCGCCAAAATCACCGATGCCCCAGTTGCTGTCGGAGCGCAGCGTATAGAGTTGCACGCAGGCGCCCCACAGCTTTTTACCCTCGAGCAACGCCTGCGGCTCGTAGCAGCGTTTTGGCGCGACGATCACCCGGCAGTGAAAACGACGATCGTCCTGGGTGAGCGTTAAGGTGTGATACCCCTCCGGCAGCTTCGCCGGAAGGTTTAACGTTTTGCCGCCGGTGGCGTGGCCTTTGTGCTGATGCCCCTCTTCGGTGGTAAGCAGCCAGCTAAACTCGCCGCGCCCCTCCACCGCCAGCAGCATCTTTTTGCCTGCGGTGAACACCTTCACGTTGGGCACCGGTGCAACCGACGCTTTCGCGTCGGCTTTGTGCATGGCATCCAGCAAACGTCTTTTGGTGTCGGCGCCAATAGACTGCGGTTTGCCGTGCGCATTAATGTAACTGAGGCTGATCCCCGCCGCCTGCGCGGCGCTGTCCAGACGTTTACTCTCCATCGCGCTTCCTTAGCGTTTTGCCTGCCAGATACGGGCCTGATAATCACGGATTGAACGGTCAGAGCTGAACATACCGCAGCGCGCGGTGTTCAGAATGCACGCGCGGGTCCACGCCTCCTGGTCACGATACAGCACGTCGACCTGCTTTTGCGCTTCTACATAGGCCGTGAAGTCCGCCATCACCAGATACGGGTCACCGCCGTGTTTGTCCATGCTGTGCAGCATCTGGTCAAACGCGTGCTTGTCGCCGTCGCTGTATTTACCGCTTTCCAGCTCCTTCAGCACCGCGTCGAGCACTTTGTCTTTCTTACGCCATTTCACCGGGTCATAGCCTTTGGCTTTGATGGCCTTCACCTCTTCCACGGTATGGCCGAAGATAAAGATATTCTCTTCCCCGACCTTCTCGGCGATTTCGACGTTTGCCCCGTCGAGCGTACCGACGGTCAGCGCGCCGTTCAGCGCCAGCTTCATGTTGCCGGTACCGGACGCTTCTTTACCTGCCGTCGAGATCTGCTCGGAAATATCCGCCGCCGGGATCAGCATTTCAGCCGCCGAGACGCAGTAATCCGGCAGGAACACCACCTTCAGCTTGTCGCCCACTTTCGGATCGCTGTTGATCGCCGCCGCCACTTTATTGATGGCGAGGATAATGTTTTTCGCCAGGTAGTAGCCCGGCGCCGCTTTCGCACCGAACAGGAACACGCGCGGCACGCGGTCGGCCTGCGGGTTCTCGCGGATCTCTTTGTACAGCGCCAGAATGTGCAGCAGGTTCAGGTGCTGGCGTTTGTACTCGTGCAGACGTTTGATCTGGATATCGAAAATGGCATTCGGGTTGATCTCAATCCCGGTACGCACTTTCACAAACTCCGCCAGGCGAACCTTGTTCTCCAGCTTGATCGCGCGGTACTGCTCGCGGAATTTCGCGTCGTCAGCCTGTTTTTCCAGGTTGATGAGCTGGTCCAGATCGTTGGCCCACTCTTTCTTCAGGGTCTTATCCAGCAGACCGGCCAGCAGCGGGTTGCACTGCTTGATCCAGCGACGCGGCGTGATGCCGTTGGTCACGTTGTGGAATTTGGTCGGCCACAGCTGGTGGTATTCCGGGAAGAGATCTTTGACCACCAGATCCGAGTGCAGCGCCGCCACGCCGTTCACCGCAAAGCCGCTGACCACGCACATGTTCGCCATGCGCACCTGTTTGTCATGCACAACCGCCAGCTTCGCCCAGACCGCTTTGTTGCCTGGCCAGGTTTTATCCACCAGGGTTTTAAACTGGTCGTTAATCTTGTTGATGATCTGCATGTGGCGCGGCAGCAGCGTTTTCACCAGCTTCTCATCCCAGCACTCGAGCGCTTCTGGCATCAGGGTGTGGTTGGTGTAGGCAAAGGTACGGCTGGTGATGGCCCAGGCGTCATCCCAGCTCAGCTGGTGCTCGTCGATCAGCACGCGCAGCAGTTCCGGGATCGCAATCGTCGGGTGCGTGTCGTTGAGCTGAATCACTTCGAAGTCCGGCAGCTGCGCCAGCTTGCGGCCCGCGAGGTGATGGCGACGCAGAATGTCCGCCACGGAGCAGGCGCACTGGAAGTACTGCTGCATCAGGCGCAGCTTTTTACCGGCCAGGTGGTTGTCGTTCGGGTAGAGGACTTTGGTCAACTTCTCGGCGTCGATGCCCTGCTGCTCGGCGCGCAGGAAATCACCGTCGTTGAATTTGGTCAGGTTAAACGGATGCGCGTGCTTCGCCTGCCACAGACGCAGCGGCTGCGCCACGCCGTTACGGTAGCCGAGCACCGGCAGATCCCAGGCTTCACCGGTAATGGTGAACGCCGGTTCCCAGAGCCCCTGCTTTGTCACTTTCCCGCCAATGCCGACCTGCACATCCAGCTGCGCGTTGTGGCGGAACCACGGATAGGTATTGCGATGCCAGTCGTCCGGCGCTTCCATCTGATGGCCATCGGCAAACGACTGACGGAACAAGCCATACTGATAGTTCAGGCCATAGCCAATCGCCGACTGGCCGACGGTCGCCATGGAGTCGAGGAAACAGGCCGCCAGACGTCCCAGACCGCCGTTGCCCAGCGCCGGGTCAATCTCTTCTTCCAGCAGGTCGGTCAGGTTAATGTCGTGTTTTTTAAGGACGTCACCAACGTCCTGATACCAGCCGAGGTTCAACAGGTTGTTGCCCGTCAGGCGGCCAATCAGGAATTCCATTGAAATGTAGTTTACATGGCGCTGGTTCTTCACCGGCTTTGCCAAAGGCTGAGCATCCAGCTGTTCTGCGAGCGCACCGCTCACTGCCTGCCACCACTGGTGAGGCGTCATCTCGTTTGCAGCATGAAGGCCAAAACGCTGCCACTGACGCGTCAGGGCAGCCTGGAATTGAGCTTTGTTGAAGGTAGGCTGTGACATAGGGGATCGGCATCCTTTAGAAAGAAAACACAAGTTGGCGCTAGTGTGCCTGGCTCATTTCCCCTCTTCCTCCTCCTGTGGGGGATTAGACAGGGAGGAGTAGCGGGGATGAGCATAAAAGTGTGATCGAGGCCACTCTCAGAGCATAGTTCGAGTGTGCCCGGAAGATAAAAAAGTAACCGGGGAGAATGTCAAAGAAATGAAATGCAGTTTCGGGTGAAATTAATCCGTTCTGAAATGATTACTTACGTAGAATAATAATTTAGTCATCGGGTTACATCTCCGGAGACTATTTCTCTCCCTCAACTTTACCCGCACTTTATTAAATTCGACGTCACTATACCTTTCTGAAACCAGTTTCAGCGCAGCGGCAATGTATACAGACAAGCCAGCAGTGACGCGGCGTTACGGCCCTTTCGAGAAAGTTCCAACATTTGCCTGAATGTTTTGTGACAGAGTGCAAATTCAGAACCACAAAACCCAGACATAACTTGCAATAGTTCTCTTTCTGTTCGACCTTATATCGTATTAATTACGAAGCGCAAAAAAAATAAAATCTCTCGTTCCCCACAGTGAAGTGAAACCTATGTTGATTCCGTCTAAATTAAGTCGCCCGGTTCGTCTTGACCATACAGTGGTCCGCGAGCGTCTGTTGGCTAAACTTTCCGGCGCGCATAATTTCCGACTGGCGCTGGTTACGAGCCCTGCAGGCTATGGAAAAACAACGCTCATTTCGCAATGGGCCGCGGGTAAAAGCGATCTTGGCTGGTACTCCCTCGACGAGGGCGATAACCAGCAAGAGCGTTTTGCCAGCTATCTGATTGCCGCCATACAGCAAGCCACCCATGGACACTGCGTCGCCAGTGAGGTGATGGTGCAAAAGCGCCAGTACGCCAGCCTGTCCTCTCTTTTCTCTCAGCTGTTTATCGAACTGGCCGAATGGCATCGCCCGCTCTACGTGGTGATCGACGATTACCATCTCATCACGAATCCGGTGATTCATGAGTCGATGCGTTTCTTCCTGCGCCATCAGCCGGAAAACCTGACTTTAGTGGTGCTGTCACGCAACCTGCCGCAGCTGGGCATTGCCAACCTGCGCGTGCGCGATCAGCTTCTGGAAGTGGGCAGCCAGCAGCTGGCCTTTACCCACCAGGAAGCGAAACAGTTCTTTGACTGCCGCCTGACATCACCGATTGAGGCCGCCGAAAGCAGCCGTCTGTGTGATGACGTTGCCGGCTGGGCCACGGCGCTGCAGCTTATCGCGCTCTCTGCCCGACAAAACAACAGTCCGGCGCATCAGTCTGCGCGTCGTCTGGCGGGCATCAACGCCAGCCACCTTTCTGACTACCTCGTGGATGAGGTGCTGGACAGCGTCGATCCCTCGACGCGTAATTTCCTGCTGAAAAGCTCGCTGCTGCGTTCCATGAACGATGCGCTCATCGTGCGCGTGACGGGCTGTGAAAACGGTCAGCTGCAGCTCGAAGAGATTGAACGTCAGGGCCTTTTCCTGACGCGCATGGACGATCCCGGCGAGTGGTTTAGCTATCACCCGCTGTTTGGCAGCTTCCTGCGCCAGCGCTGTCAGTGGGAACTGGCGGTTGAACTGCCGGAGATCCACCGCGCCGCTGCCGAAAGCTGGATGGCGCAAGGCTTCCCGAGCGAGGCCATCCACCACGCGCTGGCCGCCGGTGATGCCAGCATGCTGCGCGATATCCTCCTCAATCATGCGTGGGGCCTGTTTAACCACAGCGAGCTGACCCTGCTGGAAGAGTCTCTCAAAGCCCTGCCGTGGGAAAGCCTGCTGGAGAACCCGCGTCTGGTGCTGCTGCAGGCCTGGCTGATGCAGAGCCAGCACCGCTACAGCGAAGTGAACACCCTGCTGGCGCGTGCCGAGCAGGAGATGGAAAGCGAAATGGATACCACCCTGCACGGCGAGTTCAACGCGCTGCGCGCTCAGGTGGCCATTAACGACGGCGACCCGGACGAAGCTGAACGGCTGGCGATGGTCGCGCTGGATGAACTGCCGCTGGCTAACTTCTACAGCCGCATCGTTGCGACCTCGGTGCACGGTGAAGTGCTGCACTGCAAAGGCGACCTCACGCGTTCGCTTTCACTGATGCAGCAAACCGAACAGATGGCGCGTCGTCATGATGTCTGGCATTACGCGCTGTGGAGCCTGATCCAACAGAGCGAGATTTTATTCGCGCAGGGGTTCCTGCAGGCCGCCTGGGAAAACCAGGAAAAAGCGTTCCAGCTTATTCGTGAACAGCACCTGGAACAGCTGCCGATGCACGAGTTCCTGTTGCGTATTCGCGCTCAGCTGCTGTGGGCATGGTCGCGTCTGGATGAAGCAGAAAGCTGCGCCCGCCAGGGTGTGGATGTCCTTTCCAGCTTCCAGCCTCAGCAGCAGCTGCAGTGTCTGGCGCTGCTGGTGCAGTGCTCGCTGGCGCGCGGCGATCTCGATAACGCCCGCAACCATCTGAACCGCCTGGAGAACCTGCTCGGCAACGGTCAGTATCACAGCGACTGGGTCTCAAACGCCGATAAGGTCCGGGTGATTTACTGGCAGATGACCGGCGATAAAAAATCCGCCGCCAACTGGCTGCGTCAGACGCCAAAACCCGAATTTGCGAACAACCACTTCCTGCAGAGCCAGTGGCGGAACATTGCCCGCGCGCAAATCCTGCTCGGTGAATTAGAGCCCGCAGAGATTGTGCTGGAAGAGCTGAACGAGAACGCGCGCAGCCTGCGTCTGATGAGCGACCTGAACCGCAACCTGCTGCTGCTGAACCAGCTTTACTGGCAGGCGGGTCGTAAAAACGATGCCCAGCGCGTGCTGCTGGAAGCGCTGCAGCTGGCTAACCGCACCGGTTTTATCAGCCACTTTGTAATTGAAGGTGAAGTGATGGCGCAGCAGCTGCGTCAGCTTATTCAGCTCAACACGCTGCCAGAGCTGGACCAGCATCGCGCCCAGCGCATTCTGCGCGAGATTAACCAGCATCATCGACACAAGTTCGCGCATTTTGATGAGAACTTCGTTGAACGTCTGCTGAACCACCCGGAAGTGCCGGAGCTTATCCGCACCAGTCCGCTCACCCAGCGCGAATGGCAGGTTTTGGGTCTGATCTATTCAGGCTACAGCAACGAGCAGATTGCCGGTGAGCTTGCGGTGGCGGCGACCACCATCAAAACGCATATCCGCAATCTGTATCAGAAGCTGGGCGTGGCGCATCGTCAGGATGCGGTGCAGCATGCGCAGCAGCTGTTGAAGATGATGGGGTATGGCGTGTAGGACCTCTGCGGTCTGATGCCCTCACCCCGGCCCTCTCCCACAGGGAGAGGGAGAACGGCTTTTCAACACAACTCTAACTGCAAATTATTATCTTTAATCACCTGCATCACGCCCGCCGGCGGCATCACGTCGGTGTAGACCGCATCCACCATGCTGATGCTGCCCATGTTCACCATCGCATTTCGGCCAAACTTCGAATGATCCACCACCAGCATCACGTGACGTGAGTTCTCTATAATCGCGCGCTTGGTGCGCACCTCGTGATAATCAAACTCCAGCAGCGAGCCGTCGCTGTCGATGCCGCTGATCCCGAGAATGCCGAAGTCGAGGCGGAACTGAGAGATAAAATCGAGGGTCGCTTCGCCGATAATGCCGCCGTCGCGGCTGCGCAGTTCGCCGCCCGCGAGGATGATGCGGAAGTCGTCTTTCTGCATCAGGGTATTGGCCACGTTCAGGTTGTTCGTGACCACGCGCAGGTTCTCGTGATCCAGCAGCGCATGGGCGACCGCTTCCGGCGTGGTGCCGATATCAATAAACAGCGTCGCCCCGTTCGGGATCTGGCTGGCGACCTTGCGGGCAATGCGCTCTTTCTCTGCCGTCTGCGTGGCTTTACGGTCGTGCCAGGAGGTATTGACCGAACTGGACGGCAGCGCCGCGCCGCCGTGGTGGCGAAGAATTCGGTTCTGATCGGCCAGGTCGTTCAGGTCACGACGGATGGTTTGTGGGCTGACGGCAAACTGCTCCACCAGCTCTTCGGTGCTGACGTATCCCTGTTTTTTTACCAGTTCGATAATAGCGTCATGACGTTGTGTTTGTTTCATCAATTATCCCTGAGAATTATGTTCGTTTTCGCGCATGGAGCGTGTCGGCAAAGGCCATCGCTAACCCCACGGCCAGCCCGGCGACGTGTGCACCGTTGGCGATAGACATACCAAACAGATCAAACCATCCGGCAATAAGCCATATTAACGCAAAGGTTATTAATCCGCGCTGCAGATAGATGCCGCTTTCCGGATCGCGCTCCCCGCGAAGCCAGACATAGCCCATCAGGGCATACACGACGCCCGACAGCCCGCCGAACCACGGCCCGCTGAACTTGTGCTGCACATAGCCGCTCAGCAGGGCGCTGATAAGGGTGATAACGATCAGCTTGCCGCTGCCCAGACGCTTTTCAACAGCGCCGCCGAGATACCACCACCAGAGCAGGTTGAAGAGAATATGCATCACCGAGAAGTGCATCAGCGCGTGGCTAAAGTAGCGCCAGACGTCAAACTCAAGAGACGGGTCATAGGGCCAGGCCAGGGCAATCATCACGCTCTGGTCGCCCACCACGTTCATGATAATGAAGACGATAATGCAGGCCGCCATCAGCAGCAGCGTAAACGGGCCGGCGCGCTCGCGGATGGTGGCGAGGAAGGGAAAACGGCTGTATTGCAGTCCGCTGTCGGTCTGCCCGGACTGCCAGCTGGCCGCCAGATAGCGCGGGTCGCCGGGGTTCTCAAGAAAACGCGCCAGCTCTTCGTTTACGCGCGCGGCCTGGCTCTCGTCGGCCAGCCAGACGTCGGTCTGCGTATGTTGCTGAATGGTCAGAATAACGCCCTGCGTCGCCATATAGTCGACAAACGCCTGGGCGACGCGCGGGTTGGTAAAAGAGGTGATCATCAACATGGGCAGCGGTCGCTTATTTCCACACAAAAGGGGACAGTATAGCGGGATCAGCGCTCAAAAGCGTATTCCACTTCTGCCGGGAAATGACGATGCCAGGCATCGAAACCGCCGTCGACGCTGTATACCGCGTCGTAGCCCTGCTGAAGCAGATACTGCGCCGCGCCTTTACTGCTGTTGCCGTGGTAGCACATGACCATCACCGGCGTCTCGAAGTCGTTATCGCGCATAAACGCGCCCAGCGTGTCGTTAGTGAGATGAAACGCGCCCGGCGTGTGGCCCATCGCAAAACTCTGCGGATCGCGGATGTCCACCAGCACCGCTTTTCCCTGGTGCATCTTCTGGTGGGCTTCTTCTACGTTAATACATTCAAACTGATCCATGGTGTTCTCTTTCGCTTATTCAGGTTTTATGCCGCCTGCTGACCCTCACCCCTGCCCTCTCCCTAAAAGGGAGAGGGAGCAAACCATCCCCTCGCCCCTCTGGGGAGAGGGTTAGGGTGAGGGGAGAGAGCATCAGACCGCACTATTTTACCCCGTAGTGTACGTCCTGGCGGCGGGTAAACGCCATTATGTTATCCATATCACTCTAAATTGTTTTTTTGATGTTACCAAAAGCGCGTTCCTTTGCTATTATGAGCGATATCGAACATTTCTGAGCTTTAACGAAAGTGCATGAGGGTGTTATGGAAACCAAAGATCTGATTGTGATAGGCGGTGGCATCAACGGTGCCGGTATTGCGGTCGATGCCGCAGGACGCGGTTTATCCGTACTGATGCTGGAAGCTAACGACCTCGCCTGCGCGACGTCGTCCGCCAGCTCCAAACTGATTCACGGTGGCCTGCGCTACCTGGAACACTACGAATTCCGCCTGGTCAGTGAAGCACTGGCCGAACGAGAAGTGCTGTTGAAAATGGCCCCGCATCTGGCAATTCCGATGCGCTTCCGCCTGCCCCATCGCCCGCATCTGCGTCCGGCGTGGATGATTCGAATCGGTCTGTTTATGTACGATCATCTGGGTAAACGCACCAGCCTCCCGGGTTCGACAGGTTTGCGTTTTGGCTCAGAATCGGTCCTTAAGCCTGAAATCGTGCGCGGTTTCGAATATTCCGACTGCTGGGTGGACGATGCGCGTCTGGTGCTGGCGAATGCCCAGATGGTCGAGAAGAAAGGTGGCGAGGTGAAAACCCGTACCCGTGCGACCTCAGCCCGTCGTGAAAACGGCCTGTGGATTGTGGAAGCGGAAGACATCGATACCGGCGAGAAATTCAGCTGGAAAGCGCGCGGTCTGGTGAACGCCACCGGCCCGTGGGTGAAGCAGTTCTTCGACGACGGCATGCATCTGCCTTCGCCGTACGGCATTCGCCTGATCAAGGGCAGCCACATTGTGGTACCGCGCGTGCATACGCAAAAGCAGGCCTACATTCTGCAGAACGAAGACAAGCGCATCGTGTTTGTGATTCCGTGGATGGACGAGTTCTCGATCATCGGTACCACCGACGTGGAGTACAAAGGCGATCCGAAGAACGTCGAGATCGACGAGAGCGAAGTGAACTACCTGCTCAAAGTGTATAACACGCACTTCAGGAAGCAGCTGTCACGCGACGACGTGGTCTGGACCTACTCCGGCGTGCGTCCGCTGTGCGATGACGAGTCTGACTCACCGCAGGCGATTACTCGCGACTACACGCTCGATATTCACGACGTTGACGGTCAGGCGCCGCTGCTTTCCGTGTTTGGCGGCAAGCTGACCACCTACCGCAAGCTGGCCGAGCACGCGCTGGAAAAACTGGCACCGTACTATAAAGGCATTGGCCCGGCGTGGACCAAAGGCGCGGTACTGCCCGGCGGTGATATCGGCGACAATCGCGATGATTACGCCGCGAAGCTGCGCCGTCGCTTCCCGTTCATCACCGAAGGGATGGCGCGCCACTATGCCCGCACCTACGGCAGCAATACCGAGCTGTTCCTGGCCGACGCGAAGGACATTGCGGATCTGGGCGAACATTTCGGCCACGAGCTGTACGAAGCCGAGCTGCGCTACCTGGTTGAGCACGAGTGGGTTCGTCGTCTGGATGATGCTATCTGGCGTCGTACCAAAGAAGGGATGTGGCTCAACGCCGAGCAGCAGTCTCGCGTGGCGCAGTGGTTACAGCAGAATGCGGGGAAGCGTGAGCTGTCGCTGGCGTCTTGATGCGATCGGTGCGGGCTGATGCCCTCACCCTGACCCTCTCCCACAGGGAGAGGGAACAAACACTAAAAACGGCAACCGAGGTTGCCGTTTTGCTTTTACAACCTCACCGGATCAATATGCCAGATCGTCTCGGCATACTCCTTGATGGTCCTGTCGGACGAGAAATAGCCCATATTGGCGATGTTATACATCGCGGCGCTGGTCCACTTCTCCTGCTGACGGTACAGTTCGTCAACCTTATCCTGACAGTCCACGTAGCTGCGATAGTCCGCCAGCACCTGGTAGTGATCGCCAAAGTTAATCAGCGAATCGACCAGATCGCGATAGCGGCTCGGTTCATCCGGGCTAAACACGCCGGTCGCGATCTGCGTCAGCACCTGACGTAACTCTTCATCCTCTTCGTAATATTGACGCGGCGAGTAGCCTTTCCTGCGCAGCGCCTCCACCTCTTCCGTCGTATTACCGAAGATAAAGATATTTTCTTCGCCCACGTGCTCCAGCATCTCGACGTTCGCCCCGTCAAGCGTACCAATGGTCAGCGCGCCGTTGAGGGCAAACTTCATGTTACTGGTGCCGGATGCTTCCGTACCCGCCGTGGAAATCTGCTCAGAGAGATCCGCCGCCGGGATGATCATCTGCGCCAGGCTCACGCTGTAGTTCGGAATGAACACCACTTTCAGCTTGTCGCCAATGTCCGGATCCTGGTTGACTACCTTCGCCACGTCGTTGATGAGATGAATGATGTGCTTCGCCATGTAGTAGGCGGAAGCCGCCTTACCGGCGAAGATCTTCACGCGCGGCACCCATTCGGCCGTTGGATCGGCCTTAATGCGGTTGTAATGGGTGATCACGTGCAGCACGTTCATCAGCTGACGCTTGTATTCGTGGATGCGTTTGATCTGAACGTCGAACAGCGCTTTCGGGTTTGCCACCACGTTGAGGTGCATCGCCAGCCAGACCGCCAGACGCTTTTTATTTAGCAGCTTGGCTTCGCGCACGGCTTTGTTCACCGTCGGGAAATCAATATGCTGTTCCAGCTCGCTCAGCTGGCTCAAATCGGTACGCCAGGTACGGCCGATATTCTCGTCCAGCACCTCAGAGAGCGGCTGGTTGGCCAGCGCCAGCCAGCGGCGCGGCGTGACGCCGTTGGTCACGTTGCAGAACCGCGTCGGGAAGATTTTCGCGAAGTCCGCAAAAAGCGACTGCACCATCAGGTTCGAGTGGAGCTCGGACACGCCGTTGACCTTGTGGCTGATGACGACCGCCAGCCAGGCCATGCGCACGCGGCGCCCGTTCGATTCATCAATGATGGATGCGCGGCTCAGCAGCCCGGTATCGTTCGGGTATTGCTCCTGCAGGGTCTTGAGGAAGTAGTCGTTAATCTCAAAGATAATCTGCAGATGGCGCGGCAGGATTTTGCCGAGCATGTCTACCGGCCACGTTTCCAGCGCTTCGCTCATCAGCGTGTGGTTGGTGTAGGAGAATACCTGACAGGTCACTTCAAACGCGTCATCCCAGCTGAACTTATGCTCGTCGATCAGCAGACGCATCAGCTCCGGAATGGAGAGCACCGGGTGGGTGTCGTTAAGGTGGATCGCGGTTTTCTCCGCCAGGTTGGCGTAGGTTTTGTGCAGCTGATGGTGGCGGCTGAGGATGTCCTGAATCGTCGAGGAGACGAGGAAATACTCCTGACGCAGGCGCAGCTCGCGGCCGGAGTAGGTCG
Organism: Enterobacter sp. UPMP2060; assembly: GCF_053709655.1. NCBI lineage: Bacteria > Pseudomonadati > Pseudomonadota > Gammaproteobacteria > Enterobacterales > Enterobacteriaceae > Enterobacter > Enterobacter sp. UPMP2060. Next base: position 74,928 of record NZ_JBSKJQ010000008.1, read on the forward strand.
AGTCATCCGGGTACAGCACGCGGGACACGTTCTCGGAGTGGTTTTTGTCTTCCACCGCCGCAAAGTAGTCCCCCTGGTTGAATTTACCGAGGTTGATTTCGCTACTGGCCTGGGCGCTCCACAGGCGCAGCGTGTTGGTGGCATCGGTGTCATAGCCGGGGATAATCTGGTCGTAGGCCACGGCCAGGATCTCTTCCGTTTCTACCCAGCGGGATTTTTTGCCTTCCTGCTGGATACGTCCGCCAAAGCGCACCTTGTAGCGCGTATTGTGGCGCTTAAACTCCCACGGGTTGCCGTACTCCAGCCAGTAGTCCGGCGACTCTTTCTGGCGTCCGTCGACGATGTTCTGTTTGAACATACCGTAGTCGTAGCGAATACCGTAGCCGCGGCCCGGCAGCGCCAGCGTTGCCAGCGAGTCGAGGAAGCAGGCGGCGAGACGCCCCAGGCCGCCGTTGCCGAGGCCCGGGTCGTTCTCTTCGTCGATCAGCTCTTCTAAATCTAACCCCATCTCTTCCAGGGCGGTTTTAACGTCGTCATAAATTCCGAGCGACAACAGCGCGTTGGACAGCGTGCGGCCAATCAAAAATTCCATCGACAGGTAGTAAACCTGACGCGTTTCCTGCGAGAGCTGGGCGCGGTTTGAGCGCAGCCAGCGTTCCACTAAACGGTCACGCACCGCAAACAGGGTGGCGTTCAGCCACTCGTGCTTGTTGGCGATAACAGGATCTTTCCCGATGGTGAACATCAGCTTGTAGGCGATGGAGTGCTTTAACGCCTCAACGCTGAGCGTGGGTGAAGAGTAGCTAAATGGAGCGTTCATATCAGTAACTTCGCCTCGTTACATCAAGCGTTGATAGAGATCGCGGTATGACTGCGCCGCGACATGCCAGCTAAAGTCCATGGACATCGCCTGACGCTGAACGTAACGCCAGAGCGATGGACGGGACCACAAGACGAAAGCACGCCGAATCGCCCGAAGCAGCGACCAGGCATTACTGTCCTCAAAGACAAACCCGCTGGCGATACCGTCCGCCAGGTTTTCCAGAGAGCTATCGGATACGGTATCCGCCAGTCCGCCCGTGCGGCGCACCAGCGGCAGCGTGCCGTATTTCAGGCCGTAAAGCTGCGTCAGGCCGCAGGGTTCGAAACGGCTCGGCACCAGGATGACGTCCGCGCCTCCCATGATGCGGTGCGAGAACGCTTCGTGATAGCCAATCTGCACGCCCACCTGCCCCGGATGTTCCGCCGCAGCGGCAAGGAAGCCTTCCTGCAGCACCGGGTCGCCCGCGCCGAGCAGCGCCAGCTGTCCCCCCTGCTCCAGTAAACCGGGCAGCGCCTCCAGCACCAGATCCAGCCCTTTCTGGCTGGTCAGGCGGCTGACCACCGCGAACAGCGGCACTTTGTCGTTAACCTTCAGGCCCATCGCAATCTGCAGCTGGCGTTTGTTTTCCGCTTTGTCTTCCACGGAATCACGGCCATAGCGCGCCGCCAGCAGGAGATCGGTTTCCGGGCTCCAGATCTGTTCATCCACGCCGTTCAGAATGCCTGACAGGCGGCCTTCGCGGTGGCGCTGTTGCAGCAACCCTTCCATGCCGTAGCCAAACTCCGGCTGGGTGATCTCACGCGCGTAGGTTGGGCTCACCGCCGTGATGTGATCGGCGTAGTACAGCCCGGCTTTCAGGAACGAGATCTGCCCGTTAAATTCCAGCCCGTGCATGTTATAGAACGATAATGGCAGATCGATTTCACTCATGTGATGGGCATAGTACATCCCCTGATACGCCAGGTTATGCACGGTAAAGACCGATTTCGCCGGATGGCCGCGCGCCGCGAGATACGCCGGGGCAAGCCCGGCGTGCCAGTCGTGCGCGTGCACCACATCCGGGCGCCAGAACGGATCCAGCCCCGTCGCCATTTCTGCCCCGACCCAGCCGAGCAGCGCAAAGCGCAGCACGTTATCGGTGTAGGCGAACAGGTTCGTATCGTGATACGGGCTGCCCGGTCGCTCGTATAAGTGCGGCGCGTCGATCAGGTAAATCCCTACGCCATTGTAATGTCCAAACAGCAGGGTGATGCGTCCGGCGAAGGTCTCACGGCGGGTCACCACTTTTGCATCGGGAATTCCACGCCGGATATCCGGAAAGGCGGGCAGCAGGACTCGGGTATCCACGCCTCCGGCGATTTGCGCTGCCGGTAATGCACCCAGAACATCTGCCAGACCGCCCGTTTTTAACAACGGGAACATCTCAGAACATACATGTAAAACCTGCATCATCGCTCCTGTTTGATCTGCAGCTTCCGCAACATTTCCCGTGTGACTAACACGATCCCCTCTTCCGAACGATAGAAACGACGCGCGTCTTCTTCCGCGTTCTCACCAATCACCATCCCTTCTGGAATGACGCAGGCACGATCGATAACGCAGCGACGCAGACGGCACGAGCGCCCTACCCAGACATCAGGCAGCAAGACTGCCGAATCGATATTACAGAATGAATTTATTCGCACGCGGGGGAACAGCACCGACTGCACCACCACCGAGCCTGAAATAATGCACCCGCCGGACACCAGCGAGTTCAGCGTCATACCGTGGCTGCCGGAGCGGTCCTGCACGAATTTGGCCGGCGGCAGCGATTCCATATGGGTACGAATCGGCCAGTTCTGGTCGTACATATCCAGCTCAGGCGTGACCGACGCCAGGTCGAGGTTCGCTTTCCAGTAGGCTTCCAGGGTTCCCACATCGCGCCAGTAAGGTTCCGCATTGGGGTCGGACTGCACGCAGGACAGCGGGAAAGGATGTGCATAGGCCATGCCAGCTTTAGTGATTTTCGGAATGATGTCTTTACCGAAGTCGTGGCTGGAGTTTTCGTCTTTGTCATCGTCTTCCAGCAGCTCATAAAGATAATCTGCATCAAAGACATAAATCCCCATGCTGGCGAGCGATTTGGTGTCATCGCCCGGCATGGTTGGCGGGTTCGCCGGCTTTTCAACAAAGTCGATAATTTTGTCGTCGGCATCCACGTGCATCACGCCAAACGCCGTCGCTTCAGCAACGGGCACAGGCAGACACGCTACGGTGCAGCGCGCCCCTTTTTCGACGTGGTCGATGAGCATGTGGGAGTAATCTTGCTTGTAGATATGGTCCCCGGCGAGGATCACGATGTATTCCGCGTTATAGCGGCGAATGATGTCGAGGTTCTGCGTCACTGCATCCGCCGTTCCGCGGTACCAGTTCTCACCGTGGACGCGTTGCTGAGCGGGAAGGAGATCGACAAACTCGTTCATCTCTTCGCTGAAGAATGACCAGCCGCGCTGGATATGCTGAACCAGCGTGTGCGACTGATACTGCGTAATGACGCCAATACGGCGAATGCCCGAGTTCAGGCAGTTGGAGAGCGCAAAGTCGATGATACGGAACTTACCACCAAAGTGAACGGCCGGTTTCGCGCGCTTGATGGTCAAATCTTTCAGACGGGTACCACGTCCACCCGCAAGTATCAGGGCAACCGTTTTTAATGGTAGCTGGCGCGCCAACATTAAGGGATCGTTCTTCTCTAATCTAACCATGACTAACTCCTTTTTTATCATCTTTGGAATACGCACACTCCGTGCGCAGGCCCGTGCCAGACAGCCATTACTACCGGATTATCCGCTCCGGCAAAGGGGGGAACAGCTCGCCATTCCCCTTCAGGTAAAACAATCTCTGCGACGTCATCCGTCGCGTTCAGCGTGACCAGCCATTTATCCGACAGCAGGATTTGCAGGCGTGGTACGCCGTGTTGCCACTCTTGCGCGCTTAACGGTTGCGCGTCTTGATTCAACCAGCGAACGTTGCCGTCACCCTCTTCCCACCAGCGGTCGGCGGTCAGCGCGGGGATCTGCTGGCGAAGATGGATCAGCGCAGCGGTAAAATGAATCAGCCCGCTGTTGGCTTCACCCCAGTCGAGCCAGGTTAACGTGTTGTCCTGGCAATACGCATTGTTGTTACCGTGCTGGCTATGGCCGTGTTCATCGCCTGCCAGCAGCATCGGCGTGCCCTGCGACAATAAAAGCGTTGTCAGCAAAGCGTGAACGCTGGCGCGTCGCCGCTCGATGACGTCCAGGCTACCGCCTAACCCTTCTATACCATGATTAAAGCTATGGTTATTGTTAGTACCATCGCGATTCTCTTCGCCGTTTGCCTCATTGTGTTTCTGATTGAAACAAACGCAGTCCCTGAGCGTAAAACCGTCGTGTGCCGTCAACAGATTGACGGTGGCCGACGGGCGTTTGCCGTCGCGCTTAAAGAGATCGCTTGAAGCGGCAAAGCGTCCGGCGAACTCCCCCAGCGACAGATTCCGTTCCAGCCAGAAGCGGCGCGCGGCATCGCGGTAGTGATCGTTCCACTCGGCAAACAGCGGCGGGAAATTCCCGACCTGATAGCCGCCTTCACCGATGTCCCACGGCTCGGCAATGAGCTTCACCTGCGAGAGCACCGGACAGTTTTTTATCGCCTCAAACAGCGGCGCCTGCTGGCTGAACGCTGGCGTGCGCCCCATCACTGGCGCCAGATCGAAACGAAAACCGTCGACGTGGAACGTCTCCACCCAGTATTTCAGGCATTCATAAGCAAAATGCGTGACCGCCGGATGGCTGAGGTTGAGCGTGTTACCGCAGCCGGTCCAGTTCTCATAATCGCCATCCTGCCTGATCCAATAATAGCTACGGTTATCAATTCCGCGCATGGAGAGCGTCGGACCGTCGAGATCGCTTTCGGCACTGTGGTTCAGCACGACGTCCAGAATGACCTCAATGCCCGCCGTATGAAGCGCCCTCACCGCATCGCGAAACTCGTCACGCGCCTTTTCCGGATGGGCGGCATAGCGTGGCTCAAGCGCGAACATCGCCAGCGGGTTATAGCCCCAGTAGTTGCTTAGCCCCAGCCGCTGCAGGCGCGGCTCGCTGGCAAAGTGGGCGACGGGCAACAGTTCCAGCGCGGTGATGCCGAGGTGTTTCAGGTAGGCGATCATGGTTGGATGCCCGAGCGCCTTATAGGTGCCGCGCATCTCTTTGGGGATCGACGGGTGCAGGTACGTCAGCCCTTTGACGTGGGCTTCATAAATGACGGTATTGCCCCACGGCGTCTGCGGCGGGGCATCGTCTTCCCAGTCATAAAGATCGTTCACCACCACGCTTTTTGGCGCGACGGGCGCGCTGTCGCGGTGGTCGGGCTCGCCGTAGCCCACGTGGAAGAGCGGGTCGTCTTTAAACTCGCCGTCCACGCGGTGCGCGCACGGGTCGATCAGCAGCTTCGCCGGGTTAAACCAGTGCCCCTGCGCCGGAACCCACGGACCGTGTACGCGAAAGCCATAGTGCATGCCTGGCCGTCCTCCGGCCAGGTAGCCGTGCCAGGTATCCCCCGTGCGCGCGGGTAAATCGTAACGGTGCTCGTTACCTTCCCCATCAAACACGCACAGTTCTACCCGCTCAGCGTGAGCGGAAAAGAGGGTGAAATTGACACCCTTTCCGTCAAAACGCGCGCCGAGCGGTTCGGGTTTACCTGCCGTAAGCTGCGTCATTCGCCCTCCCGCATCAGCCAGATGGTGCCAAGCGGCGGCAGCGTCAGGCTCAGGGAGTTGGGTCGCCCGTGGCTTTCGATGGCGTCGCTCTGGACCAGCCCGCCGTTACCGGCGTTGCTGCCGTGATAGTGCATGGAGTCGGTATTCAGGATCTCGCGCCATTTGCCCGGCTGGTTAATGCCGAAGCGGTAGTGTTCGCGCGGCACCGGCGTGAAGTTGCTGGCGACGATGATTTCGTTACCCGCTTTGTCACGACGCACAAAGACAAACACCGAGCGCTCGTGGTCGTCCACCACCAGCCACTCAAAGCCGTACGGATCGAAGTCGAGCTCGTGCAGCGCTTTGTGGTGGCGATAGGTCAGGTTCAGGTCGCGCACCAGACGCTGCACCCCGTGGTGCCAGTTGTCGCCGCCTTCAAGCAGGTGCCAGTCGAGGCTGGCGTCGTGGTTCCACTCGCGTCCCTGGGCGAACTCATTGCCCATAAACAGCAGTTTCTTGCCCGGGAAGGCAAACATCCAGCCGTAGTAGGCGCGCAGGTTGGCAAACTTCTGCCACGCGTCGCCCGGCATGCGGTCGAGAATGGATTTTTTGCCGTGCACCACTTCATCGTGCGACAGCGGCAGCATGAAGTTTTCGGTGTAGTTGTAGAGCATCCCGAACGTCAGCTTATCGTGATGATACTTACGGTGAACCGGATCCAGCTTCATGTAGTCGAGCGTGTCGTGCATCCAGCCCAGGTTCCACTTATACCAGAACCCCAGGCCGCCTGATGACGGCGGACGGGAGACGCCCGCAAAGTCGGTCGACTCTTCCGCCATGGTCACGGCACCGTCCACCTGTTCGCCTATAATCCGGTTGGTATTGCGCAGGAATTCAATCGCTTCCAGATTTTCACGGCCGCCAAACTCGTTCGGGATCCACTCGCCCTCTTTGCGGCTGTAGTCGCGGTAGATCATCGACGCCACCGCATCGACGCGCAGGGCATCAATGCCAAACCGCTCGATCCAGTACAGGGCATTCCCGACCAGGTAGTTTGCGACCTCACGGCGACCGTAGTTGTAGATCAGCGTGTTCCAGTCCTGGTGATAGCCTTCGCGCGGGTCGCTGTGCTCGTACAGCTTCGTGCCGTCAAACTCTGCCAGCGCGAAATCATCCGCAGGGAAATGTCCCGGCACCCAGTCGAGGATCACGTTCAGCCCGGCGGCGTGCGCGGCATCAATGAAATAGCGGAAGTCATCGCGCGTGCCGAAGCGCCGCGTTGGCGCATACAGCCCGGTAGGCTGATAGCCCCAGCTGCCGTCGAACGGGTGCTCGTTAACCGGCAGCAGCTCAAGGTGGGTAAAGCCCATCCATTTGGCGTAGGGCACCAGCTGGTCGGCAAGCTCACGGTAGCTGAGCCAGAAGTTGTTATCAGTATGGCGACGCCAGGAGCCAAGGTGTACCTCATAGACGGAGATGGGCGCGTCAAAGCGGTTGGCCTGTTTGCGCTCCTCCGTCTGGACGACCTTCTCCGGCAGGCCGCAAATCAGCGACGCGGTATCCGGGCGCATCTGCGCTTCGAAGGCATACGGGTCAGCTTTAATGCGCAGCTTGCCGTTGGCGTCGATCATCTCGAATTTATAAAGCTGCCCGGGATGCGCCCCCGGGATAAACAGCTCCCAGATGCCGCTTTCCCGGCGCAGGCGCATCGGGTGGCGGCGACCATCCCAATAGTTGAACTGGCCGACAACGGAGACGCGCTGGGCGTTAGGCGCCCACACGGAGAATCGCGTGCCGGTAATGCCGTCCATGGTATCGGCATGGGCACCCAGCGTTTCATAAGGGCGAAGATGCGTTCCTTCGGAGAGCAGCCAGGCGTCCATCTCTTTAAGCAGAGGGCCAAAGCTGTAAGGATCGTCAATCAGGTTTTGCTGACCGTGCCAGAGAACGGCGAGCTGATAGCGAAAAGGGTTTTTACGGCGGGGCATCACGCCCGAGAAAAAGCCACGGGAATCGAGGCATTCAAGATTACCGACCTTGCGGCCGGTTTTGGGTTCAATCACCCAGACTTCTGTGGCATCCGGTAACAGTGCCCGAACTTCAAGGCCATCCTCAGTTTGATGCATCCCAAGCACAGAAAAGGGGTCAGCAAAATGACCCGCAATAAGCGCATTAATCACGTCTCTATCCACACGATCGGACATGGTATTCATCCTGTTTTTTATGTCGTCCTTTTTAAGCGCTCCGGGACGACTTTTAATGTGACCTGAACGGGACAGCACAAAAATGTGCATCCATTCTGCTCCGTTCGAACCTCAGGTAAGAAATGACTCTTCCTTAAAGCATAGCCAACGCTCTAGATGACTCCTGATAAAAAATAAGACATACGCGTGTTACTCCATGTAGTACGCAAAAAAAAGGGGTGAAAATCACCCCCGGTAGTTAACAAATTATTACGCCAGCTGGCGCAGCATGCGGCGCAGCGGCTCGGCGGCGCCCCACAGGAGCTGGTCGCCGACGGTGAACGCGGAGAGGTACTCCGGCCCCATGTTCAGCTTGCGCAGACGGCCAACCGGCGTGGTCAGCGTGCCGGTAACGGCAGCCGGGGTCAGCTCGCGCATGGTGATATCGCGATCGTTTGGCACCACTTTCGCCCACGGGTTGTGCGCGGCCAGCAGCTCTTCCACGGTCGGAATAGACACATCTTTTTTCAGTTTAATGGTGAAGGCCTGGCTGTGGCAGCGCAGCGCGCCGATACGCACGCACAGACCGTCAACCGGAATGGTGTTCGCGGTCGCAAGGATTTTATTGGTCTCAGCCTGGCCCTTCCACTCTTCGCGGGTCTGGCCGTTATCCAGCTGTTTGTCGATCCATGGGATCAGACCACCGGCCAGCGGTACGCCGAAGTTGTCCACCGGCAGCTCGCCGCTGCGGGTCAGCTGAGTGACCTTACGTTCGATATCGAGGATCGCGGACGCCGGGTTTGCCAGCTCGGTCGCGACGCTGTGGTGCAGCTGGCCCATCTGGGTCAGCAGCTCGCGCATGTGGCGCGCGCCGCCGCCGGACGCCGCCTGGTAGGTCGCCACGGAGACCCACTCAACCAGATCCTGCGCGAACAGGCCGCCGAGGGACATCAGCATCAGGCTGACGGTGCAGTTACCGCCGACAAAGGTTTTCACGCCGTTGTTCAGGCCGTCGGTGATGACGCCCTGGTTCACCGGGTCGAGAATGATGATGGCATCGTCTTTCATGCGCAGCGAAGAGGCCGCGTCAATCCAGTAGCCCTGCCAGCCGCTTTCACGCAGCTTTGGATAGATTTCGTTGGTATAATCGCCGCCCTGGCACGTCACAATAATGTCGAGTGCCTTCAGCGCTTCCAGATCGTAAGCATCCTGCAACGTGCCTGTGGTACCACCAAAGGACGGAGCAGCCTGGCCGAGCTGGGAAGTGGAGAAGAAGACCGGGCGGATAGCGTCGAAATCGCGCTCTTCAACCATGCGTTGCATGAGTACAGAGCCGACCATACCGCGCCAGCCGATAAAACCAACGTTTTTCATAGCATTTTTTTCCTGCTGAGGGTGTGTGCTGATTGTGCAAGCCAGTATTGAACTGGGATATGCTTCACATTACAAAATGCTGCCAAAGTCGCAAGCGAAATTAATCGATGATTGCCCGGCAATCAGAAAAAGCGCTAATCATCGGAATAACACTACTAAGTATCAGGGATAATTTAAAGATGAGTGAAATCATTTCCGCGGCGGTTTTATTGATCCTGATTATGGATCCACTGGGAAACCTGCCTATCTTCATGTCGGTGCTGAAGCACACCGAGCCGAAGCGCCGCCGCGCGATCATGATCCGCGAGCTGCTCATCGCCCTGCTGGTGATGTTTATCTTCCTGTTTGCCGGTGAAAAAATTCTCGCGTTCCTGAACCTGCGCGCCGAAACCGTGTCGATTTCCGGCGGGATTATTCTGTTCCTGATTGCCATTAAGATGATTTTCCCAAGCGCGGAAGGCAGCAGCAGCGGCCTGCCTGCGGGTGAAGAGCCGTTTATCGTGCCGCTGGCGATTCCACTCGTCGCCGGGCCGACCATTCTGGCCACGCTGATGCTTCTGTCGCACCAGTATCCGAATCAGATGAGCCATCTGGTGATTGCCCTGCTGATCGCCTGGGGTGGGACGTTTATCATCCTGCTGCAGTCGTCGCTGTTCCTGCGCCTGCTGGGTGAGAAAGGGGTGAACGCGCTGGAGCGCCTGATGGGGCTGATTCTGGTGATGATGGCAACGCAGATGTTCCTGGACGGGATCCGCGCGTGGATGAAAGGATGACGTTCTCCCTCTCCCCGTGGGAGAGGGCCGGGGTGAGGGCATCAGGCCGCAGAGGACAGCCCATCTAACCCTTACGAATCAAATACCGGTACGGCAGCGCTTCGGTCTGCTGTGCCACCAGCTCATGCTCCATAAAGGTACAAAAACCGGGAATATCGCGGGTCGTGGCCGGGTCGTCGGCAATAATCAACAGCGTTTCACCGGTCTGCATGTTGCGCACGGTTTTGCGTACCATCATTACCGGTTCCGGGCAGCGAAGGCCCTGGGCATCAAGAGTGTGGTCTGGGCTGGAAAACAGGTCGGTCATGGTCTTCTCGGTCTGGTAAAAACGGCTGTAGTTTACGCCCGGTTGCGATCAATGCAAACCAGGTTAACGATTGCGTAAAAACTAACCATTGCAATGTCCTGCCAAAGCAGTATCATGCTGCGGTTTTTATTGGGTTCCCTCACCCCAACGTATAAAAAGGTCACAATATGACGTCGTTTTCTGAATCACAGCGCGTAAAAGCGTTGTTCTGGCTTTCGCTTTTCCATTTGCTGGTGATCACCTCCAGCAACTATCTGGTGCAGCTCCCAATCTCCATCTTTGGTTTTCATACCACCTGGGGCGCATTCAGCTTCCCGTTTATTTTCCTCGCGACGGATTTGACCGTGCGTATCTTTGGCGCACCGCTGGCTCGCCGTATTATTTTTTCGGTCATGCTCCCGGCGCTGTTCATCTCGTACGTGGTTTCGTCACTGTTTTATATGGGAAGCTGGCAGGGCTTTGAGGCATTAACCCACTTCAACCTGTTTGTTGCCCGTATCGCCGCGGCAAGCTTTATGGCCTACGCGCTGGGGCAGATCCTCGACGTGCATGTGTTTAACCGCCTGCGTCAGAATCATCGCTGGTGGATGGCGCCAACCGCCTCCACGCTGTTCGGTAACGTGAGCGATACGCTGGCCTTCTTCTTCATCGCCTTCTGGCGCAGCCCGGATGCGTTCATGGCCGAACACTGGATGGAAATCGCGCTGGTGGACTACTGCTTCAAGGTCCTTATCAGCATTGTGTTCTTCCTGCCGATGTACGGCGTGCTGCTCAATATGCTGCTGAAAAGACTGGCAGATAAATCTGAAATCACGGCATTGCAGGCTGGTTAAGGGTTCGCTTTATCAGTTGTGATAAGATGAGCGAATGAGCCGTTATGGCCGTTTATCGAAAGGAAGAAGTCAATGCGCAATCTGGTTAAATATGTCGGGATTGGCCTGCTGGTTGTGGGTCTTGCAGCCTGTGATAACAGCGACACGAAAACGCCTGCTCAGGGCGCATCCGCAGAGAGCAACGCGACCGGCCAGCCGGTGAATCTGATGGATGGCAAACTCAGCTTCTCTCTGCCAGCCGATATGACCGATCAGAGCGGCAAGCTGGGCACCCAGGCGAATAACATGCACGTTTACTCCGACGCAACCGGGCAGAAAGCGGTCATTGTGATTGTGGGCGACGACACCAGCGAAGACCTGGCCGTCCTGTCCAAACGTCTGGAAGATCAGCAGCGCGGCCGCGACCCGCAGCTGCAGGTCGTGACCAATAAATCCATCGAGCTGAAAGGCCACACGCTGCAACAGCTCGACAGCATCATCTCTGCAAAAGGCCAGACCGCCTACTCTTCTGTGGTGCTGGGCAAGGTTGATAACAAACTGCTGACCCTGCAGATCACCCTGCCAGCGGAAGATCAGCAGAAAGCGCAGACGGCTGCTGAAAACATCATTAACACCATCGTGATCCAGTAACGCTTCACGACGATGACGTGGCCTCCGGTGCCTGCACCGGGGGCCATTTTTTTAGCCGCCACGTCAGCAGCAGCGCAATCACCACCAGACCCGCCGCGGCAAGATAGATCACCGGAACCCCTGCCCAGGCCATCACCAGCCCCGCCAGCGGGCCGGTAATGCCTAAAGACATATCCATAAACACCGTATAGGTCGCCAGCGCCGCCCCCTGATTCTGCTGCGGCACGGCTTTTACCGCCACCACGCCCAGCGCCGGGAAGACCAGGGAAAAGCCTGCCCCCGCGAGGAACACACCCACTTTCGCGACCCAGGGCACCATCGCAATTCCGGTCAGCAGCAGCCCGACTATCTCTATCGCAAAGCAGATCATCGCCACATTCAGCCCGCCAAGACGGTTGATGCCGTTAGGGAAAAGCAGGCGGGCGCCAACAAACGCACAGCTAAACAGGGTTAACGCAAAGGCTGCGCCGTCCCAGCCTTTGGCGTCGTAGAACAGGGTAATGAAGGTCGCAATCACGCCGAAGCCGGTGGTCGCCAGCGCCAGGGCCATGCCGTACGGCCAGACGCGCCCCAGCACCGCCCGAAACGGCAGCGGCTTGCCTTTGCTGGCCTTCACTTTCGGACGCGGCAGCGCAAAGAGGATTGCCAGCAGCGCGACCGCCATAATGGTGATGGAAAGCCCATATAGCCCGCCCAGCGCATAGCAGGCCACGCCGAGCGGCGCCCCGAGCGCCATCGCACCGTAGGTGACAATCCCGTTCCAGGAGATCACCCGGCCAATGTGCGGCGCGCCTACCACCCCCACGCCCCACAGCGTCGAGCCGGTTCCCGCCAGACTTTGCCCGATGCCAAGAATAACGCGGCCCAGGCAGAGCAGCGCCAGGCTGACCAGCGGCCAGTGGCCGGTTGCGGCAGCCAGCAGGTAGCTCAGGCCACTGAGAAAACAGCCGCACAGTCCCACCACCACGATGCTTTTTGGACCGAACGCGTCCGCGTAGCGCCCGGCATGCGGGCGGCTGAGGAGCGTGGCGAAATATTGCAGGCTAATCACCAGCCCCGCCCAGAAGGCGCTGAAGCCCATCACGTCATGGACATAGCCCGGCAGGACCGCCAGCGGCAGGCCAATGGTCAAATAGCTGGCAAAGTTGAAAATCACAACGGAAACGATGCGCAGATTGAGGCGCAGTCCGCTCAGTGCCGGTTCAGCGGCAGGTTCGGGCATGGGGTTCTACCTGGATTTTTTACAACAGTGTTTCACTATTACCACGGCGCAATAAGAAAATCAGCCCCGACTTTCAGATTAACGGTGCCAGACGAAGCGAAGCCCGGGCACTACACTTATCGGGTCATCATATTAAGGAACACGCATGATCGCTAACCCGTCCGACAAAGCAGGACTCCACATCTTATTAAAACTCGCCTGTCTGGTGGTTATCCTTGCGGGTATCCATGCTGCCGCTGACATTATTGTTCAGCTCCTGCTGGCGCTCTTTTTTGCCATCGTGCTTAATCCTCTGGTCACCTGGTTTTTACGCCGGGGCGTCAGCCGTCCGGTAGCCATCACCATCGTGGTTATTGTCATGCTGATTGGCCTGACGGCGCTCTTCGGCGTGCTGGCGGCATCGCTGAGCGAATTCTCCACCATGCTGCCGCAGTACAACAAAGAGCTGACGCGTAAAATTGTCGCGCTGCAGGAGATGGTGCCCTTCCTTAATCTGCATATCTCACCCGAACGGATGCTGCGCAGGATGGACTCCGAGAAGGTCATGACCTACGCCACCACCTTGATGACGGGGCTTTCCGGCGCGATGGCCAGCATTCTGCTGCTGGTCATGACCGTTGTGTTTATGCTGTTCGAAGTTCGCCACGTCCCCTATAAGCTGCGCTTTGCGCTGAACAATCCGCAAATTCACATTGCCGGATTACACCGGGCCCTGAAGGGCGTCTCCAAATATCTGGCGCTGAAAACGCTCCTGAGCGTCTGGACCGGGGTGATTGTCTGGCTGGGGCTGATGCTGATGGACGTGCAGTTCGCGCTGATGTGGGGCGTGCTGGCCTTTCTGCTGAACTACGTGCCCAATATTGGCGCGGTGCTTTCCGCCGTGCCGCCGATGATTCAGGCGTTTCTGTTTAACGGTTTCTACGAATGCATGCTGGTCGGCGCGCTGTTCCTCGTCGTGCATATGGTGCTGGGCAATATTCTTGAACCGCGCATGATGGGACACCGTCTGGGCATGTCGACGCTGGTGGTGTTTTTATCCTTACTGGTTTGGGGATGGCTGCTGGGCCCGGTCGGTATGCTGCTGTCGGTTCCTCTGACCAGCGTATGTAAAATCTGGATGGAGACCACCAAAGGCGGCAGCAAGCTGGCGATCCTGCTCGGGCCGGGGAGGCCGAAAAGCCGGTTACCCGGCTAACCGACCTACCTGTACAGGTAGGTTTAAACCGTCAGTAATACACCGTAAATTACCGCGTCCCTAATCCGTCGCGGTATTTTTATTTGCGTTAAGGCGATACTCATTCTGTTTTTAATTACGCCGCGCGCATTACGTTCAAACGCAATTCATGATTTAACGCAAATTATAAAAAATGAAATTCTTATTTATTTTCCATGTTATTATGCCCGTCTTCGCGTCAACGTAATGTAAACATTAATATTGATTAAAAAATGCACCCAGCGATAACAAAAAGCCGGATGAATATTATTTGTAAAAAACACTACCTTTAATTGTTATTATTGATATGGAGTTGTTGATGAAAAAGATCGTTAAATGGTGTGCTGCTGCCGTATTCGTTGGCGCACTGGCAGGCTGTGCGCGCACCGCCCCAATTGCTCAGGTTCACTCTATTGTAAGCGCGGGCCATACTGCCGATCAGGTAAAAACGGCAATTTTGAAAGCAGGCCAAAAACGCGACTGGATCATGACGGAAACCGGCCCGGGAATGATTAAGGGGCGTCTGCAGTCACGCGATCACTCGGTCCAGGTGAGTATTCCGTACACGGCCACAAGCTATTCAATCAACTATGAAAACAGCCTTAACCTGAAAGCGGCAGACGGTAAAATTCACAAAAATTATAACCGTTGGGTAAATAACCTCGACCACGATATTCAGCTGAACCTCTCCGCTGGCGCCGCGCTGTAATATTTTTCTAAAGTCGGGCCGCGTATGGCCCGATAACCTCTCTTTATTAGCTTCAAAGGTTACGCAGGAATGTACGAAAAGGACACACTCAGCGCACTGGATGCCATTACCGAAGCGCAACGCATCGCCTTTGCCCCGATGTTATTCCAGACTGCGCTTTGTCTGCGTAACTCAGGCGTTCTCGCCTGGCTCGATAAACAAGGTAAAAAAGGGGCAAGCCTCGAGGAAATAACCGAACACAGCACGCTCGGCAGCTATGGCGTCAGCGTACTGCTGGATATGGGATTAAGCGGTCGAATTGTTACCCAACAGAATGGACGTTATTTTCTGGCGAAAGTGGGCCATTTTTTACTGCACGACGAAATGACCCGCGTAAATATGGATTTCACCCAGGACGTTTGTTATCAGGGGCTATTTCACCTGGCGGACGCCCTGCAGGAGGAAAAACCTGCCGGATTAGCCGTGTTTGGCAACTGGCCAACCATCTACCCGGCGTTATCCCAATTACCTGCTCCGGCGAAAGAGAGCTGGTTCGCCTTCGATCATTACTATTCTGACGCCGCTTTTGACGCTGCTTTGCCATATATATTCGCAAGCTCGCCGACAAAATTGTACGATGTGGGCGGAAATACGGGTAAATGGTCGTTACGCTGCTGCCGCTATGACAAAAATGTTGCCGTGACGATCCTCGATCTGCCGCAGCAGATAGCGCTGGCGCAGGAAAACATCGCAAAAGCAGGTTTTTCTCATCGTATTGCATTCCATGCTGTCGATATGCTTAGCCCAGCAACATTGCCGGGTGACGCCGACGTCTGGTGGATGAGCCAGTTCCTGGATTGTTTCTCTCCGGATCAGATTGTCGCCATGCTGACGCGCGTCGCGCAGGCCATGAAGCCAGGCGCACGTTTGTGCATCATGGAGCTTTTCTGGGATGCTCAGAAATTTGAAGCAGCCTCTTTCAGCCTGAATGCCACCTCGCTCTATTTCACCTGTATGGCGAATGGCAATAGCCGGTTTTACAGCGTAGAGAAGTTCTATCGCTACCTGGAGAGCGCAGGTTTCAGCGTTGAACAGCGGCTGGACAACCTTGGGGTCGGTCATACCCTGCTGATATGCACCAAACGTGAACAATAGAGCAGCTTAGCTGCCGGGTGGCCCAGTCTGCCCTTTGAATACGGTTTTTTTCGCGGACGCGCGTAGATGAAATTTTCACTGAACATTATCGACTGGCAGGCGAGAGCGCCAGGACTCAGCGATGCCACAGAGTGGCAGGCATGGTCGCGCCTGCAGTTGGCCGTTGACCCAGCGGCCCCGCTTCCCCGCCTGACCGCTTTACCCATGATGACCGCGCGCCGCCTCAATTCAGGCAGTAAGCTGGCGGTGGATATTGGTCTTGCCATGCTGCAAAACCACGCCATTGATGCCGTCGTCTATTCCAGCCGCCACGGCGAGCTGGAGCGCAACTACCGTATTCTGCATGCTCTGGCGACCGGGCAGTCCGTTTCACCCACCGACTTCGCGATGTCCGTGCACAATTCCGCGGTGGGTAATCTCACGATCACCGCACGCCAGGCCATCGTCTCGTCATCCATTTCTGCCGGGCTGGACACCTTCCAGCAGGCCTTATGCGAAGTGCTGAGCCTGCTGCATGCGGGCTATTCCCGCGTCCTGCTGGTCGACTTTGACGGCGCGCTGCCGGAATTTTACCATCCGGCGCTACCGCCGCACATGCCCACCTGGCCCTACGCGCTGGCGCTGGTGATTGAATCCGGCAACGGATTGCAGTGTGAAACCCGCAGCGGCAGCACGGGTGAAGAACCCGCCCTGCCGCAAAGCCTGATGTTCCTGCAGCGCTATCTCAGCGAGGAACGTCAGTTTGCGGTGCCCGGCGAACGTTTGCTGTGGCAATGGACGCGCGCATGAACCGCCTGGCTGCCCGTATCAACTGGTTATGGCGTCTGGTGATGACCGGCTTCTGCTTCGCGCTGTTTGGCGTGGGCGGGCTGCTGCTGTCGTTGGTCTGGTTCAACCTGCTGCTGATCGTCCAGCGCGACCGCGCCAGCCGTCGCCGCCTGGCGCGTCGCAGCATTGCGGCCAGCTTCCGCTTCTTCCTGACCGTTGCGCGCGGCCTCGGCGTACTGGACTATCGCATTCACAATCTTGACGCGCTGCGCAGCGATCGGGGTTGTCTGGTGGTGGCTAACCACCCCACGTTAATTGACTACGTGATTCTGGCGTCGGTGATGCCCGAAACCGACTGTCTGGTGAAAAGCGCGCTGCTGCGCAATCCCTTTGTCAGCGGCGTTATCCGCGCGGCGGATTATCTGATTAACAGCGAAGCCGAGCCCCTGCTCGCGGCCAGCCAGCAGCGTCTGGCTCAGGGCGACACGCTGTTAATCTTCCCGGAAGGCACGCGTACCCGGTTTGGCGAGGCTATCTCCCTCCAGCGCGGCGCGGCAAATATCGCCGTGCGCTGTAACAGCGATCTGCGGGTGGTGCTGATCCACTGTAGCGAACACCTGCTGGATAAAAAAAGCCACTGGTATGATGTACCGCCAGAAAAACCTGTTTTCACCGTGGATGTCCGCGACCGCGTGAACATCGACGAATTTTACGATGCAAATGAACAAGAACCGGCGCTGGCGGCAAGGCAGTTAAACCGGCATCTGCAGCATCGATTAACATCAGGCCTTCAATCTTTGTCAGGAATTAATGATGCAAGCGCTTTATCTTGAAATTAAGAATCTCATTATCACCACGCTGAATCTGGACGAGCTTACCGCAGAGGATATTGATACCGATGCCGCGCTGTTTGGCGATGGGCTGGGTCTGGACTCCATTGACGCGCTGGAACTGGGTCTGGCCGTGAAAAACCAGTATGGCGTGGTGCTTTCTGCCGAAAGCGAAGAGATGCGCCAGCACTTCTTTTCCGTCGCCACGCTGGCGTCCTTTATCAACGCTCAACGCGCCTGAGATGTGAACGATGACTGAACAAGAAACCATTTATCAGGAAGTCTGCGGCCTTCTGACCAAGCTCTTTGAAATCGACCCGCAGGACATTACGCCCGAAGCCCGTCTTTACGAAGACCTGGAGCTGGACAGCATTGATGCGGTGGACATGATTGTTCATCTGCAGAAGAAAACGGGCAAGAAAATCAAGCCGGAAACCTTCAAGTCGGTTCGTACCGTTCAGGATGTGGTAGACGCCGTCGAACAGCTTCTGCGCGAAGAGTAAGACGTCGTGCGTGGTGGACGGACGTTCCCGGTCATCCCACTGCTGACGGGGCTGATGCTGCTGGCGTGGCCCTTCCTGATTGGATTTGGGCTGACGCACAACAGCCTGCAGTGGCTGTTGCCGGTGATGGCGCTGGTATTGCTGCTGCGGCTGCGCCAGGCGCGACGGAACGCTGGCCCGATGCAGTATGTGGTGCAGTGCGTGGCGCTCGCGGGCATCGCGCTCTGCGCGGCCAGCTACCTGCTGAAAACCCACCAGTGGCTGCTGTTCTACCCGGTGGTCGTCAACCTTGTGATGCTGGCCGTGTTCGGCGGTTCGCTGTGGACCGCGATGCCGCTGGTCGAACGGCTGGCGCGCTTGCGCGAGCCAAACCTGCCCCCGGAGGGCGTGCGCTATACCCGCAAGGTGACCCTCGTCTGGTGCGGCTTTTTCATCGGAAACGGCGCGATGGCGCTGTTCACCGTGCTCCACGGCGACATGAATCTGTGGACGCTGTGGAACGGTATGGTGGCTTATATCCTGATGGGAACGCTGATGGCGACCGAGTGGCTGGTGCGCCAGCGGGTGATAAAAAAAGAGATGCACAATGACTAACCCCCTTCCGCTGGGCCAGTGGTTAAACGCGCCCCGCCCTGACGACATGCCCGTTGCCTGGCTTGACGATCGTACCTGGACGCTTGGCCAGCTGCGCCACGACGTGACCTTGCTGGTCGACACCCTGCGTCAGCAGGAAGGCGAGCGCTGGGCGCTGTGCTTTGAAAACAGCTACCTGTTTATCGTTGCGCTGCTGGCCTCGCTGCATGCCGGTAAAACGCCGGTCATTCCCGGCCATAGCCGCGTCTCGCAGCTTGAAGAACAGCAGGCGTTGTTTAGCGGCATCCTGAGCGATCGCGCTCTCGATTTCCATGGCAAGCTGATTGTGGTGGCCTCCAGCCATCAGACCGCTCGCCGCTGGGCGCCCCTGCCGGCCATTGACGAAAGCCGCTTCGTTGAACTGTTCACCTCCGGCTCCACGGGTACCCCGCGCCGGGTGATTAAGCACATCGTCAGCCTGGATCGCGAAGCCCGTCTGCTGGCTGACCGCTTCGGCGAACGTCTGACCGGCTGTAGCGTTGTCGCCTCGGTCGTACCGCAACATCTGTACGGCCTGACCTTCCGCATCGTATTGCCGATGGCGCTGGGCCTGCCGCTGCATGCCGCAATGCTCTACTACGCCGAGCAGCTGGCCGCCCTTCCTCATGACCGGCATTATCTGTTCATCAGCAGCCCGGCGTTCCTGAAGCGCCTGGATACGGAACTGCCCGCGCCGCCCGTCAGAATGCTGATTTCAGCAGGCGGAATGCTGCCCTGGTGTGACGTCGCCACCACCGCGGGCTGGCTTAACATCTGCCCGGATGAAATTTATGGCAGCACCGAAACCGGCATCCTCGCCTGGCGCCATCGCCAGCAGGATAACGTCCCGTGGCTGGCCTTCCCCGGCGTTATCTTCCATCAGGAAGATGAAGCCTGTCGCGTCACGTCGCCACTGATCCACGAGGCTGAAGGACTCCAGCTGGACGATATCCTGCACTTCGACAGCGAGGGGCTGTTCAGCATCGCCGGTCGTCGCGGGCGGGTGGTCAAAATTGAAGAAAAGCGCATCTCGCTTAACGAGATCGAACGTCGCCTGCTGGAGCTCGACGGCATTTGCGAAGCGGCTGCGCTGCCGGTCACGCGCGGAGGCCGTCAGGGGATTGGCGCACTGCTGGTCCTGGATGAAGCGGTTCGCCAGCGCGGCTATATGCTGGATAAAAAAGCGCAGGAGTTCGCCTGGCGTCGCGCCCTGCTGCCGTGGCTTGAGCCGGTCGCCGTTCCGCGCTACTGGCGCATTGTCGATGAAATGCCGGTAAACAGTATGAACAAGCGTGTCTATGCGCAGCTAGAGGAGTTATTTCATGAAAATTCATGAACTTGAGCGCCACCAGACACAGCCGGAGAAGCTGGAAATCATTTTGCATCTCGACGCGGCGCTGTTCTGGTTTCAGGGCCATTTTGCCGTACAGCCGCTGCTGCCCGGCGTTGCGCAGCTTGACTGGGTGATGCACTACGCCACGACGTTACTGGCGCCGGGCTACCGCTTTCACAGCATTCAAAACGTGAAGTTCCAGGCGCCTCTGCTGCCGGAAACCACGGTGACGCTGGTGCTTGAGTGGCATGCCGAACGTCAGATGCTGACCTTCAGCTACCAGCGTCACGCCGGGGCGGAGCGCCATACCGCCAGCAGCGGGAAAATTCGGCTATGTCAGTAACCTTCCGCCCCTGCGTGCTGATCCCGTGCTACAACCACGGCGCCATGATCGCCCGCGTGCTGTCGCGTCTCGCGCCGTTTGGCCTGCCGTGCCTGGTGGTGGATGACGGCAGCGAAGCGAGCACCCGACAGGAGCTCGAGCGCCTGGCGGCGGAGCAGCCGCAGGTAACGCTGGTCCGCCTGGCGCAAAACGCCGGAAAAGGTGCCGCGGTCATCAGGGGGCTGGAGGAGTGCGCGCGCGCGGGCTATACCCACGCCGTGCAGGTGGACGCGGACGGTCAGCACGCCATCGAAGATATCCCCAAACTGCTGGCGCTGGCGGAGCGCCACCCGGACGCGCTGATTTCCGGCCAGCCCATTTACGATGATTCCATTCCGCGCTCGCGGCTCTACGGACGCTGGGTAACCCACGTATGGGTGTGGATTGAGACCTTATCCCTGCAGCTTAAAGACAGCATGTGCGGCTTTCGGGTCTATCCGGTCTCGCCCACGCTGCGCCTGGCAGCGCGTGAAACGCTCGGCAAACGGATGGACTTTGACACCGAAGTGATGGTCCGTCTTTACTGGCAGGGTAACACCAGCGTCTTTCTGCCGACCCGCGTCACCTACCCGCAGGACGGGTTGTCCCACTTCGACGCGTTAAAAGATAACGTGCGGATCTCCCTGATGCATACCCGGCTGTTCTTCGGCATGCTGCCCCGCATGCCCGGCCTGCTTTTCCGTCGACGCCGCCAGCACTGGGCGCAGCAGGACGAGGTCAAGGGCCTGTGGGGCATGCGCCTGATGCTGCGCGTCTGGAAGCTGATGGGCCGCCGGGCCTTTACCGTGCTGCTGTGGCCGGTCATCGGCGTGTACTGGCTTATCGCACGTCCGGCGCGGCTGGCCTCGCGGCAGTGGATTGAGAGAGTGAAGCAAGAACTGCGTCAGCGGAACATGCCCGTTCCCCCGCGGCTCAACAGCTTTTTCCATTTCATGCGCTTCGGCAACGCGATGCTGGATAAAGTCGCCAGCTGGCGCGGTGAGCTGAAGTTTGATCGCGACGTGGTCTTTGCCCCCGGCGCGAGCGAAACGCTTAACGTCGCGGCGCCGCAGGGCAAGCTGCTGCTGGCCTCGCATCTTGGCGACGTTGAGGCCTGCCGGGCGCTGGCCCAGCTGGACGGCAGCAAAACTATCACCGCCCTGGTCTTCAGCGAAAACGCCCGGCGCTTTAAGCAAATCATGAGCGAAATGGCGCCCCAGGCGGGCGTGAATTTAATGTCGGTTACCGACATCGGCCCGGACACCGCGATTGCCATCAAAGAGAAGCTTGAGCGGGGAGAATGGGTCGCGATTGTGGGCGACCGCATAGCGGTGAATCCGCAGCGTGGCGGCGAGTGGCGCGTGATCTGGAGTCCGTTCATGGGCCAGCCAGCGCCATTCCCACAGGGGCCGTTTATCCTGGCCTCCATCCTGCGCTGCCCGGTGGTGCTGATTTTTGCCCTGCGCCAGCAGGGTAAGCTCGTCCTGCACAGCGAACCGTTTGCCGACCCGCTGCGCCTGCCGCGCGGTGAACGCCAGCAGGCGCTGCAGGAGACCGTCGATCGCTACGCGCAGCGGCTGGAGCATTACGCCCTCATGTCGCCGCTCGACTGGTTTAATTTTTTCGATTTCTGGCATCTGCCAGAGTCCAGAGAGAAGGAGTAAAGGGTGCTGACCGATCCCCGCTTTACGACTGAAGTTGAGATCACCGTTCCGTTCCACGACGTCGATATGATGGGCGTGGTCTGGCACGGTAACTATTTCCGCTACTTTGAGATCGCCCGCGAGGCGCTGCTCAATCAGTTTGACTATGGCTATCGCCAGATGAAGGCCTCCGGCTACGTCTGGCCCGTCGTCGATACCCGGGTGAAATACCGCGATGCGGTGACCTTTGAGCAGCGTATTCGCGTCCGCGCGCACGTTGAAGAGTATGAAAACCGCCTGCGCATTGCCTATCAAATTTTCGATGCGCAGACCGGCAAACGCACCACCACCGGCTACACCATCCAGGTAGCGGTGGAAGAAGCCACCCGCGAAATGTGCTTTGTGAGCCCGGCAATACTGTTTGAACGAATGGGAGTGACGCCATGAAATGGTGGCCTTTGCTGGCGCTGATCGTCAGCCCGCTGGTCAGCGCCGTGACGCTGGATGAACTGCAGCAGCGCTTCACCGGGCAGCCCGTCGTGCGCGCGCACTTCGAACAGGTTCGCACCATAAAAGATATGCCGCAGCCGCTGCGCTCGCAGGGCGAGATGCTGATCGCCCGCGACAGCGGCCTGCTGTGGGATCAAAAAGCGCCGTTTCCGATGACGCTCCTGCTGGACGACAAGCGGATGGTTCAGGCCATTAACGGCCAGCCGCCGCAGACCGTCACCGCCGACAATAATCCGCAGATGTTCCAGTTCAACCATCTTCTGCGGGCCCTGTTCCAGGCCGACCGCAGGGTGCTTGAAGAGAACTTCCGCATCGATTTTAAAGACCTGGGCGCCGGCCGCTGGTCGCTGGTGCTTACGCCAAAAACGACGCCGCTGGACAAGATTTTCGCCACCCTCGATCTGGGCGGCGCGACCTATCTGGAGACGATTCGTCTCAACGACAAACAGGGCGACCGTACCGATATCGCCCTTTCACGCCACCAACTGACGCCCGCCAGCCTGACCGATGACGAACGCCAACGCTTTGCCGCACCGTAAATCCCTGCGCCCGGCGCTGCTGTGGGCCACGCTATGCCTGATTCTGCTGGGCGTGCTGCTGTCGCTGCTGCCCGGCGCGCGTCTGAACAGCAGCGTGCTGGCCATGCTGCCGAAGCAGACGCTGGGGGCGATCCCGCCGGCGCTCAACGACGGGTTTATGCAGCGTCTCGACCGCCAGCTGGTCTGGCTGGTCAGCCCCGGCAAAGAGCCCGATCCGCGCGTGGCGCAGCAGTGGCTGGCGTTGCTGCAAAGCAGCGATTCGCTCAGCGAGGTCAAAGGCCCGATGGACGCCGCCGGGCAAAAGGCCTGGGGAGAGTTCTTCTGGCAGCACCGAAATGGCCTGATCGATCCCGCCACCCGCGCCCGCCTGCAAAACGGCGGAGAAGCGCAGGCGCAGTGGATTTTATCTCAGCTCTATTCGGCCTTCTCCGGCGTCAGCGGCAAAGAGCTGCAAAACGATCCCCTGATGCTGATGCGCGGCTCGCAGCTCGCTCTGGCGCAAAATGGCCAGAAGCTGCGGCTGATGGACGGCTGGCTGGTCACACAGGATGAGGCGGGAAACTACTGGTATCTGCTGCACGGCGAGCTGGCGGGCTCGTCATTTGATATGCAGCAGACCCACCGGCTGGTGACGACGCTTAACGCGCTGCAGGAGACGCTAAAAGCCCGTTTCCCGCAGGCGCAGCTGCTTTCGCGCGGGACCGTGTTCTACAGCGATTACGCCAGCCAGCAGGCCAAACGCGACGTCTCGACGCTGGGCATCGCCACCCTGCTTGGCGTGTTCCTGCTCATCGTCGCGGTGTTCCGCTCTCTGCGCCCGCTGCTGCTGAGCGTGCTCTCCATTGCCATCGGCGCGCTGGCGGGCACGGTGGTGACGCTGCTGCTCTTTGGCGAACTGCACCTGATGACGCTGGTGATGAGCATGAGCATCATCGGTATTTCAGCCGACTACACGCTCTACTACCTGACCGAACGGATGGTGCACGGCGCGGAGCATTCCCCCTGGCAAAGCCTGGCGAAAGTACGCAATGCGCTGCTGCTGGCGCTGCTGACGACCGTCGCCGCCTACCTGATTATGATGCTGGCCCCCTTCCCCGGGATCCGCCAGATGGCGGTGTTCGCCGCCGTGGGGCTGAGCGCCTCCTGCCTGACGGTGATTTTCTGGCATCCGTGGCTGTGCCGGGGATTACCGGTGCGCCCGGTTCCGCTGATGGTTATCATGCTGCGCTGGCTGGCCGCGTGGCGACGCAATAAAAAACTGTCCGTGGGTTTGCCCGTCGCGCTGGCGCTGCTCTCCGCCGTGGGGATGAGCACCCTGAGGGTGGACGACGACATCGCACAGCTGCAGGCGCTGCCGAAAGATATTCTGGCGCAGGAGAAGGCCATTACCGCCCTGACCGGACAGAGCGTCGATCAGAAATGGTTTGTGGTTCATGGCGCCTCGCCTCAGCAAACGCTGGAGCGGCTGGAAGACTTTACCCCGGCG
Organism: Enterobacter sp. UPMP2060; assembly: GCF_053709655.1. Taxonomy (NCBI): domain Bacteria; kingdom Pseudomonadati; phylum Pseudomonadota; class Gammaproteobacteria; order Enterobacterales; family Enterobacteriaceae; genus Enterobacter; species Enterobacter sp. UPMP2060. The sequence goes on from NZ_JBSKJQ010000008.1 coordinate 99,428, forward strand.
CTGGCACAGGCGCAAAAAGCCGGAGAGATCGCCCGCTGGCGTACGCTGCCGCTGAACTCGCTGGCCCGCCAGAAAAGCGATCTGAAGCTGCTGCGCGAGGCTGCCCCTGCGGTAACTAACGTGCTGAAAAGCGCCGGGCTCAACGCCGTATCTCCAAATCTCGACGCCATGCCGGTCAGCGTGGACGCGTGGCTTAAAAGCCCGGCCAGCGAAGGCTGGCGTCTGCTCTGGCTGACCCTGCCCAACGGGGAAAGCGGCGTGCTGGTGCCGGTGGACGGCGCGAAAAACAGCGCTTACCTCGGTGAACTGGCCGCGCGCCATGACGGCGTCGTCTGGGTCGATCGCAAAGCCAGCTTTGACAGCCTGTTTGCCCTCTACCGCACGCTGCTGACGGGGCTACTGTTTGCCGCGCTGGCGGTGATTGCCTGCGGGGCGATGCTGCGCCTCGGCTGGCGTAAAGGGCTGATAAGCCTGGTGCCGTCCGTGCTGTCGCTGAGCTGCGGCCTGGCGGTACTGGCCGTAACGGGCCACCCGGTGAATCTGTTCTCACTGCTGGCGCTGGTACTGGTGCTCGGCATTGGCATTAACTACACGCTGTTTTTCAGCAACCCGCGCGGTACGCCGCTGACCTCGATGCTGGCGATTACGCTGGCCATGATGACCACGCTGCTGACGCTGGGCATGCTCGTCTTCAGCGCCACCCAGGCCATCAGCAGCTTTGGCATCGTGCTGGTGAGCGGTATTTTTACCGCGTTCCTGCTGGCTCCGCTGGCGATGCCGGATAAGAAAGAGAGAAAACGTAAATGAACGCTTTTTACCGCGCCGTTGCGCTGGCCGCGGCGCTGCTGCTGGCAGGCTGCAGCCATTCGACCGATACCAAAGAGACGCGGCCTCAGGCCTGGCTCCAGCCGGGCACCAGAGTGACGCTGCCGCCGCCCGGCATCAGCCCGGCGGTAAGCTCCCAGCAGCTGCTGACCGGCAGCTTTAACGGACAAACGCAGTCCCTGCTGGTGATGCTCAACGCGGATGCGCATAAGGTGACGCTGGCCGGGCTTTCTTCCGTGGGCATTCGTCTGTTCCTGGCAACGTACGATGAGACCGGTATTCATACCGAGCAGTCGATCGTCGTGCCGCAGCTGCCGCCCGCCAGCCAGGTGCTGGCCGACGTGATGCTCAGCCACTGGCCGATTAGCGCCTGGCAGCCGCAGTTGCCGAAGGGCTGGACGTTAACGGACAATGGCGATCGGCGCGAGCTGCGTAACGCCAGCGGCAAGCTGGTGACGGAGATTGTCTACCTGCAGCGCAAAGGCAAGCGCGAGCCGATCAGCATCGAGCAGCACGTCTTTAAATACCACATCACCATTCAATATCTGGGTGACTGAGATGATTTATATATCCGCTGTTGGCATGGTCAACGCGCTGGGCAACTCGCCTGACGAGATTGCCGCGAACCTGACGGCAGGCGTGGCGCCGGGGATGCACGCCCGGACCGGCTGGTTGCAGGGTTTACCCGAAGCCGTTCTGGGCGGCGTGGAAGGCGAGCTTCCGCACATCCCGGACGCCTTCGCCGCACACCGTACCCGCAATAACCAGCTGCTGCTGGCCGCGCTGTCGCAGATTCAGCCCGCCGTTGACGAGGCCATCGCCCGCGTCGGTCGCGACCGCGTGGCCGTGGTGCTGGGGACCAGCACCTCCGGGCTGGACGAAGGCGATGAGCACGTGCGCCACATGACCCATGGCGAAGCGAGCACGCGCTGGCAGTATCCGCAGCAGGAGCTTGGCGATTCGTCCCGCTTCCTCGCCAACTGGCTTCAGCTCGAAGGCCCGGCCTATACGATCTCCACGGCCTGCTCTTCCAGCGCGCGGGCGATGATCGGCGGCAAACGTCTGATTGAAGCCGGGCTGGTGGACATCGCCATTGTCGGCGGAGCCGATACCCTGAGCCGGATGCCCGTCAACGGCTTTAACAGCCTTGAATCCTTCTCCCCTACGCTCTGCGAGCCGTTTGGTCGCGACCGCCGGGGGATCACCATTGGTGAAGCCGCCGCGCTGATGGTATTGAGCCGGGAGCCCGCGGACGTGGCGCTGCTCGGAACGGGCGAATCCAGCGATGCGTACCATATTTCCGCCCCGCATCCGCAGGGTGAAGGGGCGATAAGGGCTATCGCGCAGGCGCTTAACGAAGCGGATATGCAGCCGCAGGATATCGGCTACATCAACCTGCACGGCACGGCCACGCCGCTCAACGATCAGATTGAATCGCAGGTGGTTCACGATCTCTTCGGGGAAAGCGTGCCGTGCAGCTCAACCAAACACCTTACCGGCCATACGCTGGGCGCCGCCGGCATTACCGAAGCGGCCCTGAGCTGGCTGATTCTGACGCGCGATCTGCCGTTGCCGCCGCAGGACTTCGCCCGCTACGCGCCGGACGACACGCTGGCGCCGTGCGGCCTGCTGCACCAGCGCGCCGCTCTGAAAAAACCGGTCATTTTGTCTAACTCGTTCGCGTTTGGCGGCAATAACGCCAGCATCCTGCTGGGGAGAGCCTCATGAGCTACTTATCACCCGAAGCCTATCTGCCGCACGAGCCGCCGATGATGCTGCTGGGGTCCGTTGAGAACGTTACGGACGACACGGCGGTCTGCCGCGTGGCCGTCAACGGGCAAAGCGTGCTGGCGCCGTTTCTCAATGCCGATGGCGATCTGCCGGGCTGGTACGCGCTCGAGCTGATGGCGCAGACCGTCGGCGTCTGGTCAGGCTGGCATCGCCAGCAGCAGGGGCAGGATCATATCGCGCTGGGCATGGTGCTCGGTGCGCGCGAGCTGGTCTGCGCCAGCGGGCGTTTCGCCGCAGGCCTGACGCTGGACATCACCGTTAAGCTGCTGATGCAGGACGAACGCTTCGGCAGCTTTGAATGCGCGATTTCCGCGAATGAAGAGACGCTGGCCACGGGCCGGGTCAACACCTTCCAGCCGAGCGCAGAAGAATTAACATCGCTTTTTAATCAGGGATCTAACGCATGAGTCGTTCCGTACTGGTCACCGGGGCCAGCAAAGGCATAGGGCGCGCCATCGCTCGTCAGCTTGCCGCCGACGGGTTTACCGTAGGCGTGCATTACCATCGTGATGCCGCAGGCGCGCAGGAGACGCTGGACGCCATCACGCAGGCGGGTGGCAACGGTCGTTTACTCGCCTTTGATGTGGGCAACCGCGAACAGTGCCGCGAGGTGCTGGAGCAGGAGATTGAAGCCCATGGCGCATGGTATGGCGTGGTCAGCAACGCCGGAATTACCCGCGACGGCGCCTTTCCGGCGCTGAGCGAAGACGACTGGGACAGCGTGATCCACACCAATCTCGACAGTTTTTATAACGTCATTCACCCCTGCATTATGCCGATGATTGGCACCCGTAAAGGGGGGCGCATTATCACCTTATCGTCCGTGTCCGGCGTGATGGGCAACCGCGGGCAGGTGAACTACAGCGCGGCCAAAGCGGGCATTATCGGTGCCACCAAAGCCCTGGCGATTGAGCTGGCAAAACGCAAAATCACCGTCAACTGCATTGCCCCGGGGCTGATTGATACCGGCATGATTGAGATGGAAGAAGCCGCGCTGAAGGAAGCGATGTCCATCATCCCAATGAAACGGATGGGCCAGGCTGAAGAGGTCGCCGGGCTGGCAAGCTATCTGATGTCAGATATTGCGGGCTACGTTACCCGCCAGGTCATTTCCATTAACGGAGGCATGCTATGACGCGTCGCGTGGTGATTACGGGCATGGGCGGCGTGACCGCCTTTGGCGAAAGCTGGCAATCCGTTTCCAGCAGGCTGCTGGCGTATGAAAACGCGGTGCGTAAAATGCCGGAATGGCAGGTGTACGATGGCCTGCATACCCTGCTGGGCGCGCCGATCGATGATTTCACGCTGCCGGAACACTATACCCGCAAGCGTATTCGTGCCATGGGCCGCGTGTCGCTGATGTCGACCCGCGCCACCGAGCTGGCGCTGGAGCAGGCGGGGCTGATTGGCGAAGCGGTGCTCACCAACGGTCAAACCGGTATCGCCTACGGTTCTTCGACTGGCAGCACCGGCCCGGTCAGTGAATTCGCGACCATGCTCACCGAAAAGCACACCAATAACATCACCGGGACAACCTACGTCCAGATGATGCCGCACACCACGGCGGTGAATACCGGGCTGTTCTTTGGGTTGCGCGGCCGCGTGATCCCGACGTCGAGCGCCTGTACCTCCGGCAGCCAGGCGATTGGCTACGCCTGGGAGGCGATTCGCCACGGGTATCAGACCGTGATGGTCGCGGGGGGCGCGGAAGAATTATGTCCGTCTGAAGCGGCGGTGTTTGACACGCTGTTTGCCACCAGCCAGCGTAACGACGAACCCAAAACCACCCCTTCTCCGTTCGATACGCAGCGCGATGGTCTGGTCATTGGGGAAGGCGCAGGCACCCTGATTCTGGAAGAGCTGGAGCACGCCAGAGCGCGCGGGGCGACAATCTACGGTGAGATCGTGGGCTTTGCCACCAACTGTGACGCGGCCCATATCACCCAGCCTCAGCGTGACACCATGCAGATTTGCATGGAGCAGTCGCTGGCCATGGCGGGATTAAGCGCCCGGGATATGGGGTATATCTCCGCGCACGGTACCGCCACCGATCGCGGCGATATCGCCGAAAGCCAGGCCACTGCCGCCATCTACGGTAACAGCGTGCCGGTGTCCTCGCTGAAGAGCTATTTTGGCCACACGCTGGGTGCCTGCGGCGCGCTGGAAGCGTGGATGAGCCTGCAGATGATGCGTGAAGGCTGGTTTGCCCCGACGCTCAATTTAACGCAGCCGGATGAGCAATGCGGTGCTTTAGATTATATTATGGGGGAAGCCCGTCAGATTGACTGCGAGTATCTGCAGAGCAATAACTTCGCGTTTGGCGGCATCAATACCTCGATTATCATTAAACGCTGGGCGTAACTATGTACCGGTTTGTACTGGGAAAAATCTCCACCCTTTGCGCGGACCCGCTGGCGTCAGCGCTCGCAGACAGGGCGCCTCAGGGTGCCCGACAGGCCTCCTGGCTGGCCGGGAGGACGCTGCTTGCCAGAACGTTATCCCCTCGCCCGCTCCCCGACATCATTTACGGTGAGCAGGGGAAACCGGCCTTTGCGAAGGGTCATCCGCTGTGGTTCAACCTGAGCCACAGCGGTGACGATATCGCCCTGCTGATGAGCGATGAAGGCGAGGTCGGCTGCGATATCGAAGTAATTCGCCCGAGGAAGAACTGGCAGGCGCTGGCTAATGCGGTTTTCAGCATGACCGAGCATGACGAGCTGGAGCGTGAAGCGCCCGAGGAACGGCTTTCCGCCTTCTGGCGTATCTGGACGCGGAAAGAAGCGATTGTGAAACAGCGTGGCGGCAGTGCCTGGCAGATTGTCAGCATCGACAGCACGGCGCAGACGCACGCGGTCAGCCAGCTACAGGTCGGCTCGCTGAGCCTTGCCGTCTGCACATCGACCCCTTACACCCTGACCCACGAGTCGATTATTCACGTTGGGACGTTCGGGGCAGAAAAATCACTAACACACCCAGAATAATAAACCCGACGCCCACCAGCCCGTGCCAGGAGAAGCGTTCTCCCCAGCCGGGCAGCAGGATCGCGGCGGCCCACACCAGAATATAGCTGAGGCTCAGCAGGGCATACGCTTTGCTGAGCGCCATGCGATGCAGCGCCAGATACCAGCAGCCCATCGAGGCCACGTACCCCGTCAACCCCAGCAGCAGCGCGCCCGTGCCGGATGAGAAGTGCCACAGCGCGGAAACAAACGCCAGGATCTCACTGACCGGTGGCAATGCCTGCATGGCATTGCGCAGCAACAGCTGCGCCGCGCTGACTAACAGCACGCTGCATAAGGCCCAGAACGCTCCTTTCACAGGCTCCCTCCCAGGATAACAATCCCAATAATGATGAACCCTACCCCCAGCCAGTGATGCGCAGCAACGTGCTCACGCCAGAACGCCTTCGCCGCCAGCGTCACCCAGACAAAATTGAGGCTCAGCATAGGATACGCAATGCCGACAGGCAGGCGTTGCAGCACCACCAGCCAGACCAGCATCCCGCTGCCCAGCGCCAGCAGTGCCAGGCCAAGCCACAGCGCGATATGCGCCCCGCGCCGCCCGGCTTTCGCCGGACGGGTGGCCTGTTTCTGGCACAGCTGCCCCGCGCAGCTGAGCAAGCTTGCCAGTATCAGCCAGATCCAGGTCATCACTTCGGCAGGTACTCCAGCAAGGCCAGACGCCCCTGGATATAGAGATTGTCCGGCTGCGGTAAATTCGCCCGTGAAATATCGTCGCGTTTTGACAGCAGCATCACCAGCGACACGCGCCCCTGCTGACGATGCGCTGCCAGCCACTGCGCGAAGTCGTCCTCACTGACAAAACGATCTTTCACATCGGGATAATCCAGCCCGTAGCGCAGTTCGCCGCTCTGACCAAACAGCGTGATGTCATTACGCTTCAGCTCCCACGCCAGGCCCGCGGCCACGCCCACGTTATTGGCCAGCACGAATCGGCTTTCCTGAAGCGGCTCGCGCACGGTATCGACCAGCGACTGCGGCTGTTTGGAATCCACCACCAGGTTAGGAATGGCAAAACCAATCAGCAGCGCCAGCCCTGCGGGGCACAGTGCCGCCAGCCACCAGCGCTGCTGGCTCTGTCTGAACGTTAACCAACCTACCGCGGCCCAGATGAGGAACGCCACCACCGCACAGAAGACTTTATACAGTTCGACCGACGTCCAGACCGGATGCTTAGACAGTCCCCACGGCGAGACCACCAGCGCCGCCACCACGCCGATAACGCCAAACGCCAGGTTAATCCCGCCGTTAATGCGTAACGCTCTGGCACCTTTTTCCGCCGCGAGGCAGGCATAGCGCGCCATCAGGATCGCCAGCGGGGCAAAGCACGGCAGGATATAGGTCGGCAGCTTGCCTTTGGCAATGCTGAAGAACAGCAGCGGCATCACCACCCAACCCAGCAGATAGAACCCGCCACCCGCGTTTTGTCGGTCATTCCAGCCGAGACGAATCGCACCGGGCAAAAGCGCAAGCCACGGCAGGCTGCCCGCGATCAGGAACGGTATGTAGTACCAGAACGGGGCTTTGTGCTGCGCGTCGCTCTGGGCAAAACGCTGAATATGCTCAACCCAGAAGAAATAACGCCAGAAGTCAGGCTCACGCTGCGCAATGGCCAGCGCCCACGGCAGAACAATCAGCACACAGCTCAGGATCGCGAGCCAGCCAAAAATCAGCACCTCTTTCCAGCGCTTATGGGCGATTACCCACGGCAGCACGCCAATCACCGGTACCGCCAGCGCCAGGAAGCCTTTGGTCATCACCCCCATCCCGCAGGCCAGCCCAAGCAGCACATAGCCACCCGCTTTTCCTGCAACGGTTTGAGCCTGTGAGGCCAGCCAGAAGCTGCACATCGCCGCCACCAGCCACAGGGTGATGATAGGATCCAGCACCGCATACGTGCCGATGCCATACACCAGGAACAGGGTCAGGAAGATAAGACCGGAGAAAATGGCGGTCCGCTTATCTCGCCAGAGACGCCATGCCATCCAGATGACCAGCAGCGCCGCTAACCCGGTGGAGAATATAGAACCGGCGCGCACGGCGAGGTTGGTGTGCCCGAACAGCAGCTGCCCGATGCTGTTGATCCAGTAGCCAGCAATCGGTTTTTCAAAGTAACGCAGCCCCAGAAAATGCGGGACTACCCAGTCTCCGGATGCCAGCATTTCGCGGCTGATTTCCGCATAGCGCGTTTCATCAGGCTGCCAGAGCAGACGAATATCGACCGGAATGAGGTAGTAAACGATAAACAGTGCGAGAAGCGCTAAGCCATAACGGGCTGTTTTCATGGGACCGGACTCACGGTTTGTTGATAGCCAAGCCAGCCTTCCCGGCCAGCCATTTCATTACGGACGACTTTGCCCACGGGCAGGGTGCTGAGGTCGTCCGGCAGCAGCTCGCTCAACGGACAAAATTCAATGCCCTCCTGAGCGGCCATCGTCAGCAGTTCGTCGAAATCATGCTGATACGCAATCCCTTCCACTTCGGCATGGATGGTATACACCGGCGTGCCGGCGTCACGATGGACGCGGTCCAGAATGTAGCGATTGAACTCATCCGCCTTCACCTCGCGCCCGACCACTTCATCCCAGGTGGGAAGCGTAACCGGAATTTGCACCGTTCCGTAGCGATTTTCGCCTAACAGCGGCAAAAAGGGCCCGGTTCCGCGACAGTCGCTGTTGTAGCGAAACGCAAAGGCTTCTTTGGCCTTCACGACGCGCTGATCCGCACGCCATCCCGCCACGGCGGAGCAACGCACGGGCTGACCGGTAATGGCCTCCAGCTCCAGCATCCCACGCTCGACCTCACGGGACAGGCGCGGGATATCCCAGACGCCCGCCCAGGCTTGCCAGGCATGGTGGTCCCAGGCGTGCAGACCCACCTCATGATGCTGCGCCGCCTCACGGATAACGGCTTCATTACCCGCGCCGATACGTCTGCCGGGCCAGGCGGTGCCAGCCAGCAAAATATCCCAGCCGTAGAGGGATGCTGCGCGCGAGCGCAGCATTTTGAACAGAAATGCCGGTTTAATCAGACGCCATAAATGGCGTCCCATGTTGTCAGGCCCCACGCTGAAGAAAATGCTGGAACGCACATCGTGTTTGTTCAGCAGTTCCAGCAGTTTGGGTACGCCGTCACGCGTTCCCCTGAAGGTGTCGACATCAATGCGTAAACCGACTTTTTTCATGAGGCCTGTTCCGACAGCTCCACGGTGCGCAGGAAGAAATCGAGCGTTTCGTCAATGGTCTGCTCCATTTTCACCGTCGGCGTCCAGTTCAGGCAGCGCTTCGCGTTGCGAATGCTTGGCTTACGATGCTCAACGTCCTGATATCCTTTGCCATAGTAGCTGCTGCTTTCCACTTCGCGGAAACCGGCAAACGGCGGGAACTTGTCGCGCAGCGGATGGCGCTCAAAGCTGGCCAGCAGCATCTCTGCCAGCTCGCGAATGCTCGCTTCGTTTTCCGGGTTACCGATGTTGATGATTTCACCGTTGCAGCGGTTATCTTTGTTTTCGATGATGCGGAACAGCGCTTCGATACCGTCGCTGATATCCGTAAAGCAGCGTTTCTGTTTCCCGCCTTCGATAAGCTTAATTGGCGAGCCTTCTACCAGGTTCAGGATCAGCTGGGTGATCGCACGGGAGCTGCCGATACGCGCCGCGTTGAGGTTATCCAGACGCGGGCCCATCCAGTTGAACGGACGGAACAGGGTGAAGCGCAGACCTTCTTTCTCGCCGTAGGCCCAAATCACGCGGTCCAGCAGCTGTTTGGAGACGGAGTAAATCCAGCGCTGTTTGTTGATCGGCCCGACCACCAGGTTGGAGGTGTCTTCATCGAAGTTCTTATCGGTACACATGCCGTACACTTCAGACGTGGACGGGAAGATGATGCGCTTGTCGTATTTCACGCAGTCGCGGATGATCTTCAGGTTCTCTTCGAAGTCCAGCTCGAACACGCGCAGCGGGTTACGGGTGTACTCGATTGGCGTGGCAATGGCGACCAGCGGCAGCACCACGTCGCATTTTTTAATGTGGTATTCAATCCACTCGGAATGGATGCTGATATCCCCTTCCACGAAGTGGAAACGCGGGTTGTCGAGGAAACGGCTGATGGCGTCAGAGCCGATATCCAGACCGTAAATCTCGTAGTTATCGTCCTTGAGCAGACGTTCCGTCAGGTGGTTACCGATAAAGCCGTTCACGCCGAGGATCAGCACGCGGGTACGGCGCTTGATGGCAACCACCGGCGCGCTGGTGATCAGCGCCCCGGCCACCAGACCCAGAGACTGCGCCAGCTGCGTGCCCTGAACGTACAGGCCGTTGTCGGTTTGTCCGGTGACGATCTCCAGCGCCTGCTCGCCGCAGCTTACAATCAGCGGAGAGACAGAGACGACGGTGCCCGGTTTGGCAGCAGGGATGTCGTCACGCACGCGGGATTTCCAGACGATAAATTTGCTTACGCCCGCAAAGCTGTACGCGCCCGGCCACGGGTCGGTCACGGCACGCACCAGGTTGTGCAGCTGGCGGGCAGGCTTGTTCCAGTCCAGACGACCATCTTCCGGCGCGCGGCGACCAAAGCAGCTTGCCTTGCTCTCATCCTGCGCGGTCTCGCTGAAGGTGCCGTTGAGGATGCCTGGCAGGGCATCACGCAGCAGCGTCTGCGCCGTTGCATTCAGCTTTTGATGCAGCTGCAGCGCCGTTTCGTCCGCATCAATAGCGACCTTCTGCTGTGCCACGATAGCGCCCGCGTCAGCACGGCGCACCATGCGGTGCAGCGTCACGCCCGTTTCCGTTTCACCGTTCACCAGCACCCAGTTCAGCGGCGCGCGGCCGCGGTAGGCGGGAAGCAGAGAACCATGAAGATTAAAGGCGCCTTTTGCGGCCAGACCTAAGATTTCGTCGGAAAGCAGGTTGCGATAGTAGAACGAGAAGATTACGTCAGGCGCGAGGGCGCGGATGCGATCCACCCACAGCGGATGGTTGACGTCGTCCGGTGCATAAACCGGGATCCCGCGCTCGGCGGCGATACGCGCCACTGAGCCGAAAAAGTTGTTTTCTCCAGCCGTGTCCGGATGGGTAAAGATTGCCGCAATGTCATAGCCCGCTTCCAGCAGGGCCAGCGTGCCCGTGCACCCCATATCGTGATAGGCAAATACAACAGCTTTCATGGGTGAATTTCCTCTTGAGATGCTTTGTGTTCCTGACGGACAACACGTTGAATAAAGTAGCGCGGACGCGCGCGAACATCGTTATAGATACGGCCAATGTATTCACCGAGAAGGCCCATCCCGACAAACTGGGCGCCGATGAACATAAACAGCACGGCAAAGAGCATGAAGACCCCTTCCGCCGCCCACTGCGGGCCAAAGACCAGGCGCAGCACCACCAGCAGAACGGACAACGCAAACCCGGCCACGGCGATGATGCTGCCGAACACGCTCAGCAGACGCAGCGGCGTGGTGGTCAGGCAGGTGATGAGGTCATACATCAGGTTGATGAGACGCATAAAGCTGTACTTCGATTCCCCGTGCTCGCGCTCGGCGTGCAGAACCGGAATCTCCGTTGCCTTGCGGGCAAAGGTGTTGGCGAGGATCGGAATAAAGGTGCTGCGCTCATGGCAGTGCAGCATCGCGTCGACAATATGGCGGCGGTAGGCGCGCAGCATGCAGCCGTAATCGCCCATCGCTTTACCGGTCGTGCGCTGGATAAGGCGGTTGATGGTGCGTGAGGCCAGCTTGCGGAACAGACTGTCCTGACGGTTCTGACGTACCGTGCCGACCACGTCATAGCCTTCATCGGCTTTGGCGACCAGGCGCGGGATCTCTTCCGGCGGGTTTTGCAGGTCAGCGTCCAGGGTGATGACCAGATCGCCCGTGACGTGGCTAAACCCCGCCATAATCGCCGAGTGCTGGCCGTAGTTGCGGTTGAGCAGCACGGCAACAATATGGCTGCCTTCGGCCTGCGCGGCCTCGGTCAGCATCAGCGCGGAATTATCGCTACTGCCATCATCTACCAGCAGAATTTCATAAGCCTTGCCCATCGTGTCGCAGGCGGCGGTTGTACGGCGGATCAGTTCGGGCAGGCTCTCCTGCTCGTTATAAACCGGGATTACCACGGAAACTTTTTGTACAGGCGGTGCACTGAACATATCAATGTCCTGCAAGCTGATGGAGTGCGGTAATGACGCGGGTTGTGTCGTCATGAGTCATGTCCGGGAAAAGAGGGAGAGAACAAATACGCGCGCTATTCCATTCAGAATTCGGGAGCGATACATCAGGAAAACGCTCGCGGTAGTATTTTTGGGTGTGCGCCGCGCGGAAGTGGAGGCCGGTACCGATGCCTTTCTCTTTCAGCGCCGCCATCAGGTTGTCGCGGGAAATTCCGCAGCGCGCTTCGTCAACGCGAATAATAAACAGGTGCCAGGCGTGCACGTGCGGCCATGACGGAATGGTGAGCGGCTGGAACGGCGTATCGGCAAGCTCACGCAGGTAGCGTTCAGCAATTTCCTGGCGGCGTCTGTTGGCCTCTTTCAGCTTGCCTAACTGCACCAGCGCCAGCGCGGCGTTGATGTCTGCCAGGTTGTATTTATAGCCCGGCGCGATCACTTCCGCCTGCGGCGCGCGGCCGTGCGTCTGGCGGTCATAGGCATCTACGCCCAGGCCATGGAATTTCAGGCTGCGGATCCGCTGCGCCAGCTGGGCATTATCCGTGACGACTAAGCCGCCTTCCGCGCAGGTCATATTTTTAATGGCGTGGAAGGAAAAAATCGCGGTCCCTTTCCATCCCACATGACGGTTCTTGTAGTAGGCTCCGGCGGCATGGGCCGCATCTTCAATAACCGGAATACCGTGACGTTCACCGATGGCATGAATGGCGTCGATTTCACACGGCGCGCCGGCATAATGAACGGGAATAATGGCTTTGGTACGCGGGGTAATGGCGGCTTCAACGGCTTCTGGCGTCACCATTAATGTATCTTTGTCCACATCAATCATGACCGGTGTGGCACCCAGCAACACGATCATATTCAGCGTGGATACCCAGGTCTGGGAAGGGGTAATGACTTCATCGCCCGGGCCAATATCCAGCGCCATCAGCGTGACGTGCATACCTGCGGTGGCTGAACAGACGGCAATCGCATGCTGATTCCCGGTAAGCTGACAGAATGCCTCTTCAAGTTCCTGATTCTTAGGCCCAGTGGTGATCCAGCCCGACATCAAAACGTCCTGAAGCGCCGCAATTTCCTCAGCGCCCATCGACGGCCGCGAAAAAGGCAGAAAATCACTCATTATTAATTTCCTTGCAATAAAAATGGCATGTTTTTGATATTAACCAAATGCCAGCCCGTTTATTTCAACGAACCATAAACTTATATCAAAGTAGCTCTCTTTCCTTAGGGAAAAATTAAGACAACGTTTGCAACGTTATAAGACAACTAGCAGCTAGTTGAAAAACAACAAGTTAAATTAATATTAAATATTTTTAATGTGATCTTTCGCAACATTTTGAAATGGATTCATTTAAACCAATCATCAACAAACAAAAAAAATCCCGGCCATTTCAAAATAATATGAAATAGCCGGGAACTTTTCTTTTTAGTTAATTGTCGCGCTTATTAGAGATTATCTGGAAAGTTTTTCGGTAATTCACTGGCCGCACAGGCAATAACGCTTTCATTATTGGCACCGCAGTCGCGCACAAAGGTGATCGTAGCGAATTCATCAATCACTTCCGTTGGATACGCCGGACCCGCATCGCGATAGCTGTTCATCAGCGGAATATGGTCGTTCTGGAAGCAGACGGTTTTTTCCGGGTTGTTCATGACCCAGCGTGGGAAGAAGATGGTGCCATGGAACAGCTTGTCGCCCAGGTTCACGATCAGGCTGACGTCGGTACCGGTTGGTTCGGTCCAGGAAATTTTATAGATGCTCTCGCCTACCCGCACGATATAAGCCTGCTGATCTTTCACCCAACGGTTGGCCACAAGACCGCTGTGAATACGGTAATCAAGCGTGGTCTCATTTTTTACGTAAATCTCGTAGTTCCAGCCGTTATCGTAGGTATATACAAGATGTTTACCAACAAAGCCGCTTAAGTCGTGTTTGTCGAAGGTGTTCATAAGATGTCTCCTTTGTTTTGATGAGACGATCGTACCCCTTCAAAAAATGAATGAATAACGCTATGTTTTAATCAAATTCATCCAAATTTTAGATAAATCATGCATAAGACGACGCTGGAACAATGGGCTTTACTGGAAAGAGTGGTGGAAGCGGGCAGCTTTGCCAAAGCTGCGGAAGAAACCCACCGCAGCCAGTCCTCGGTGAGCTATAACCTGTCGCTGCTGCAGGAGCGGCTCGGCGTGGCGCTGCTGGTCCCGGAGGGGCGACGGGCGGTGTTAACTCCGGCCGGAGAACTTCTTCTCAACCAGGTTAAACCGCTGCTGAAAGCGTTTTCGTACGTTGAGACGCGCGCAGCGACCCTTCGCAACGGGATGCGAACGCGGTTAGATCTGGTGGTGGACTCCATTTTCCCGCGCCGCCGCCTGTTCGCTATTCTTCGTCAGTTCCAGCAGCAGTATCCGCAGACTCAGGTACGTCTGACCGAGGTGCTGGAAAATACCCGCGCCGATGCCATTAACGACGAAGCCGATGTGATGGTCTTAACCCGCCGCCAGGACATTACCGGGCTCGGAGAATGGCTGATGAATATCGACTTTGTTGCCGTGGCCTATTCCCGGCACCCCTTGTTTCACCTCGACGCGCCGCTAAATGATGAGATGCTGCGCCCGTGGCCGCTTATCCAGATTGCGGACAGCCAGCCCGCCGCGCGTGCTGCCGGCGAGTCGTGGACCTTCTCCACCATCGATGCCGCGATTGAAGCCGTCGTCTCTCAGGTCGGCTACGGCTGGCTGCCAGAGGAACGCATCCAGACCCAGCTGGATCAGGGCGTACTCAAACGCCTGCCGCTGAGCCACGGCGCGCGCAGGGCAACGCCGCTTCACCTGATTGTTAAACGTTCCCTCGCCCCGCTTGATGAACAGGTTGAGACGCTGTTGCGCCTTTTTAGCCAGGAGCCGTCATCCTCACCTGCTACGCTTTAAGGTCCGAACGTTAAAACGAGAAGGAGCAGATGATGAAAATCGACTTTGCGGGAAAAGTGGCGCTGGTGACCGCCTCAACCGGCGGGATCGGGTTCGCCATTGCCAGAGGTCTGGCAGAAAGCGGTGCGGAAGTGATCGTCAATGGCCGCAGCACGGAATCGGTGAATAAAGGCATTCAGCAGCTCCAGCAGGTGGTGCCGGGCGTACAGGTGCGTGCCGCGATTGCCGATCTCAGCACGGCGGAAGGGGTCGAGTCGCTTCTGAAGGTGACGAATAACGTCGATATTCTGGTCAACAACGCCGGGATTTACGGTCCGCAGGATTTCTATGCCACCGACGATGAGACCTGGGAGCGTTACTGGCAGACCAACGTGATGTCCGGCGTGCGTCTGTCCCGCGCCCTGCTGCCGGGTATGGTGCAGAAAGGCTGGGGACGCGTGGTGTTTATCTCGTCAGAGTCGGCCTGCAATATTCCGGCGGATATGATCCACTACGGCGTGACCAAAACGGCGCAGCTCTCGCTGGCGCGCGGTCTGGCGAAGTTTGTGGCGGGGAGCGGCGTGACGGTCAACAGCGTCCTGCCGGGCCCGACGATGTCTGACGGTTTTGCAGAGATGATGAAAGATGAAATCGAAAAAACCGGTAAATCGCTGGAGCAGCTGGCGAAAGAGTTTGTGATGGCCAACCGCCCCAGCTCGGTTATCCAGCGCGCGGCCACGGTTGAAGAGGTGGCCAATATGGTGATTTATGTCTGTTCGACCCAGGCCTCCGCCACCTCGGGCGCGGCGCTGCGCGTCGACGGTGGCGTCGTGGATGACATCATCTGACGCTGTCAGGCCGCGCTGCCTGCGATGCGACGGGCGGTAATGTAGTGTGCCTGCCAGTAATCATCCGTCAGGGTTGAAACCGTTACGCCCTGACTGGTTGAGGCATGAATAAACTGGTTTTCGCCAATATAAACGCCAACGTGCTTGCGGTTCGGGCCCGTCTGGAAGAAGACCAGATCGCCGGCTCTCAGGCGGTATTGCGCCACCTGCACGCCGCGATGGATCTGTTCACTCGTCGTGCGCGGCAAATTAAGATGCGCCGCATCGGTGAACAGGTGCTGCATCAGTGCGGAGCAATCCACCCCGCGATGCGTGGTTCCGCCCCACCGGTACTGGGTGCCTTTCCATTTCTGGTATTGATCGAGAATACGCGAGCGCAGCGGACCTGTTTCCTGATGCACCAGCGCAGATTTCGCCGGTGATGCTGCCAGTTCACTGTTCATCGATAACATCGACGCTGAAAGCTGAAAGCTGAACGCAGAAAACGAAGCAAAACTTAACGTGAGGATTGAAATAAGCGATCTAAGAGTCATATCAAGAAAGAAGTAGTGAGTGAGTTTTTCCTTACCTGTGGGGGCCAATGGTTCCCCTAAATATCTTGCGATGTGGCGATAATATAGACAGCTCGTTTTTTCACCAATTGTTATCGAGGCCAAAAATGGACTCACTTTGAGATCGCAAGATCGAGAAAAAAAGAGTGGTGATATAAGGACTGTCCAGCTAAAGCAGGTAAACTGATCCGCAGAATGTGTATTTCAGCTAAGACGTATTTATGACCAATATGATTGCCGACGAGACGGTGGCTAAATCCAGCGTGCTCTCTGTCTTCGACTTTGACGGGACATTAACGCACCACGACAGCTTTATTCCTTTCCTGCGTTTTGCCTTCGGCAAACGTTACTTCGCGGGCCGCCTGGTGCGCATGGCGCTGCCCACGCTCCACTGCGTGCGTCGCAAGCTGACGCGCGATGAGCTGAAGGAAGTGCTGATTAAAACCTTCCTGACGGGCGTGGATGAACACTGGCTGCGCCAGCAGGCGGAAGCCTTTTGCGAAAAATACTGGAACAAGCTGATGCGCCCCGAAGGGGTTCTGGCGGTGGCGGCTGAGGTAAATTCCGGTGCGGAGGTGACCATCTGTTCCGCATCCCCGGCGCTGGTGCTCCAGCCGTGGGCTGATAAGCTCGGCATTAAGCTGATTGGCACGCAGCTGGAAGTGAAAGACGGCAAGCTGACGGGGCGCATCACGGGCAATAACTGCCGCTGCGCCCAGAAGGTGGCAAGGCTGGAAAAAGTGTATGGCGATCTGAACGCCTATCACCTGCGCGCCTGGGGCGACACCCGCGGCGACCACGAACTGCTGGCGGCGGCGCAGGATCCGCACTGGCGGCACTTCCATCACCCGCGCAAGCGTCGGAATTCACCGATTAAGGGTTAGGTGCGGTCCGGTGTCCTCACCCCGGCCCTCTCCCACAGGGAGAGGGAGAAAGGCGGTACATCAGGCCTCACGTTTCCCCGGGAACATCACACTCGCAATAATCCCCAGCGCCAGCACGCCTAATACCACAAACAAACTGGCCGTGGCGCCAATGCTGTAACCGTGATGCCAGAAGTGGTCGGTGGCATTTAACCCCAGCTTGAACGCCACGAAGAACAGCAGCAGAACCACGGCTTTCTCGAGGTGCACCAGATACTGCTTCAGCGCTTCCAGCACGAAGTAAAGCGTACGCAGGCCGAGAATGGCGAACATCATGGCGCTGTAGATAATCAGCGGCTCGCGGCTCACGGCAATAATGGCCGGCACGGAGTCAAACGCGAACATGACGTCAGAGAGCTCGACGACGGCTACGCAAAGCAGCAGCGGCGTCGCATAGCGCTTCGCCTTCTTCACGCGGCCAACCATCACGTCCTGGTTTTCCGGCTTTTCAAGCTCCGCATCCACCTCTTTCTGGGTCAGAATAAAGGCGTTGCTGCTGATTTTCGGCCAGACCGGATAGAAGCGCTTCACCAGGCGATAGGCGAGATGACCCGAGTAATCCTCCACTTCGTCGCTCTCTTCATTGCGCCTGAGCATCATCACCGCCGTCCAGCCGACGACCAGCGCGAAGATCACCTCAACGTACGGCCCCAGGCTGAGCAGGCTGGTGCCGATAGCCACAAAGATGCCGCGGAAGACTATCGCCCCCAGCACGCCCCAGTAGAGCACGCGGTGACGGTACTTATCCGGCACGCCGAACCAGGCGAAGATCGCCATCATCACGAACAGGTTATCGACGGAGAGCACCTCTTCCAGCGCATAGCCGGTGAGGAACAGGCTCGCCATCTCGGCGCCGTGGTGAACATACAGGAATCCGGCGAAGGCCATCGCCATCATGACCCAGAAAATGGACCACATCGCCGCGCTTTTCAGCGAGACGGGTTTATCGTGACGGTGCATAAAGAGGTCGATAAACATCGCCCCAACGGCCATCACCACAAAGACAACAACGGTTTCCGTCGGGAAACCGAGATGAGCAGCAGACATACAACACCCTTTTGGCAGACAAAACACAACACCATGCAAACTGGCGTAAACCAGGAACAGAAAAGGGCGGGCCGTTAATTAGCCTCTTCGCCCTCAAAGTCGCGGCCTTCCGGCCACGCAAGGAGAAGTACTTTACCTTACCAGGCGGGGATCGCGCATCTGCCGTTTAGGCGCTCATGCCGCGCAAACGCTGCAGCACCGCCACCAGAACCGCCACAGACCAGCCCACCATCAACGCGCCCACCAGCCCTTCCACTCCGCCGATGAGCCGCCAGTGCTGGGGTAACGTGACGTCGCCGTATCCCACGGTAGCGTAGCTGACCAGTGAAAAATAGAAGCTGGTGTTCCAGTCATTAAACGCGTCGATGACAAAATAAAACGCAGCAAACAGTCCGGCCTCAAGGAGGTGGGCGAAGATCATGGAGATCACGATACCGACATTGCGTAAAACGATGCGTACCGCCGAATCGACTTCTAATTTGATGAACTTTAAAACGCCAAACATCCACAGCGAATGGATCACCACGGTAAGGGTAAGCAAAATAATAATACTGAGTAGCTGCATGATGCGTGCTCGACCAAAAGGAATCTGGCCCCGCGAACGAGGCGGGGCACCTGGTCGAAGCTTAGTTGAATGACGAGGAAAAGTTGGTGCAATAATTGCGTTGCGTGATTATCTCCCTTGCAGCGTGCCCTCTTTGCGGCTGGTTCGACTGCTGTGAGCTATATATCTGCAGCGCACTATCTGTGAGTCACCTCTTATTTACATCATTTAAACCTTCCATTAACTGGATAAAAATAACGCGCCGTCGCTATAGTGGTTTTGTTTAATAAAACTGAGTTGTACCTAATAAAACAAAGAACAAACCCTGCGAGGACACAATGACAGAACATTTACGTAACGGCGCTACCGCCACCGAGGACATAGAAAGAGAGACGATGCGGAAGGTGATCTGGCGTATTCTCCCGTTTCTGATTGTCAGTTACCTGGTCTCCATTATCGATCGCGGGAATATCGGCATGGCTTCGCTGCAGATGAATGAGGACCTTGGCCTCAGTAAAGCCGCGTTTGGCTTTGCCAGCAGTCTTTATTTCGTGGCCTATTTTTTGTTTGAAGTACCCAGCAACTTGGCCATGCAGAAAGTCGGCGCCCGGCTGTGGATCCCGCGCATTATGATCAGCTGGGGCATCGTCTCCATGTGTATGGCCCTGGTGCAGAACACCACGTCGCTCTATATCGTCCGTTTTCTTCTCGGTGCTGCAGAGGCGGGCTTCTTCCCGGGCGTCGTGCTGTATCTGACCTGGTGGATCCCGTCCCGCTACCGCGCACGCATTATTGCGTCCTTTATGGTCGCCATCCCGCTCGCTAACTTCATCGGCTCCCCGCTTTCCGGGTTGATACTGTCACTGGATGGCTGGCTGGGCCTTCGCGGCTGGCATCTGCTGTTCATTATTGAAGGCTTGCCGGCGGTGCTGCTGGGTATTGCAGCCTGGTTTATTCTCCGGGATCGCCCTCATCAGGCGAGCTGGCTCAGCAGCGAACAGAAACAATGGCTGGAAACCACGCTGGAAACCGAGCGCAATCAGCAAAAGAGTATCGGACACCAGACGACGTGGCAGTTGCTGAAGCATCGCCAAATCTGGCTGATGGCGCTGATTTACGCGGGTGCATCTTCCGCGGGCACGACCATCAGCGTCTGGTCTCCTCAACTGCTGAAATCCTTCCATCTGGATAACCTTGAGACAGGTCTGTTTAACGCCATTCCTTACGGTCTGGCATCGGTTCTCATGATTGTATGGGGACGGAATTCCGATCGTACCAACGAACGCCGCTGGCATACCGCACTCACGCTGTTCATGATTGCCGCAGGTGTGTTCGCCGCCTTTGTAAGCGTCTCGCTGTCTGCCACGATCGTTATCCTGAGCATTATGCTGATAGGCGCTTATTCAATGAAAGGGCCTTTCTGGGCGCTGGCGTCCGGTTGGATGAGCAGTACCTCAGCGGCGGCGGGACTGGCCGCGATTGGCGCCATCGCAAACCTGATAGGTGGGGCGGTGATGGTAAACGCGTACGGCATTATCAATGAGCGGACGGGCAGCTACACGCTGGCAATGCTTCCGCTGGCCGCGCTGTGCGTGGCCGGGGGTATCGCGGTGCTCATTATGGGGCGGCAGGCCCGCCGCGCTCAGCTACACGAAAAACAGGTCACGCATTAACGATGACAGAAGCGGGACATTTGTCCCGCTTCTGCGTTTAAAGATTTTCTTCCGCCGCGTCGCTCGTTTCACCAAAGAACTGCTGACAGAAGGGCTTACTGGCGCCCATTTTCTGCGAAAGACGGCTTGCAGCCGCCTTCATCAACTGCCCTATTTCCTTCTCACGACGATCTTCCGTCAGCCGCGAGATGGGGCCGGTCAGGGCTAACGCCGCAACCAGCTTGTCGTGAACGCCGAAGACAGGCATCGCAAACGCAGCGGTATGGGGATCGCGCGCGCCTGACGTATAGAATGGGAGTTCAGCTTCTCCCTCCGGTAGGCTTTCATTGAGCCCCCAATGGCGTAATACCTTACTGATGGCCGAATTATCGAGCGGGAACTGGCTGCCGGGAAGATTGCTGTGTCGCAGGCCATGCGACGCTTCAGCGCGAAACAGGCAAAGCCGCTGCCCTCCCTCCAGCACATACCAGCTGGCACTCTCCTGAGACGCCAGGGATAAGGCCTGAAGCTCTGGCTGAACCACCCGGGAAAGATGGAAAGATTGTTCATACAGCTTGCCGAGGTAAAGCAGACGTGGGCCCAGCGCATAATTGCCGTCTTCATGCCTGACGACGTAATTCATCCGTTCAAGAGAATTCATCAAGCGGTAAACCGTGGTTTTGTGATAACCCGACAGCTGTGCCAGCGCGGTCAGCGTCAGGCTCTCATCTCCAGGACGGAAGCAATCCAGTAAAGCCAGCGCTTTTTCAACCGCTACAACGCCTTCATTCCCCATCATTATCTCCTTGTTAGCCCGGCAGTGAGTGTACCTCAAATTTTGTGAGTCACTTCGTGTTTACATCACAAACGCCACCTCGGGTCTGGCTAAAAGGAAAGCAACACCGCTATAGTTGTTTTGTTCTGTACACCTGCATTGTACTAAGTAAAACAATATGGAGGCATTTATGTCCGTTAATGAAAAAAAACCGATTAATCGCCATTTCGAGCGTGTTTCTGCCGAGGACGTTCGTCGAGCGGCCGAGTATCAGGCAGCTATTCTGGCCGACGTGGCCGGTCGCCGCGGTACGCTTCATGGCCGCATCAAACCGCTGGCCCCACACATGTCCGTTGCGGGTCCGGCCATCACCGTTGAAGTGCGTCCGGGGGATAATCTGGCGATTCATGCCGCGATGGCGGTGGCGCAGCCCGGCGATGTCCTGATCGTCGATGGCAAAGGCGACCTGAGCTGCGCGCTGCTGGGGGAAATCATGGCCACTCAGGCTCAGGCGAGCGGCATTGCGGGCATTATTATTGACGGGGCTGTACGTGACGCCGACACCCTGAGCAAAGGTCACTACCCCGTCTTTTCTGCCGGTCTGAACCCCTGCGGCCCGACAAAGTTAATTTCTGGCCGGGTGAATCATCCCATTTCAGTCGCCGGGGCGACGGTTCAGGCCGGAGACCTGGTTGTCGCGGATATCGACGGCGTGGTCGTCATCCCGCGCGATGAGGTTCAGGAGGTTATCGCTCTGGCAAAAGAAAAGCTGGAGATGGAGACCCGGCGTCTTGCTGCCATCCGTGAAGGCGATTTACGTCCACACTGGCTTGATGACGCGCTTCGTAAGGCAGGTATGTTGAGCGACGAGGAGACGCTGTGATGGGGGGCAAAGACGTAGTGCTGGTTACCGGAAGCGACCTGGCGGAGCAGGCCATGGTGATGTTACAGGGCTTTGAGGTGGTGTTTGCGGGCCGCCAGCCCACAGAAGATGACCTGATCGCGCTGTGTAAACGACACAATCCTGTGGCGATCCTGGTACGTTACGGCAGGATCACCGAGAAAGTTATGGATGCCGCCCCGGCTTTGCAGGTTATTTCCAAGCACGGAAGCGGGATCGATGTGATAGACCAGACGGCAGCGGCCGAGCGCAACATCGCCGTCCGGGCTGCGCCAGGCGCAAACGCGGCGGCAGTGGCTGAAATACCTGGGCGCTGATCCTCGCCTGCGCAAAGTCAGTGGTGCCTCTGGACAAGCGGCTGCGAGCCGGGCACTGGGATAAGGCGACGCATAAATCCATTGAACTGGAGGGCTTAACGTTAGGGCTAATTGGGTTGGGTGCTATCGGCTCGCGCGTGGCGACTATTGGTCACGCTTTCGGCATGAAGGTGCTGGCTTACGATCCCTATGCTAAGACTATGCCTGCCCTGTGCGAACGCGCAGAAACGCTGAACGGACTTCTTTCCCGTTCCGATGTCATCTCTTTGCACTGTCCGCTGACCGATGAGAATCGGGGGATGATCAATAGCGAAACGCTCGCACACTGCAAGCGGAACGCAATTCTGGTCAATACGGCACGCGGTGGACTGATCCACGATGAGTCGTTACTGGCGGCGCTCAGGGATGGCACGCTGCACAGCGCCGCGCTGGACAGCTTTACCCACGAGCCGCTGACCGCGCCGCACCTCTGGCAGTCCGTAGAAAACGTGGTTATTTCACCGCATATTGGCGGCGTTACCGCAGCGTCATATATCAGGATGGGGACCGTGGCCGCGAGCAATATTCTTGCTGTGACAGACGTCACCACCGTCAGCTCGTAAAGCCAACCGTGACGAGTGGCTGTGCTCTTATGTCACTTGTCTTCTGCCAGCGCCTGAGCGCACGCCCAGGCACTTGCCCATGCCCACTGGAAGTTGTACCCGCCGAGCCAGCCGGTCACATCCATCACTTCGCCAATAAAATAGAGCCCCGGCACGTTGCGCGCTTCCATGGTGCGGGACGAGAGCTCATTCGTGTCAACGCCACCCAGCGTCACTTCCGCCGTGCGGTAGCCTTCGGTGCCGTTTGGCTGAACGCGCCAGTTTGTCAGGGTCTCGACCAGCGTTTCCTGCTCGCGGCTGTTAAGCTGCTTGAGCGACACGTCCGGGATCTGCCCCAGCGCCTGCAAACATTCCACCAGACGTTTTGGCAGCTGCATTGCCAGGGTGTTTTTCAGGCTTTGATTCGGGTGCGCGGTACGCTGCTCGTTAAGGAACGCGTCGAGATCGCAATCGGGAAGCAGGTTAACCGTGACAAACTCCCCCGGCTGCCAGTAGCTGGAGATTTGCAATACCGCCGGGCCGGAGAGGCCGCGATGGGTAAAGAGCAGATTTTCGCGGAACACCGTCCCGTCTTCGGCGGTAATGACGGAGGGAACGGACACGCCAGACAGCGTCTGAAGCTGTTCAAGAAGCGGTTTATGCAGCGTAAACGGCACCAGCCCGGCGCGAGTGGGCAAGACTTTCAGGCCAAACTGTTCGGCAATCTTATAGCCGAACGGGGAGGCGCCCAGCCCCGGCATAGACAGGCCGCCGCTGGCGATCACCAGGCTATCTGCATTGACGGTTTCACCGTTCAGCTGCAGCGTATAGCCCTGGTCGTCGCGCGCGACCTCCAGCACTTCCGTGCGCAGGCGCATGACGACGCCGCCCTTCTCGCACTCGGCCACCAGCATATCGACAATCTGCTGCGCGGAGTCGTCGCAGAACAGCTGCCCCAGCGTCTTTTCATGCCACGCGATACCGTGCTTACCCACAAGGTCGATAAAATCCCATTGGGTGTAGCGCGCCAGCGCAGATTTACAAAAATGACGGTTTTGGCTCAAATAGGCCGCGGGTTCAACATACAGATTAGTAAAGTTGCAGCGCCCGCCGCCGGACATCAGGATCTTACGGCCGGGCTTTTTACCGTTATCCAGCAGCAGCACGCGACGACCCGCCTGTCCGGCCATTGCCGCACAAAACATACCCGCCGCACCGGCGCCAATTACCACGGCATCAAACCTTTCCACGTCAAAACCCTCTTTGTTAACTGCCGCGGATTGTAAAGTTTCCTCTGTGGTCACACCAGCGTAAAAAGATATTACAAAGCCATTTCATTGAAATTTAAAGAATATCCTTTCTAGTGCTTTTCTCAAATCAGGTGGTATGTCAAAAAAAGTCTATATTTCACTTTGCCCGCCGCGCATTTGTCCTGGATAATGCGCCGCGTTCATGTCCTCAAAATGGCGTAACGTCCTATGCTACATTTGTTTGCCGGCCTGGATTTACATACCGGGCTTTTATTATTGCTTGCTCTGGTTTTTGTACTGTTTTACGAAGCGATCAACGGCTTCCACGACACTGCAAACGCAGTAGCGACGGTTATCTACACTCGCGCAATGCGATCGCAGCTTGCGGTTGTTATGGCGGCGGTATTTAACTTTTTTGGTGTTCTCCTGGGCGGACTGAGCGTTGCGTATGCCATCGTGCATATGCTGCCAACGGATCTGCTGCTTAACGTTAGTTCTGGCCATGGCCTCGCTATGGTGTTCTCAATGCTGCTTGCTGCAATTATCTGGAACCTCGGTACCTGGTATTTTGGCCTGCCTGCATCCAGTTCTCACACCCTCATCGGCGCGATTATCGGTATCGGTTTAACCAACGCCCTGATGACCGGGACATCGGTTGTTGATGCGCTGAACCTGCCTAAAGTATTGGGCATTTTCGGCTCCCTGATCATCTCCCCTATCGTGGGTCTGGTAGTCGCGGGGGGATTGATTTTCATCCTGCGTCGCTACTGGAGCAACACGAAAAAACGTGCGCGTATCCACCTGACGCCAGCAGAGCGTGAGAAGAAAGACGGCAAGAAAAAGCCGCCGTTCTGGACGCGTATCGCCCTGATCATTTCTGCTATCGGCGTGGCCTTCTCTCACGGCGCGAACGACGGGCAGAAAGGCATTGGTCTGGTGATGCTGGTTCTGATCGGCGTCGCACCGGCAGGCTTCGTGGTGAACATGAACGCCTCGGGTTACGAAATCACCCGTACCCGCGATGCGGTCAACAACGTTGAAACCTATTTCCAGCAGCATCCTGACCTGCTGAAAAAAGCGACCGGCGTTGATCAATTGATCCCTTCTCCGGAAGCCGGTGCAACCACCGCGCCTGGCGAGTTCCACTGCCATCCGGCAAACGCGATTAACGCGCTGGAACGTGCGAAAGGCATGCTGGGCGATATCGAAAGCTACGACAAACTGGCTGTAGAACAGCGTGGTCAGCTGCGTCGTATCATGCTCTGTATCTCTGATGTGACCGATAAAGTCGCGAAGCTGCCAGAGGTGAATGGTGACGACAAACGTCTGCTGAAGAAACTGAAAAGCGATATGCTCAACACCATTGAGTACGCGCCAATCTGGATCATCATGGCCGTCGCGCTGGCGCTTGGTATCGGTACGATGATTGGCTGGCGTCGTGTGGCGACCACCATCGGCGAGAAGATCGGTAAGAAAGGCATGACCTATGCGCAGGGTATGTCCGCGCAGATGACGGCGGCAGTGTCTATCGGTCTGGCGAGCTACACCGGTATGCCGGTATCCACCACCCACGTACTCTCTTCGTCCGTGGCAGGTACCATGATTGTTGACGGTGGCGGTCTGCAGCGCAAAACCGTGACCAACATTCTGATGGCCTGGGTGTTCACCCTTCCGGCCTCAATCCTGCTGTCTGGCGGTTTGTACTGGATTTCGCTGAAGCTGATTTAATCGGTTGAAGGCGACAAAAAAGCGGGTCAGGAAGCTGACCCGCTTTTTTTATGCTCAGTGCCAAATCATCAATGCAATCATACTGACTACGACCAGCCCGCACAGGGCGCTGGTCAAAATGAACTGACGACGCAGGCGCTCGCAGCGACGAATAAACTCTTCATCGTGATGATCGCGGTAGCGCTGGTAGTAGATGTATCCCACCAGACGCATCTGCTTGCTGGGCTGTCCATGCGAGGTGAAGAACCCTCCACCGTCCACATACTGATAAAGCAACGGATCGCAACCACGAAGTACCACTAACAGCGCACGTAACGATGAGAAGTAGCGCGCCATATTCACTATGCAAACCACGCATAACGCCCAAAACAATGCGACGGTGCTAATCATACATCCTCCCCGGCGTCCGCCCACGAAGCAAGGCTCCTGAGCTACCGCACCCCAATGCCCTGACAGACAGTTCAGTGAAAGAATGACCAAAATCGATCCGGTTCGCGTTTTAATATCCGAACGGCTCATTTAACAGTGTAGGAGATCCGTTAATTTTTTTGCCACAAGGTTAATCGTTATCAACACCAAAGCTTGAAAAATATGTTTAACTGGGCCGTAATGAAAGTATCAGACGACGGCATTCTCACTTAGTCATCGATAACTTAAGGAAGGAGTAACACTATGGCTTACAAACACATTCTCATCGCGGTTGACCTCTCTCCGGAGAGCAAAGTGCTGGTTGATAAAGCGGTATCCATGGCACGTCCCTACAACGCGAAAGTTTCGCTGATTCACGTTGACGTGAATTACTCCGACCTCTACACCGGTCTGATCGACGTGAATCTTGGCGATATGCAGAAACGCATTTCCGAAGAGACTCACCATGCCCTGAGCGAACTCTCCACCAACGCGGGCTATCCGATTACCGAAACCCTGAGCGGCAGCGGCGACCTGGGCCAGGTGCTGGTTGATGCGATTAAGAAATACGATATGGACCTGGTGGTTTGCGGTCATCATCAGGACTTCTGGAGCAAACTGATGTCTTCAGCGCGCCAGCTGATTAACACCGTTCACGTGGATATGCTGATTGTTCCACTGCGTGACGAAGAAGACGAGTAAGTGCGTTAAACTCCCCTCACCCTAACCCTCTCCCAAAGGGAGAGGGAATAGATCGAGGACACAGGCCGGGTAAGGCGAAGCCGCCACCCGGCTTTTTTATTCCGGCGTACCCGGATAAATATCAAACCGGTGCCCTTTGGTGGTCACCGCGTTAGTGGTCGCAACGTCCGCCAGCGGCGGCGCATAGTCCGGGCGCTTTACCACCACCCGCTTCGTGGCAAGCTGACGAGCCGGCTCCAGCAGGCCATCGGCATCCAAATCCGGTCCCACCAGCGACTGAAACACCCGCATCTCTTTCTTCACCAGCGCGCTTTTCTGCTTATGCGGGAACATAGGGTCGAGATAGACCACCTGCGGGCGCGGGGTGATGTCCGTCAATGCCGTCAGGCTGGAGGCGTGGATCAGCTGCAAACGATCCTGTAGCCAGGGGCCGATTTCCGGGTCCGCGTAGCCTCGCGCCAGCCCGTCGTCGAGCAGCGCAGCGACCACCGGATTACGCTCCAGCATCCGCACGCGACAGCCGACGGACGCCAGCACAAACGCATCGCGCCCCAGCCCCGCCGTTGCATCGACCACGTCCGGGAGGTAGCTCCCTTTGATGCCGACCGCTTTGGCCACCGCTTCGCCGCGACCGCCTCCGAACTTGCGCCGGTGCGCCATCGCGCCGCCGACAAAATCGACGAAAATCCCGCCGAGCTTCGGTTCGTCGCGCTTGCGTAATTCGAGATGTTCCGGCGTCATCACCAGCGCCATCAGGTTTTCTTCATCGTGCTCCAGCCCCCAGCGGGCCGCCAGAACAGATAAGGCGCCGTCTCCGGCGCCTGTTTCATCTACTAAGCAGATCTTCACGTAACAATCAGCCTTTGATCCCGTAATGCTCAAGCATCGCGTCCAGCTGCGGCTCGCGGCCGCGGAAGCGTTTGAACAGCACCATTGGCTCTTCAGACCCGCCGCGGGTCAGGATGTTATCGAGGAAAGACTGGCCGGTTTCGCGGTTGAAGATCCCCTCTTCTTCGAAGCGAGAGAAGGCATCTGCGGCCAGCACGTCGGCCCACAAGTAGCTGTAGTAGCCCGCCGCGTAGCCGCCGGCGAAGATATGGCTGAACGCGTGCGGGAAGCGGCCCCAGGTTGGCCCTGGAATAACGGCAACCTGCTTTTTAATCTCGGCCAGGGTCTCAAGGATTTTCGCGCCCTGCTCCGGGCTAAACTCGGCGTGCAGGCGGAAATCGAACAGGCCGAACTCCAGCTGGCGCAGAATGAACATCGCCGCCTGGTAGTTTTTCGCCGCCAGCATTTTATCCAGCAGCGCTTTCGGCAGCGGCTCGCCGGTCTCATAGTGACCGGAGATAAACGCCAGCGCGTCCGGCTCCCAGCACCAGTTTTCCATAAACTGGCTTGGCAGCTCGACCGCATCCCACGGCACGCCGCTGATACCGGCTACGCCTGCGGTTTCGATGCGGGTCAGCATGTGGTGCAGACCATGACCGAACTCGTGGAAAAGGGTGATCACTTCGTCGTGGGTGAACAGCGCCGGTTTGCCGCTTACCGGACGGTTGAAGTTACAGGTCAGGTAGGCGACCGGTTTTTGCAGGGAACCGTCGGCTTTACGCATCTGGCCCACGCAGTCGTCCATCCACGCCCCGCCGCGCTTGTTCTCACGCGCGTAGAGATCGAGGTAGAAGCTGCCGCGCAGCTCGTTTTTCTCGTCATACAGCTCGAAGAAGCGCACGTCCGGGTGCCAGACGTCGATATCGGTACGCTCTTTGGCGGTGATGCCATAGATGCGCTTTACCACTTCGAACAGGCCGTTAACGGCTTTGTTTTCCGGGAAGTAAGGGCGCAGCTGCTCATCGCTAATGCTGTAAAGATGCTGCTTCTGTTTTTCGCTGTAGTACGCGATATCCCACGGCTGCAGCTCGTCCACGCCGAACTCGGCTTTCGCGAAGGCGCGCAGCTGGGCCAGCTCTTTCTCACCCTGCGGACGGGCGCGTTTCGCCAGATCGGTCAGGAAGTCGAGCACCTGCTGCGGGTTCTCCGCCATTTTGGTGGCGAGGGATTTATCCGCGTAGTTTTCGAAGCCCAGCAGCTGCGCCAGCTCGTGACGCAGGGCGAGGATTTCCGCCATTACCGGGCTGTTGTCCCACTTACCGGCATTCGGCACCTGATCGGAGGCGCGGGTGCTGTACGCGCGGTACATCTCTTCGCGCAGGGCCTGGTTGTCGCAGTAGGTCATCACCGGCAGATAGCTCGGGATATCCAGCGTCAACAGGAAGCCTTCCTGCTCTTTCGCTTCAGCCTGGGCTTTTGCCGCCGCCAGCGCGCTTTCCGGCATACCGGCCAGCTCAGCTTCGTCGGTAATCAGCTTCGTCCAGCCCATGGTGGCGTCGAGCACGTTGTTGCTGTACTGGTTGCCCAGCTCGGACAGACGCGCGGCAATTTCGCCGTAGCGGGTCTGCTTCTCTTTTGGCAGGCCAATCCCGGACAGCTCAAAATCACGCAGGGCGTTATCGACCGATTTTTTCTGCGCCGTGTTCAGTTCGGCATAGTGGTCGCCGTCGCGCAGGTCGCGGTAGGCTTTGTACAGCCCTTCGTGCTGCCCGACCCAGGTGCTGTACTCAGAGAGCAGCGGCAGGGTCTGCTCGTAGGCTTCGCGCAGTTCCGGGCTGTTTTTTACCGAGTTCAGGTGGCTCACCGGGGAGAAGATACGCCCCAGCACGTCGTCCACTTCGGCCAGCGGCTGACACAGATTTTCCCAGGTGTACGGCGCGCCCTGCGCTACCACGCTTTCTACCGCCGCGCGGCAGTTGTCCAGCGATTGCGTAACGGCTGGAACAACATGCTCAGGGAGGATTTTAGAAAACGGCGGCAACGAAAAAGGCGTCAGTAATGGATTGGTCATAAACGCTGTCCTGTTGAAATAGGTGAATGAAGCGCGCATCCGGCGCTATGCATATGGGATCTAGAATGGGGTTAAGTGTAGAGGATTTCAATGCCGGGCGTTGCGCTTTCGCGGCGGTGGAAACTTTTCTGTATACTGTGGCGATACGCTCTATTTTTGCCCGATGGCGTTACGCTTATCGGGCCTACGTTTACTACCTGGAACACATTCATCCATGCTCAGTTATCGCCACAGCTTCCACGCAGGCAACCACGCCGACGTCCTTAAACACACCGTTCAGAGCCTGATCATCGAATCGCTCAAAGAGAAAGAGAAGCCGTTTCTCTATCTGGACACGCACGCGGGCGCGGGCCGTTATCAGCTGAGCGGCGAGCATGCCGAGCGTACCGGTGAATATCTAGAAGGGATTGCCCGCATCTGGCAGCAGGACGACCTGCCTGCCGAGCTGGAGCCTTACATCGGCGTGGTGAATCACTTCAACCGCAACGGCCAGCTGCGCTACTACCCTGGCTCACCGCTGATTGCACGCCAGCTGCTGCGCGAGCAGGACAGCCTCCAGTTGACCGAGCTGCATCCGAGCGACTTCCCGCTGCTGCGTTCCGAATTCCAGAAAGACAGCCGCGCCCGCGTGGAAAAAGCCGACGGTTACCAGCAGCTGAAGGCCAAACTGCCGCCGGTTTCCCGTCGTGGCCTGGTGCTGATCGACCCGCCGTACGAAATCAAAACCGACTATCAGGCGGTGGTAACCGGCATCCACGAAGGCTACAAACGCTTTGCTACCGGCACCTATGCCCTGTGGTACCCGGTGGTGCTGCGCGCGCAGATCAAACGCATGATCAAAGACCTGGAAGCGACCGGCATCCGCAAGATCCTGCAGATCGAGCTGGCGGTACGCCCTGACAGCGATCAGCTCGGCATGACCGCCTCCGGCATGATTGTGATCAACCCGCCGTGGAAGCTCGAAGCGCAGATGAACAACGTGCTGCCGTGGCTGCATAAAACGCTGGTGCCCGCCGGTACAGGCCACGCCACCGTCAGTTGGATCGTGCCGGAGTAATCGCAGTCATCGGTGGAAACTATTGATTTCAGGTATACAATCGCGGCAATTCACGATTAAGGACAAAAGCAATGACTAAGCATTATGACTACATCGCAATCGGCGGCGGCAGCGGCGGCATCGCCTCCATCAACCGTGCGGCCATGTACGGCCAGAAGTGCGCGCTGATTGAAGCCAAAGCGCTGGGCGGCACCTGCGTGAACGTGGGTTGTGTACCGAAGAAAGTGATGTGGCATGCGGCGCAGATCCGTGAAGCTATCCATATGTATGGCCCGGACTACGGCTTTGACACCACCATCAACCGCTTCGACTGGGACAAACTGATCGCCAGCCGTACCGCCTACATCGACCGCATTCACACCTCGTACGACAACGTGCTGGGTAAAAATAACGTCGATGTTATCCACGGTTTCGCCCGCTTTGTGGACGCGAAAACGATCGAAGTGAACGGCGAGACGATCACCGCCGATCACATCCTGATCGCCACCGGCGGTCGTCCGAGCCACCCGAACATCCCGGGCGTGGAATACGGCATCGACTCCGACGGTTTCTTTGAGCTGCCTGCCCTGCCAAAACGCGTTGCCGTTGTTGGCGCGGGCTACATTGCGGTGGAACTGGCTGGCGTGATTAACGGCCTGGGCGCGGAAGCGCACCTGTTCGTACGTAAACACGCGCCGCTGCGCAGCTTTGACCCGCTGATTGTCGATACGCTGGTTGAAGTGATGAACACCGAAGGCCCGACCCTGCACACCAACGCCGTGCCAAAAGCGGTGGTGAAAAACGCGGATGGTAGCCTGACGCTTGAGCTGGAAGATGGCCGCAGCCAGACCGTCGATTGCCTGATCTGGGCGATTGGCCGTGAACCTGCGAACGATAACTTCAACCTGGGCGTGACGGGCGTGAAAACCGACGAAAAAGGCTATATCGTCGTCGATAAATTCCAGAACACCAGCGTACCGGGCATTTATGCGGTCGGCGACAACACCGGCGCGGTTGAGCTGACGCCGGTCGCCGTTGCGGCGGGTCGTCGTCTCTCCGAGCGCCTGTTCAACAACAAGCCGGACGAGCATCTGGACTACAGCAACATCCCGACCGTGGTCTTCAGCCACCCGCCAATCGGCACCGTCGGCTTAACCGAGCCGCAGGCGCGCGAGCAGTATGGCGACGACCAGGTGAAAGTGTATAAATCGGCCTTCACCGCCATGTATACCGCCGTCACCTCACACCGTCAGCCGTGCCGCATGAAGCTGGTCTGCGTGGGCCCGGAAGAGAAGATTGTCGGCATCCACGGCATCGGCTTCGGTATGGACGAGATCCTGCAGGGCTTCGCCGTGGCGCTGAAGATGGGCGCAACCAAGAAAGACTTCGACAACACCGTGGCCATCCACCCGACGGCCGCGGAAGAGTTTGTGACCATGCGTTAATCCTGATGCCCCTCTCCGGAGGGGCATTTTTTTAACATTCATAAATCGTTGCAAAACGAATGCTCCGAAAATAGTGATCTACCGCACATATCCCTCCCCATCTACCGAAGCGAATGTCTACGCTTATAAGACGCCCGGATAAACCTGTCTTTTGAACACACAACCGGAGGTCCCTATCACCATGTTCAACCAGAAACTACAGGCTACCGAGAACATCGAGTTCGAGATTGCAGAAGAGCTGCGCTACGAGACCGATCCCTGCGAGTTGAAACTGGATGAAATGATTGAGGCGGAGCCGGAACCCGAAATGATCGAGGGGCTACCCGCCTCCGATGCGTTGACGCCCGCAGACCGCTATCTTGAACTGTTCGAGCATGTGCAGTCGACGCGGCTGTTTGCGGACAGTAAAACCTTTCCCGACTGCGCGCCGAAGATGGATCCGCTGGATATCCTGATCCGCTACCGCAAGGTCAGACGCCACCGGGATTTCGACCTGCGCCAGTTTGTGGAGAACCACTTCTGGATGCCAGAAACGTACGGCACAGAATATGTCTCCGACCCGGGACTCTCCCTGAAAGAGCATATTGATAACCTGTGGCCGGTGCTGACGCGCGAGCCGCAGGATCATATTCCCTGGTCTTCCCTGCTGGCCCTGCCGCAGGCCTATATCGTCCCCGGCGGGCGATTCAGCGAGACCTACTACTGGGATTCCTATTTCTCCATGCTGGGGCTGGCGGAGAGCGGCCGTAACGATCTGCTCAAATGTATGGCGGACAACTTCGCCTGGCTGATTGAACGCTACGGGCATATCCCCAACGGCAATCGCACCTATTATCTCAGCCGCTCGCAGCCGCCGGTCTTTGCCCTGATGGTGGAGCTGTTCGAGGAGGACGGCGTGCGCGGTGCGAAACGCTATCTGGATCACCTCAAAATGGAGTACGCCTTCTGGATGGACGGCGCGGAGTCGCTGCTGCTTAACCAGGCTTACCGCAGCGCCGTGCGCATGCCGGACGGTTCACTGCTCAACCGCTACTGGGACGACCGTGATACTCCGCGCGACGAATCGTGGATCGAGGACGTTGAAACCGCGCGCCACTCGGGTCGTCCGCCCAATGAGGTGTATCGCGATCTGCGCGCGGGGGCGGCGTCCGGCTGGGATTATTCGTCCCGCTGGCTGCGCGATCCGTCGCGGCTCGCCAGCATCCGCACGACGCAGTTTATCCCCATCGATCTGAACGCCTTCCTGTTCAAGCTGGAAAGCGCTATCGCCAACATCTCGGCGTCGAAAGGGGATAAAGAGACGGCAGAGGCGTTCCGCCAGAAAGCCAACGATCGCCGCGCGGCGGTGAACCGCTATCTGTGGGATGAGGAGAGCGGCTGCTACCGCGATTACGACTGGCGACGCGAAGAGCTGGCGCTGTTTTCTGCCGCCAGCATTGTGCCGCTGTATGTTGGAATGGCGACGCACGAGCAGGCAGAACGTTTGTCGGATGCGGTCAAGGCGCGTCTGCTGACGCCGGGCGGAATTCTGGCGACCGAGTACGAAACCGGCGAGCAGTGGGATAAACCCAACGGCTGGGCGCCGCTGCAGTGGATGGCGATTCAGGGGTTCAAGCAGTACGGCAACGACTCGCTGGGCGATGAGATCGCCTGGAGCTGGCTGCATACGGTGAACCATTTTTATAAGACGCATCACAAGCTGATTGAGAAGTACCACATCGCCAGCAGCACGCCGCGCGAAGGCGGCGGGGGTGAGTATCCGCTGCAGGACGGTTTCGGCTGGACGAACGGCGTGGTGCGGCGGCTGATTGGGTTGTATGGGGAGCCTTAAGCGGGGTGCGGTCTGGTGCCCTCACCCCTCACCCTAACCCTCTCCCCAGAGGGGAGAGGGGACTGCACGGTGCGCTCTTCATCTCCCTCGCCCCTATGGGGAGAGGGCTGGGGTGAGGGGAAAAATTTTAGCGAATCACCTCATAAATGGCAGTCTGAATGGACTGCCATTTTTTCGTGGTGGCATCCGGCTGCGACTGCGCGCGGCGAGTGGCCATGTCGAGATCGTGCTGCTGGCGTTTCACCACGGCAGGCACGGTGCAGAACGCTTTGAGATACTCTTTACGAACCGAGGTCAGAGACTCGCCGTTCGACATGGCGTGGCTGAGCGTGTTGATGAAGCGACGGCACGGCTTCTCTTCCACCATGTTCTGGCGGTAGCGTAGCATCAGCTCCAGCACATCGTCATAGCCTGCCGACATCGCCTCTTCGGTCCAGGACAGCTTCCAGTCCATACCGCCCTGCAAAAATAGCAGGGTCACTCGGGTATCGTTGCGGTTAATGGCCGAGCGGAAATTATTCTCGTCCCAGGTGACCCCCATGCGCGTGAGCGTTTCGCGCGAGGAAGGCGTCTCGCGCATTTCCTGCGGAGTAGCCGCTTCAGCCGCGCTGGCGGTTGCAGGCTGCGGTTTGCTGCTGGTCACTAGCCAGAAGCCCCCCGCCACGATAGCAATCACCATGACGCCAACCGCCCCCCATAGCGCACCGGAAATGAGCTGCTCGCGTTGTTCGGGGGTACGCGGCGCGCGCTGGGTCGGCTTTTCAATGGTGTCACGGACTTCAAACAGATCCCCACCGGTGACCCGATCCATTTTCTGCGCCTTTTCCCAGAAGGTATGCAATTCGCTGGCATCTACCGCCATGAATCCGGCCGGATTGACGCGCGTTCTCCCCTCTTCAAACGCGCGCTGAACGGGCCGCGCGATCTGCGCGTAGTAGTTATCCAGCAGCTGGATTTGCGCCGAGCTTAGCGTTTTCTGAACGGTGATGCTGTTGCGGATTTGCCGAATGTCATCGAGGAAGGTTTGCAGCGTTTTGCGCGGTTCAACCAGCAGCGTCAGCATGGACGGGTCGCTGAACAGCGAAGCGTAATAGCGGCTGAACTCTTTTTTATCCACCAGCATCTGCGCCAGTTCACTGAACATCATGCCGCTGAGGACATCGTTGATCTCGCCAAGCTTCAGCCAGCGCCGCACGCGGTCAGCGTTAAACAGGGTCTTAAGATGGTTGTTCAGCCGCACCTGATCGGGCCAGGCCTGCTGGATGAGTCCTTTAATCATCAGCTCAATCGCGCGTACCTGCTTGTGCGCCTGCTGCTGCTGGAGTTCGCTTCCCGGTGCCAGGTCGGTGCTGTAGGTCAACAGCGGCTGCTGCAGGCGAAGATGTTCCAGCGCGGTCACAAACCGCATCGCCGCAATAAGCTGGTTTTCACTCACATCCTGTCCGCTTTCATACTGCGGAACGCGCTGCTGCAGCAGGCGCAGCTGGAGCGTAAATTCCGACATCTCGGCATCATTGAGGTTGAGTTTTTTCGCAACGGCTCCCCAGCCGCCCAGAGCTAATCGCGCGCTGTCGAGTTGTTCCAGGAACCAGCGTGGATCTTTGCCCTCAGAAGCATGTACATTCAGAAGGAGTAAAATTTCCACTGACGCATGGCGAATGACCGCCAGACAGTGTTCAAACTGTTCGCGAATATGATGTGATGTGCTGAGAGTCATTGTTTTCCTTAAGCGACAACGAAGACATCCGGAATGGGCACGAAACGCCCTTTATTCTTTTTATTTATACGCGGTTAACCATACCTGACTTTCTGTTGAAATAAAGTGACAACCCTAAAATGATTTAAAATGTTTCAGGAGAATCTGAATGCCGGTTTTAATTACCTCTCGCCTGACCTGTTCGCCCCTGCAGGAACAAGACTGGCCCTTTTTTCTGGCGCTACAGCAGCACCCGGACGTGATGCGCTTTGTGGCGGAGGACCGTCCCGTCGCGGCGATCCGCGAGGCGTTTGATTCGCGCCTGACCCCATGGGCACCGGGCAGCGCCCACTGGCTTTGTCTCGTCGTACGTGACACCGCCTCACAGGCCCCGCTGGGCGTTACCGGGTATATTCATCGGGAGGAGGACTGCGCAGAAGTGGGCTTCCTTTTCGCACCCGAGGCGCAGGGGAAAGGTTACGGCTTTGAATCCCTGAAAGCACTTTGCGATTACGCTTTTCATCAGGGCGGTATACGGCGACTCACCGCCACCGTCACCGCGGGAAATGTCGCGTCAAGACGCCTGCTGGAAAAAGCCCGCTTTCGCCTGGAAGGTGAATTACGCGAGAGCTATTACCTTGCGGGGCGCTGGCAAAATGACTGGCTATTTGGTTTATTACAGCAGGAATACCTGAATAATAATTCCTGACCAACCGCTTTTTAGCAGATATTTCCCGGACGTCGTTTCCTCTTTAATGTCACTATTAAGAGGAAACGAATATCAAACGTCATTCGCTGAAAATATTTTCTGCCGCCATTGCGTTAATAAAAAAACATCCGGGTCTTTCTCTGGAGAAATATCGTGATGAAAAGGGGTTATCGGCTATGGCTGCCTGCGTTCTTTATCACTGTCAGTATGCAGACACATCCATACTAAGGGTTTCCTTAAGGGGCTCCTTCCCCTTAAGCCCGCGCATCACAGGAACATACCGCCTGATACTTCAATACGTTGCGCATTCATCCAGCCCAATTTATCGCTGAGCAGTGCCGCAATGGCATCGCCAATATCGTCCGGCAGCCCCACCCGGCCCAGCGCCGTCTGCGAGGCCAGAAGCTGATTCAGCTCCGCGTTGTCGCGCACGCGTCCGCCGCCAAAGTCGGTTTCAATCGCGCCCGGCGCAATGATATTGACGGAAATTCCGCGCGCGCCCAGCTCTTTCGCCTGATAACGCGTCAGCACTTCCATCGCTCCCTTCATGGCCGCGTAGGTCCCAGAGCCCGGCTGGGTAAAACGGGCCAGCCCGCTGGAGACGTTGAGGATACGCCCCCCGTCGTTAAGCAGCGGCAGCAGGCGCTGGGTCAGGAAGAAAGGTCCTTTGAAATGAATGTTCAGCGCTTCATCAAACTGGGCTTCCGTCGTGTCGGCATAGGGCGCATATAAACCCGTTCCGGCATTGTTCAATAAATAGTCAAAGGTTTCGCGCTGCCAGACGGTCTTAAGGGTTTCCTGAAGCTGTCGGGCAAAATGATCAAAACTCGTGATATCCCCGACGTTGAGCTGTAATGCCGCTGCGTTGACGCCTTTTTCCTGAATTTCATGCACAACATCCAGCGCTTCCTGCTGGCTACGATTGTATGTCAGGACAATTCCCGTTCCGTCTGCCGCCAGCTTTAACGCAGCGTTTTTACCCAGACCACGGCTACCACCCGTCACTAATGCGATACGTTCACTCATCATAAACCTCGTTTTGGCTGTTAAGGAGATTGAGAAAGAGCTTATTAGGTGATAGAAAATCAATAAAGATGGGTTAAAACGCTTCACTGTTTCAACAGAAACAACAATGAGCTTCCTCTATGGATAAAATTCACGCAATGCAGTTGTTCGTCCGCGTCGCGGAACTGGAGAGTTTTTCCCGCGCGGCCGAAACATTAACCCTGCCGAAAGGCAGCGTCTCGCGGCAAATTCAGGCCCTGGAAAACCGGCTTGGCACCCAGCTATTGCACCGCACCACGCGACGCGTCAGCCTGACGCAGGACGGCATGGTCTATTACGAACGGGCAAAAGATCTGCTGGCAAACCTTGATGAACTCGACGGTATGTTTCAGCACGATCCCTCCAGCATCAGCGGTCGGCTCCGCGTGGATATGCCCGTCGGCGTTGCTCGAAATTTAGTCATCCCCAAACTGCCTGCTTTTCTGCAGCACTATCCGGGCATTGAACTCGAGCTCAGCAGCAGCGATCGTCTGGTGGATGTGATCCGCGAAGGGTTTGATTGCGTGGTGCGCGTCGGCACATTGAAGGATTCAGGGCTGATTGCCCGTCCGCTGGGCAAGCTGTCGGTGATTAACTGCGCCAGCCCGGATTATCTGACGCGTTTTGGCTATCCGGAAACCCTGGACGATTTAGGCTCGCACGCCGTGATCCACTACGCCGCGATGCTGGGAACCCGCCCGCAGGGCTTTGAATTTTATAACGGCAGTGCGACGCAGTGGATAAAAACGGGCGGGGTGTTAACCGTCAACAGCACGGAAACTTACCAGGCTGCCTGTCTCGCCGGGCTGGGCATTATTCAGGTTCCGCGGGTTGGGGTGCGTGATTTACTGCGCGCGAAGAAACTGATTGAGATCCTCCCGCAATACCGGGCTGAACCGATGCCTGTCTCCCTGATTTACCCCCACCGCCGCAACCTCTCCCGCCGGGTCCATCTGTTCATGGAGTGGCTTACTGAACTCACAAAAGCTTACGTGGACTAGCCGCAAGCTATAATTCAAAAACACATCCAGCTCAACGAAAAGGAAAATGCGCGTGATGCCGGAAAACAATCCGCAACGACCCACCCAACATTTAGAGTATGAGCCCGTCAAAAAGATGGAAACCGAGCCTGAAGCGCCCGCAACGCCGGGAACAGCCAGCAAAGCGCTGGGTACGGTTACCAGCATGGCAGAAAAGATCCAGCAGCTTCCCATAATTGCGCACCTGATACGCGCCACAGAACGGTTTAATGACCGCATGGGGAACCAGTTTGGTGCCGCCATCACCTATTTTTCCTTCCTGTCGATGATACCCATCCTGATGGTGTCGTTTGCGGCAGCCGGTTTTGTGCTCGCGTCGCACCCGACGCTGCTGCAGGATATCTTCACTAAGATCCTGAATAACGTCAGTGACCCGACCCTTGCCAGCACGCTCAAAAGCACCATCAATACCGCCATTCAGCAGCGTACCACCGTCGGCATCGTCGGTTTGCTGATTGCCCTTTACTCCGGCGTTAACTGGATGGGCAACCTGCGCGAGGCAATTCGCGCCCAGTCGCGCGACGTCTGGGAGCGTAAGCCGCAGGACCAGGAGAAAATCTGGGTGAAGTATCTCCGCGATTTTGTTTCGCTGATTGGCCTGCTCGTCGCGCTCATCGTGACGCTTTCCATTACCTCCGTGGCGGGCTCGGCGCAGCAGATGATCATCTCCGCGCTTTACCTTGATTACATCGAATGGCTGAAGCCCGCCTGGCGCGGCATTGGGCTGGCCATTTCCATCTTCGCCAACTACCTGCTGTTCTTCTGGATCTTCTGGCGCTTGCCCCGCCATCGTCCGCGCAAGAAGGCGCTGATCCGCGGCACGTTGATTGCGGCGATCGGCTTTGAGGTGATCAAAATCGTGATGACCTACACGCTGCCGTCGCTGGTGAAATCCCCTTCCGGCGCGGCGTTTGGCTCGGTGCTGGGACTGATGGCCTTCTTCTATTTCTTCGCCCGCCTGACGCTGTTCTGCGCGGCATGGATTGCCACTGCCGAGTACAAAGGCGACACGCGAATGCCCGGTAAAACGCACAGCTAGCCCCGCTCTCGGGCTGAAATTTCAGCCCGATTCATCATTTCAGCATATAAATCCAGCTCGTAACTTTTATTTAACTGAAAACCAGTTTAATTGACTGATATTTAAAATCTGTGAAGCATTTCATAGACGTGTTTTCTCTGGCCTGAAAATTATCCGCTTTTTGTTGCTTTTATCACCAGCACGCGGCTTTGTTACAGATTGAAATGTCGCTTTTGCTGTGCGTAATATGGCCTTTCGTTCGACAAAAATAAGAAAATATTATGCAAGCAACAGCCACCACACTCGACTCAGGGACGGAAAACGTTCCGGTAAACTCGCGCAATAAAGTTGTCGTCGCCTCGCTGATTGGCACCGCCATTGAGTTCTTCGACTTTTATATTTATGCCACCGCCGCGGTCATCGTCTTCCCGCATATTTTCTTCCCGCAGGGCGATCCGACGGCGGCCACGCTGCAGTCTCTGGCCACCTTTGCCATCGCGTTTGTTGCGCGTCCGATTGGCTCTGCGCTGTTTGGACACTTTGGCGATCGCATTGGCCGAAAAGTCACCCTGGTGGCCTCGCTGCTGACGATGGGCATCTCCACCGTAGCCATCGGTCTGCTGCCGACCTATGAAACCATCGGCATTCTGGCGCCGGTCCTGCTGGCGCTGGCGCGTTTCGGTCAGGGTCTGGGGCTGGGCGGTGAATGGGGCGGCGCGGCGCTGCTGGCCACCGAGAACGCCCCGGCGCGCAAGCGCGCGCTGTACGGCTCATTCCCGCAGCTGGGCGCGCCGATTGGCTTCTTCTTTGCCAACGGGACGTTCCTGCTGCTCTCCTGGCTGCTGACGGATGAACAGTTCATGAGCTGGGGCTGGCGTCTCCCGTTTATCTTCTCAGCCGTGCTGGTGCTGATTGGCCTGTATGTGCGTGTTTCGCTGCATGAGACTCCTGTTTTTGCGAAAGTGGCCGCGGAGAACAAGCAGGTGAAAGTGCCGCTGGGTACGCTGCTGACCAAACACGTCCGCGTGACCGTGCTGGGCACGTTCATCATGCTGGCAACCTATACGCTGTTCTACATCATGACCGTCTACTCCATGACGTTCAGTACCGCCGCCGCGCCGGTTGGCCTGGGCCTGCCGCGTAACGAAGTGCTGTGGATGCTGATGATGGCGGTGATCGGGTTTGGCGTGATGGTACCGATTGCGGGCCTGCTGGCGGACAAATTTGGTCGTCGTGCGAGCATGATTACGATCACCACGCTGATTATTCTGTTCGCGCTGTTCGTCTTCCCGCCGCTGCTGGGTTCAGGTAGCCCGGCGCTGGTGATGGCCTATCTGCTGATTGGCCTGAGCCTGATGGGGCTGACCTTCGGCCCGATGGGCGCGCTGCTGCCTGAGCTGTTCCCGACGGAAGTGCGTTATACCGGCGCGTCGTTCTCCTACAACGTTGCCTCTATTCTAGGCGCGTCCGTTGCGCCGTATATCGCCACCTGGCTGCAGGCGAACTATGGTCTGTTCTATGTGGGCGTCTATCTGGCGGCCATGGCAGCGCTGACGCTGATTGCGCTGCTGCTGACGCACGAGACGAAGCATCAGGCTCTGTAATTCACTGCGGCCTGATGCCCTCATCCCGGCCCTCTCCCACAGGGAGAGGGAGAAAGGGAGCTACTTCTTCATCTGCGACAAAATAGTCCGGCACTGATTGGCCTCGCCTTCTGACGGCGAAATCAACGCCAGCAGCGCTGCGGCCGGGGTGACCAGCGTCGCCAGGGCCGCAGCCACCGCACCGCGCGCAATCAGCGGTCCGGGCTTCACGCCCGCCTGAGGGTTTTTGAAGGTTCCGCGCACGTAAAGCGGCGAGCGCAGGGTGATGATGCGGATCCCCTTACTTTCCGGGTCAATCGTCAAATCAAGCTGCTCCGAGGCCATGCTGGCGGTCCCGGTCACGTTAATCACCGCGTTTTCCGTGTCGAAGGCAAATATCTGGGGACGCGCCACGCCGTTAACCAGATCCAGATTGGCCGCCGCGCAGTTCACCCGCACCTCGTCATCACCAAAAATTTGCCCGATGACGTAGTTACCGACGTTCAGCCCCAGGATCTCCATCAGGTTGCGGCTGACCAGCCCGTCGTTCATCAGCAGCTTCAGGTTACCATTGCCGCTGCCCAGCAGCGCCGCCACCGAGTTCCCCACGCCGCGAATGTCGGCATCACCGTTCATTTCACCGAGGGTTTTCTGCATCAGCTCTACGTTCGGCATCAGCTCTTTCAGCTTCAATCGACGCGCCTGGATCTCCGCCCGTCCCTGCATCGGCTTCTTATCGCCTTCCAGATGAATGTTCGAGGAAATTGTCCCGCCCGCCATGCCGAACTTCAGCGGCTGCAGGCGCAGATCGGCATTTTTGAGGAGGATATGGGTCGAAAGATTGCTGATCGGCAGCGTACTGCCATGTTCAATTTTTCCGCCTTTGAAGCGCACATCCGCATCCATCACGTTCCATTTGTCGGTTTCGAAGCGATCGTATGGCAGCACTTTGCCCGCAGGCTGAACATCCTTTTTGACCTCTTTCGACTTGGTACCTTTACCCGAGTCCACGCCAATCAGCGGACCAAGATCGGCCAGACGCAGCTGACGGGACTCAACATCCCCTTCCAGTTTCGGGCGCGGTTTTCCGGTGGTGTAGGTCAGCGCGCCGTGGATGTCGCTGTCGCCGATACGGCCGTTGAAGTCCCGGTAGTCAAAAACGGACGATTTTTCGGTATCGATTTTGGCAACCAGATGCCCGTCCGTTTCGAACGGCGGGGTATCCGGCAGCAGCACGCCGGTCAGTTCATACAGCTCGCCCAGCGAATCGCCGGCAAATTTGAGCTGAAGGTCGACGCCCCCCATATTCATCGGGTCGTTGACCGTGCCAACGAACGCCACGCGGGTGTTACCGGAACGGAAGTCCGCCTGCACCGGGAACGGCGTGCCTTCGCTCCGCAGCGCCAGCATGCCGCCTATTTTCCCTTTACCGCTGAGAGGCCGATCGTTGTAGCGTCCTTTTGCCGTCAGGCCGAAGACATAGTCGCCTACGCTTGCCGCGTCGCCTTTTGCTTTCGTGCCCGTGACCTCGCTAAACGGCAGCGGTTTGCCCAGCGGATCGACGAGGATCTCCACATCCGCCTTGCTGACCTTATCGTCGATGGCGATCCGTCCGCGATCGAAAAGAATATTGTCGAGACGGAATGATCAGGAAGAAGGCTGGGCATTCGGATCTTTTTCGCTGTCGCTGGCAAGGTTAAACGTCCAGTTGTTGTTTTTTTCTGAGAGTCGGATCAAGCGCGCATCGGGCTGCTGAAGTTTGATCCACGGCAGATAAACCGTTTTGGTGAGGAGCGCCAGCGGAGCCAGCGTGGCTTCAACGCGCGGCAGGTGGATCATGGTGACGTCCGGGATATCCGGCGGGTTGCCGAGAATGATGTCGTCGGCATGGACGTGAGGCCAGGGGATCCAGCTGCGCCAGCCGGGCTCCTCTTTCTGACGCTCCCATACCACCCCTAAATCGCCGCGTATGGCGAAGGGGCGGTTCAGTTCGGTTGAGACTTTCTGGTTGATGGTCGGCTTGAGACGGTTCCAGTCAAACGTCGCAATAATGATGGCGACGACCACGATCAACAACAAGAAAATCCCTGCTGTCCAGGAGATTACCCTGGTTGTTCTCGTCATTTTTATCCCCTTTCCTGATGACCTGTCCTGTAAAACTATAGTCCAGACAAAGGGAAGCGGGCTTATCAGAGGGTCGTTATAACGCTATCGAGGCGATCCATGGGTACCGGGCGGGAGAGATAATAGCCTTGCGCCGCCGCTGCGGGAGAGTTTTGCACATCACGCCACTCTTCCAGTGTTTCCACACCTTCAACAATCACGCCCTGGCAATAGCGGTTCATCAGCTGTAATAACAGCGTAAACAGATTCCGCCCTTCCGGGGTCTGACGCAGCATAATGAACAGGTCGCGGGCCACTTTGATGTAGTCGTAGCGCACCTCACTCAGGGCGGAGAAGTTCGCCATGCCGGTGCCAAAGTCATCCAGCCACAGCGGGCCGTATTCGCATATCGACGCAAACGAGGAGTCCTGCGGCAGGCGGACATGCTCCACCAGCTCAAAGCGCATCCACGGCAGGGTGGCGATCAGCTCCTGCAATTTTGCGTTCTGACGCAGCGCCAGCAGGGTTGGACCATCGACGTTCACCGAGGCGAGGATATCGTGCTGTTCGAAAAAGGGCTGCTTCGTCGCCAGCATACGAAGCTGCTCTTCCAGCACGTCCAGGCGCTGGCGAACGGCAACTTCGGCAAAATAGCGATCCGGCGCGATGCGCTGAGTAGGGTTTGAGGGGTGCGTAACGACGGTCAAAATTTCAATTGCCATCAGTCGACCATCTGTTCGGTAGATCGGCTGATAGGTGTACGCACGCTCACATTGCAGCCAGTAGCGATGCTCCTGCAAGTTCTCAATACTTGCCTCAGGCGTAGTGCTCAGCCGCTGGATAACCTGCTCTGACTTCATTTCAGATGTCCTGTTGTTGGGATAGCCTTTCTGGACTCGTCACAGGATTATCGGCGCGACAATTGAGAACTTTATGTTCAATTCACCGGGAAAATGAAATTAAGATGACAGAAATGCGCGGGAACACGCGCTGGCTCAAATAAAATAATGGAACGTTGTTTTAATATAGTTGACCGGTTAATTCACTCAGCGCACACTGCTGATAATTCTTCTGTTCAGGTTCACGACTATGTCCAAAAAAATTGCCGTGATTGGCGAATGCATGATTGAGCTGTCACAAAAAGGCGCGGAAGTCAGCCGCGGATTTGGTGGCGATACGTTAAACACGTCCGTTTATATTGCCCGTCAGGTCGCGCCTGAGGCGCTCACCGTGAACTACGTGACCGCCCTGGGTACGGACAGCTTCAGCCAGCAAATGCTGGAGGCCTGGCAGAGTGAACATGTCGAAACGTCGCTGATTCAACGTATGGAGAACCGCCTCCCGGGGCTTTATTACATCGAAACCGACAGCACCGGCGAACGCACGTTTTATTACTGGCGTAACGAAGCCGCGGCCAAATTCTGGCTGGAGAGCGACGCGGCCGCGGCCATCTGCGAAGAGCTGGCGACCTTTGACTACCTCTATCTGAGCGGGATTAGCCTGGCGATCCTGAGCCCTACCAGCCGTGAAAAGCTGCTCTCGCTGCTGCGCGAATGCCG
The DNA here is from genome assembly GCF_053709655.1 of Enterobacter sp. UPMP2060. Classification (NCBI taxonomy): domain Bacteria; kingdom Pseudomonadati; phylum Pseudomonadota; class Gammaproteobacteria; order Enterobacterales; family Enterobacteriaceae; genus Enterobacter; species Enterobacter sp. UPMP2060. Next base: position 144,328 of record NZ_JBSKJQ010000008.1, read on the forward strand.
TGCAAACGGCGGCAAGGTTATTTTCGATAACAACTACCGCCCGCGCCTGTGGGCCAGCCGCGAAGAGACGCAGCAGGTCTATCAGCAGATGCTGCAGTGCACCGACATCGCCTTCCTCACGCTCGACGATGAAGACGCTCTATGGGGTGAGAAACCGGTAGAGGACGTGATTGCACGCACGCAGGCGGCTGGCGTGAGCGAAGTGGTGATTAAGCGCGGGGCGGATTCGAGCCTGGTCGCGGTGGCGGGCGAAGCGCTGGTTGACGTTCCGGCGGTGAAGCTTGCCAGAGAGAAAGTGATTGATACCACGGCGGCCGGTGATTCATTCAGCGCGGGCTATCTGGCGGTACGTCTGACGGGTGGAACGCCGGAAGCGGCGGCACAGCGTGGTCACCTGACGGCCAGCACGGTGATTCAGTATCGCGGGGCGATTATTCCGCGTGAGGCGATGCCTGTTTAAAGAGGCTGCGGGCTCATGCCCTCACCCTAACCCTCTCCCACGGGGCTGAGGGTTCCCCACAAAATAATGCCTGCACGGACGACCCCCTCTCCCTTGAGGGAGAGGGCTGGGGTGAGGGGGAACATACGGCTCTGGTGGTCATTCCGTTCACTTTATGTTCCTTGCTACTCTGTAACGACATTACCGGTGAACGTGCCATGGCGGCTCAGTCGCCGCCGCCCTGGCGACCCGGGCTCCCGGCGGTAAATCGCCGCTTCGCGGTGCCCTCGGCTTATTCCTTCCGGCTTATCGGGTACGGGCGGAGGTAACGTCCCTGTAAAGCCCGCCCTCTCGGCGCATCCATGCGCCTCGCCCCGGCCTGCAGGAAACGCCTCAGCGATTTACAGCCGGACAAGGGCATCGCTGTAAGTCATTCATTTACCTGAAGCAACATTCATCGCTTCAGGTAAAAAATTACTGGGGATTACTCTCCCCCACAGGGAGAGTGGACGATGAACACCCCCTCCCTGTGGGAGAGGGAATGTTTAAGCATTACTGCCCTTGCGGAATATCCGTCGCGTCCGGATGTAAATCATCAGCCGTGGCGGCCTGCGCTGGCTGCGGCGCGGTAGCCATAATGGAATCCCAGGTCTTCTGAAGTTCCTTCATGTCATACTCCGGCTCGCCCTTCGGTTGCAGGAGGATCAACGCCATCTCCTGCGACAGCTGCTGACGGAGGTCCTGATTGAGCATCTCGACGGTCAGACCGTTCAGGAAGTCCTGACGCAGTTTCTGGTACTGTTCCGGCGCAATGTCCACCACCTGATTCTGCAGGGAACGAATACGCTGGCTGATCAGAATGTCGGTATCGGCGCGAGCGTAGGTCGCGAACAGCTTCTGCAGCTCGAGTTTTTTCTGCGCCACGAGAGCGTTGAATTCCTCTTCGGAAAGCCCCTCTTTACGCACTTTTGCCAGCTCTTTTGCGACCACGCCCAGATTGGCATTCAGCTTATCGCCCGGCGATTCAACGTTGATGGCACACTGCGCACGCTGGAACAGCACGCGGCAGTCAAAGCCAAGACCGATATTCTTCACGTTGTTCTTGCTCAGCGTCTGCTGAACGTGCCAGAACAGCGCTTCACGCGCCAGATCGGCACGCCAGTAGCGCAGCATCGCCGCGGACTCGCGGATTGGCTGCCAGGCGTTATCCCACATGACGGAGAGGCGATCCTGACGCACGGCGTCCGTCATAATGCTGACAGGCTCTGCACGCAGCGGAGAGAGCGTCGGGACAGGGGCTGGCGTTTCACGCTTGCCTTTCAAATCACCAAACGCTTTGTTGATCTGCTCCACCACCGCGCGGCTGTCCACGTTACCCACCACGATCAGCGTCATCGCGTCCGGGGTATACCACTTCTGGTAGAACGATTTTACCTGTTCGGCGTCCACCGGCTGTTTCAGCGGTTCGGCCGGGTCATGTCCCAGCAGCGTCGAGCCCTTCAGGCGGTAACGCCACCAGCCCTCTTTGGTATCCCCGGGCCAGGTCGCCACCATGTCGCTGTTGCTCAGCGCATAGTTGACGGTGTCCGGCGTAATCGCCAGATTGCCAGAGGCATCGGAGAGATACGTAAGCGCTTCTTTAAGGAGGTCGTTACGGTTATTAGGCAGGCTCAGGTTAAACATGGTGTAGTCATACGAGACCACAGCCGGAGGGAGCGGGCGTTTCGGATCGATGGCCTGCTGCCAAAGCGAACGCACCTGAACCGCTTGCAGGCTGCCGCTCTGCGTGAGCGCCAGCCGGGGAATAAAATGGCTAAAACCGGTTTGCTGAGTGCTTTCCGCGAGGGAACCGGTATTAATGGACAGACGGATTTCTACACGGTCACTGGGACGTTGCGGAGTGGCTAAAACCTGCCACTGAAAACCGTTCGCTAATGTCCCTTGTTGCCAGGCCGGGTCTGGCTGGAGCGCATCTGCCTGCACATAACTGGCTGCTGCCATCATCAGCAAACCGCCGGTTAAGAGTCGAATTTTTGTGCCCTGCATGTGAACCCCTGATCAACATTCCTGGTTAAAAAAGAGTGTTTCGCGACGCGCTTCACTCTTAAAGATGACGATGAAAACACGTCGATTAGACCGCGCGTTCGGCAAAACGTCACGGTCAGAAGTGAAATATACCCAAAAAAAATCTTGTCGAATTATGACAGGTACGAACAGTTATTATGCGCAGGAGCCCGCATCCCGACAAGGGAATACGGGCATTTGTGACAAGATTAATAGGTTAAGCCAGGATTTTTGCTGTCAGTTGAACGGTTATTCAGAGTATCGTCGAGCTTTTTGTGATCCAGCTCTTTCACCCATTTCGCCACCACCACCGTTGCCACGCCGTTACCCACCAGGTTGGTTAACGCACGCGCCTCTGACATGAAGCGGTCGATACCGAGAATCAACGCCAGACCCGCCACTGGCAGGTGGCCCACAGCGGAAATAGTAGCAGCCAGCACGATAAAGCCACTGCCCGTCACGCCTGCCGCGCCTTTAGAGGAGAGCAGGAGCACCACCAGCAGGGTAATCTGATGGAAAATATCCATATGGCTGTTGGTCGCCTGAGCGATAAACACGGCCGCCATCGTCAGGTATATCGAGGTGCCGTCCAGGTTGAAGGAGTAGCCCGTCGGGATCACCAGCCCGACCACCGATTTACGGCACCCCAGCTTTTCCATCTTGTCGAGCATACGCGGCAGCGCCGATTCTGAAGAGGAAGTCCCCAGAACGATCAGCAGCTCTTCGCGGATGTAACGGATAAATTTGAAGATGTTGAAACCCGTCGCGCGGGCGATGGAGCCCAGCACCACGACCACGAAAAGGATACAGGTGATATAGAAGCAGATAATCAGCTGACCCAGCTGCACCAGCGTACCGACGCCATATTTACCGATGGTGAAGGCCATCGCGCCGAAAGCACCGATCGGCGCCAGGCGCATGATCATATTGATGATGCCGAAAATCACCTGGGAGAAGCTTTCGATCACATTAAAGATAAGCTGGCCTTTGCTGCCCAGACGGTGCAGAGCAAAGCCAAACATCACGGCAAACAGCAGAACCTGCAGGATGTTTCCGCTGGCGAACGCGCCAATGACGCTGCCCGGTATCACGTCCAGCAGGAAGGCCACCACGCCCTGATCCTTCGCCTGCTCGGCATACACCGCGACCGCTTTGGCATCCAGCGTTGACGGGTCTACGTTCATCCCCGCGCCCGGCTGCACCACGTTGACGATGATCAGACCGATAATCAGCGCAAGGGTACTGACCACTTCAAAATAGAGAAGCGCCACTGCACCGGTACGACCGACCGCCTTCATGCTTTCCATGCCAGCGATGCCCGTTACTACGGTACAGAAGATCACCGGCGCGATGACCATTTTGATGAGCTTAACGAACGCGTCGCCAAGCGGTTTCATTTGCGCGCCCAGCTCAGGGTAATAGTGACCCAGCAGAATACCGATGGCGATGGCTGTCAGGACCTGGAAATAAAGACTTTTGAAGAGTGAGGTTTTCATAAGGTGTCCTTGGGAAGAAAAACCACAGGCTTTGTAAGGTTATGGTTAACCTGCGGCTTTAAAATAACACCCACATAACAGGACAGAAATAAACTCAGTTCAAATTTGAAACACAAATGTTAAGAACTTTGAGCTGGCTCGCACAAGCCAGCAACAAAATTACACTTTTGCGTTATTGTCAGCACCAGAAAGGTATCGTTCTTCAAAGACATCCGAAGGAACAGCAGGGGCAAAAAGGAAGCCTTGTCCGCTCTCCACGCCCGCCTCTGCCAGCCATGCGCGTTGCGCTTCGGTTTCAATCCCCTCGGCAATAAGATGCAGGTTGAGGCTGCGCGCCATCTGGATAATCGCCTGCACCATGCTGCTGTCGCCAGGCAGACCGTCGACAAACGCTTTATCAATTTTGAGCACATCCACCGGAAGGGTTTTCATGTGCTGAAGCTGACGCAGCCCGGCGTATCCCATGCCAAAATCGTCCAGCGCAATGCGAATGCCGGCATTACGCAGCGGTTTCAGAATTGCGACTGCCTGATTAGGGTCGTCGATGCGTCGGCTCTCCGTCACTTCCAGAGTTAACGTATCAGGCTTGATTCGGTAACGATGGATCAGCTCCAGCATCTCTGAAACCATGGTTGGGTGCATCAGCTGCAGGGCAGACAAATTGACCGACAGCGGCAGCGTCACGCCGCGCTCCTGCCAGGCAGCAAGCTGACGGCAGGACTCCTCCAGCACCCAATAGCCGACGGTAACCATCAGGCCGCAGGATTCAATGCGCTCAATCAGCCCTTCCGGCAGCTCCCATGAACCATCCGGCTGCTGCACGCGCAGCAGTGCCTCTGCGCTTTTCACTTCTCCCGTCAGCAAATTCACCTGCGGCTGTAGCCAGAGGGCAAACTGGCGGTTATCCAGCGCGGTCAGGATGTCGCTCTCTTCCGTCAGGCGCTGCTGCGCCTTTTCCATCTCTTCCGGCGCGAAGAACTGGATCTGATTTTTCCCTTTGCGCCGGGCGGTGAACGCCGCCGAGAACGCGCGATGATAAAGCTGCTCTGCCGTTAAATCGCCATAGTACATCGCAATACCGATACTGGCGCTTGGACGAAGCTGGATACCCTGAATGGGCAACCGCTCATTAATGACAGTGAGTACTTGCTGACCTAAAGTGATCGCATGCCAGGGCTCTTTTACGCCGTTGGCAATCACCACAAGGTCGTAACCGCTGACCTGGGTCAGCACCATGCGCGGGGCAAGGACAGACTTCACTTTTTCCACCAGGGTCAGCAGCAGCATTTCGCGCTGGCTCTCCCTGAGCACGCCAGCCGTATCCTGCAGGGTTTCACAGGCGATAACCATCAGCGCCGTGGTTTGCTGACGGGCAACTGTCTGCTCCAGCATCGCCATCAGGAAGGCTTTATTGGGAAGCTCCGACACCGGGAAGCGCGTGGCGCTGCTGTTTAACTCATCCTGCTGGCGCTGAATGCGCTGCTGGTTGAGGTTGTAGCTGCGCACCAGCATGCCTATCTCATCGTCATGATGCAGACGCGGCAGCTCAAGCTGATGCCCCATCTGATCCTGCGGCGCAAGCGTATTCAGCTCGCGGGCGATACGGCGCAGCGGATGAACAATCAGCCGGTTAATGCACCAGGTGAGCGCCACGCTGAGAATAAGCGTCATAAGTAAGCAAGTGGTCACTAACGTAACCACCCAGCTCATGACGAATTTATACATGCGGTAGGAATCCGCCTGTAATACCAGGTAGGCCAGCGGCTGCGGATTGGCAGGGCGTTCAAGCGAATAAACGGGCAGCGAAATCTGCACCGGCAGTTCAAACAGGCGCATCACCATCATCGGGACGGGACGCTCCGGGATAAAGCTCATCCGCAGCGCCTGAAACTGATTGGGCAAGACGACATCGGCGCGGCTAACGACGCCGGCAGGCTGAATGCGTTTTAAAATGGTTTCCGCTTCGGGAATATCCCCTTTCAGGATAGCGGCAGAGAGCGGGCCGCGCACCGATCGCGCGATACTTTCTAACTGCGAAGCCGTGTTATAGCGATTCTGCTGTACGGAATGAAACAGCAAAATTACGCAGAAGAGCAGTACAAACAGCATGGTGACGGCAGAAACCATCGCCATCTGTTTGATTGTTAAGGAACGGCTGACACGCAAAATGACTCTCCACAAAACTCGAAGCGCAGGGCGCGCCAGGGTGTAAACCTGGCGCGCCTGAGTATACCCGATTGCCGCGCTATTAAGAGAGACTTACAAATGGATTAAGGATAATCCGATTACCAGTCCGCGTAAGGGATGAGCGGCTGCGGCGGTAAGTCCATATCGCCCTGCCAGCCTGCAGCAGAGTAACGCACATAGATCAGCGCATGGCTTGGGGTATAGTCTTTCGCTTCCTGAATATCCACGCCCATGCCCACAAACCAGTTGGACGTTACGCGGCGTTCGATAATGGCCCGCGCGGTATAACCCGTGCCTGAGGAGCTGCTGCCGGTTTCCATCACGCCCCGGTCGGTATAGCGGTCTGGCTCATCGGTCGGGATCAGATTCTGGATCGGGTAGCGCAGTTCGTCTTTGGTTTTCGAGTGAGACCAGGACACCGAGCCGCCCAGCTCCCAGGACCAGTTCTCCGTGCGTTTACGCCAGGTCACCGGCAGTGCGAAGGAGACATACTCCTGCGGGCTGTAGTAGCCGCCCTGACCCAGGGTATAACCGCTCAGGTCTTTGTCGTAGTGCCAGAGCATATTGGAGACGCCAACCGTCAGGCGCTCGTTGTTTTTATTAATGAGCTTGTAGTAGTAACCCGTCATCCAGCGGACGCGCCAGTTATCTTCCACATTTTTACCCGTCAGCGTTTCCGCGTTCAGGCTTGACCAGACGCCGTTCGCTTCCCCTTTGTCATAGCTCATGCTTACGCCGCCACCGGTGGCACGTACGCCGCCCCAGGTGGTGCCGGTGTTGGTATCTTTTTGCCCGGCGAACGCCAGCAGAGAGCTGGAGATGGGGCGGCGATGGGCGTTAACGGTATAGCCGATGGGGCCCAGATCGCTGCTGTAGCTGATGCCGCCCACCACGTCGACGACGTCAAAGCCCATTGGCGTGGTGCCAATATCCATCGCCCAGGTTTTATTCTGCCAGCCGACGGCGACGCTTGCGCCATTGTCGGACTGATGGGTGTTGCCGCTACACGGCGTTTCGTAGCAGGTCCCCCATTTTGGATCGTAAGTCCCGTTATTGTTATCAAATGAACCGGCGTCCATGTTGACCAGATCGCTTCTGAAGAACATGCGCCCGTCAGACAGCGGAGCATCCACCTGCAGCATGGTAGTGTGCGCTTTCAGGTCGGAATAGCCGCCCGTGCCGCTGGATCCCCAGTAGTCGTGCTGCAGCGTGACGTTAACATCCTGCTGACGGTACAAGTCACCGGCATCGCTGCGCACGCCGCGCTTCAGCCAGTCGTCTTTTTCATCGTTACGCGTCAGACGAGTGAAACTGTCGTTGTCGGCCGGACGCGTCGTGGTGATGCCCGTCGACACCATCGCGTCTTTATAGGTTTCCAGCGCCTGCTGAGGCTGACCGTTTTGCGCCTGGAAACGCGCGGCATCACGTAACACCAGCGCGTTTTCCATGGAGCCGGGCTGCGATTTAGCCTGCGGAATGATTTTGTTGAAGGTCTGTTCTGCGGCAGCGGAATCGCCCAGACCTGCCTGCGCCATCGCGATCCGGCGCTGCATGTTGAGCGACAGCGGCTGGCCGTTTTGCGCGGCGGGCAGTTTCGCCAGCTCTGCGCGCGCGGCATCTTTGTCGCCCTGCGCGCTGTAAATCTCGGTCAGGCCGAGGATCGCGTCTTCGTTCTGCGGTTCACGCTGCAGAACGGCGTTATACGTCGTTTTCGCCGACGCCAGATCGCCACGCTGCTGCGCCCAGTCAGCCAGCGTCAGGTCGATGCGGGTGGAGGTCGGCTGCTGACGCAGAAGGTTTTCCGCCTCCTGCTCTTTTCCGCTGTCGCGCAGACGGTTGGCGGTTTCCAGCACCTGATTGCTTTGCAGGCGGTCGGCAAGCTCCTGAATATTGCCGTTCCACTGGCTGCGCGGCAGCGTGTCCAGATGCGCCAGCGCGGCGCGGTCCTGATCGTTGCCGGAAAGATAGAGCCCGCTGGCGTACACCTGATCCGGATCGGTCGGTTTCTGGCTGGCAAGCTGACGCATCAGGGTATCCGCCTGGCTGCGCTGACCCGCGCTGTAGAGATCGCGCGAGAGACGATAGGTTATCCAAACGTCGCCGGGAGAGAGCGACAGACGACGGCGCTGAATCTCTGCCGCCTGGGCGTATTTTCCCTGATTTTCCAGCTGTTCTGCCTGAGCGGAGAGCTGCTCGTTGGTCAGACTGCGTTCAATATCATCAATGCTCCGGCGCTGGCTGGCGGAGAGAGACTGGATAAACTGCGAGGCCTTCTCCGGGGACTGCGCGCGGTAAATATTAGCCAGGCCGCGGACCGCATTGCTGTTGCCGCTGTCCATACGCAGCGCCTGGCGATAGTAACGTTCCGCCGCGTCATTATCTTTACGCGCCGCGGCGGCATCGCCCAGCCCCAGCACGGCATAACTGTCGGTATTGTCGATACTGCGCGCCTGCTGATAGTAACGCTCCGCCTGCGCAGGGTTATTCGCCTTCAGGGCCGCATCGCCCTGCTGGATCAGCAGCCAGTAGCGGTTGACCTTCAGCAGACTGTCCCATTTACCCCGGTTATCGCTCTGGGGATCGAGGGCAATCGCCTTTTCAAACTGCGCCACCGCGCGGGCGCGGTCGCCTTTCTGGGAATAGGCCTGGCCAAGGGCACCTACCGCTTCACTGTCGGCATGGTTGGCGCTGACGGCTTTTTGCAGTTCCGCGACCGCCTTACTTCCCTGCCCGGCATCCACCGCCGCCAGCCCTTCCGCTTTCGCGCGGAACGCCGGGTCAGCGAGCTGTTTTTGCTGTTCTTCGAGCTGGGCACGCGCCGCCGCGACGCTATCGCCGTCACTGAATACGCTCAGGTATTTTTGCAGCGCGCTGACGCTGGCGCTGCTGGCAGGCTGGCCTTTGATTTGGTCATACCACATATCAGACGCCTGGCTGCGCCCGTTGGTCGATTTAGCCATATCCTGCAATACCGCAAAGCCTTCGTCACGGCGTCCGCTCTGGAACAAAAGCTGGGACAGCGTCGCCTGCAGCTGTGTATTTCCGGGGCTGCTGGTGTTGATTTTCTTGAGCTGGTTAATGGCCGCATTCCGGCGAGCGGGGTCTTTCGCCACGACGTTCCAGTATTCCGTCGCCACGTCGCCGCCCGGCGGGTTGCCGTCAAACAGCTTGTCATAGGCTGCAATCGCCTCCTGCGTGTGTCCCGTGGTGGCGAGCAAACGCGCCTGCTGGAGCTGCTGGCGGCCATCCGGCGTGGACAGCAGCATCGTGTTGCGTGATGACTGGTATGCACTCGAGCCCGGCGCAATCCCTTTCAGACGATCCAGCTCTTTTTGCGCACCGGCGTTATCGCCCTGGCGCAGCAGGTAGCGAAAGCGTGCGGCAATGACGTCAGGGTTGTTCGGGTCAATCAGCTCAAGACGGTAAAGCGACTGACGAACCAAATCCTCACGCTGTGTCGATTCGCCCAGCCGAACCTGTTCCAGCAGCTGTTTCTGCTGCGGAGAGTTGGCGGCTTCAGCCATCGGCATCAGTGCCAGGCCAAGCGATAAAGTGAGTAGATTTACTGTGAACTTGCGCATTCCTGGCCCCAATCCGGTATTAATTCACCTTTTGCGGTGAAGCGAAAACGATGCTGATCCCATCCTTGCCCAAAGAGAGTCAGCACGTAGCTGTAATAGGCATTGTTATCGGGAAAATGGTCCGCAACGCGCTGGCGCTGAACCGCCTGGGCATCACGTTGTTGTAAAAACGGCAGCATGGCGGCAGAGAACCCGACCGGGCCATTCCCGGTGCGTTTACCCGTCGCCACATCCACTTTCTCCGGCGGCACACCCCGTTTCATTGTCTTTGCCGCCATCGGCTGGAAGCGCGTCAGCAGCCGGGCTTTCTGAGGATCTTTATCACTCATCATTCCCACCCAGAGATAAACGCGGATGGCGTCGTAGCCGCCCACCAGCGATTTATCCTGCTGTAACCGCCAGCCTTTGTTTTTCTGATACTGAACCCAGTCCGGCGAAAACCCTTTCGGCGCGCTCTCCAGCAGCAGACGCTGATTGGTTTCACGAAGCTGGGTCCACGGCGGACCAAAGCGCGTGAAATAACTCGTTAACTGCGGAGGAAGATAGCTGGGGTTAAAACGCCAGACGTTTTCATCGGCAAAACCGACTTTACCGGGAAGCAGCATTGCGCCGAGCCCCGGCACTTTCACCACTTCCTCACTGACAATGCGTTTCAGCAGCGCCTTACCCGTGCGGGTATAGTCCGGATGTTTCCACAACCGGCCCGCTTCGAGCAGAGACCAGGCGATCCAGACATCGGCGTCAGAGGCGGAGTTGGTATCAATCACCGCCCACGTCTCTTTATCTTTCTGGCCCCATAGCCAGGCGGGCAGATGGTCGTTGAGATTGCCGCTGGCAAGATTATCGCGCGTCCAGGTCAGCAGCTGGTCAAACGCGCTGCGATCGTTCGCCGCAAGGGCAAAGAACAAGGCGTAGCTTTGCCCTTCAGAGGTCGTAATTTTGCGCGTGTCGCTGGGATCAACGACACGCCCGCCCTCACTGATGTAATCCTTTTTAAACTGCTCCCAGGCAGGCCAGGTACAGGCAGCGCGAAGAGGAAGCGCCGCCAGCATCAACGCTGCTAATGCACACCAGCGAAAGGCTTTCATCACATCTTACTCATCCGGGTTCAGGCGGCGACGGCTGATGATACGCAGCAGACGCCACAGCACCCATGCCAGCAAGACCACGCTGACCGCCGCCAGGATGGCGAGCAGAACCGGATGGTTAGCCAGCGCATACCACAGGCGTTCGAACCACGGCAGATGGCCCACGTAGTACACGTCGCCCACGCGCAGGCTATTGACGCCGGACTCACGGATCACCGACACGGATCCAAACATCGCGGCACGTTTACCGCTGTCGTTCATGGCCGTATTGAGCAGTTCATACCCGCGCGGGCTGTCCGCCAGGAGAGCCACCACGCTACGCTGTTCGTTGTAAGGTGACTGGAAGCCCACCACCGCGGCCATTGCCCCCTGAGACGTTACGGTCGTCTGCGCGCTGGCCTGACGGTCGTTCACATCCGGCATAATGCTCGGGAACTCGGTCTGGCGCAGCGGCGTGTTAACCCAGGACTGGGCCGCTTTCACCAGCAGGTCGATACGTTTGTCATCCTTCAGCTTATCCGGAATGGTACCGATCACCATGATGTCAGCATCTTTGTTCTGGATCTGGCTGCCATCGTCCGTCAACGTGACGTTAATCGCCGGTAATCCCGTCTGTCCCCCAACGGTCGCCATGGTATCCAGCAGGGTCGTGACCTGCCCTTCGCTTGGCGCTTTTGGCATCACAACGATGGACTCAGAAAGATCGGCCATGCGGCTGAACGGGAAGCCCGCGTTAGCAAAGGCGCGCAGATCCGGCATCGCCAGGAAGTGATAGTACTTCGAGAAGTCGATGGTCGACTCATCGCCAATCACGACGTGGTTCTGTACGGGCTGGAAGGTGATGCAGTTTTCCGCCGAGCCGCCAGGCATCGGGTTCATGTACTGGAAGTCAAAGCGCAGCTGGTTTATCGCACCGAGCTTCAGTGCCGGGATGGAGACATCCGTTTTACCGTCCAGCAGCCCCTGCAACACCGGCAGGCGAAGCATCAGGCGGTTAGTATCCTGCGTGCTTTGCAGGCTGAACGATTGCAGGAACTGGTTGTTCAGGCTGATATCCATGCGCGAGCTGTCTTTGGTCGCTGGCGCGGTATAACGGTAGTTCAGATTGATATCAATGCCGTTGGTACGCAGCAGATACAGATCCGGCGGCAGATTCAGTGACAGGCTAATCGGCGCTGGCTCAAGCCCCGTCGCCTGCAGCTGTTCTTCATAGGTTTTCAGTTCGCCAAATGTCACCGCACGGTCGGTACGCACCCAGTTTGGCGCATCATAAGGTTTACGCGCCAGCAGCGGTTTGACCTCATCCACTACAACGCTGTTGCCACGGAAAAGGACGTTGCCCTGGGCAATCGCTTTTGCTGCCTGCACCAGATCTTTATCATCACGGCCAAACACCACCAGCAGCTTCACGTACGGGTTTTCCGGGTGGCTTATCATCTCAACGGTCGGCGCTTTGACGTCCGGATGATCGCGCAGGAAGGCCGGGCGTTTCGCGTTGGTCGCAAACACAATGGCATTTCTGTCCGGCAGTTTGTCATACATCGCCGGGAAGCTCTGTCCACGCCAGCCAGCACGTGAACCAAACCAGGACGCCACAATGGTGGCCGCCAGCTGCTCGGTCACGTCCGGGGATGATGCAAACACCATCGGCAGCGTGAGCGGACGGTTATCACGCGGATCGAAGAACGGAACCGGGAATGCCGAGAGATCGTTTTTCAGCGCCAGCGACTGGTAGGTCATCTGCAGCGAGGAGTTACGCCCGACGTCCATCCACAGCGTGTTGCTGGCCGGGTTTTCGCAGACATCGCGATAGTGGCCGACAAATTCCAGACGGATACGGTTAAAGTCGGTGATGAACAGCGGGTTTATCGGCACCTGCGCCTGGGTTTTCTTGCCCAGCTGCTCTTTGGTGACCGGCAGTACGTCCATCAGCTCATCATTCAGGTAGACCTTCAGCTGAGACTGCGTCGGCAGCAGAGACGGCGACGGCGTGTATTCCAGGTTCAGCACCGCATTAGAAACGACCTCATCGCTACGCATGCCAAACTCAATGCCGCCGTTAGGGTTGATGCCGCGCAGCACCATACTGCCCGGAGGCGGTGCAATTTGCGCGAAGGTCAGCTTCACGTCCCGCGACGGCGCATTGTCCGCAACGACAGGCGCATTCGCCCCCCGGACGCCCGGCATCACCTGCCCGATGACCTGGCCGTCTGCCGGCAGGGTGTTCCCCTCCGTTGGCTGGTTCGGCATGATATTTTCTGTTTGACCAAGTGCCGCGGTGACAACCGGATCGGTTGCTTGCGCGACGACAGGTACCGTTGGCGCAGGGGTTGCCGCTGCGTTACCAGGAGCTGCGTTAGCCATTGTTGCGGGGAGGACATTCATCCCCATTGCCACTGCACATAACCAGGAAAGTTTTGTTTTCATCGCGTTATCATCATTGTTGAGCCATAACCGGGTCCGCCTGCTTCGCCTCATCCCGCTCAGGACGACGAGGAATGAACGACACGACCCAGGAAACCAGCGAAGTAAGTGACCGGAAAATTAATTTCACCGACGACGGGGCGAATTCTGCAAGGTGACGATAGCCACGGAACCCCAGCTTCAGAATATCCAGCAGGCTTTCCAGAGGTTTATCTTCCGGGAAGCTGTCCTGCCAGAGAGCCCACGTATCCGCGCGGGCAAACGTACACTGCACAAAATCGATATGTTGCTTTTTGGTCAACGGCATCAGCTGCAAACCGACTTCATTGCCCGCCACGCGCACAACCTGCGTCGGGAAGACATACTCCTGCTGACCGCGCTTAAGCAGCAGGTTAACTTTCTGGCCTTCCAGCACCTTCGCCTGGCCGTTGATTTTGATTCCCAGGCCACCGTCAGAGAAGTCGTGCACGGTACAGGAGAAGAGATGGCCATCTTCACGGGCGATCGCCGCAGGCATGCAGATTTCAACGCGATGCGCACGACGAACCTGCTTGCTCTCCACCGACACCGCCACCGCGCCGCCGAGGATAATCAGGTTGTAGAAGACCCAGGCCATACTCACAAAGACGGTCAGAATTTCGTTTTCCGGGCCGTAGAAGTAACGCCAGATACCGGCGATGACGCCAACGATATTCAGCAATACCAGGAAGATATACGGACGGGAGATCACCCAGTCGACGTACTCTTCTTCCACCAGGCCGCCCTTGGCGGTGACGTTAAATTTCCCTTTGTGCGGGTTAATCAGCGCCACCATCGTCGGCGGTGCGATATACCAGGCCAGCACCGTTTCGTAGATTTCACTCCAGAAGGAATGGCGGTATTTACCCTGTATCTTCGAGTTCGTCAGGCTCGCGTGGATCATGTGCGGCAGAACAAACAGCGCAATCATCAGCGCCGGGGCGTAAATGATATAAGCGTGAAGGAGCAGGAACGCCAGCGGCGCGGTCAGGAAGATCAGCCGCGGGATACCGGATAAGAAGTGGAACATGGCGTTGACGTAGCAGAGACGTTGCGCCAGCTTGAGCCCTTTACCAATCAGTGGGTTATCGAGACGGAAGATCTGCACCATGCCGCGCGCCCAGCGAATACGCTGACCAATGTGCGCCGACAGTGACTCCGTTGCCAGACCGGCAGCCTGCGGAATACGCATATACGCAGAGGTATAGCCACGACGGTGCAGGCGCAGAGAGGTGTGCGCATCTTCAGTGACCGTTTCGACGGCGATACCGCCAATTTCATCCAGCGGCTTACGGCGGATAACCGCACAGGAGCCGCAGAAGAAGGTGGCATCCCACATGTCGTTTCCGTCCTGCACCAGGCCATAGAATAGCGTGCCTTCGTTCGGGGTTTTGCGGAAGCGGCCAAGGTTACGTTCAAACGGATCCGGCGAGAAGAAGTGGTGCGGCGTCTGCATCATCGCCAGCTCTTTCTCCTTCAGGAACCAGCCCATGGTCATCTGCAGGAACGAGCGCGTCGGCACGTGGTCGCAGTCAAAGATCGAGACAAACTCCCCTGTGGCATACTTCAACGCGTTGTTGATGTTCCCGGCTTTCGCATGCTCGTGAGTCGGACGGGCGATGTACTCGACGCCGACCTCCTCTGCGAACTGGCGGAACGCCGGACGGTTGCCGTCATCCAGGATCCAGACCTTGAGCTTGTCTTTCGGCCAGTCGATGCCCAGCGCGGCATAAATGGTATTTTTCACCACGCTCAAATCTTCGTTGTAGGTCGGTACAAAGAGATCAACAGACGGCCACTGCGCGGTGTCTTTTGGCAGCGGAACCGGCTGGCGGTTGAGCGGCCAAATGACCTGGAAATAGCCCAGCACCAGCACGATCCAGGCGTAGGTTTCGGCAAACAGCAGCACCAGGCCGCACACCAGGCTGACCGGATCGTCCCAGTTCAGGGTTGAGGTATAACGCCACCAGATGTAGCGACAGGAGACGGTCAACGACAGCACAATCAGCATCAGCGCCGAGAAGCGGCCCGGAATACGGCGGACCAGCAGCGCCACGCCCCACAGCAGGATCAGGAAGGTGAACTGCGCCAGAGGGTTGAAAGGTTGCGTAATACAGACCAGCGCCAGAATGAGCGAGAACACGACGATCACGCCGAGGATAAAACGCCGCAGGCCCGGGTGGAGATGCCCGAGCTCTTTGTGGTTATCCAGATGGCTGGTCTTATCGCTTACGCTGTTGGGCAGTCTGTCCAGCCACTGGTGGTAGCGTTCACGTAACTGCTGCACGCGGGAGAAGCTGCGCCAGTGCGGCGTTATTTTCTCTGAGCGGGATGACGTGACCGCCAGCCAGATGGCCTGAATGAGATAGCGCGCCGGATCCAAAGGACGCGGCCGATTGGGATTAATATGCGGATATAGCTCACTGTGCCGGACACGTATGCGCTGCCAGCGCGGGTGTTCGAGTGGAATAAACATCCAGGCCAGAATCATCCAAAAACAGCCGAGCGCGGCGCTAAATGCCGAAGCACCGTGCCGGCGGAAATGCCGGTAATGTTCGCTCAAACGCGAACTGACCGGTGGGATGAGTAACCAGCTGGCGAGACGACTCATACAGAACTCCCTGCATGCTCCGCCCTGTTGGCGAAGTTCAGCAGACACCAGTTAGCCAGCGTCAGGATCTCTTCTGCCGCCAGTGAATCGCTGCGGTATTCGCCGAGCGGTTGCTTAGACGCAAGGCATTCCGCCATCCCCTCATCACGATGGATGACAATGGGAAGCAGACGGCGCTGGCTTTGCAGCCAGACCTGATACAGATCGTCCTGGATCTGGCTGCCAATGCGCAAATCGTTAATCAGAAGGTGAGCGTTCTGAGGCAGCCCCTGCTGATGCAGGCGGATATGGCAGTTCGCATCGACGTTGACGATGGAAAGTATATGATCGCATTGGGCGATTAGCTGTCGGGTCAGCGTGCCGGCGCCGTGCGGCAGATCCAGCAAGATCCACTTGTAGTGCCCCTTTTCTTTCAGGGTTTGCAGCGCCAGCGTGAACTGCGAAAACAGGCGCTGATACGCGGCTTCATTCTCGCGTTCCGTGGTGCTCAGTTGCCCAAACGGCAGCAGATCAAGCTGGGAGGTATAGCGCATCCCCGCATCCTGCCAGTCTTTATCATCAAGCAGCGCGCGGGCCCAGCCCTCTTCACGAGAAAAGTCGACGTTAAACGACATACGCAACAAATTATCGGCGCAGGCGTCAATAACCAGCACCGATTCACCTAAAAGCTGTAATGACCACGCCAGCGCCGCGGTAACTGATGTGGTACCCACACCGCCACGGACACCCTGTAATCCGAGTATGGCCATCAATGGCTCCCTTATTGTTGATGGGCGAATTCAGCTAATAACGGCCAGCGTTTAATAGCCGCGGCCAACTGTTCCCGCTGGGAAATATCGGTGTAATCTATTTCAGGTAAAGAAAAGGCCTGCGTCAGCGCCAAAAAATCGTTTTGGAATGTGTAACCCAGAGTCGAGTCGACTGGGGTTCCAGGTTCGTTATTATCCATTCTTTTTCCATCCCTTTAAGGAAAATCGCACGCTAAAGAACTTGCGAGGCTTCCTGCCCTGACAAATTTCATTTACATGCTAAATCTGATGTTCTTTAATTTCAATGTTAGGTTTATTTCTACGCTTTCGCTAGTAAACTGAGATACAGATAAATTAGACGAAAAGAGGGACACCGTGGACTCCATATTTTCTATTGGCATCCAGTCATTATGGGACGAATTGAGCCACATGCCAGTCGGAGGAGTCTGGTGGATTAATACGGACCGTAATGAAGATGCTATCAGTCTGGTAAACCAGACAATTGCTGCTCAGGATAAGGATTCCCGCGTGGCCGTCATTAGCATGGGCGAAGATCCGAAGAAAATTATTACGCTTGAAAGTGGTCGCGGCCCCCAGACGGTGCGATTATTTTCCATGACATCGGAAGCCGATAGTCTATACTTTTTGTCCCGCGACGTTCAGTGCTCTATTGATCCGGATCACTATTTAGTGATTCTGAAATGCGCAAATAACGTCCTGCAAAATATGCCTGCTGAAAAACTGCTGCCCTGGCTGGAAAAAATCAATAAATGGGCAAAATTTCAAAATTGCACGCTATTGTTAGTCAATCCCGGCAGTAATAATGACAAGCTGTTCTCACTTTTAATGGGCGAATATCGCTCCCTGTTCGGTCTGGCAAGCGTTCGTGACCAGGCAGGCAGCTATCTCTACGATATTGCATTCTGGTGTAATGAAAAAGGCGTGAGCGCCAGGCAACAGCTTACGCTGAAACATATTGAGGGCGAGTGGCACCTGGCGCAGCAGGAAGAAACCGTGGTGCAGCCGCGCAGTGATGAAAAACGCATCCTGAGCCATATCGCGGTTTTAGAGGGGGCACCCGCCCTGTCGGAAAACTGGACATTGTTTGATTCTAACGAAGCCCTTTTCCATGAAGCCCGCACAACCCAGGCGGCAACCCTTATTTTCTCGCTGATGCAGAATAACCAGATTGAGACGCTGGCACGACAAATCCACACCTTACGCCGCCAGCGCGGCAGTGCGTTGAAAATCATCGTGCGCGAAAATAATACCAGCCTGCGCGCCACCGATGAGCGCCTGCTTCTCGGCTGCGGCGCCAATATGGTTATTCCATGGAATGCGCCGTTGTCACGCTGCCTGACGCTTATCGAAAGCGTTCAGGGCCAGCAGTTTAGCCGCCACGTACCGGAAGATATTTCCACGCTGCTCTCCATGACGCAGCCGATGAAGCTGCGTGGATACCAAAAATGGGATACCTTCTGCGACGCCGTCGGCAACATGATGAACAACACGCTTCTTCCTGCTGACGGAAAAGGGGTCATGGTTGCTCTGCGTCCCGTGCCGGGTATTCGCGTTGAACAGGCTCTCACCTTATGTCGCCCGAACCGTACAGGGGACATCATGACCATTGGCGACAATCGCCTGGTGCTGTTTTTGTCCTTCTGCCGGGTAAACGATCTCGATACGGCGCTTAACCACATCTTCCCTCTGCCTACAGGGGATATTTTCTCGAACCGTATGATTTGGTTCGAAGATAATACGATTAGCGCGGAGCTGGTGCAGATGCGTGCGCTCCAGCCTGAACAATGGGTTAAGCCGCTCGCTATCAAGAGCGATGCCAAACCGATCCTCAATGCCAGGCATGATGGACACGTCTGGCGTCGGGTTCCGGAACCCCTTCGCTTATTAACAGACAACGCGGAGAACGCATCATCATGAACATCAGCGATATCATTCAACTGGTTATATTCTGTGCGCTGATCTTTTTCCCGCTTGGCTACTATGCGCGCCATTCCATCCGCCGTATCCGTGATACGGCCAGAGTGCTGTTTATTAAACCTCGCTATGTAAAACCAGCCGGAACACTGACACGGGCATCACACGTCAAGGCAGACCGAAAACATGACTAATTCTACCTATACCGCTTCGTCACCCTCGCCGCTCTGGCAATACTGGCGCGGCCTTTCCGGCTGGAACTTCTACTTTCTGGTGAAGTTTGGCCTGCTGTGGGCAGGCTATCTGAATTTCCATCCCCTTCTCAACCTCGTGTTTATGGCCTTCCTGCTGATGCCGCTGCCGAATATCAGGTTACATCGCTTGCGCCACTGGGTCGCTATACCTGTCGGCTTTGCGCTGTTCTGGCATGATACCTGGCTACCGGGGCCGGACAGCATTATGAGCCAGGGGTCGCAGGTGGCGGGCTTTAGCGCCAGCTATGTCCTCGATCTGACCGAGCGCTTTATTAACTGGCAGATGATTGGCGCGGTATTTGTGCTGCTGGTTGCCTGGCTGTTCCTGTCACAGTGGATCCGCGTCACGGTGTTTGTCGTCGCGATTATGATCTGGCTTAACGTGCTGACGCTGGCTGGGCCGAACTTTTCCCTGTGGCCTGCCGGTCAACCGACCACCACGGTGACCACCACAGGGGGAAGCGCGGCGGCAACCGTCACAACGGCAGGCGATACGCCTGTGGTGGGCGATATCCCAACCCAGACCGCACCGCCGACCTCTACCAACCTGAACGCCTGGCTCTCCAGTTTCTATACCGCGGAAGACAAGCGACAGACTAAATTCCCGGATGCGCTGCCGGCGGATGCTCAGCCGTTTGAACTGCTGGTGATCAACATCTGTTCTCTCTCCTGGGCCGACGTGGACGCCGCCGGTTTGATGTCTCATCCGCTGTGGTCACACTTCGATATTCAGTTTAAAGATTTCAACTCTGCCACCTCGTACAGCGGCCCGGCGGCGATCCGCCTGCTGCGTGCAAGCTGCGGTCAGACATCGCATAAAAACCTGTATCAACCCGCCGGCAACCAGTGTTATCTGTTCGATAACCTCGCAAAGCTGGGCTTTACGCAGCACCTGATGCTGGGGCATAACGGCCAGTTCGGTAACTTCCTGAAAGAGGTGCGCGAACAGGGCGGCATGCAGGCACCGCTGATGGATCAAACCGGTCTTCCCGTCTCTCTGCTGGGCTTCGACGGCTCGCCAGTTTATGACGATACTGCCGTCCTGCAGCGCTGGCTGCAGACCATCGAAAAAGACAGTAATCCGCGCAGCGCGACGTTCTTTAACACCCTGCCGCTCCACGACGGTAACCATTTCCCGGGCGTGAGCAAAACGGCTGATTATAAAGTGCGTGCACAGAAGTTCTTTGACGAGCTGGACGCGTTCTTCACGGAGCTGGAAAAATCGGGCCGTAAAGTGATGGTGGTTGTGGTACCTGAGCACGGTGGTGCGCTGAAAGGTGACAGAATGCAGGTGTCGGGTCTGCGTGATATCCCAAGCCCGTCCATCACTAACGTGCCTGCAGGCATTAAATTCTTTGGGATGAAGGCACCGCATCAGGGCGCACCGATTGAGATTACACAGCCAACCAGCTATCTGGCGATCTCAGAGCTGGTTGCCCGCGCCGTTGACGGGAAGCTGTTTGTGGAGGATAGCGTGAACTGGGATCAGCTCACCAGCAACCTGCCGCAAACGGCAGAAGTTTCAGAAAACGCTAACGCGGTCGTCATTCAATATCAAAACAAACCTTACGTTCGCCTGAACGGCGGGGATTGGGTACCGTATCCGCAGTAACACGGTATGACGTCCCTCTCCCCATCGGGGAGAGGGATAATGTCGACATTATTGCTGGGCGATCCACACCAGCATTTTCAGACTTGCCGAATAGTAGTCGTCTTTAGAGGTGATTTCGGGTTCACCGGAAGACTGCCCCATCGTGAAATCACGTACGGCCAGCAGGCCGCCTTCCATCATGTAGGGCGCATATTCATTGGTCGCGACGTTAACCCAGGCGGGCGTTTGTTCCCGGGGGAACTGACCGAACCAGGCCTTCCACGGCGTCAGCAGCGGGCTTTGCTTATCAGACCAGGCAACGTACAGCGGAACACGAATCGCGTCATAGCTCATTCGCGGCGGCCAGCCTTTGGCAGGAGCCAGCTTGCCACCTGATGCCAGTGAAACCCAGTCAGTGGGCAGATTCGCTTTACCCGAGCCCATTTTCCCCAGCAGGCGTTTCCCGTCCTTAATCAAATCGCGCCAGACCGGCAAATGACTGCGTCTGGAGAAGGCCTGCCAGGCCGGAAACACGAAATAGGAAGGATTAAGGACTATTTCACCCTCAAGCTTAAACCCCTGGACACCGGGCAGCATTACGCGGTAACCGGCATAGCGGATCACGCTGTGGTCAATCAGTGATTTGGTAATTGCATCCGATGCGGCGCTGTAGCGCTTGTCATGCCAGCGGGTGTCGGCTTTCAGCAACGCCCAGGCAATCAGCACGTCGCCATCTGCAGCGTTGTTTTTGTCGGCGACCGGGTTGGACTCTGCGGGGTTATAGCGCCAGTAAAACAGACCATTTTCTTTGTTCTTTAGCCGACTGTCTGTCCATTGCCAGAGCTTATCGAACGTGGCTTTATCGTCGTTGGCCTCCGCCATCAGCATGGCAAAACCCTGACCTTCCGTATGCGACACGCCGCCATTACCGGTATCAACAATACGGCCTTCCGGTTTGAAAAAGCGGGCCTTGTAACTCTCCCAGGCCCGATCCGCATGAGAGAGAGGCGAAAACAGCACACTCATCATGACGGCCAGCGTTGCGCAGACGGGTTTTCGCATAATTAACTCGATCCGGTTATTCGGCACTTCGCAGTGAAATCTCACCGCCCATCCAGGGTTTGATCACACCATCCTGCTCAAGAAGCAGCGCGCCCTGTGCGTCAATACCGCGCGAAGTTCCGTAGATCTCTTTATCACCAATCAGCAATTTCACCGGGCGGTTGATGAAGTTATCCAGCTTTTCCCAACGAGACAGGAACGATGCCAGCCCTTCCTGCTCAAAAAGCGTGAGTGAACTGCGCAACTCTTTAATCATACGCACGGCAAGGGTGTTGCGATCGATGACGATCCCCGCCTCCTGGAGGTTAGTCCAGGCCTGATTCACCACATCATTTTGTACATTGCGCATTACCATGTTGAGGCCTGCGCCGATGACGATTTGCGCCGCATCGCCCGTTTTTCCCGTCAGTTCGACCAGAATACCGGCAAGTTTACGATCGTTGAGGTAGAGGTCATTAGGCCATTTAACGCGTACTTTATCCGCCCCCAGATCGTGCAGAACTTCCGCCATGACGATGCCGATGACCAGACTCAGACCAATGGCAGCGGCCGGGCCCTGCTCGAGTCGCCAGTACATGGACAGATAGAGGTTAGCGCCAAATGGCGAAAACCATTTGCGACCGCGACGGCCGCGACCGGCCTGTTGATATTCAGCAACGCAGGCATCGCCGGATTTCAGCTCAGGCAGACGATCCAGAAGATACTGGTTCGTCGAATCAATCACCGGCAGCACCGCAACATTGCCGTGTCCGATCTGGCTGCGGATCGCTTCTTCATTCAGCAATTGAATCGGCTCCGGCAGGCTGTAGCCTTTTCCGGGAACCGTGAACACATCAACACCCCAGTCGCGAAGCGTCTGGATATGTTTATTGATAGCAGCACGGCTCATGCCAAGCTGCTCACCCAGCTGCTCGCCAGAATGAAACTCACCGTCAGCAAGGATGCTAATCAGGGTTAAGGGAACGGTATTGTCCTTCACGCGATAGCCTCCACGGCATTAACTTCGCCTGTGCAGCCAATGAAGCGAACTTCTGGCTCCAGCCAGACGTTAAATTTTTCGCCCACACGCTGACGAACATAATGAGCCAGCTGTACAACATCATCGCTGGTCGCATCGCGCTGATTAATCAGCACAAGAGCCTGCTGCTGGTGAACGGCAGCACCGCCTACTGAAGTGCCTTTTAGCTGGCATTGATCGATAAGCCATCCCGCGGCAAGCTTCACGCTGCCATCCGCCTGAGGGTAATGTGGTGCGGCTGGCCATCCTTCAAGAAAGACTTTTGCATTTTCGCTGCTGATAACCGGGTTTTTGAAGAAGCTTCCTGCGTTTCCGTTTACTTTTGGATCGGGAAGTTTGGTCATCCGCATATGGCAAACGGAATCAAAAACGTCGCGGGCGGTTACGGTAGCCGGATCGAGACGCGTTAAATCCCCGTAGGTCAACACAGGCTGCCAGTCCTTCGACAGGCGCAGGCCCACGGCAACAATCACGTAGCGATCCTGATATTCATGTTTGAAAATACTGTCGCGATAGCCAAACCGGCACTGTTCCGCCGTTAAACGCTTTGCCGTTCCGGTCGCCAGTTCGATGCAGTCGACATATTCACAGACATGTTTCAGTTCGATGCCGTAGGCACCGATGTTTTGAATAGGTGACGATCCGGCGCAGCCTGGAATAAGCGCAAGGTTTTCCAGGCCCGGCATCCCTTTTTCGAGGGTGAATTGCACCAGATGATGCCAGTTTTCTCCGGCCCCCACGTGCAGGTGCCAGCTGTCGGCACGCTCTTCCACATCAATTCCCATGATGCGGTTAACGATCACCGTTCCCGCAAAATCATCGAGAAACAGGACATTACTTCCTTCGCCCAGAATCAGTACGGGTTCGTTATTTTCAGTTGCGCTTTGCCATGCATCCAGCAGTTGCTGTGCAGTATCGGCACGTACAATTTGTTTAGCATTGCGTTGAATGCCAAAGGTATTCCAGGGCTTAAGGGAATGGTTCATAGACGCTATCCTGATGCAAAAACGCAGGTAGTTTACCGTATAAGCAGGGCGTTGGGGGATTAGTTTGTGCAGCGT